>NZ_LR134525.1:0-728699 GCF_900638555.1 Neisseria meningitidis
CGAAATCAACAAACAAAGACAAAGCGTTTGTTTTGATTTTTATTCTTTGCAAAGGATAAAAAATCGCTCACAAGAGAAAAGAAAACAAACACAGTATTTGGGTGATGATTGTATCGACTTAATCCTGAAACACAAAAGGCAGGATTAAGACACAACAAAGCAGTAAGCTTTATCAAAGTAGGAAATTCAAGTCTGATGTTCTAGTCAACGGAATGTTAGGCAAAGTCAAAGAAGTTCTTGAAATGATAGAGTCAAGTGAATAAGTGCATCAGGTGGATGCCTTGGCGATGATAGGCGACGAAGGACGTGTAAGCCTGCGAAAAGCGCGGGGGAGCTGGCAATAAAGCAATGATCCCGCGATGTCCGAATGGGGAAACCCACTGCATTCTGTGCAGTATCCTAAGTTGAATACATAGACTTAGAGAAGCGAACCCGGAGAACTGAACCATCTAAGTACCCGGAGGAAAAGAAATCAACCGAGATTCCGCAAGTAGTGGCGAGCGAACGCGGAGGAGCCTGTACGTAATAACTGTCGAGATAGAAGAACAAGCTGGGAAGCTTGACCATAGTGGGTGACAGTCCCGTATTCGAAATCTCAACAGCGGTACTAAACGTACGAAAAGTAGGGCGGGACACGTGAATCCTGTCTGAATATGGGGGACCATCCTCCAAGGCTAAATACTCATCATCGACCGATAGTGAACCAGTACCGTGAGGAAAGGCGAAAAGAACCCGGGAGGGGAGTGAAACAGAACCTGAAACCTGATGCATACAAACAGTGGGAGCGCCCTAGAGGTGTGACTGCGTACCTTTGTATAATGGGTCAACGACTTACATTCAGTAGCGAGCTTAACCGAATAGGGGAGGCGTAGGGAAACCGAGTCTTAATAGGGCGATGAGTTGCTGGGTGTAGACCCGAAACCGAGTGATCTATCCATGGCCAGGTTGAAGGTGCCGTAACAGGTACTGGAGGACCGAACCCACGCATGTTGCAAAATGCGGGGATGAGCTGTGGATAGGGTGAAAGGCTAAACAAACTCGGAGATAGCTGGTTCTCCCCGAAAACTATTTAGGTAGTGCCTCGAGCAAGACACTGATGGGGTAAAGCACTGTTATGGCTAGGGGTTATTGCAACTTACCAACCCATGGCAAACTAAGAATACCATCAAGTGGTTCCTCGGGAGACAGACAGCGGGTG
This sequence comes from Neisseria meningitidis, assembly GCF_900638555.1. Lineage (NCBI taxonomy): Bacteria > Pseudomonadati > Pseudomonadota > Betaproteobacteria > Neisseriales > Neisseriaceae > Neisseria > Neisseria meningitidis. The sequence continues at coordinate 1,199 of NZ_LR134525.1, forward strand.
CTAACGTCCGTTGTCAAGAGGAAACAACCCAGACCGCCAGCTAAGGTCCAAATGATAGATTAAGTGGTAAACGAAGTGGGAAGGCCCAGACAGCCAGGATGTTGGCTTAGAAGCAGCCATCATTTAAAGAAAGCGTAATAGCTCACTGGTCGAGTCGTCCTGCGCGGAAGATGTAACGGGGCTCAAATCTATAACCGAAGCTGCGGATGCCAGTTTACTGGCATGGTAGGGGAGCGTTCTGTAGGCCGATGAAGGTGCATTGTAAAGTGTGCTGGAGGTATCAGAAGTGCGAATGTTGACATGAGTAGCGATAAAGCGGGTGAAAAGCCCGCTCGCCGAAAGCCCAAGGTTTCCTACGCAACGTTCATCGGCGTAGGGTGAGTCGGCCCCTAAGGCGAGGCAGAAATGCGTAGTCGATGGGAAACAGGTTAATATTCCTGTACTTGATTCAAATGCGATGTGGGGACGGAGAAGGTTAGGTTGGCAAGCTGTTGGAATAGCTTGTTTAAGCCGGTAGGTGGAAGACTTAGGCAAATCCGGGTCTTCTTAACACCGAGAAGTGATGACGAGTGTCTACGGACATGAAGTAACCGATACCACGCTTCCAGGAAAAGCCACTAAGCTTCAGTTTGAATCGAACCGTACCGCAAACCGACACAGGTGGGCAGGATGAGAATTCTAAGGCGCTTGAGAGAACTCAGGAGAAGGAACTCGGCAAATTGATACCGTAACTTCGGGAGAAGGTATGCCCTCTAAGGTTAAGGACTTGCTCCGTAAGCCCTGGAGGGTCGCAGAGAATAGGTGGCTGCGACTGTTTATTAAAAACACAGCACTCTGCTAACACGAAAGTGGACGTATAGGGTGTGACGCCTGCCCGGTGCTGGAAGGTTAATTGAAGATGTGCAAGCATCGGATCGAAGCCCCAGTAAACGGCGGCCGTAACTATAACGGTCCTAAGGTAGCGAAATTCCTTGTCGGGTAAGTTCCGACCCGCACGAATGGCGTAACGATGGCCACACTGTCTCCTCCTGAGACTCAGCGAAGTTGAAGTGGTTGTGAAGATGCAATCTACCCGCTGCTAGACGGAAAGACCCCGTGAACCTTTACTGTAGCTTTGCATTGGACTTTGAAGTCACTTGTGTAGGATAGGTGGGAGGCTTTGAAGCAGAGACGCCAGTCTCTGCGGAGCCGTCCTTGAAATACCACCCTGGTGTCTTTGAGGTTCTAACCCAGACCCGTCATCCGGGTCGGGGACCGTGCATGGTAGGCAGTTTGACTGGGGCGGTCTCCTCCCAAAGCGTAACGGAGGAGTTCGAAGGTTACCTAGGTCCGGTCGGAAATCGGACTGATAGTGCAATGGCAAAAGGTAGCTTAACTGCGAGACCGACAAGTCGAGCAGGTGCGAAAGCAGGACATAGTGATCCGGTGGTTCTGTATGGAAGGGCCATCGCTCAACGGATAAAAGGTACTCCGGGGATAACAGGCTGATTCCGCCCAAGAGTTCATATCGACGGCGGAGTTTGGCACCTCGATGTCGGCTCATCACATCCTGGGGCTGTAGTCGGTCCCAAGGGTATGGCTGTTCGCCATTTAAAGTGGTACGTGAGCTGGGTTTAAAACGTCGTGAGACAGTTTGGTCCCTATCTGCAGTGGGCGTTGGAAGTTTGACGGGGGCTGCTCCTAGTACGAGAGGACCGGAGTGGACGAACCTCTGGTGTACCGGTTGTAACGCCAGTTGCATAGCCGGGTAGCTAAGTTCGGAAGAGATAAGCGCTGAAAGCATCTAAGCGCGAAACTCGCCTGAAGATGAGACTTCCCTTGCGGTTTAACCGCACTAAAGAGTCGTTCGAGACCAGGACGTTGATAGGTGGGGTGTGGAAGCGCGGTAACGCGTGAAGCTAACCCATACTAATTGCTCGTGAGGCTTGACTCTATCATTTGAAGAACTTCAAGAGATAAAAGCTTACTGACTGATTCAGTTATTACCGAATATATTGATTAAGGCTTTACCGATTTGTAACAGTTTAAGTTTGGCGGCCATAGCGAGTTGGTCCCACGCCTTCCCATCCCGAACAGGACCGTGAAACGACTCAGCGCCGATGATAGTGTGGTTCTTCCATGCGAAAGTAGGTCACTGCCAAACACCCTTTCAGAAAACCCCCGATTATTCGGGGTTTTTGCTTTGCCCGGAAAAAATGTCGGGGATGGCGGGACAGTATCCGTACGGCGTCCGGTCGGGTTTGCGGAGGAACGGCTTGAAACTTTGGGATATTCATTTTAGAATGACCCGTTTTATCGTCGCAAGATGCGGTTTATTGTTTGCAACCCTTAAAGGAAAAACCATGAAGAAAATGTTCGTGCTGTTCTGTATGCTGTTCTCCTGCGCCTTCTCCCTTGCGGCGGTAAACATCAATGCGGCTTCGCAGCAGGAGCTGGAGGCGCTGCCGGGCATAGGCCCTGCGAAGGCGAAGGCCATTGCGGAATACCGTGCGCAAAACGGTGCGTTCAAGTCTGTAGACGATTTGACCAAGGTAAAGGGCATCGGCCCTGCGGTGCTGGCGAAGCTGAAGGATCAGGCTTCTGTCGGTGCGCCCGCACCAAAAGGCCCGGCAAAACCGGCTCTGCCCGCAGCTAAAAAATAGGGGAACCTGTAAAGGAAGGGGCATCGGCCGCCGTCGGTGCTTTTTTGTTTGGAAGGGAAATGGCTGGAAAAAGACCTGCGCTATATCGGGGAATGAATCGACGCAAAGAAAATGTCGTCTGAACATGTGTTCGGGCGGCGTTTTGTTGGGGGTATCGGAGCGGAACGTCTGAAAAAGGGTTTCAGGCGGTCTTTGGGCGTGTGGTAACAGTCGAAAACGTGATAAGGCTACCTGAAAAGTTTGGGAGATTTTCAGGTAGTCTTTGGTATTGGGCGCAACAGACGCAGGTACAGATTAGGCGGTGTGCCGTAATCGTACGAATGCCGATTCAACCTAAGCAGACATCAGTATTTAGGAAGTGGATGTTTGATGGAGCAAAGGTTGTACGAAGGGTGGAAGGCAACCTGTGGGTGTTTGGTATGGTCGCGCTTGAAAAAACGTGTTTTAAGGGACAAATGCCGTCTGAAAATCGGTTTCAGACGGCATTTTCTGTTTATTTAAAGCAAACAGGAAAAGGCAGCAATATTCTGCAGTCTTCCTATTCACACAAGCGTTTTATAGTTAATTAAAAACAAAATAGTACAATACTCAACTTTGAAGGTCTAACCATGGCATACTCTGCGGACTTAAGAAACAAAGCTTTAAACTAGGGGCTGTACTAGATTAGCAGATATGTTACCCTCGAAATATGAAGATAACACACTGCAAATTAAAGAAAAAAGTACAGAAAGAACTGCTCCGTTTTTTGTGCTGGAAGTTACCGCCCGTTCTGCCGCCGATATTTTGGGTATCCATCCCAATTCGGCAGCACTGTTCTACCGTAAAATCCGCACGGTTATCAACCATCATTTGGCCTTGGCTGCCGATGAGGTTTTTGAGGGCTCTGTCGAGCCGGACGAAAGCGATTTCGGCGGACGGCGTAAAGGCAGACGTGGTCGCGGTGCGGCAGGAAAAGTGGTTGTCTTCGGCATTCTGAAACGCAACGGACGGGTCTATACCGTTGTGGTGGATAATGCCAAGTCTGAAACGTTACTCCCTGTCATCAAGAAGAAAATCATGCCGGACAGCATTGTTTATACCGATAGTCTGAGCAGCTGCGACAAGTTGGACGTGAGCGGTTTTATCCATTACCGCATCAACCATTCCAAGGAGTTTGCAGACCGTCAGAACCACATTAACGGCATTGAGAATTTTTGGAATCAGGCAAAACGCGTCTTGCGAAAATACAACGGAATCGATCGTAAATTTTTCCCGCTGTTCTTGAAAGAATGCGAATTTCGATTTAACTTCGGCACACCGTCTCAACAGCTTAAAATCCTGCGGGATTGGTGTGGAATTTAGGGCTAATCTAGTACAGCCTCTAACAAAAACCAGTACGGCGTTGGCTCGCCTTAGTTCAAAGAGAACGATTCTCTAAGGTGCTCAAGCACCAAGTGAATCGGTTCCGTACTATTTGTACTGTCTGCGGCTTCGTCGCCTTGTCCTGATTTTTGTTAATCCACTATATTTTAGATAATGCGTGATTTCACCGTATGGGTGTCTTACGGGAAATGGCGGAAAAATTGGGACATAAGGTATTGCCTCTTGCACCTTATTCACCTGAGCTCAACCCGATTGAGAAAGTGTGGGCGAATATTAAGCGGTATCTGCGAACCGTTTTGTCTGATTACGCCCGATTTGACGATGCACTACTGTCCTATTTTGATTTTAATTGACTATAGAACGTTGCGGCTACGCGGAAGCCGTACTCGTTGGATTTGGAGCGGCCCATTTTGGTTCTGTCGCCGTCCAAGACAATCTCACGGGGTTTGCAGATTGTTTTGTGACGGTAGTATGGATCAAACTCGAGACCGACGCTGTCGGTCAACTGTTTGCCTACATTCAGACCGATACCGACACTCCAACCTTTGGCGCTTTTGCTGACATCGCGGGAAGCACACATCTGGGTCGTCATCACTTTGGTTTTGCCGCGCAAATCTGCATATGCATCCGCCAAGGGGTCAGGGATCATCCGTCCCCCAAATCTTGGCGGATTTCGCCATAGACTTTCAAAACAAGGTTTTCATGCTTGGTAACGGTGTTTTTCCTTATCGCCGATGATGGCTTTGCCTTTGCCGTTAGACTCGGGAATATCGGCTACCGTAACGGCGGACACGGCTGCAAGTGAGAGTGCAAGCAGGGTTTTTTCATGTTTTTCTTCCTATAATGAGGATAAATAAATGGAAAAAGTGTGGGAAATACCCGCATTCCCATTAAATCTTTTTTCAAGCAATGAGTTCTTTTTGTTTTCAACATTTTCCTTGTGTATGAAATTTTGCCGGATGTGCAGGCGGAATCGGCAGCGGGGTGTTCTGTACCGGATTGTCGTGGAAATGGGAAAACGGATGTTCCGTGCGGTTTTGTCCGAATGAATGGCGGGTATTGTTTTTATCAATCTGTTTCTTTTTCTTTGGAATAAAATTCCTAAAATATTAAAAATATGAAATTTAAAATCTATGAAAAAAGATATATCAGTTATTTTGAAATAAAATAGCTTTGTAGTAATATGTTGCACTTGTTTGTGCAAGGTAAACGATGTAACCTAAGCCGCGTATAAAAACCCATCAGGAAAGATGCAAGATGACACACCATTACCCCACAGACGATATTAAGATTAAAGAAGTTAAAGAGTTGTTGCCGCCGATTGCCCATCTTTACGAGCTGCCGATTTCCAAAGAGGCTTCGGGCTTGGTTCACCGCACCCGTCAGGAAATTTCCGATTTGGTTCACGGCAGGGACAAGCGGCTGTTGGTCATTATCGGGCCGTGTTCGATTCACGATCCGAAAGCGGCGTTGGAATATGCGGAGCGTTTGTTGAAACTCCGCAAGCAGTATGAAAACGAGCTTTTGATTGTGATGCGCGTTTATTTCGAGAAGCCGAGGACGACGGTGGGTTGGAAAGGTTTGATTAACGACCCGCATTTGGACGGTACGTTCGATATCAATTTCGGTTTGCGTCAGGCGCGCAGCCTGTTGTTGTCGCTGAACAATATGGGTATGCCTGCCTCTACCGAGTTTTTGGATATGATTACGCCGCAATATTATGCGGACTTGATTTCTTGGGGGGCAATCGGTGCGCGGACGACCGAAAGCCAAGTTCACCGCGAATTGGCAAGCGGGCTGTCCTGCCCCGTCGGCTTTAAAAACGGTACGGACGGCAATTTGAAGATTGCCATCGACGCAATCGGTGCGGCGAGCCATTCGCATCATTTCTTGTCTGTAACCAAGGCCGGACATTCCGCCATTGTCCATACCGGCGGCAATCCCGACTGTCATGTCATTTTGCGCGGCGGAAAAGAGCCGAATTATGATGCGGGACACGTCAGCGAGGCGGCGGAACAACTGCGTGCGGCAGGGGTAACCGATAAGCTGATGATAGATTGCAGCCACGCCAACAGCCGCAAGGATTACACCCGGCAGATGGAAGTGGCACAAGATATTGCTGCCCAATTGGAACAGGACGGGAGCAATATTATGGGCGTGATGGTGGAAAGCCATTTGGTCGAAGGCAGACAGGATAAGCCGGAAGTGTACGGCAAAAGCATTACCGATGCGTGTATCGGTTGGGGCGCGACTGAAGAACTGTTGGCATTGTTGGCGGGTGCCAACAAAATACGTATTGCTCGGGCAAGTTGAGATTTTTGATACGGAATATCATAAAATGCCGTCTGAAGCTTTCAGACGGCATTTTTATGGAGACGACATGACTAAAATAACCCTAATTGCGGCGTGTGCGGAAAACCTGTGCATCGGGGCGGGCAATGCTATGCCTTGGCACATCCCCGAAGATTTCGCATTTTTCAAAGCCTATACCTTGGGCAAACCCGTCATTATGGGGCGGAAAACGTGGGAATCCCTGCCCGTCAAACCCCTGCCCGGACGGAGGAACATCGTCATCAGCCGGCAGGCGGATTATTGCGCGGCAGGCGCGGAAACGGCGGCAAGTTTGGAGGCGGCATTGGCATTGTGCGCAGGCGCGGAAGAAGCCGTCATTATGGGCGGCGCGCAGATATACGGACAAGCGATGCCATTGGCGACCGATTTGCGGATAACCGAAGTGGATTTGTCTGTGGAAGGAGATGCATTTTTCCCCGCAATAGACCGGACGCATTGGAAAGAAGCAGAGCGGACGGAACGCCGTGTCAGCAGCAAAGGCACGCGCTATGCTTTTGTGCATTATTTGAGATATTGAAATATAAACTCTCTATAAAATCCCCCGCAAATGATGGGCTGAAATAGAAAATATTGTTATTCCCCCGAAGATGGGAATCCGGGATTTTAAAGTTAGGGTAATTTATCCGAAATAACAACAATCTTCCATCGTCATTCCCGCAAAAGCGGGAATCCGGAAACGAAAAGCTAAAGCAATTTATCGGAAAAAACCGAAGTTTAAAGAACCGGATTCCCGCCTGCGCGGGAATGACGAGATTTTAGGTTATGGGGATTTATTGGGAATAATGGAACAAAGAAAGCAGAAATAAGGATATAGAGGCTGTCTTTGGATTTGCGATGGTTGTCGGAGAATGCCGTCTGAAGCCGTTTCAGACGGCATTTTTCCAGCTTGAGAACGGATGCCTGCTCAAATAAGCATTGGTAAACATACCGTCGGCAGTGATTTCCCGTCCCAGCCAGTCCGGACGGTCAAAATCGGCATTCTCGTCGGGCAACTCGATTTCCGCGACGACCAAAGGCGCATTATCGCCAAGAAAAACATCGATTTCAAACAGGCTGCCGCCCCATCTGACCGGATAACGCCATTTTTCCATTTTAAACGGGCACATCGTTTCCATCATCTTTTCCGCATCGGCAAGCGGGATTTCGTATTCAAACTCACTGCGGCTGATTTCCGAAATATAGCCTTTCAGCGTCAGCCACGCCTGTTTTCCGGCAATGCGGACACGGACGGTGCGTTCTTTTTCAACAGACAGATAACCCTGCCTCAACAGCAGCGGCTCATCGGCGTATTGCCGCCAGTTGTCGTTTCCAATCAAAAAACGGCGTTCGATTTCTATCGGCATAAGATGCTCCGTCAAAACGGTTTGAACACGACCAGATACAGCGCGGCAACCATCAGCAGCACGGGGATTTCGTTGAACACGCGGTACCAGCGGTGTGAAAAAGCATTGCTGTAATCCTGAAAACGGCGCAGCAGCACGCCGCAATACAACTGGTAAGCCAAGAGCATCAAGCCCAAACACAGTTTGACGTGTACCCAGCCGCTGCCCCACCAGCCGGCGGCAAACGGTATCGCCGCGCCGAACACGACCGCGCCGAAGCCCAACGGCGACATAAAACGGTACAGCCGCACCGCCATGCCCGACAGACGCACATACTCGGGATTGCCGCGCGGCACATCAATCATCGCCATATTGACGAAAATCCTCGGCAGGTAAAACAGCCCTGCAAACCACGAAATGACAAAAAACAAGTGAAACAGCTTGAACCAAGAAAACATCATCGCCCACACCCTGCCGAAAAGCGGTATTGTACAGGCAAACCGCTTGGGAAACGTGATAAAATCAGGCGGATAAACAAATCGAATAAATCCTTACCGCAAAACGGAGGCAAAATGCTCAAATCCATCGAACTCAATTCCCACATCCGCAACCGCCTTGCAGAATATCTGAAAGGCAGGGGTATGGATTTTCAGACGGCAATGCAGGAAGAAAAAGGCAACAAAGAAATCGCCGCCATCGTCCACAGCGGTTTGCCCACTCTGGTCCGCAAACTGTATTCCGAACAAAAAATGCAGAAGTTTTTTTGGGAAAAGCGGGATTTGATTGCCGACTACATCAGCCGCCGGATGCAGGGATAGGTGGCTGAAATCTGTTTTCAGGCAAGTGAAAAGACAATATGGCAGATTGAAATTACGCTTATCGTCATTCCCGCCCGCGCGGGAATCCGACTTGTTTGGTTTCGGTTATTTTTCGTTTCGTAACTTTTGAGCCGTCATTCCCGCGCAGGCGGTAATCCGGCTTGTTCGGTTTCGGTTCTTTTTCTCGTTTCGGGTGATTTCTAAACCGTCATTCCCGCGCAGGCGGGAATCTAGGTCTTTAAACTTCGGTTTTTTCCGATAAATTTTTGCCGCATTAAAATTCTAGATTCCCGCTTTCGCGGGAATGACGGCGGAGGGTTTTTAGTTTTCCCGAAAATGCACATCATCCAAAATCCCGTTATTCCCACAAAACAGAAAATCAAAAACAGTAACCTGAAATCCCGTCCTTCCCTCCCGTGCGGGAATCCGACTTATCTGGTTTCGGTTCTTTTTCTCGTTTCAGGTGATTTCTAAACCGTCATTCCCGTGCAGGCGGGAATCCAGACCTTTAAACCCCGGACATCCCCGATAAATTCTTGCGGCATTGAAATTCTAGATTCCCGCTTTCACGGGAATGACGGCGGAGGGTTTTTAGTTTTCCCGATAAATGCACATCATCCAAAATCCCGTTATTCCCACAAAACAGAAAATCAAAAACAACAATCTGAAATTCCGTCCTTCCCGCCCGCGCGGGAATCCGACTTGTCCGGTTTCGGTTCTTTTTCTCGTTTCGGGTGATTTCTAAACCGTCATTCCCGCGCAGGCGGGAATCTAGGTCTTTAAACTTCAGTTTTTTCCGATAAATTCTTGCCGCATTAAAATTCTAGATTCCCACTTTCGCGGGAATGACGGCGGAGGGTTTTTAGTTTTCCCGAAAATGCACATCATCCAAAATCCCGTTATTCCCACAAAAACAGAAAATCAAAAACAACAATCTGAAATTCCGTCCTTCCCGCCTGTGCGGGAATCCGGCTTGTTCGGTTTCGGTTCTTTTTCTCGTTTCGGGTGATTTCTAAACCGTCATTCCCGCGCAGGCGGGAATCTAGGTCTTTAAGCTTCGGTTTTTCTTGATAAATTCTTGCCGCATTAAAATTCTAGATTCCCGCTTTCGCGGGAATGACGGCGGAGAGGTTTTTTGTTTTTCCTGATTTTTCATTGTGGTGTAGTGTGATGTAGTATATAATCATTATAATTTTAACACTTGACAAAGGAAAATTTCTCATGACACTGAAAGCAAGCAAGCAAGCAAGCAAGCAAGCAAGCAAGCAAGCAAGCAAGCAAGCAAGCAAGCAAGCGGTCGGTCGGGTTAATCTATTAACATTATCTGTTTTATCGCTGTTTTGCACGCCATATGCTTGGGGTGCGGATGAATATGATCCTGAAGTTCTTCCGCGATTCATTTTAGAAGCGGCGGAAAACAGAGATTCCCACGTTTGGCGCGGTCCGTGCAGCATATCTTTTGATTGCTTCGGTATGTTCAGAGCTCAGCTTGGTTCAAATACTCGTTCTACCAAAATCGGCGACGATGCCGATTTTTCATTTTCAGACAAGCCGAAACCCGGCACTTCCCATTATTTTTCCAGCGGTAAAACCGATCAAAATTCATCCGAATATGGGTATGACGAAATCAATATCCAAGGTAAAAACTACAATAGCGGCATACTCGCCGTCGATAATATGCCCGTTGTTAAGAAATATATTACAGATACTTACGGGGATAATTTAAAGGATGCGGTTAAGAAGCAATTACAGGATTTATACAAAACAAGACCCGAAGCTTGGGAAGAAAATAAAAAACGGACTGAGGAGGCGTATATAGAACAGCTTGGACCAAAATTTAGTATACTCAAACAGAAAAACCCCGATTTAATTAATAAATTGGTAGAAGATTCCGTACTCACTCCTCATAGTAATACATCACAGACTAGTCTCAACAACATCTTCGATAAAAAATTACACGTCAAAATCGAAAACAAATCCCACGTCGCCGGACAGGTGTTGGAACTGACCAAGATGACGCTGAAAGATTCCCTTTGGGAACCGCGCCGCCATTCCGACATCCATACGCTGGAAACTTCCGATAATGCCCGCATCCGCCTGAACACGAAAGATGAAAAACTGACTGTCCATAAAGCGTATCAGGGTGGCGCGGATTTCCTGTTCGGCTACGACGTGCGGGAGTCGGACGAACCCGCCCTGACCTTTGAACAAAACGTCAGCGGAAAATCCAATGTGGTTTTGGAACAAAATCCAAAAAATGTGAAAACGCTCGACGGACGCAAACTGATTGCGGCGAAACAAGCCGATAAAGATGCGTTTGGTTTGGATAAAACTTATAAAACCGGGCTGTACGAATTATTGCTCAAGCAATGCGAAGGCGGATTTTGCTTGGGCGTGCAGCGTTTGGCTATCCCCGAGGCGGAAGCGGTTTTATATGCCCAACAGGCTTATGCGGCAAATACTTTGTTTGGGCTGCGTGCCGCCGACAGGGGCGACGACGTGTATGCCGCCGATCCGTCCCGTCAAAAATTGTGGCTGCACTTCATCGGCGGCCGGTCGCATCAAAATATACGGGGTGGCGCGGCTGCGGACGGGCGGCGCAAAGGCGTGCAAATCGGCGGCGAGGTGTTTGTACGGCAAAATGAAGGCAGCCGGCTGGCAATCGGCGTGATGGGCGGCAGGGTCGGCCAGCACGCATCAGTTAACAGCAAAGGCGGTGCGGCAGGCAGTTATTTGCATGGTTATGGCGGGGGTGTTTATGCTGCGTGGCATCAGTTGCGCGATAAACAAACGGGTGCGTATTTGGACGGCTGGTTGCAATACCAACGTTTCAAACACCGCATCAATGATGAAAACCGTGCGGAACGCTACAAAACCAAAGGTTGGACGGCTTCTGTCGAAGGCGGCTACAACACGCTTGTGGCGGAAGGCGTTGTCGGAAAAGGCAATAATATGCGGTTTTACCTGCAACCGCAGGCGCAGTTTACCTACTTGGGCGTAAACGGCGGCTTTACCGACAGCGAGGGGGCGGCGGTCGGACTGCTCGGCAGCGGTCAGTGGCAAAGCCGCGCCGGCATTCGGGCAAAAACCCGTTTTGCTTTGCGTAATGGTGTCAATCTTCAGCCTTTTGCCGCTTTTAATGTTTTGCACAGGTCAAAATCTTTCGGCGTGGAAATGGACGGCGAAAAACAGACGCTGGCAGGCAGGACGGCGCTCGAAGGGCGGTTCGGCATTGAAGCCGGTTGGAAAGGCCATATGTCCGCACGCATCGGATACGGCAAAAGGACGGACGGCGACAAAGAAGCCGCATTGTCGCTCAAATGGCTGTTTTGATGCGTCGGGAAATGTTTTGACGCACAGGCGGCACACCGGCACGGCCCCGCGCGCCGCCCCGCAAACCAATCCGAACCCTGCCGCCCCGAAGGGCGGGGCATCATGATGAAACCGGCGGAAAACCGCCGGTTTTTTGCCGCCGTTTGAAACCCGATTCTGGCTTCAGACGGCATTGTCGCGGCATCGGGCGGCAGGGTTTGGAACAGCGGCATAAAAAACTGATACAATCCGCCGATTGATAATGGTTATTTTTTATTTTTGTGGGAAGACATTTATGCCTGCACGAAACAGATGGATGCTGCTGCCTTTATTGGCAAGCGCGGCATATGCCGAAGAAACACCGCGCGAACCGGATTTGAGAAGCCGTCCCGAGTTCAGGCTTCATGAAGCGGAGGTCAAACCAATCGACAGGGAGAAGGTACCGGGGCAGGTGCGGGAAAAAGGAAAAGTTTTGCAGATTGACGGAGAAACCCTGCTGAAAAGTCCCGAATTGTTGTCCCGCGCGATGTATTCCGCAGTGGTCTCAAACAATATTGCCGGTATCCGCGTTATTTTGCCGATTTACCTACAACAGGCGCAGCAGGATAAGATGTTGGCACTTTATGCACAAGGGATTTTGGCGCAGGCAGACGGTAGGGTGAAGGAGGCGATTTCCCATTACCGGGAATTGATTGCCGCCCAACCCGACGCGCCCGCCGTCCGTATGCGTTTGGCGGCAGCATTGTTTGAAGACAGGCAGAACGAGGCGGCGGCAGACCAGTTCGACCGCCTGAAGGCGGAAAACCTGCCGCCGCAGCTGATGGAGCAGGTCGAGCTGTACCGCAAGGCATTGCGCGAACGCGATGCGTGGAAGGTAAACGGCGGCTTCAGCGTTACCCGCGAACACAATATCAACCAAGCCCCGAAACGGCAGCAGTACGGCAAATGGACTTTCCCGAAACAGGTGGACGGCACGGCGGTCAATTACCGGCTCGGCGCGGAGAAAAAATGGTCGCTGAAAAACGGCTGGTACACGACGGCGGGCGGCGACGTGTCCGGCAGGGTTTATCCGGGGAATAAGAAATTCAACGATATGACGGCAGGCGTTTCCGGCGGCATCGGTTTTGCCGATCGGCGCAAAGATGCCGGGCTGGCAGTGTTCCACGAACGCCGCACCTACGGCAACGACGCTTATTCTTACACCAACGGCGCACGCCTTTATTTCAACCGTTGGCAAACCCCGAAATGGCAAACGTTGTCTTCGGCGGAGTGGGGGCGTTTGAAGAATACGCGCCGGGCGCGTTCCGACAATACCCATTTGCAAATTTCCAATTCGCTGGTGTTTTACCGGAATGCGCGCCAATATTGGATGGGCGGTTTGGATTTTTACCGCGAGCGCAACCCCGCCGACCGAGGCGACAATTTTAATCGTTACGGCCTGCGCTTTGCCTGGGGGCAGGAATGGGGCGGCAGCGGCCTGTCTTCGCTGTTGCGCCTCGGCGCGGCGAAACGGCATTATGAAAAACCCGGCTTTTTCAGCGGTTTTAAAGGGGAAAGGCGCAGGGATAAAGAATTGAACACATCCTTGAGCCTTTGGCACCGGGCATTGCATTTCAAAGGCATCACGCCGCGCCTGACGCTGTCGCACCGCGAAACGTGGAGTAACGATGTGTTCAACGAATATGAGAAAAATCGGGCGTTTGTCGAGTTTAATAAAACGTTCTGATTGCTGTTCCTTTTCGGAGGAAACCCTGCCGGCGGCGGTATCACGGCGGGCATCGGCGGCTTTCGGGCGGTGCTTTGCGTGCCGCCGCGTGTGCGGAAACGCATTCCGGTTTTTCCGGCATAACGGCGATGCGAGGTAAAATGCCGTCTGAAACCCGATTCGGGCTTCAGACGGCATTGTTGCGGTTGCGGCGGGCGGGTTCACCAGATTCCGTCAAAGGTTTTCGTGCCGCGCCAAAATTTCCACCTGTCGGCGGGTTTGAAGGTCAGCGTACCGCCGTGTTGTCCGTCCGTGGCGATGTCCAGCCGTTTGATTTTGCCGATGCGGACGGCTTCGTAAAGCGGTGCGAACCAGCGTTCTCCCCACTGCTGCAATATTGCCGCATACCGTTCCCTGTCCCCTGTCAGGGCGGTCAGGCGCAAATCGTCCATAAACAGGATGTGGTACGCGTCGGGCAGGTGTGCCGCCGTTTCTTCATAGGCGCGGAAGTTGTCGGGCAATGCGCGGCGGTCGGGGTGGAAACGGCTCCAAACCGTATCGGCGAAAAGCGTGCCGCCTTGCGCGCCGCCGTTTGTGCCGTCCCAAAACCATAAGCCGTTCAATTCGGGCAGCCCGCGTTTCTTGCGGTTATGGTTGACGGGGTGCGCCGCCAGCCACATTTGGATTTCGGTTTGGACGCGCAGCCATTCCAACGCGTCTTCCCCGTCCGGTTGATCGTCCGCACCCAACAGTCCGCCCAAGTCCAAAACGGGCTTCGCGCCCCAGCGGTACGCGCGGGGAAGGGAAACCAGCCATAATTCGGGCAGGACGGGAACGAAACGCCACGGAATATCGCCGTAAAACGCCGACAGATCGCGGCAGAGCCGTTCCGCTTCATCCGTACCGACGTTCAGATATTCCGCCGTTAGCACATTTGCCTGATGCAGCCCCATTTTTTGCCAGACGGGCGTGGCGAGCGCGACGGTTTCAGACGGCATATTCAGGCTTTGCGCCGCGCGTTCCGCCAGTCTGCCGCACCACAAATAACGCGCGTAAAATGCCGAAGCCGTGCAGCTTTGGCGGTGCAGCGAGCCGTATTGCAGGATTTTGTTGAAGGCGGGCAGGCAGAGAGGTATTCGGGTTTCGTCTTCATCCAAATTGAGCGAGGGAATGGCGAGGGTGAGTTTCATCGTTTGACGTTTCAGAAATGCAGGTCAGGCGCAACATTATAGAGGATTCGGCGCAAACGCCGTCAAAAAGGAACAATATGGCTGTCTTCCCACTTTCGGCAAAACATCGGAAATACGCGCTGCGCGCGCTTGCCGTTTCGATTATTTTGGTGTCGGCGGCATACATTGCTTCGACAGAGAGGACGGAGCGCGTCAGACCGCAGCGCGTGGAACAAAAACTGCCGCCGCTGTCTTGGGGCGGCAGCGGTGTTCAGACGGCATATTGGGTGCAGGAGGCGGTGCAGCCAGGCGACTCGCTGGCGGACGTGCTGGCGCGTTCGGGTATGGCGCGGGACGAAATTGCCCGAATAACGGAAAAATATGGCGGCGAAGCCGATTTGCGGCATTTGCGTGCCGACCAGTCGGTTCATGTTTTGGTCGGCGGCGACGGCGGCGCGCGCGAAGTGCAGTTTTTTACCGACGAAGACGGCGAGCGCAATCTGGTCGCTTTGGAAAAAAAAGGCGGCATATGGCGGCGGTCGGCTTCTGAGGCGGATATGAAGGTTTTGCCGACGCTGCGTTCGGTCGTGGTCAAAACGTCGGCGCGCGGTTCGCTGGCGCGGGCGGAAGTGCCCGTCGAAATTTGCGAATCCTTAAGCGGGATTTTCGCCGGCCGCTTCAGCCTTGATGGTTTGAAGGAAGGCGATGCCGTGCGCCTGATTTACGACAGCCTGTATTTCCACGGGCAGCAGGTGGCGGCGGGCGATATTCTGGCGGCGGAAGTCGTTAAGGGCGGCACAAGGCATCAGGCGTTCTATTACCGTTCGGACAAGGAAGGAGGAGGGGGCGGCAATTATTACGATGAAGACGGCAGGGTGTTGCAGGAAAAAGGCGGCTTCAACATCGAGCCACTGGTCTATACGCGCATTTCTTCGCCGTTCGGCTACCGTATGCACCCCATCCTGCACACTTGGCGGCTGCACACGGGCATCGATTATGCCGCACCGCAGGGAACGCCGGTCAGGGCTTCCGCCGACGGCGTGATTACCTTTAAAGGCCGGAAGGGTGGCTACGGCAACGCGGTGATGATACGCCACGCCAACGGTGTGGAAACGCTGTATGCGCACTTGAGCGCGTTTTCTCAGGCAGAAGGCAATGTGCGCGGCGGCGAGGTCATCGGTTTTGTCGGTTCGACCGGGCGTTCGACGGGGCCGCACCTGCATTACGAGGCGCGCATCAATGGGCAGCCCGTCAATCCTGTTTCGGTCGCATTGCCGACACCCGAATTGACGCAGGCGGACAAGGCGGCGTTTGCCGCGCAGAAACAGAAGGCGGACGCGCTGCTTGCGCGCTTGCGCGGCATACCGGTTACCGTGTCGCAATCGGATTGAGACCTTTGCAATAACATAGGTTACTAAAATTTTATGCTCAATCTCATTTTCAAAATGCAAAACTTTTCTGATTTTTCCTACTTTTTGCTCAATATTAGGAAGGTTTTAGGCAATTGAAAATTTTTTGGCGCATTTTTATGCGTCAAATTTCGTTAACAGACTATTTTTGCAAAGGTCTCGGATTGAAGTTTGAACCGGCGACGAAAACAATGCCGTCTGAAAATCTGTAAACAGGTTTTCAGACGGCATTTGCAGTTGATTAAAATAAAATTAAGCCAAGGAAGCACTGCTGTCATTCCTGTACCGGCGGGAATCCGGACACCACGGCACGGAAACCCATCCGCCGTCATTCCCGCGAAAGCGGGAATCTAGAAATACAACGCGGCAGGAGTTTATCGGAAATGACTGAAACCCAACGCACCGGATTCCCGCTTTCGCGGGAATGACGAAGTGGGCGGGAATCCGGATTTATCCGTTCCGACAGTGTTTGCAAATAAAAGAAAACCCAACCGTCCCGATTTCCGGCAGGGCTGTGTTACGGATTTTGCAGCGAGGGCGCGGGGCGGTCTTGCGCCTGTTTGGTTTGCAGGGTCGTCAGTTTTTTCGTCAGCAGATTCAGAATCACGCCGTAGGCGGGCAGGAAAAACAGACCGCAGACGGTGAGTTTGAACAGGTAATCGACAAAAGCGATGCCCTGCCAGTTTGCCGCCATAAATCCATCGCTGCTTGCGTAGAAGGCAACGGCGAAAAATACCAACGTATCTAAGGCGTTGCCGATGACGGTTGATGCAGTCGGGGCAACCCACCACGCTTTCAGACGGCGTAATTTGTTGAACACAAAAATATCAAGGATTTGTCCGAGCGCGTAGGCGGCAAAACTTGCCAGCGCGATGCGTCCGACAAAGGTGTTGAATTCGGACAGCGCGCCCAAGCCCGTCCAACTGCCGTTGTGGAACAAAACGGAAAAGACGTAGGAAAGCAAAAGGGCGGGGAACATGACCCAAAAGATAATCCGCCGTGCCAAGTGCGAACCGAAAATGCGGACGGTCAGGTCGGTGGCGAGGAAGATGAAGGGAAAGGAAAACGCGCCCCAAGTGGTGTGGATGCCGGAAATTTGGAAGGGGAACTGCACCAGATAGTTGCTGGCGGCGATGATGAGGATATGAAAAAGCACCAGCCAGAAGAGTGCCTTCTGTTGCTGTGCGGCGGTAAATGCGTACATAAAAAAACCTTTCGGAAAGGCGTTCAGACGGCATACCGTATCGAAGGAATGCCGTCTGAAATATGGGAAGGATGGTTTATTGTGCGTCGTGCTCAAACAGGCGTTTACGCGCCAATGCTTCAAACTCGGTGCCTGCTTTGCCGTAATTGGCGAAAGGATGAATGGCGATGCCGCCGCGCGGTGTGAACTCGCCGAATACTTCGATGTATTTCGGATCCATCAGGGCAATGAGGTCTTTCATGATGATGTTGACGCAGTCTTCATGAAAATCGCCGTGGTTGCGGAAGCTGAAGAGGTAGAGTTTCAGGGATTTGCTTTCCACCATTTTGATGTGCGGAATGTAGCGGATGTAGATGGTGGCGAAGTCGGGCTGCCCGGTCATGGGGCAGAGGCTGGTGAACTCTGGGCAGACGAATTTGACGAAATAGTCGTTGTCGGGATGTTTGTTGTCGAATGCTTCGAGAATTTCAGGCGCGTAGCCGGTCGGATATCGGGTTTTCTGATTACCCAAAAGCGAGATGCCTTGCAGCTCTTCGGTATTGCGGGACATAGGGTTTCCTTAGTTTTTTAGTGTGGGAGGTTTTCGAACCACGGGGCGGCGATTGTAATATAAGCGGCGGTATCTGTGTAGTTTTCTTCAGACGGCATGGTTTGGACGGCGGCGTTTTCCGTGTCATATATAGTGGATTAACAAAAACCAGTACGGCGTTGCCTCGCCTTAGCTCAAAGAGAACGATTCTCTAAGGTGCTGAAGCACCAAGTGAATCGGTTCCGTACTATTTGTACTGTCTGCGGCTTCGCCGCCTTGTCCTGATTTTTGTTAATCCATTATATAAACGAAATATATTTTCAGTTTTGCCGCCTGAAGCGTTGTTTTTTGAATATTGCATCTAAAATACTGACTTGATTGCGTTATTGCGCGGATATAGAATCTGCTTCCTATTGAAAGAACATTGTTTATATGAAATCAGGAAATTCGGAACCCAATCTTATGGATACGCACACGGACGAAACAAAACTTCAAAACACGCAAGCCAAACGCAAACGCCGCCTGACGGCATTGACGCTGCTGTTCGCGCTTGCCGCCGCAGCCGCCGGGTCGGCGTTTTTTTTATGGTGGCAGCACGAAGAGGAAACGGAAGACGCTTATGTTGCCGGACGCGTGGTTCAGGTTACGCCGCAAAAGGGCGGTACGGTGCGGAAGGTTTTGCACGACGATACGGATGCCGTGAAAAAAGGCGACGTGCTGGCGGTATTGGACGACGATAATGATGTGCTGGCTTACGAGCGGGCAAAAAACGAGCTGGTTCAGGCGGTGCGGCAAAACCGCCGGCAAAATGCCGCCACTTCGCAGGCGGGGGCGCAGGTTGCCTTGCGCCGGGCGGATTTGGCACGCGCACAGGATGATTTGCGCCGCCGGTCTGCTTTGGCGGAATCGGGCGCGGTGTCCGCCGAAGAGCTGGCACACGCCCGTGCGGCAGTGTCTCAGGCGCAGGCGGCGGTCAAAGCGGCTTTGGCGGAAGAATCTTCGGCACGTGCGGCTTTGGGCGGTCAGGTTTCTTTGCGCGAACAGCCGGCGGTTCAGACGGCAATCGGCAGGTTGAAAGATGCGTGGTTGAACCTTCAGCGGACGCAAATCCGCGCGCCGGCGGACGGTCAGGTGGCGAAGCGTTCGGTGCAGGTCGGGCAGCAGGTGGCGGCAGGCGCGCCGCTGATGGCGGTGGTGCCGCTGTCGGATGTGTGGGTGGATGCTAATTTTAAAGAGACGCAGTTGCGGCATATGAAAATCGGACAGCCTGCCGAGCTGGTGTCCGATTTGTACGGCAAACAAATTGTTTATCGCGGCAGGGTGGCAGGTTTTTCGGCAGGTACGGGCAGCGCGTTTTCGCTGATTCCGGCGCAAAACGCAACGGGCAACTGGATTAAAGTGGTGCAGCGCGTCCCCGTCCGTATCGTGCTGAACCGCGAAGATGTGGACAGGCATCCGTTGCGTATCGGTTTGTCGATGACGGTTAAAGTGGATACTTCCGCCGCAGGCGCGCCTGTTTCAAAAACGCCGGGTGCGGCATTGCCGGAAATGGAAAGTACCGACTGGTCGGAAGTCGATCGGACGGTCGATGAAATCCTCGGGCAATCCGCGCCCTGATGCCGTCTGAAACGGAGGACACAATGGATTATCCACCGCTTAAGGGTGCGGCATTGGCGTGGGTTACGCTGTCTTTGGGGCTTGCCGTATTTATGGAAGTTTTAGATACGACTATCGCCAATGTCGCCGTTCCCGTCATCGCCGGCAACCTCGGTGCGGCAACCACGCAGGGGACGTGGGTCATTACTTCTTTTGCTGTGGCAAACGCCGTTTCCGTGCCGTTAACGGGCTTTTTGGCAAAACGTATCGGCGAGGTCAAATTGTTTACCGCCGCCGCTGTCGGTTTCGTCATCACATCGTGGCTGTGCGGTATTGCCCCCAACCTTCAGTCGCTGGTTGTTTTCCGCATCTTGCAGGGCTTTATCGCCGGGCCGCTGATTCCCTTGTCGCAAAGCCTGTTAATGGCATCCTATCCGCCCGCAAAACGGACGCTGGCACTGGCATTGTGGGCAATGACCGTCGTTGTCGCCCCTGTTCTCGGGCCGATACTCGGCGGCTGGATTTCCGGAAACTGGCATTGGGGTTGGATTTTCTTCATTAATATCCCTATCGGTATCATATCGGCATGGATTACATGGAAACATTTGAAATGTCGGGAAACGGAAACCGTTAAAATGCCGACCGACTATGTCGGGCTTACATTGATGGTAGTCGGTATCGGCGCGTTACAGATGATGTTGGACAGGGGTAAGGAACTCGACTGGTTCGCCTCTGGAGAAATCATTACCTTGGGCGTAGTCGCACTGGTGTGCTTGTCGTATTTTATTGTTTGGGAATTGGGAGAAAAATATCCGATTGTCGATTTATCGCTGTTTAAAGATCGGAATTTTACCGTCGGCATCATTGCCACATCATTGGGTTTTATGGTGTATATGGGGACGCTGACCCTGCTGCCGTTAGTGTTGCAGACCAACCTGGGCTATACCTCCACGTGGGCGGGGCTTGCCGCCGCGCCCGTCGGCATCCTGCCCGTCTTCCTGTCTCCGTTAATCGGCAGGTTCGGCAATAAAATCGATATGCGCCTGCTCGTAACCGCCAGCTTCCTGACCTTTGCCTTCACTTTCTATTGGCGCACCGATTTTTATGCCGACATGGATATCGGCAACGTCATCTGGCCGCAGTTTTGGCAGGGAGTAGGCGTTGCCATGTTCTTCCTGCCGCTGACTACCATCACACTGTCGCACATGAAGGGCGGGCAGATTGCCGCCGCCGGCAGCCTGTCGAATTTCCTGCGCGTGCTGATGGGCGGTGTCGGCGTATCCGTCGTCAGCACCCTGTGGGAACGGCGCGAAGCGTTGCACCACACGCGCTTTGCCGAACACATCACGCCCTATTCCGCAACATTGCACGAAACGGCCGCTCATTTGTCCCAGCACGGCGTTTCCGACATTCAAACCCTAGGCATCATCAACAATACCATTACCCAGCAGGGTTTTATTATCGGCTCGAACGAAATCTTTATGGCGGGCAGCTTGTTATTCATTATCATGATACCCGTCATATGGCTGGCAAAACCGCCGTTCCACAACGGCGGCGGCGGTGGACATTGAGGGATTTGAAAACTTGAAATGCCGTCTGAAAATACTGGAAATATGTTCGGACGGCATTTTGAATGCAGCAGTTCCCGAAATCCGCTATAATCGCGCCCCATCTGTTTCGCACCTGCAAACGTTCCACAGATGCGACAATCGGAAGGATTATCCGCGCAAAACAGCCGTTTTTCTTTAAAACACTTGAACTAACACTGTTTTTCGTGGTATAAATCGCGTTTTACTATTTTAGAAGTTTGGAGACTGATTATGGCACGAGTTTGCAAAGTGACCGGCAAACGCCCGATGTCCGGCAACAACGTATCGCACGCCAACAACAAAACCAAACGCCGTTTTTTGCCCAACTTGCAATCACGTCGTTTTTGGGTAGAAAGTGAAAACCGCTGGGTTCGCCTGCGCGTTTCCAACGCTGCACTGCGTACCATCGACAAAGTAGGCATTGATGTCGTATTGGCTGATTTGCGTGCTCGCGGCGAAGCTTAATTTAAACACTATTTAATTAAGGATTACTGCAATGCGCGATAAAATCAAACTGGAATCCAGTGCAGGTACTGGTCACTTCTACACCACTACCAAAAACAAACGCACTATGCCCGGCAAATTGGAAATCAAAAAATTTGACCCAGTTGCCCGCAAACACGTAGTGTATAAAGAAACTAAACTGAAATAATTTCAGTTTGAAAGCAAAGCCTCCGACTGCTCGGAGGCTTTGTTATTTTTATCGTGTTTCCTTTCCGCTTGAAACATCTGCCGTATGCGAATCTGCTGCAAACCGTCTGCCAAGGATAGAGAACGATTCTCTAAGGTGCTGAAGCACCAAGTGAATCGGTTCCGTACTATTTGTACTGTCTGCAGCTTCGTCGCCTTGTCCTGATTTTTGTTAATCCACTATAATACAAAAATGCCGTCTGAAACGTTTCAGACGGCATTTCGGCAGTTTTCAACCGGTCAGTTGTTTGGTAATCAGTTTTTTCAGCGGCGGGAAGTTGTTGCCGGCACGCAATACCAAACCGCGCAGCAGTTTTGCCGGCGCGGTCTCATTGGTAAACAGTTTCAGCATCATATTGGTTCCGTGATAAAGCGGCTGGGCATGCAGCATATGTTTGCTGCTGTATTTTTCCAACAAGGAAGCCGCGCCGATGTCCTGACCGCGCTGCTCGGCTTCGAGTATCAGTTTTGCCAAAATATCTGCGCTGGACAGACCCAAGTTGAAACCGTGTGCGGTAACGGGGTGCATACCGACAGCCGCATCGCCGATCAGCGCGCTGCGTTTGCCGTAGAAACGTTTGGCAATCATACCGACAAGGGGGTAATGGTGGATGCTGCTGACCAATTCCATATCGCCGAGCCTGCCCTTGAGCTGTTCTTTTACGCTTGCCGCCAATTCTTCGGGCGAAAGGTTTTGAACGCTGTTGATTTTATCGGTATCGACGGTAATGACGGTATTGGTCAGGTGTTCTTCCAGCGGCAGCAGTGCGATGGTGCGCCCGTAATGGAAGCATTCGTAAGCGGTATGTTGGTTGGAAAGAGTATGTTTCATGCGGCAGACGAACATGGTTCGGCTGTAGTCGTGCATATCTGAAGAAATGCCGAGTTGTCGGCGGGTTTGCGAAAAACGGCTGTCTGCCGCCAAAAGCAGGCGGGCGGTCAGGATTTTGCCGTTTTCTAAAATGACTTGTGCTTCGTTGTCAGATGTTTTGACTTCTTTAACGGCCGTATCGGTCAGAATGGTAATGTTGTCGAGTTGGGATACGACTTCGTAGGCAGCGCGGCGGATATTGTGGTTGGAAATCAGATAGCCCAAACAGTCGGCAGGCTCGCCGCGCGCCTCGGTCGGTTGGGGAAAGTGGAGCTGGTAGTCGGAACGTCCGTTCAGCACTTTGGCATCGCGCAAAGGGTAGATTTCGTTTTCGGGAATTTTGTCCCACATACCCAAACGCTGCATGATTTCGCGGGAAAAATGGGTCAGGGCGATTTCGCGTCCGTCATATGGAGGATTTTGCAGAACAGTCAGTGGGCTGCGTTCGATCAGGGTAACTTTCAAACCGCTGCCGGCAAGTTCGGCTGCAAAACTTAAACCCGCCGGGCCTGCGCCGACGACGAGGATGTCGCTGTGTAAACTCATAAAATATCCTTTGCATAGACGGATGCCGATGATTTCAGACGGTATTTGTAAGGGTTTGAATGCCGTTTGAACTATCTGTAACAGATAGGCGATTATATCAAAACCCACTGTTGAAGAAATATGCAGGGGAGGGTGTATGCGGATTTTTACTTTCAGCTTAATGTGTATCAAATCGGGTGTGGGGTATGTATAGTGGATTAAATTTAAACCAGTACGGCGTTGCCTCGCCTTGCCGTACTATTTGTACTGTCTGCGGCTTCGTCGCCTTGTCCTGATTTTTGTTAATCCACTATAAAAAGCCGCATCGTGAAAAGATGCGGCTTCAGGTATCGGTTGGATTATTCTTCAGAACCGGTGTAAGGACGGATGCTGACAGTTTTACGGTTCAGCGCGCCTTTGGTTTTGAATTCGACATAACCGTCAACTTTGGCGAACAAAGTGTGGTCTTTGCCCATACCTACGTTGTCGCCTGCGTGGAATTTGGTACCGCGTTGGCGTACGATGATGGAACCTGCGGGAATCAGCTCGTTGCCGTAGGCTTTAACGCCCAAGCGTTTGGCTTCTGAATCGCGACCGTTGCGGGTGCTGCCGCCTGCTTTTTTACTTGCCATTTGTAATGCTCCTAAGTTTTAAGGTTAGGCGATTGCCACGATTTCGATTTGGGTGAAATTTTGGCGGTGGCCTTGGCGTTTTTGGTAGTGTTTGCGGCGGCGCATTTTGAAGATGCGGACTTTTTCGCCACGACCGTGTGCCACTACTTTAGCCGTTACTTTTGCACCTTCGATAAAGGGTGCGCCAACTTTTACAGATTCGCCGTCAGCAATCATCAAAACTTCGGTCAGTTCGATTTGGCTGTCGAGTTCGGCTGGTATCTGTTCTACTTTCAATTTTTCGCCGACGGAAACTTTATACTGTTTGCCGCCGGTTTTTACGACCGCGTACATACTCAACTCCATAAGGGTTATGGTTAATATCCGCACACCATTGTGCGGAACTCGGCATTGTATTGTTATTTGCCTGTTTTGTCAAAGTTTGCGCGGTTCGGATAACCATATGCCGTCTGAAAAGATGTACCCTGATGGCTTTGCTGATATAATTGCCCGCTATTTGAATCAGCTTTCAAGCGGTATCTGCCGTTTGACGGAAACGTAAACCTGAGAGTCTGCCATGCTCGAGAATCTGCCCTATTTCCAGCGACATCTGCCTGAAGACCTTGCCAAAGTCAATGAAGTCATCAACCGTGCGGTGCAATCCGATGTCGCACTGATTTCGCAAATCGGTACATATATCATCAGCGCGGGCGGCAAACGCCTGCGTCCGATTATGACGATTTTGGCGGGTAAGGCGGTCGGTTATGATGACGAGAAACTGTATTCGCTGGCGGCGATGGTCGAGTTTATCCACACTTCCACCCTCCTGCACGACGATGTCGTCGATGAAAGCGATTTGCGCCGTGGGCGGGCAACGGCAAACAATCTGTTCGGCAATGCGGCGGCTGTGTTGGTTGGCGACTTTTTATACACGCGCGCCTTTCAACTGATGGTTGCCTCGGGCAGTATGCGCGTTTTGGAAGTGATGGCGGATGCAACCAACATTATTGCCGAGGGCGAAGTCATGCAGCTGATGAACATCGGCAATACGGACATTACCGAAGAACAATATATCCAAGTCATCCAATATAAAACGGCAAAATTGTTTGAAGCTGCCGCTCAAGTCGGCGCAATTTTGGGCAAGGCTTCCCCCGAACACGAACGGGCGTTGAAAGACTACGGTATGTATGTCGGTACGGCATTCCAAATTATTGACGATGTGCTGGACTATTCTGGCGAAACCGAAGAAACCGGCAAAAACGTCGGCGACGATTTGGCGGAAGGAAAACCGACTTTGCCTTTGATTTATCTGATGCGTCAGGGTTCCGAACAGGTTGCGAACGATGTGCGTACTGCTTTGGAAAATGCAGATCGCAGCTATTTTGAGAAAATCCACGATTATGTCGTCCGTTCGGATGCGTTGGCATATTCGATAGGCGAGGCGCGCAAAGCAGTCGATTGTGCCGTTACCGCCTTGGATGCCCTGCCCGACAGCGAAGTGAAGGATGCCATGATTCAGCTGGCGAAGGAATCTTTGGTCAGGGTGTCTTGAGGCGATGAATTTCAGTTTTGCTCCCCTGTTTCTGGTTACGCTGATTCTGTTGGGGGTGGTCAGCAACAACAATTCGATTACCATCTCGGCAACCATATTGCTGCTGATGCAGCAGACGGCATTGATACAGTTTGTCCCGTTGGTCGAGAAGCACGGGTTGAATCTCGGTATCATTCTTTTGACCATAGGGGTTTTGAGTCCGTTGGTTTCAGGAAAGGCGCAGGTTCCTCCCGTTGCCGAATTTTTGAATTTTAAAATGATATCCGCCGTTTTTATCGGGATTTTCGTGGCTTGGCTGGCGGGACGCGGCGTGCCTTTGATGGGACAGCAGCCTGTTTTAATTACAGGGCTGTTAATCGGGACGGTTATCGGGGTGGCATTTATGGGCGGTATCCCTGTCGGGCCGCTGATTGCGGCCGGCATCTTGTCTTTTGTCGTCGGAAAGGGTTAAAATCTCCTTTTCATTTCGGCTCGCCATAGTTCAACGGATAGAACGTATGCCTCCTAAGCGTAAAATACAGGTTCGATTCCTGTTGGCGAGGTTTGACGATTTGCATTTGTCTGTTTCCCGTGTTGCGGGAAGTTTCCGATATAAGGCCTTTCAGTGTTGGAGGGCTTTTTTGCCATCTGAAAACTTTTTCTTCCTGCTTGAAAAACCGACCTTTAGGACGGTAGAATCATGAAATGATTTTCAGGCTTCGTAAAAGATGTTCCGGCTTGGAAATCTGTTGTTTTATGATATAGTGGATTAAATTTAAATCAGGACAAGGCGACGAAGCCGCAGACAGTACAGATAGTACGGCAAGGCGAGGCAACGCCGTACTGGTTTAAATTTAATCCACTATAAAAGCTGTACAGGTATAACAATGAATAAATTTGGGGATAAGGTCGTATGAGCGTAGGTTTGCTGAGGATTCTGGTTCAAAACCAGGTGGTTACTGTTGAGCAGGCCGAGCATTACTACAATGAGTCGCAGGCGGGTAAGGAAGTGTTGCCGATGCTGTTTTCAGACGGTGTCATTTCGCCCAAGTCGCTTGCGGCATTGATTGCGAGGGTGTTCAGTTATTCGATTCTTGATTTGCGTCATTATCCGCGCCACAGGGTGCTGATGGGGGTGTTGACGGAGGAGCAGATGGTGGAGTTCCACTGTGTGCCGGTTTTCCGTCGGGGCGACAAAGTATTTTTTGCGGTTTCCGATCCGACACAGATGCCGCAAATTCAGAAAACCGTTTCTGCCGCAGGGATTGAGGTTGAGTTGGTCATTGTCGAGGATGACCAGTTGGCGGGTTTGCTCGATTGGGTGGGTTCGCGTTCGACATCGCTGCTTCAGGAGCTTGGGGAGGGGCAGGAGGAAGAGGAAAGCCACACCCTGTATATCGACAACGAGGAGGCAGAAGACGGCCCTGTTCCGAGGTTTATCCATAAGACTTTGTCGGATGCCTTGCGCAGCGGGGCATCGGACATCCATTTCGAGTTTTACGAACACAATGCCCGTATCCGTTTCCGTGTGGACGGGCAGCTCCGCGAGGTGGTTCAGCCGCCCATTGCGGTAAGGGGGCAGCTTGCTTCCCGGATTAAGGTAATGTCGCGTTTGGACATTTCCGAAAAACGGATACCGCAGGACGGCAGGATGCAGCTGACCTTTCAAAAGGGCGGCAAGCCTGTCGATTTCCGTGTCAGCACATTGCCGACGCTGTTTGGCGAAAAGGTCGTGATGCGGATTTTGAATTCCGATGCCGCGTCTTTGAACATCGACCAGCTCGGTTTTGAGCCGTTTCAGAAAAAATTGTTGTTGGAAGCGATTCACCGTCCCTACGGGATGGTGCTGGTAACCGGTCCGACGGGTTCGGGTAAGACGGTGTCGCTCTATACCTGTTTGAATATTTTGAATACGGAGTCGGTAAATATTGCAACGGCGGAAGACCCTGCCGAGATTAACCTGCCGGGCATCAATCAGGTTAACGTCAATGATAAGCAGGGTCTGACTTTTGCCGCTGCTTTGAAGTCTTTCCTGCGTCAGGACCCGGACATCATTATGGTCGGTGAGATTCGTGATTTGGAAACTGCCGATATTGCGATTAAGGCGGCACAAACAGGGCATATGGTGTTTTCCACCCTGCACACCAATAATGCGCCGGCGACGTTGTCGCGTATGCTGAATATGGGTGTCGCGCCGTTTAATATTGCCAGTTCGGTCAGCCTGATTATGGCGCAGCGTCTTTTACGCAGGCTGTGTTCGAGCTGCAAACAGGAAGTGGAACGCCCGTCTGCCTCTGCTTTGAAGGAAGTCGGCTTCACCGATGAGGACCTTGCAAAAGATTGGAAACTTTACCGCGCCGTCGGTTGCGACCGTTGCCGGGGGCAGGGTTATAAGGGGCGTGCGGGCGTGTATGAGGTTATGCCCATCAGCGAAGAAATGCAGCGTGTGATTATGAACAACGGTACGGAAGTGGATATTTTGGACGTTGCCTATAAGGAGGGTATGGTGGATTTGCGCCGGGCCGGTATTTTGAAAGTTATGCAGGGCATTACTTCATTGGAAGAGGTAACGGCAAATACCAACGATTAGGTTTGAGAATGAAAATGCCGTCTGAAGCGTGTTTGTTTCAGACGGCATTTGACTTTCAGGGTGTTTGCCGGGAAGGCGGGGCGGTCAGCGGTATGCCATGTCGGGTTCGGATATTTCCGGCAAACTTTCCGTTTGGCCGGAAACCGTATATTTCCCGTCTGCCCATCCGCTCAAGTCGATCAGTTTGCAGCGTTGCGAACAGAAGGGGCGGAATGCGTTTTCGGGTTCCCATACTACTGCTGTTTGACAGGTCGGACATTTGACTTGAAGGCGTGTTTGCCGCGATTCAGTCATTGTGTTTTCCTTGTGTTGGTTTTGAGGCGAAAATCCCTGAATAAAACGCGTGCAGGCGCATTGTTTTCTCACGCAGGCTTTTGAGGCTGCCGTCATTGAGCAGCACATCGTCTGCAAGCAGCAGGCGTTCGGATTCGGATGCCTGATGGCTGATGATGTCCGCCACCTCGCCGCGCGTCAGCCCGCTGCGGGCCATCACCCTGCCGATACGTTTTTCCAAAGGTGCGCTTATGGTCAGGACACGCCGTATCAGGCTGATAAATTGACGCTTTTCCGTCAGCAGCGGAATTTCGACAATGCCGTAAGCCGCATCGGTAAAGGTTTCTTGCTGTTTTTTGATTTCTGAGAAAATCAGCGGCAACATCACGGATTCGAGCAAGGCTTTTCGCGATGGGGAGGCAAAGACTTCTTTACGCAATATGTCGCGTCGCAACAAACCCTGTGTGTCGAAAACGGTGTCGCCGAACAGCCGCCTGATTTCCGGCAGGGCGATGCCGTCTGAAGCCGTCAGCGAGTGCGCCGCCGCATCCGCATCGATACGCGGTACGCCCAAATCGGCAAAACATTGCGCGGCTGCCGATTTGCCGCTGCCGATTCCGCCGGTCAGTCCGACCCATACCGTCATCTTACAGCACCGGATGGGTCAGCCACCAGTTGACCGCCCGCCATACGGAATCGTTTGCTGTAAAAATTATCCAGCCCGAAACTGTCAGTGCGGGGCCGAAGGCAAAATGCTGCCCCTTGGCGACGCGCATAACGATTGCCGCGACCAAACCGATCAGCGAGGAAACAAAAATCAGCACGGGCAATGCGGATATGCCGAGCCACGCGCCCAATGCGGCAATCAGTTTGAAATCTCCGTTGCCCATACCGATTTCGCCTTTAATCAGTTTATATACCGCGCATAAAAGCCATATCGAACCATAGCCGGCAACCGCACCTAAAACGGCAGACTGCAAAGGCACGAAGCCGCCGTCCAAATTAAATATCAGCCCCAGCCAAATCAAGGGTAATGTCATCGAGTCGGGCAGGTATTGGGTGTCCGCATCGATAAAGGTCAGGGAAATCAGAAACGCGGTCAGTATCAAACCGCCCAATGTAATCCAAGACCAGCCGTATTGCCAGGCAACCAGCCCGAACAATACGCCGGTCAGCAGTTCGATTAAGGGATAGCGTATGCTGATTTTGGTTTGGCAGGAGGCGCATTTGCCGCGCAGGAGCAGGTAGCTGACAATCGGGATGTTCTGCCACGCGCGTATCGGCACGCGGCATTTGGGACAGCAGGAATCCGGTTTCATCAGGTTGAAGGTACGGCTTTCCTCTTCGGTCAGCGGCAGGTTTAAATATTCTTTGGCAAATACCGTCCAGCCGCGTTCCATCATGACCGGCACGCGGTAAATGACGACATTTAAGAAACTTCCGACCAGCAGCCCGAACACCGCTGTCAAAGGCACGGCAAACGGCGACAATACAGACAAATCAGACATATTTTGTTCTCAATGTATTCAAAACAAAAACAAACCGGCGCAGAGCGAATCCGCGCCGGATCTGTGCGGCAAATCAGGCGACCACGTTGCCCAAATTAAACAGCGGCAGATACATGGCGACCAGAAGCGTGCCGATGACCAAGCCTAAAATCACGATAATGATCGGCTCCATCATAGCGGACAGCCTGCCGACCGCATTGTCCACCTCGTCTTCGTAAAATTCGGCGGCTTTGTTGAGCATATCGTCCAAAGAACCCGATTCCTCGCCGATGGAAGACATCTGCAACATCATATTGGGGAACAGTTCCGTCGCACGCATCCCCGAAGTCATAGACAAACCTTGGATGACGCGCGTACGGATTTCCCGGGTGGCTTCTTCATAGATTAAATTGCCCGCCGCGCCGGCAGTGGAGTCCAATACATCGACCAAAGGCACGCCTGCCGCAATCAGCGTCGCCGTCGTCCTGCCCCAGCGGGCAATCGTCCCTTTGCGGACAATGTCTCCGAAAATCGGCATACGCAGCAGTATGGCATCCATACGCCGTTGGATTTTAATCGAACGCGCCTTCAATTTAAGGAAGCCGTATATGGCAAAGCCCAGTGCGATCAGCACCATCCAGCCGTATGAGACGAAAAAGTCGGACATATCCATCACTGTTTGGGTCAGTGCGGGAAGCTCCGCGCCCATATTGGCGTAAACTTCTTTAAAGGCGGGCAGTACGAAAATCATCATCACGAATACCAAACCGATGGCGACGGCGATGACGGATACCGGATAGGTCAGTGCGGTTTTTACCTTTTTGCGGATGGCCTGGGTTTTTTCTTTGTAAATTGCCAATTTGTCCAGCAGGCTTTCCAATACGCCGCCCGTTTCGCCCGCCGCAACCAGATTGCAGTAGAAGCGGTCGAAATATTTTGGGTGGTTTGAGAATGCGCGGCTCAACGAGCTGCCCTGTTCCACTTCGCCTCGGATTTCCATCAGCATTTCCGTCATAGACGGGTTGCCGTGTCCGCGCGCCACGATTTCAAATGCCTGCATCAGCGGCAGGCCCGCTTTAATCATCGTGGACAGCTGGCGGGTGAAAACGGTGATGTCTTCTTGTGTGATTTTGCGCTTGGAGCTTGTTTTCACACGGGTAATCTGCAACGGGCGGATGCCGCGTTTTGCCAGTTTTTTGCGCACCTCTTCTTCGGTAAACGCGGATACTTCGCCGTTGACCAGTTTGTCGGAGGCGGAATGCCTGCCTTCAAAGATAAAGCGTTTTTCTTTCTTTGCGAACAAAGAAAATCCTCCGTTTTTAGCCATATTCTAGCCCCGTAAAGTAATTGGAATAAAATGTAAGAAACATCGTTAAAAAACAGTACCGGCGTGTTCCCGGTAAGATGAAAACCGCCGACATCCCGCCTGCGGGCGGCAAACGGGACAGAATCGGATGCGATTATACCTTATTTAGGCGGCTGTCCGGCATTTATGCGTACACAATAAATCTTGCAGGATATTGTTGCGGGTCAAATGCCGGCCGGAGGGTATAGTGAATTAACAAAAACCGGTACAGCGTTGGCTCGCCTTAGCTCAAGAGAGAACGATTCTCTAAGGTGCTGAAGCACCAAGTGAATCGGTTCCGTACTATTTGTACTGTTTGCGGCTCGCCGCCTTGTCCTGATTTTTGTTAATTCACTATATTTTCGCCATATGGAAATAAGGTGCTATTGGACGCGGCGGGCGGTGTTCCGGAGATTCGCCAAAGCCGCTGCCGTTTGTTAAACTACATTCTGCTACATTTTAATCCGGTTCTGAAAAATCAAGGAAAACAGATGAATGCTTTTACCCGTGCATGGTATGCGCTCGAACGCCATTATCAGGATACGCGTCATGTCCTTTTGCGCGACCGCTTTGCCTGCGAACCCGACCGTTTTGAGCGTATGCATGAGCGTTTGGACGGGATGTTGTTCGATTACAGCAAAAACCGTTTGGGCGAAGATACGCTGCAACTGCTCTGCCGTCTTGCGGAGACGGCGGATTTGGAAGGGAAAATGCGTGCTTTGCGGACGGGTGCGAAAGTCAACGGCAGCGAGGGGCGTGCCGCGCTGCATACGGCTTTGCGCCTACCCGACGGTGCGGATGCCGTTTATGCGGACGGCAGGGACGTGTTGCCCGAAATCCGCCGCGAGTTAAATCGTGCGTTGGAGTTTGCACACAGTTTGGACGACGGTTCGTATCAGGGGACAACCGGAAAACGGATTACGGATTTTGTCCACATCGGCATAGGCGGATCCGACCTCGGGCCGGCAATGTGCGTGCAGGCACTTGAGCCGTTCAGACGGCATATCACCGTCCATTTTGCCGCCAACGCCGATCCTGCCTGCCTGGATGCGGTTTTATGCCGTCTGAACCCCGAAACGACAGTGTTTTGCGTTGCCAGCAAGTCCTTCAAAACACCGGAAACCCTGCTCAATGCACAGGCAGTCAAGGCGTGGTATCGCGGTGCGGGGTTCTCGGAATCCGAAACGGGATGTCATTTTTGCGCGGTATCTGCCGATACGGAAGCGGCGCAAAGTTTCGGCATTGCGGCGGAACGCGTGTTTGCGATGTACGACTGGGTGGGCGGACGCTATTCCGTCTGGTCGTCCGTCGGTTTGCCCGTGATGGTTGCGGTCGGCGGGGCGCGTTTCCGCGAGTTGTTGGCGGGGGCGCACGCGATGGACAGCCATTTTTTCCACACGCCGCCGCGCCGCAACATTCCCGTTCTGATGGCACTGATTGCCGTGTGGTATAACAATTTCCAGCACGCGGACGGGCAGACCGCCGTTCCGTACAGCCACAACCTGCGCCTGCTGCCGGCGTGGCTGAACCAGCTCGATATGGAGAGTTTGGGCAAAAGCCGCGCTTCAGACGGCAGTCCCGCCGTGTGCAAAACGGGCGGCATCGTGTTCGGCGGTGAAGGGGTCAACTGCCAGCACGCCTATTTCCAACTGCTTCATCAAGGCACGCGCCTGATTCCCTGCGACTTTATCGTCCCGATGACGGCGCAGGGCGTGGAGGAAGGACGCAGCCGTTTTACCGTTGCCAACGCCTTTGCACAGGCTGAAGCCCTGATGAAAGGCAAAACCTTGGACGAAGCACGCGCCGAATTGGCAGATTTGCCCGAAGCGGAACGCGAACGCCTCGCGCCGCACAAAGAGTTCCCCGGCAACCGCCCCAGCAACAGCATCCTGCTCGACCGCCTCACGCCCTACAATCTGGGTATGCTGATGGCGGCTTACGAACACAAAACCTTTGTGCAGGGTGTAATTTGGGACATCAATCCCTTCGATCAGTGGGGGGTTGAGTACGGCAAACAGTTGGCGAAAACCATCATCGGCGAACTGGAAGGCGGCACGTCCGTACACGATGCCTCGACCGAAGGGCTGATGGCGTTTTACCGTGAATGCCGTCTGAAAGGCGTCGGCGCGGCATAAAAGTACCGCCGCCGTTCTGTATTGATTCGGGTGCGGAAAAGGCAATACCTGCCGCCCGCCCGATTCCGAAACGCCAATGTTCGGCAACCGCCCGCGTATTGCTGACGAATATGCGTTTGCGTGGCACAATAGCGCATTCATTTCAAATGAACATACTGCTTGAAAATACCGGCAAGCGTCCCACGAAACATCTCACATAAGGAAACATTATGTCTTTGCAAAACATTATCGAAACCGCCTTTGAAAACCGCGCGGACATCACCCCGTCCACTGTTGCTCCCGAAGTTAAAGAAGCCGTGTTGGAAACCATCCGCCAACTCGATTCCGGCAAACTGCGCGTTGCCGAACGTTTGGGCGTGGGCGAATGGAAAGTCAACGAATGGGCGAAAAAAGCCGTGTTGCTGTCCTTCCGCATCCAAGACAACGAAGTCCTCAACGACGGCGTGAACAAATACTTCGACAAAGTGCCGACCAAGTTTGCCGATTGGTCTGAAGACGAGTTCAAAAACGCAGGCTTCCGCGCCGTTCCGGGTGCGGTTGCCCGACGCGGCAGCTTTGTTGCCAAAAATGTCGTGCTGATGCCGTCTTATGTCAACATCGGCGCATACGTTGACGAAGGCGCGATGGTTGATACTTGGGCGACCGTCGGCTCTTGCGCGCAAATCGGTAAAAACGTCCACTTGAGCGGCGGTGTCGGCATCGGTGGCGTACTCGAACCCCTGCAAGCCAGCCCGACCATTATTGAAGACAACTGCTTCATCGGTGCGCGTTCTGAAATCGTTGAGGGCGTGATTGTCGAAGAAGGCAGCGTGATTTCGATGGGCGTGTTCATCGGTCAATCCACCAAAATCTTCGACCGCACCACCGGCGAAATCTACCAAGGCCGCGTACCGGCAGGTTCGGTCGTCGTGTCCGGCAGTATGCCTTCCAAAGACGGCAGCCACAGCCTTTACTGCGCCGTCATCGTCAAACGCGTGGACGCGCAAACCCGTGCGAAAACCAGCGTGAACGAATTGTTGCGCGGCATCTGATGCCTTAAACCGTATTTGAAACGTCCGATGCCGTCTGAAATCCGCTTCGGACGGCATTGCCGTTTGCATGCTGCAACGTGAAAACACAGAAACAGGGACAATTTGCTATAATCAACGGTTTAGAACGAACCGAACACTATTTGAAGGATACAAAATGGGTTTTCTGCAAGGCAAAAAAATTCTGATTACCGGCATGATTTCCGAGCGTTCCATCGCTTACGGCATCGCCAAAGCCTGCCGCGAACAAGGCGCGGAACTGGCGTTTACCTACGTTGTGGACAAACTGGAAGAGCGCGTCCGCAAAATGGCGGCGGAATTGGATTCCGAACTCGTATTCCGCTGCGATGTTGCCAGCGACGACGAAATCAACCAAGTGTTCGCCGATTTGGGCAAACATTGGGACGGCTTGGACGGTTTGGTGCATTCCATCGGCTTCGCACCGAAAGAAGCCTTGAGCGGCGACTTCCTCGACAGCATCAGCCGCGAAGCGTTCAACACCGCACACGAAATTTCCGCATACAGCCTGCCCGCATTGGCAAAAGCCGCCCGTCCGATGATGCGCGGCAGAAACTCCGCCATCGTTGCCCTGAGCTACTTGGGCGCGGTGCGCGCGATTCCGAATTACAACGTGATGGGTATGGCAAAAGCCAGCCTTGAGGCAGGCATCCGCTTTACCGCCGCCTGTCTGGGCAAAGAAGGCATCCGCTGCAACGGCATTTCCGCCGGTCCGATCAAAACGCTCGCCGCCTCCGGCATTGCCGATTTCGGCAAACTCTTGGGACACGTCGCCGCCCACAATCCGCTGCGCCGCAACGTTACCATCGAAGAAGTCGGCAATACCGCCGCCTTCCTGCTGTCCGACCTGTCGTCCGGCATTACCGGCGAAATCACTTACGTTGACGGCGGTTACAGCATCAATGCCTTGAGCACCGAGGGATAATCCGCCGTTTTCAAATCCGTGCGCCGTCCGTGCCACATATCGGTTTCGGGCGGCGTTTTGCCGTCTGAAGCGTATTTCTAGGGAAATGCCCGACTTACGGCAGGCGGGATGGGAAATGCGGACGCTTGTTTTAACCGATTGCCTTTGTGCCGACTTGCTGCAGGTGCAGCGGAAACGGTTCGGATGCGAAAATGCCGTCTGAAACGCCAAACGGGTTTCAGACGGCATTTTTTATTTAAAGCATCAGCACACTTCAACCAGCCAGCCGTATTTGTCTTCCGCCAAACCATACTGGATGTCGGTAATCGCCTTACGGATGGCATAGCCGCGTTCTTGGCTTTTCACTTCGATTTCTTTGCCGCCGATGACGAAGGAAGTAACGGGCGAGATGACGGCTGCCGTACCGGTCAGAATCGCCTCCGCACCGTTTTCCACAGCAGCTTTCAGTTCGTCAACCGTGAAATTACGTTCGCTGACGGTATAGCCCAAATCTTTGGCAACCGTCAGTACGGAATCGCGGGTTACGCCGTGCAAAAACTCGTCGGTCAGCGGTTTGGTAATGATTTCATCGCCGTTAATCAGGATAAAGTTGGACGCGCCGGTTTCCTGCACGTCGCCGTTCGGGCAGAAGAGGACTTGGTTTGCGCCGTATTCGGCTTTCGCCTTCAGCACCCAGTGCATGGCGGAAGCGTAGTTGCCGCCGCATTTGACGCGGCCCATATGCGGGGCGCAGCGGATGTGTTCGGTTTCCACTAAAATTTTGACGGGCGAGCCGACTTTGAAATAGTCGCCGACGGGGGAAGCCAAAATATACAGCAGGGCGGTTTCGGAAGGAGAACCGGCCTTGCCGATGACGGGATCGGTACCGATTAAGGTCGGGCGCAGGTACAGGGCGGCAGGCGCGTCGGGAATTTCATCGGCGGCACGTTTGACCAGTTCGACCAAAGCATCGAGATAGGCTTGGGTTTCGGGGCGGGGCAGGTGCAAAATGTCCGCACTTTGCCGCATACGCGCGATATTGGCAGTCGGACGGAACAGTACGATTTTACCGTCTGCCTGACGGAAGGCTTTCAGTCCCTCGAAACATTCGCTGCCGTAGTGCAGGGCGTGCGCGCCCGGTGCGAGGGAGAGGTCTTGGGAAGATTGCCATTCGGTCGGCTGCCATTTGCCTTCGCGGTAGGCGAGGACGGGCATTTGACTGTGAAAAACGCTGCCGAATACGGCGGGTACGGGTCTGCTCATGATGTAAAGCCTTTCTTATTCTGATATGTTTCAATGAACGGTTTGAATTTGAAGATTGTAAAGATACGCCTGCAAACAGGGTTTTGACAAGTGCGCGGCGGGTTTTTCTGTCGATGCGGTGTCCAATCCGTTATTTTTCAAATGGAAAGGAACGGTGTATTTGGTAAAATTGTCGGCAATCGCATACTCCGTATGTCGTCCGAACACGCTGCCGCATCCTATCCGAAACCGTGCAAATCGTTTAAACTAGCGCAATCTTGGTTCAGAGTGCGAAGCTGTCCGGGCGGCGTTTTTATTTACGGAGCAAACATGAAACTTATCTATACCGTCATCAAAATCATTATCCTGCTGCTCTTCCTGCTGCTTGCCGTCATTAATACGGATGCCGTTACCTTCTCCTACCTGCCCGGACAGAAAGTCGATTTGCCGCTGATTGTCGTATTGTTCGGCGCATTTGTAGTCGGTATTGTTTTTGGAATGTTTGCCTTGTTCGGACGGTTGTTGTCGTTACGTGGCGAGAACGGCAGGTTGCGTGCCGAAGTAAAGAAAAATGCGCGTTTGACGGGGAAAGAGCTGACCGCACCACCGGCGCAAAATGCGCCCGAATCTGCCAAACAGCCTTGAGAAAGCCGATATGGACAATGAATTGTGGATTATCCTGCTGCCGATTATCCTTTTGCCCGTTTTCTTCGCGATGGGCTGGTTTGCCGCCCGTGTGGATATGAAGACTGTATTAAAGCAGGCAAAAAGCATACCGTCGGGATTTTATAAAAGTCTGGATGCCTTGGTTGACCGCAACAGCGGACGTGCCGCCAGGGAATTGGCAGAGGTCATTGATCAGCAGCCTCAGTCATACGACCTAAACCTCACCCTAGGCAAGCTTTACCGTCAGCGTGGCGAAAACGACAAAGCCATCAACATACACCGGACAATGCTCGATTCTCCCGATACGGTCGGCGAAAAGCGCGCGCGCGTCCTGTTTGAATTGGCGCAAAACTACCAAAGTGCGGGGTTGGTCGATCGTGCCGAACAGATTTTTTTGGGGCTGCAAGACGGTAAAATGGCGCGTGAAGCCAGACAGCACCTGCTCAATATCTACCAACAGGACAGGGATTGGGAAAAAGCGGTTGAAACCGCCCGGCTGCTCAGCCATGACGATCAGACCTATCAGTTTGAAATCGCCCAGTTTTATTGCGAACTTGCCCAAGCCGCGCTGTTCAAGTCCAATTTCGATGTCGCGCGTTTCAATGTCGGCAAGGCACTCGAAGCCAACAAAAAATGCACCCGTGCCAACATGATTTTGGGCGACATCGAACACCGACAAGGCAATTTCCCTGCCGCCGTCGAAGCCTATGCCGCCATCGAGCAGCAAAACCATGCATACTTGAGCATGGTCGGCGAGAAGCTTTACGAAGCCTATGCCGCGCAGGGAAAACCTGAAGAAGGCTTGAACCGTCTGACAGGATATATGCAGACGTTTCCCGAACTTGACCTGATCAATGTCGTGTACGAGAAATCCCTGCTGCTTAAGTGCGAGAAAGAAGCCGCGCAAACCGCCGTCGAGCTTGTCCGCCGCAAGCCCGACCTCAACGGCGTGTACCGCCTGCTTGGTTTGAAACTCAGCGATTTGGATCCGGCTTGGAAAGCCGATGCCGATATGATGCGTTCGGTTATCGGACGGCAGCTACAGCGCAGCGTGATGTACCGGTGCCGAAACTGCCACTTCAAATCACAAGTCTTTTTCTGGCATTGTCCTGCCTGCAACAAATGGCAGACGTTTACGCCAAACAAAATCGAAGTTTAACCACTACCGAGAGGAACACAAAAATGCGCTTACTCCATACTATGCTCCGCGTGGGCAATCTCGAAAAATCCCTCGATTTCTACCAAAACGTTTTGGGTATGAAACTGCTCCGCCGAAAAGATTATCCCGAAGGCAGATTTACCCTTGCCTTCGTCGGTTACGGCGACGAAACCGACAGCACGGTTTTGGAACTGACGCACAACTGGGATACGGAACGATACGACTTGGGCAACGCCTACGGACACATCGCGGTTGAAGTGGACGATGCCTACGAAGCCTGCGAACGTGTGAAGCGGCAGGGCGGAAACGTCGTCCGCGAAGCCGGCCCGATGAAACACGGCACAACCGTGATAGCCTTCGTCGAAGACCCCGACGGATACAAAATCGAGTTCATTCAAAAGAAAAGCGGTGACGATTCGGTTGCCTATCAAACTGCCTGATACCGCCGCCGCCAATGCCGTCTGAAGCCTTTAGGGGTTTCAGACGGCATTTTGTTGCCGTCGGCCTGCTGTTTGAGCCTGTGCCGGTTCAAACTTTATCCGTTACACCGATAAGGCAAAAAAAGATGCCGTCTGAAACGGCATCCTTGATCTGCGAAAGGGCAGTTGGGAATCAAATACCCAATTCCTGCGCCAATGCTTGGGCACGTTTGAGTACGTCGCCTTCCGCTTCTTCCAGCAATTTCTGCACTGTCTCGGCAGCGGCATCGCGGTCGCCGATTTCGAGATACATTTCGGCAAGGTCGTATTTCGCTTCGGAAGGCGCGTCAGAACCTACAGATTCCGAAGGGAAACTGGTATCTGCATTATTTGGGATATTTTCTTCCGAGAGGTAGATGCTCCAATCTACCGTTTCCTCCTCGCCGTCTTTCAGGAAGTCGGGCAAAGCGTCTGCTTCAGAGGTGTTGGAATCAGGCGTTTCCAAAGTGATTTCCGCTGCATTTTCCTCAACGGCCGGTGCTTCAGCAGGTTGCAACAGTGCGGACAAATCATCGGCAACGGTTTCCGCTGCATTTTCCTCAACGGCAGGTACTTCAGAAGGTTGAAGTAATGCGGACAAATCGTCTGCGGTGGCGTTGAAATCAGGTATTTCGGCAACGGTTTTCGTTACATTTTCCTCAACGGACGGTGCTTCGGCAGGTTGAAGCAATGCGGACAAATCGTCTGCGGCGGCGTTGAAATCGGGCGTTTCAGGCGCAGTTTCCGCGACGGCATCGGTTTCGTACACTTTCAGGAAATCGTGCAACTCTTCCGGTGTTTGGACTTCGGCAACTGTTTTTTCCAAGATGGTTTCGGGCGAGGAAGCCTTCAGGAAGCCTGCCAGTCCGGAGGGTGAGGCAGGTTTTGCGGAAGCTGTTTCTTCTGTGCCGATATGGTTGTTTGAGGGCAGGTTGTCGGAGAAATCGGTATCGACGGTTTCCGGTTTGTTTTCGGCAGTTTGGGCGACAGATTCCGGTTCGGGCGTGTCGATGACGATTTCGACAGGGTTGTACGGGTTGAAGGTCTCGGGCTCGTACACGCTGTCTGTGGATTCGATGGCGTTCCAATCGGCATCCGCGCGTTTTTGGGTTTCTTCATCCTGCGTAAGTGCGCCGGATAAAATGCCGTTTTGCGCGGCTGCCAGGCTGTCGAAATCCAAGTCGATGCGGTTGGAAGGCGTATCGGTTTCGACATCGAACGTTTGTTTTGCCGATAACTCTTCTTCAGATTCCCCATCTAAGGCAAGTGTGTCGTTTACATCGTTTTTCGGAGCGGGTTCGGGCGTTGCCGGAGTTTCGACTTCGGCAAAGGTGATTTCTATGCCGTCGTCTGCCGCGTCGTCAAGGTCAGGCTCTTCCTCAGGGACGGATTCTTCGGTACGGCGCGCGCGTTTGGATTGGGCAAGGCGCAAAAGCAGCAGCAGGGCGATCAATGCCGCGCCTCCGCCGGCAAGCAGCAAGGTGTACGAACCGCC
Source organism: Neisseria meningitidis (assembly GCF_900638555.1). Classification (NCBI taxonomy): domain Bacteria; kingdom Pseudomonadati; phylum Pseudomonadota; class Betaproteobacteria; order Neisseriales; family Neisseriaceae; genus Neisseria; species Neisseria meningitidis. The sequence goes on from NZ_LR134525.1 coordinate 41,236, forward strand.
GAACAGACCGTCAAACAGTCCGCTTTCGGTTTCTTCTTCGGCAGAAACCTGTTCGACAGGTTCGGAAACGGCGTTACCGGTTTCGTCGGTCGGCGTGTCGATGGCAGAAGCGGCGGCTTCTTGGGGGGCGGATTCGGCAGCGGTTTCCGATGCGGCAGTATTTGCAGCGGGTACAGGTTCGGGTCGAACGGCCGGTTTTTCCGCTTTTGCTTCGGGCGCGGCAACTTTTGCTTCAGGTTTTTCAACCGGTTTCTCTACCGTTGCCTGTTTGGACGGTTCGGACGGCATGGATGCGGTTTCGGCTTTGGGTTTCGCCGTTTGCGGTTTGGGTTGTTCCGCTTTGATCCTGTTCAGATTCGGAATGTGAAGCACGCTGCCCGCACGCAGTCTGCCGTGTGCGGAAACATTTGGGTTTGCCTTCAGCAGCGCATCGGCAACCTGTTCGAGCGTCAGGTGTTTCGGGCGGATGGCGGCGGCAATCTGTTTGACCGTTTCGCCTTTGCGGACGGTATGGGTTTTGCCGTTGTATGCCGGTTTGACGGCTGCGTTCGCGCTGTCTTTTTTATCGGTTTTGCGGAGGGCTTTGGCGTTTTGATTTTCTTGGGACTCTGCTGTCGGAGCGGTTTTGCGGTGTGTCTTGCCGTCTGAAAGTGCAGATTTGGTTTTGGGCGAGTAGCCGACAGGATCGAGGATGGCGGTGTATTCGCGTACCTGTGCGCCTGCGCCGATGCGGAACACCAGGACGGGATCGCGGACTGCCTGTTCGGAAGAAACGGCAATGACGGCTTTGTCGCCCAACTTGTGGACTTTGGCGGTCAGGCCTTTTTCGGAAACGGTAACGCTGCCGCCGCCTAGCAGGGCTTTGGCTTCTTCGCCGGTTACGGTAATGCTGCCGGAAAAGGGTTCGTCAAGGTTGGACTGGATATTCAGTCCGCCCAGTCCAGCATGTGCCTGAAAGGATGCGGCAACTGCGACGGAGGCGGCAATCAGTTTGATTTGTCTGTTGTTTTTCAAGATGTATCCCCTGTGGGTTGGCGGCTGAATACGGTTTGACCGCGTACAGTCTGTAAATTTCGTCATCATCGGGCATCGGCGGGGCAGTCGGCCGGCGGGCATTTAATATGTGAATGTACCGACCGCCGCCACATTTTAAACGGCAATCATTCGCCGTTTTTACAAATTATGACATATCTCCATCTTTTTTCAAAAACATCTGTGCATATTTGCATCAATCAAAACAAAATTTGTTGGTTTTGCAGGTGCAAAAACAGGGTTCTGCCTGTATGATTAGCGTTTATTTGATTTGCTTTCTCATTTGGATATGAAATTCGTCAGCGACCTTTTGTCCGTCATCCTGTTTTTCGCCACCTATACCGTTACCAAAAACATGATTGCCGCAACGGCGGTCGCCTTGGTTGCCGGTGTGGTTCAGGCGGCTTTTCTGTATTGGAAATATAAAAAGCTGGATACGATGCAGTGGGTCGGACTGGTGCTGATTGTGATATTCGGTGGCGCAACCATTGTTTTGGGCGACAGCCGCTTCATTATGTGGAAGCCGAGCGTTTTGTTTTGGCTGGGCGCGCTGTTCCTGTGGGGCAGCCACCTCGCCGGTAAAAACGGCTTGAAGGCGAGTATCGGCAGGGAGATTCAGCTTCCGGATGCCGTATGGGCGAAATTGACGTATATGTGGGTCGGTTTCCTGATTTTTATGGGTATCGCCAACTGGTTTGTGTTTACCCGGTTCGAGTCGCAATGGGTCAACTATAAAATGTTCGGCTCGACTGCACTGATGCTTGTTTTCTTTATTATTCAGGGTATTTATCTGAGTACCTGTCTGAAAAAGGAGGATTGACTGTGGAATATTTTATGTTGCTGGCAACAGACGGGGAGAATGTGTATGAAGCGCGTATGGCGGCACGTCCCGAACACCTCAAACGGCTGGAGACGCTGAAGTCGGAAGGCCGGCTGTTGACGGCAGGCCCGAATCCTTTGCCGGAGGACTCCAACCGCGTTTCGGGCAGTTTGATTGTGGCGCAGTTCGAGTCTTTGGATGCGGCAGAGGCGTGGGCGGAAGACGATCCCTATGTTCATGCAGGCGTGTACAGCGAAGTGCTGATCAAGCCGTTTAAAGCGGTGTTCAAATAATGCCGGCCGTCGATTTGATCCGCGAACGCCTGCAGACGCTCGATCCGCTGGTGTTGGAAATCGGCGATGAGAGCCATCTGCACAAAGGACACGCGGGCAATACCGGCGGCGGACATTATGCCGTTTTGGTCGTCAGCGGCCGTTTTGAAGGCGTAAGCCGCCTGAACCGCCAGAAAACGGTCAAATCGCTGCTCAAAGATTTGTTTTCAGACGGCATCATCCACGCGCTCGGCATCCGGGCGGCTGCCCCTGACGAGTATTTCCATACGGCGGACTGAATGAAGTCTGCCCGAACATTTCAATTTAAAATTTAAAGAGAGAAGATTATGAAAGCAAAAATCCTGACTTCCGTTGCACTGCTTGCCTGTTCCGGCAGCCTGTTTGCCCAAACGCTGGCAACCGTCAACGGTCAGAAAATCGACAGTTCCGTCATCGATGCGCAGGTTGCCGCATTCCGTGCGGAAAACAGCCGTGCCGAAGACACGCCGCAACTGCGCCAATCCCTGCTGGAAAACGAAGTGGTCAACACCGTGGTCGCACAGGAAGTGAAACGTCTGAAACTCGACCGGTCGGCAGAGTTTAAAAATGCGCTTGCCAAATTGCGTGCCGAAGCGAAAAAGTCGGGCGACGACAAGAAACCGTCCTTCAAAACCGTTTGGCAGGCGGTAAAATATGGCTTGAACGGCGAGGCATACGCGCTGCATATCGCCAAAACCCAACCGGTTTCCGAGCAGGAAGTAAAAGCCGCATATGACAATATCAGCGGTTTTTACAAAGGTACGCAGGAAGTCCAGTTGGGCGAAATCCTGACCGACAAGGAAGAAAATGCAAAAAAAGCGGTTGCCGACTTGAAGGCGAAAAAAGGTTTCGATGCCGTCTTGAAACAATATTCCCTCAACGACCGTACCAAACAGACCGGCGCGCCGGTCGGATATGTGCCGCTGAAAGATTTGGAACAGGGTGTTCCGCCGCTTTATCAGGCAATTAAGGACTTGAAAAAAGGCGAATTTACGGCAACGCCGCTGAAAAACGGCGATTTCTACGGCGTTTATTATGTCAACGACAGCCGCGAGGTAAAAGTGCCTTCTTTTGATGAAATGAAAGGACAGATTGCCGGCAACCTTCAGGCGGAACGGATTGACCGTGCCGTCGGTGCACTGTTGGGCAAGGCAAACATCAAACCTGCAAAATAATTCTGAAAACGGGATACGGCGGCAAGACGTTCAGACAGGCGTTTTGCCGCCGCGCAGGACAGGGAATACCATGAAACAGAAAAAAACCGCTGCCGCAGTTATTGCTGCAATGTTGGCAGGTTTTGCGGCAGCCAAAGCACCCGAAATCGACCCGGCTTTGGTGGATACGCTGGTGGCGCAGATCATGCAGCAGGCAGACCGGCATGCGGAGCAGTCCCAAAAACCGGACGGGCAGGCAATCCGAAACGATGCCGTCCGTCGGCTGCAAACTTTGGAAGTTTTGAAAAACAGGGCATTGAAGGAAGGTTTGGATAAGGATAAGGATGTCCAAAACCGCTTTAAAATCGCCGAAGCGTCTTTTTATGCCGAGGAGTACGTCCGTTTTCTGGAACGTTCGGAAACGGTTTCCGAAAGCGCACTGCGTCAGTTTTATGAGCGGCAAATCCGCATGATCAAATTGCAGCAGGTCAGCTTCGCAACCGAAGAGGAGGCGCGTCAGGCGCAGCAGCTCCTGCTCAAAGGGCTGTCTTTTGAAGGGCTGATGAAGCGTTATCCGAACGACGAGCAGGCTTTTGACGGTTTCATTATGGCGCAGCAGCTTCCCGAGCCGCTGGCTTCGCAGTTTGCAGCGATGAATCGGGGCGACGTTACCCGCGATCCGGTCAAATTGGGCGAACGCTATTATCTGTTCAAACTCAGCGAGGTCGGGAAAAACCCCGACGCGCAGCCTTTCGAGTTGGTCAGAAACCAGTTGGAACAAGGTTTGAGACAGGAAAAAGCCCGCTTGAAAATCGATGCCATTTTGGAAGAAAACGGTGTCAAACCGTAATGGCATTTCCGATACCGATGCCGTCTGAAGCCTTTTCAGACGGCATTGCACGTTCAGGTAAGGAGGACGGCTTATGCGTGCGGTCATACAGAAAACGGTAGGTGCAAAGGTGGATGTCGTGTCCGAAAACGGCACGGAAACCTGCGGCAAAATCGACGGCGGATTCGTCGTACTGCTCGGTGTAACGCATAGCGACATAGAAAAAGATGCACGCTATGTCGCCGACAAAATCGCCCATTTGCGCGTGTTTGAAGACGGTGAGGGCAAGTTGAACCTGTCTTTGAAGGATGTCGGGGATCCGTGCTGCTGGTGTCGCAGTTTACGCTTTATGCCGATGCGGCAAGCGGCCGGCGGCCGTCATTTTCGAAAGCCGCACCTGCAGAACAGGCAAAACGGCTTTATCTGCATACGGCAGAACTGTTGCGCGGGCACGGGATTCATGTCGAAACAGGGCGTTTCCGCACGCATATGCAGGTGTCGCTCTGCAACGACGGGCCGGTAACTATACTGCTGGACTCTTTCATGACGCGGATTTCCCCAAAAATGAAGGTTGTTCCGGATTGAAATTGAATCCGCAATGATGAAATATCGACAATGAACGACAATACACACACCCTTCCCCGCGCCGCCTTTCCGTCGCCCCGATGCTCGACTGGACGGACAGGCACTACCGTTATATGGCGCGCCAGATTACCCGCAATACTTGGCTGTACAGCGAAATGGTCAACGCCGGCGCGATTGTTTACGGCGACAAAGACCGCTTTTTGATGTTTAACGAAGGCGAGCAGCCCGTCGCCCTGCAACTGGGCGGCAGCGACCCGTCCGATTTGGCGAAAGCCGCCAAAGCCGCCGAAGAATACGGCTACAACGAGGTCAACCTCAACTGCGGCTGCCCCAGTCCGCGCGTCCAGAAAGGCGCGTTCGGCGCGTGTCTGATGAACGAAGTCGGGCTGGTTGCCGACTGCCTCAACGCCATGCAGGACGCGGTCGGTATTCCCGTTACCGTCAAACACCGCATCGGTGTGGACAGGCAGACCGAATACCAAACCGTTGCCGATTTCGTCGGCACGCTGCGCGACAAAACCGCCTGCAAAACCTTCATCGTCCACGCCCGCAACGCTTGGCTGGACGGTCTTTCCCCCAAAGAAAACCGCGACGTTCCCCCGTTGAAATACGATTACGTTTACCGCCTCAAGCAGGAGTTTCCCGGGCTGGAAATCATCATCAACGGCGGCATCACCACCAACGAAGCAATCGCCGGACACCTGCAACACGTTGACGGCGTGATGGTCGGGCGCGAGGCGTACCACAACCCGATGGTGATGCGCGAATGGGACAGATTGTTTTACGGCGACACTGCGAACCCGATCGGATACGCCGATTTGGTGCAACGCCTCTACACATACAGCCAAGCCCAAATCCAAGCCGGACGCGGCACAATCCTGCGCCATATCGTCCGTCACAGCCTCGGGCTGATGCACGGCTTGAAAGGCGCGCGGACTTGGCGGCGTATGCTTTCCGACGCAACGCTCTTGAAAGACAACGACGGCAGCCTGATTCTCGAAGCGTGGAAAGAGGTCGAACGGGCAAATACGCGCGAATAGGGCGGGGCTGTATGTGTGAAATGCCGTCTGAAGGCTTCAGACGGCATTTGTGCGTTTGTCGGGCGGTGTTTAGGGGGTGGTAATGGCGTGTTTCGGCACTTTGTCCATATCCCAGTGTGCCACCGCCCAGTCGAGCAGTTCGGCAGGGCGGTCGGCTTCCGGTGCTTCGGGCAGGTTGAGGTAACGGAACACTTGGCGGAGGAGTTGTTCGCGGCGGTTTAAATCCAATGCGGGTGCGAGCGTCTGTTTCGACCATTTCTGCCCTTGTGCGTTGGTCAGCAGCGGCAGGTGGGCATATTGCGGTGTCGGAACGTCCAAACACTGCTGCAAATAGATTTGGCGCGGCGTAGAAACGAGCAGGTCTTGTCCGCGGACGATGTGGGTAACGCCCTGTTCGGCATCGTCGGCAACGACGGCGAGTTGGTATGCCCAGTAACCGTCTGCACGAAGCAGGACGAAATCGCCGATGTCGCCGGCGAGGTTTTGGGCGTAACCGCCGACGATGCCGTCTGAAAAACCGATAACGCGGTCGGGGACGCGGATGCGCCACGCCGGCTGTTTGCCTTGCGGTGCAGGGCGTTGCTGCGGATTGCGGCAGCGTCCGTTATAGACGAACCCGTCTGCGCCCCGCCTTGCCCCGGTCTGCCAGTCTTTGCGGCTGCAATGGCAGGGATAGACCAGTCCGGCGGTTTGCAGACGGCATAGTGTTTCTTCATACAGGGCGTAACGGCGGCTCTGATAGGCGACTTCTCCGTCCCACTCGAATCCGAATGCCTCAAGCGTGTGCAGGATATGGTTTGCCGCCCCCGGCATTTCGCGCGGCGGATCGAGGTCTTCCATGCGGACCAGCCATTTGCCGCCGTTTGAGCGTGCATCGGCATAGGAAGCGGCGGCGGTCAGCAGCGAGCCGATGTGGAGCAGCCCGGTCGGGCTGGGGGCGAAACGTCCTGTGTACATATCCGGTACGGCCCCTTTATTTAAGACTATTAATCAAAGCCATTATCTCATCTTTATTCAGTTCCATCCCGGGTTCTTCAAGTAAGGTTAAATCATATAGGGCATTATATTGCTCTTCGGTAGCTGAACCATCCATAAGGCCGGACGAGAAAAAATCGAAGGCTCTATCTGCGATTCTCTCATTACTTGCATTTCTACTAACCAGTTTCATCAATTCTGTATATATTGTATGGGGAGGTACCGGATTCTTAAAAATCAGATCTGAATAAATTTCATTGGGTGAAATGATTTCGAGTGCTTTTGCCATGATTCTATTTCCTTTTGTGTTGGTGGGTAATGTCGTGCATTAACTTCTTGCCCATTAATATTTTTAGGGTGAATCCTTGATATGCCGCACTGTGTCCGGTCAAACGGGCGATGCCGTCTGAAAGCCTTTCAGACGGCATCGGGATGAAAAGTTTAAACCAACGGTGCGAGCAGTTTTTCAAAGGCTTCTTCAAATTGTTTCAAACCGTCTTCCTGCAAACGCGCCGCCAAGGTTTCGACATCGATGCCGAGCGCGGCAATTTCGGCAAGCTGCGCTTGCGCTTCGTCCGCGCCTTCGGTCAGCGTGGCTTTGGCTGTGCCGTGGTCGATAAAGGCTTTGAGCGTGGCATCGGGAACGGTGTTGACGGTGTGCGCGCCGATCAGGCTGTCAACGTAGAGCGTGTCGGGATAGGCTGGGTTTTTCACGCCGGTAGATGCCCATAAAAGCTGCACGCGGTTTGCGCCTTGGGCTTCCAGTGCGGCAAATTCGGGGGCGGTGAAATATTGTTCCCAATCTTGATAGGCGGCTTTGGCAAGGGCGATGGCGATTTTGCCTTTGAGCCGGTCGGGCAGTGTTGTGTCCAGCGCACTGTCCACACGCGAGATGAAGAAGCTGGCGACGACGTGGATATGGGCAACGCTTTGTCCGGCTGCCAAGCGTTTGGCAATGCCGCGCGCGTAGGCGGCGTAGGCTTTGAGGGTTTGGGCGCGTGAGAACAGCAGGGTCAGGTTCACGCTGATGCCGTCTGAAACGAGGGTTTCGAGCGCATCGATGCCTGCGTCGGTGGCAGGCACTTTAATCATCGCGTTTTTGCACCCGATGGCGGCGTAGAGGCGGCGCGCTTCTTCAACCGTGCCTTGCGCGTCTTTGGACAATTCGGGCGAAACTTCGAGGCTGACGAAGCCGGTTTTGCCGCCGGTGGATTCGTGTTCGGCAAGACAGACGCCGCAGGCGGCACGCACATCGGCAACCGCCATCGTTTCGTAGCGTTGTTTGGGGGTCAGGTCTTGCTGCTTGAGGGCGGCAACCTCGTCGGCGTAAAGCGCATCGCCGGCGAAGGCTTTTTGAAAGATGGCGGGATTGGAAGTTACGCCGCACACGCCTTGTTTCAGCATTTGCGCCAATTCGCCGCTTTGCACGAGCGAGCGGGAAAGGTTGTCCAGCCAGATTTGTTGTCCTAATGCTTTAACGTCCGATAAAATAGTCATTTCTGATTCCTTTGGATGGATGTGTATGTTTCAAAGGCTTATGCTACCCCGATTCGGAAATTTTGGGTAGTTTTATTACAGCAAAGGCGGATGGCGATGGCAGGAAACGAAAAATATCTTGATTGGGCACGCGAAGTGTTGCACACCGAAGCGGAAGGCTTGCGCGAAATTGCGGCGGATTTGGACGAAAACTTCGCCCTTGCGGCGGACGCGTTGTTGCACTGCAAAGGCAGGGTCGTTATCACGGGCATGGGCAAGTCGGGACATATCGGGCGCAAAATGGCGGCAACCATGGCCTCGACCGGCACGCCCGCGTTTTTCGTCCACCCTGCGGAAGCGGCACACGGCGATTTGGGCATGATTGTGGACAACGACGTGGTCGTCGCGATTTCCAATTCCGGTGAAAGCGACGAAATCGCCGCCATCATCCCCGCGCTCAAACGCAAAGATATCACGCTTGTCTGCATCACCGCCCGCCCCGATTCAACCATGGCGCGCCATGCCGACATCCACATCACGGCGTCGGTTTCCAAAGAAGCCTGCCCGCTGGGGCTTGCCCCGACCACCAGCACCACCGCCGTTATGGCTTTGGGCGATGCGTTGGCGGTTGTCCTGCTGCGCGCCCGCGCGTTCACGCCCGACGACTTCGCCTTGAGCCACCCTGCCGGCAGCCTCGGCAAACGCCTACTTTTGCGCGTTGCCGACATTATGCACAAAGGCGGCGGCCTGCCTGCCGTCCGACTCGGCACGCCCTTGAAAGAAGCCATCGTCAGCATGAGTGAAAAAGGGCTGGGCATGTTGGCGGTAACGGACGGGCAAGGCCGTCTGAAAGGCGTATTCACCGACGGCGATTTGCGCCGCCTGTTTCAAGAATGCGACAATTTTACCGGTCTTTCGATAGACGAAGTCATGCATACGCATCCTAAAACCATCTCCGCCGAACGTCTCGCCACCGAAGCCCTGAAAGTCATGCAGGCAAACCATGTGAACGGGCTTCTGGTTACCGATGCAGATGGCGTGCTGATCGGCGCGCTGAATATGCACGACCTTTTGGCGGCGCGGATTGTATAGTGGATTAACAAAAACCAGTACGGCGTTGCCTCGCCTTAGCTCAAAGAGAACGATTCTCTAAGGTGCTGAAGCACCAAGTGAATCGGTTCCGTACTATCTGTACTGTCTGCGGCTTCGTCGCCTTGTCCTGATTTTTGTTAATCCACTATATAAGGCGTTGCAGCCGTTTCAGACGGCATTTGTGGTAAGATATGCCGTCTGAAAACAAGGAAATCCCATGCAGGCAATTTCTCCCGAATTACAGGCGCGCGCCGCCAAAATCAAACTGTTGATCCTGGATGTGGACGGCGTTTTGACCGACGGGCGCATCTTTATCCGCGATAACGGCGAAGAAATCAAATCGTTTCACACACTGGACGGACACGGTCTGAAAATGCTTCAGGCAAGCGGCGTGCAGACTGCGATTATCACAGGTCGGGACGCGCCCTCCGTCGGCATCCGCGTCAAACAGTTGGGCATAAATTACTACTTCAAAGGCATTTCGGACAAACGCGCCGCGTATGAAGAGCTGCGCGCTCAGGTCGGCGTGGAAGAAGCCGAGTGTGCCTTTGTCGGCGACGACGTGGTCGATTTGCCCGTTATGGTACGCTGCGGATTGCCGGTTGCCGTCCCCGACGCGCATTGGTTTACGCTGCAACACGCCGCCTATATTGCCAAACGCCCCGGCGGTGCGGGCGCGGTGCGCGAAGTGTGCGACCTGATTATGCAGGCGCAAGGGACTTTGGGCGCGGCTTTGAACGAGTACATCAAATGAAAGTAAGATGGCGGTACGGAATTGCGTTCCCATTGATATTGGCGGTTGCCTTGGGCAGCCTGTCGGCATGGTTGGGACGCATCAGCGAAGTCGAGATTGAAGAAGTCAGGCTCAATCCCGACGAACCGCAATACACAATGGACGGATTGGATGGCAGGCGGTTTGACGAACAGGGATACTTGAAAGAACATTTGAGTTCGAAGGGCGCGAAACAGTTTCCCGAAAGCAGCGACATTCATTTCGACTCACCGCATCTCGTGTTCTTCCAAGAAGGCAGGTTGTTGTACGAAGTCGGCAGCGATGAAGCCGTTTACCATACCGAAAACAAACAGGTTCTTTTTAAAAACAACGTTGTGCTGACCAAAACCGCCGACGGCAAACGGCAGGCGGGTAAAGTTGAAGCCGAAAAGCTGCACGTCGATACCGAATCTCAATATGCCCAAACCGATACGCCTGTCAGTTTCCAATATGGTGCATCGCACGGTCAGGCGGGCGGCATGACTTACGACCACAAAACAGGCATGTTGAACTTCTCATCTAAAGTGAAAGCCACGATTTATGATACAAAAGATATGTAAGCTATTTGTTTTAATAGCATTTTTTTCGGCGTCCCCCGCTTTTGCCCTTCAAAGCGACAGCAGGCAGCCTATTCAGATTGAGGCCGACCAAGGTTCGCTCGATCAAGCCAACCAAAGCACCACATTCAGCGGAAACGTCGTCATCAGACAGGGTACGCTCAATATTTCCGCCGCCCGCGTCAATGTTACACGCGGCGGCAAAGGCGGCGAATCCGTGAGGGCGGAAGGTTCGCCAGTCCGCTTCAGCCAGACATTGGACGGCGGCAAAGGCACGGTGCGCGGACAGGCAAACAACGTTGCTTATTCATCTGCAGGCAGCACCGTAGTCTTAACCGGTAATGCCAAAGTACAGCGCGGCGGCGATGTCGCCGAAGGTGCGGTGATTACATACAACACCAAAACCGAAGTCTATACCATCAGCGGCAGCACAAAATCCGGCGCAAAATCCGCTTCCAAATCCGGCAGGGTCAGCGTCGTTATCCAGCCTTCGAGTACGCAAAAATCCGAATAATCCCAAAATGCCGTCTGAAACATAAACCTGGTTCGGACGGCATTTGCCGACCGAAGATATTGAAGAGATATTTATGAGCGCAAACGTCAGCCGCCTTGTTGTTCAAAACCTGCAAAAAAGTTTCAAAAAACGCCAAGTCGTTAAAAGCTTCTCCCTCGAAATCGAAAGCGGAGAAGTCGTCGGCCTGCTCGGGCCCAACGGCGCGGGTAAAACCACCAGCTTCTACATGATAGTCGGACTCATTGCCGCCGATGCGGGCAGCGTGATGCTGGACGGGCAGGAATTGCGCCACCTGCCCATACACGAACGCGCTCGCTTGGGCGTCGGCTACCTGCCGCAGGAAGCCTCGATATTCCGCAAAATGACCGTCGAACAAAACATCCGCGCCATCTTGGAAATCAGAACCAAAGATAAAAATCAAATCGACAGGGAAATCGAAAAACTGCTCGCCGACCTTAATATCGGACACTTGCGCCGCAGCCCCACGCCGTCGCTGTCCGGCGGCGAACGGCGGCGCGTCGAAATCGCCCGCGTACTCGCCATGAAACCGCATTTTATTTTGTTGGACGAACCTTTTGCCGGCGTCGATCCGATTGCCGTCATCGACATCCAGAAAATCATCGGTTTCCTCAAATCGCGCGGCATCGGCGTACTGATTACCGACCACAACGTACGCGAAACCCTCAGCATCTGCGACCGCGCCTACATCATTTCAGACGGTGCGGTGCTGGCATCGGGAAAACCTGATGATTTGGTCGGAAACGAACAGGTTCGTTCTGTTTATCTGGGTAAGAACTTCAAATATTGAAAATATTTTTCAGACGGGCGACCTAATATCGTCGGGCAGGCGGCAAAAATACGGATTTATGTTGTTTTTACATAAATTAATTCAAATTTAAAACATTGACTTAAACCTGTTTTCAAAGAATATTGCCCGATATGCTTGCATGTCGTCCCGTAATTTGGTTTAATACGCATCTCTTAACGAGACAGACAAAGGCCAGATAGCTCAGTTGGTAGAGCAACGGATTGAAAATCCGTGTGTCGGCGGTTCGATTCCGCCTCTGGCCACCAAAAAACCGCCTTGAAGCGGTTATTTTTTTTGCCTGCCGTTTGCGGCAGTAATCCCGCACCGCAATGCCTGCTATGTATGATACGGTCTTTGCGGCTGTCGGGCAGGTATAGTGGATTAAATTTAAACCGGTACAGCGTTGGCTCGCCTTAGCTCAAAGAGAACGATTCTCTAAGGTGCTGAAGCACCAAGTGAATCGATTCCGTGCTATTTGTACTGTCTGCGGCTTCGTCGCCTTGTCCTGATTTTTGTTAATCCACTATAAAAACCAGAAAACATATGCCGTCCGAACCGCAGTTCAGACGGCATTTCCATATCTGAAACAATCAGTCCGTGTCGCTTTCAGGCAACTCTGCCGAACCCATGCGTCTGAGCACGATATTGGTTTTGTTGCGGAGCCGTTTGCTTTTCGGATGGTCGGCGTAGTAGAGCGGGGCGGGGACGCGCGCCGTCAGTTTTGCCGCCTGCTGTTTGGTCAGCTTGGCGGCGGGTATTTGATAAAAATACCGGGACGCGGCTTCCGCGCCGAAAACGCCGTAGTGCCATTCGATTGAGTTTAAATACAGTTCAAAAATCCTGTCTTTGTCGGTAACGGCTTCCATCATCGCGGTAATCGCCGCTTCTTCGCCTTTGCGGATATAGCTGCGGCTTTCGTTTAAAAACAGGTTTTTGGCAAGCTGCTGGCTGATGGTCGAGCCGCCCGCCTTCACTTTGCCGCTGTTCCGGTTGCGCCTGATGGCGTTTTGAATGCCGCCCCAATCGAAGCCGCCGTGCCCGGCGAAACGGGCATCTTCGGAAGCAATCAGGGCTTTTTTCAGGTTGGTGGAAATGCGTTTGTAGGGCATCCAGCGGTAATCCAGTGCGACATCGCGACCTTCCTGTTCAAACTGCTTCATCCGCATCGACATAAAGGCAGTCCGATGGGGCGCGACGGCGCGGTAGGTAATGATGTTGCCGTACACATAGGCATTGAAAAAGATAAAGATGCCGACGGGCAGGGCAATCAGCCATTTGATGATGCGGAACATGTTTATAGGGCTTTCATGTATTCGATAACGGGGCGGATATCGGGCGTAAATCCGCGCCAGAGGGCGTAGGAAGCCGCCGCTTGACCGACTAGCATACCCAGTCCGTCGGCAGTTTTTTTCGCACCCGATTGTCGTGCAAAATCTAAAAACGGTTTTGCCGCGCAGCCGTACACCATATCGTAGGCAAGCGCGCAGTTTTGAAAAATATCGGGCGGAATATCGGGAATCTGACCGTTTAGACCGCCCGACGTGCCGTTGATGATGATATCAAAACCGCCGTTCACATCCGCCATCGGGACGGCTTCAATGCCGAAAAGCTGCGCCAATTCCTCGGCTTTGGCGCGGGTACGGTTGGCAATGACGATACGGGCAGGACGGTGTTCTTTCAAAACAGGAATCACGCCGCGCACCGCGCCGCCCGCGCCCAAAAGCAAGATGGTTTTGCCTTCGATGGCAATGTTTTTGACCTGCGTGATGTCGTTGGCCAAACCGATACCGTCGGTATTGTCGCCGCGCAGTTTTCCGTTTTTCAGAAAAATCAGCGTGTTGACCGCGCCGGCAGCCAATGCGCGTTCAGAATGCTCGTCCGCCAGATGAAACGCTTCCTGCTTGAACGGTACGGTAACGTTTGCCCCGCAACCGCCTGTTTCAAAAAATGTCGAAACCGCCTGCGCGAAACCGCCGATGTCGGCGCAAATGCGTTCGTATTCAATGTCAACGCCTTCCTGAAGGGCAAATTGTTGATGAATTTGCGGCGATTTGCTGTGGGCGACGGGGTTGCCAAAAACGGCGTAGCGGGGGAGGGCGTGCATAGTCATATTCCATCAAGGCGGGGCGGTCATTTTATAACGGCGGCGCGAAGATGGGAACGATGCCGTCTGAACTGTTTTCAGGCGGCATCTGTTTTGTCGGCATTTGGACAAAAGGGCGGGTATTCCGCTTTTGAACAGACAAACCGAAGCATATTGTTGACAATATTGCCGTCTGAAACTATATTTTACAGCTTGGAATTTGACGCAGGGCCAGTTTCAGACGGCATGGACGTGGTAGAATCATGCTGGCTTTGAGCTAATCTGCCGCGTTCCGCATATTTTGCTATTTCCCTTTTCCAGGAGCTGAAAAATGTCTATTAAAAACGCCGTAAAATTGATTGAAGAAAGCGAAGCCCGCTTTGTCGATTTGCGCTTTACCGATACCAAAGGCAAGCAGCACCACTTTACCGTGCCTGCGCGCATCGTGTTGGAAGACCCCGAAGAGTGGTTTGAAAACGGTCAGGCGTTTGACGGTTCGTCTATCGGCGGCTGGAAAGGCATTCAGGCTTCCGATATGCAGTTGCGTCCCGATGCGTCTACGGCCTTCGTCGATCCTTTTTATGATGATGCGACTGTTGTGTTGACTTGCGACGTTATCGATCCCGCCGACGGTCAGGGTTACGACCGCGACCCGCGCTCCATCGCACGCCGCGCCGAGGCCTATTTGAAATCTTCCGGTATCGGCGACACGGCATACTTCGGCCCCGAGCCTGAATTCTTCGTCTTCGACGGCGTAGAATTTGAAACCGACATGCACAAAACCCGTTACGAAATCACGTCCGAAAGCGGCGCATGGGCAAGCGGCCTGCACATGGACGGTCAAAACACCGGCCACCGCCCTGCCGTTAAAGGCGGTTACGCGCCCGTTGCTCCGATTGACGCGGGACAAGACCTGCGCTCCGCGATGGTAAACATTTTGGAAGAACTCGGCATCGAAGTCGAAGTCCACCACAGTGAAGTCGGTACCGGCAGCCAAATGGAAATCGGCACGCGTTTCGCCACCTTGGTCAAACGCGCCGACCAAACCCAAGACATGAAATATGTGATTCAAAACGTTGCCCACAACTTCGGCAAAACCGCCACTTTCATGCCCAAACCCATTATGGGCGACAACGGCAGCGGTATGCACGTTCACCAATCCATCTGGAAAGACGGTCAAAACCTGTTCGCCGGCGACGGCTATGCCGGTTTGAGCGACACCGCCCTTTATTACATCGGCGGCATCATCAAACACGCCAAAGCCCTGAACGCGATTACCAATCCGTCCACCAACTCCTACAAACGCCTCGTGCCGCACTTTGAAGCGCCGACCAAACTCGCCTACTCCGCCAAAAACCGTTCCGCTTCCATCCGCATTCCGTCCGTGAACAGCAGCAAGGCGCGCCGCATCGAAGCGCGTTTCCCCGATCCGACCGCCAACCCATACTTGGCGTTCGCCGCTTTGTTGATGGCCGGTTTGGACGGTATTCAAAACAAAATCCATCCGGGCGATCCTGCCGATAAAAACCTCTACGATCTGCCGCCGGAAGAAGATACATTGGTGCCGACCGTTTGCGCTTCTTTGGAAGAAGCACTCGCCGCCCTCAAGGCCGACCACGAATTCCTCCTGCGCGGCGGCGTGTTCAGCAAAGACTGGATCGACAGCTACATCGCTTTCAAAGAAGAAGACGTACGCCGCATCCGCATGGCACCTCACCCGCTGGAATTTGAAATGTATTACAGCCTGTAAGCACGTCGGGTTTTCAGAAAAGCAATGCCGTCTGAACACAGTTTCAGACGGCATTTTGCATTTGAACGGCAAACCGGCGGCGCGGGGCGGCGTTTTTCAGCAGGCGGGCGATATTTGCTACAATAGGCTTTTGTTTTTTTGGGCTGCACGAACGATGACTGCATCGAAATCAGGTTTTATCGGGCAAATCTTTTCCCGCAATATGCTTGTCTGTATTTTTACGGGGTTTACCTCGGGGCTGCCGCTGTACTTTCTGATTAACCTGATTCCGGCGTGGTTGCGCAGCGAGCAGGTGGATTTGAAGAGCATCGGGCTGATGGCGTTAATCGGTCTGCCGTTTACTTGGAAATTTTTGTGGTCGCCGCTGATGGACGCGGTCAGGCTGCCCGTTTTGGGGCGGCGGCGCGGGTGGATGCTGCTGACGCAGGCAGGTTTGCTGGCAGCTTTGGCGGCATATGCCTTTTTAAACCCCCGTAATCATCTGCCGCTGATTGCCGGCTTGTCGGTGCTTGTCGCTTTTTTTTCCGCCAGTCAGGACATTGTATTGGATGCGTTCAGGCGCGAGATTTTGTCAGACGAAGAATTGGGTTTGGGTAACTCGGTTCATGTGAACGCCTATCGGGTTGCCGCCCTGATTCCCGGTTCATTGAGTTTGGTGTTGGCAGACAGGATGCCGTGGTCAGAAGTATTTGTTATCACTTCATTATTTATGCTGCCCGGCCTTCTGATGACGCTGTTTCTTGCGCGCGAACCCGTGTTGCCTCCTGCCGTTCCTAAAACGTTGAAGCAGACCGTGGTAGAGCCGTTTAAAGAATTTTTTACGCGCAAGGGCATCGCTTCGGCGGTGTGCGTGCTGCTGTTTATCTTCCTTTACAAACTCGGCGACAGTATGGCAACCGCGTTGGCAACGCCGTTTTATCTGGATATGGGTTTCAGCAAGACAGACATCGGTTTGATTGCAAAAAATGCAGGACTGTGGCCGGCAGTGGCGGCAGGTATCTTGGGCGGCGTGTGGATGCTGAAAATCGGCGTAAACAAAGCCTTGTGGCTATTCGGCGCGGTGCAGGCTGTAACCGTTTTGGGGTTTGTATGGCTGGCAGGGTTCGGACATTTCGACACGGTCGGCACAGGCGAGAGGCTGATGCTGGCGGCAGTTATCGGCGCGGAAGCGGTCGGCGTGGGGTTGGGGACGGCGGCGTTCGTATCGTATATGGCGCGCGAGACCAATCCCGCATTTACCGCAACGCAGCTTGCGCTGTTTACCAGCCTGTCCGCTGTTCCCCGTACGGTCATCAATTCCTTTGCCGGTTATCTGATTGAATGGCTCGGTTATGTACCGTTTTTCCAACTGTGTTTCGTACTTGCCCTACCGGGTATGCTGCTGCTGCTGAAAGTTGCGCCTTGGAACGGGGAGAAAACTCAGGATGCAGGCAGATGAACGCGTCAAATTGGAGCCTTTACCTGATATTGTGTGAAAACAGCGCGTTCTATTGCGGCATCAGCCCGAATCCGCAACAGCGGCTTGCCGCCCACACGGCCGGAAAAGGCGCGAAATATACCCGCGTATTCAAACCGGTGGCGATGCGTATCGTTGCAGGCGGGATGGATAAAGGCACGGCACTCAGGCAGGAAATCGCCGTCAAAAAACTGACCGCCGCACAAAAACGGAAATTGTGGGAACAGGCAGAAAAAATGCCGTCTGAAACCTGACGGTTCAGGTTCGGACGGCAGTTGGCAGCAATCAGGGAAAAGCGGGGCAGGCGGTAAGGAAAACCGACGTTTCAACACACAGGACGGCACATAAAGCGTCGCCCTATGAAAGTGAAGGCATATATCAGTATTTTTTATACGCCAACAGAAAAGAATACGATGAACTGTTTGTTGGATTTGTATTGATTAATCAGTATATTTTTTATGCCGGGGTATTTTTCCTTATCGGTATCCCTTCTTTTATGAGGATGCCTGCCGCTCATATAAAGAACGGGAAAATACGATGGGAAAATACGGTACAGCCCTCGACATCGCACAATATGTCAACTTAAAGAGTTAGTATCTACCATGAATATATTCTTTAACTAATTTCTAAGCTTGAAATTATGAGACCATATGCTACTACCATTTATCAACTTTTTATTTTGTCTATTGGGAGTGTTTTTACTATGACCTCATGTGAACCTGTTAATGAACAAACCAGTTTCAACAATCCCGAGCCAATGACAGGATTTGAACATACGGTTACATTTGATTTTCAGGGCACCAAAATGGTTATCCCTTATGGCTATCTTGCACGGTATACGCAAGACAATGCCACAAAATGGCTTTCCGACACGCCCGGGCAGGATGCTTACTCCATTAATTTGATAGAGATTAGCGTCTATTACAAAAAAACCGACCAAGGCTGGGTTCTTGAGCCATACAACCAGCAGAACAAAGCGCACTTTATCCAATTTCTACGCGATGGTTTGGATAGCGTGGACGATATTGTTATCCGAAAAGATGCGTGTAGTTTAAGTACGACTATGGGAGAAAGATTGCTTACTTACGGGGTTAAAAAAATGCCATCTGCCTATCCTGAATATGAAGCTTATGAAGATAAAAGACATATTCCTGAAAATCCATATTTTCATGAATTTTACTATATTAAAAAAGGAGAAAATCCGGCGATTATTACTCATCGGAACTATCATAGGTATGGAGAGAACGATTACAGCACTAGCGTAGGTTCCTGTATTAACGGTTTCACGGTACGGTATTACCCGTTTATTCGGGAAAAGCAGCAGCTCACACAGCAGGAGTTGGTAGGTTATCACCAACAAGTAGAGCAATTGGTACAGAGTTTTGTAAACAATCCAAGTAAAAAATAATTTAAAGGATCTTATTATGAATGAGGGTGAAGTTGTTTTAACACCAGAACAAATCCAAACCTTGCGTGGTTATGCTTCCCGTGGCGATACCTATGGCGGTTGGCGTTATTTGGCTAATTTGGGTGACCGTTATGCGGATGATGCTGCTGCAATTGTCGGTAAGGATGCAAACTTAAATGGTTTGAATTTATGGATGAAAAAAGGTGTGGAAAACCTATGGGATGATACGGTCGGTAAAAAGATCCGTTTAATGTGTATTTCCGTTTTTTGGATTGTGGTTTTCAATTTGTAGCGAATCGGATTCGGCATATACGGCATTGCAAAAAGCGTTTGACTCTCCAATGCCGTCTGAAAACCGGTTTCAGACGGCATTTGCGTTCAGTGAGAAAGGTCGCGCCTGCCGCCCGAACGTCTCGCCGCAGCCTCTGCATAACGGCTCACCTCTTTTTCCAAATCTTCCAAGTTCAAAGGAAAATCAGGCAGTCTGTCCCCCTGTTTCTCTTCGCGGACAATCCGCCCGCCATCTAAATACCACGTCTGTTGCGCATGATAGGTCTGCATATCCGCCGTTACGCCATCCGCTTTCAATGCTACCGTCGAAGATTGTGCAATAAAAAGATTTCCGTTTTTCAAATAATATTCGAAACTCTGGCGTTTTTTCCCATTGTCGAAACTCCAATAGACTTTCTGCGGCAGACCGTCCGCATCATAGCCGACCACAAGACTGTTTGCCTTCATCCCTCGGGGCATCAATTCCCGCATATTCTGATAAAACACAGAATCGCGCGAGTCCGACGCAATCCGGTTACTCTCTTCGCGGAAGTCCCAAACCTTCTGCTCATCATTCGCGACATCCCGATATTTCGCCAAATATACCTGGGCCATCTGATAACACCCGAGGCAATGCTCATAAACATCTTCCCCGATTTTCCCGCGCCCCGACGCATCAAATACCGAACCGTCCGGTTGCCAAACAACCCGATATTCTCCTGTCGTTTCATAATTTTCCCCGTGAACCGTTCCGCCGTACACATTTACAGAAAACGGACGATCGTTCCGATACAGATATTCGGCATTAACAAACGCTTCCGGCGAGCGTTGCGAAAGCGAAACCGCAACCAAACCGCCCTCGCCGATATAGTAATCCAGCCAAACCTCTTCCCCATGTTCCTGCTCCGTTACGTGAAACCATTTCGCCTTTTCTTTCAAACGACTGAGCCGGACAGCGAGTGCAAGATAATCCTTCTCCGACTGCAACGGACCGTCATCCACAGCTCCGGCAAGACTTTCCTCCGTCCTCATCGATTCCTTCACGATGACAACCGCCCTGTCGGCATTTCGGAACAGGCGGGCAAGTTTCGCCACAAAAGCATTCGGATTTTCAGTTGCCGTATCGCTCAAAAACCAACGCGGATTAATCTCATAGGCAATACCCGTTCCCAGCCAAAAGGCAAATACAAGTGCAAAAAATGACAACAGTACCGGTTTGAATTTTTTAAACATATTTATTTTTCGTTTAACAGAATATATCGATTATATCAGACGAGCTTTGATTGTTTGATTTTTAATCTAATCTACGCTTGCTGCCGTACTTTAAAAAAACCTATGCAGGCTGCGGCTTGTTACTCTTGTTTGCTTTGATTCAAATTTTCAACTAATTCAAATGCTTAAGATCGATATTGCCTTTGCCATTTTTCCCAATTTAACGGTCTTCCCGAGCGTTCCCAATCTTCTAAAACCGACATTTTGAACATTTCCATTTCCCACCAATATTCGGCATATGAACGTGATTGATTGGGAATGTCGGCTTCTGCCCGATCGGCAAAATGCAAAAAATGAGAAATATTGCAAACTATATTATTTTCAGGAACTTCTTCGGCAAATAGATGCTTGACTGACTGTAACGCTTCGGTCTGATATTTTTCTGTCCATTTCTCCCATTTTTCAGGCTTTCCCGATATTTCCCAATCTTCCAATGCGGAAGCATTCAAGATTTCCAATTCCCACCAACAGTCGTAATAACGGGAGGATTGGTTAGGAATCTCATTTTCTGCTTCGGAAACAAATTGGGTAAAACTAAAAATATCCTTAACGATTTTTTCAAATCTATTTTCCATAGGTTGCCGCCCCTCCCAATTGCGTGCCAACAATTTCGGCAAAATCAAGCCGGCAAGCCCCGGCATCCTGTGCTAATCGGAGAAAATGCCGTCTGAAAGCCGAATACCGCTTCAGACGGCATTTTGATTGTTGGGTTTTTAATCAGAGCTTTGTTTGATAATTTGTTATTTTGAATAAAATACAGGTTCTGTCGAGCTGATAACTTCTATTACAGAATCGCTAAAAAAGAAAATGTAAGCCTTATAATATTTCTTTTCAAAAAAACCAAAACTTTCTTCTTTCAACCAGTCCATATAACTGTCATCTATTATCTCGAAAAAATAATTTATAGCAGGATTTCTATCCCAATCATTTTTTTCTTTATTTTCAAATAAATATTCTGAAAATTTTACTTTATAAGATTCATCTGTTATTTGAAAATGAATTATATTGTCAATAAATATTTCAATATTTAATTCATAATTTCGGTCGGATGCCAAAATGTTCACATCTTGTTCGGTAACACAAATTTTGTCTACGTAAAATCTGCGACTATTGTTAGAAAATTGTAATGGTTTAATCTTCACTATCGTTTTCCATATCTGATTTTTGTTTTGGCAACACGACGATCAGGGTTTCAGCGACACCGAGGTATTTTACCGTCTAATCGTGGAGATTTTACCGATTTTCTTTCCTATTCCATCCGGTCTTCAAATGGTTGATGACAGTGTTTGCTTTTCAGCCGTCTGCCGTTTTGACTAAAGCACCGACGTATAAGGGACGGAGGCAGGATTTTTGAAGAACTTAGTTCTTAATATCCTGTTTCATTCATCAAAATGCCGTCTGAAAAGCAAATATCGCTTCAGACGGCATTTTGATTGCCGGGTTTTGCTATTTTTTGTTGTAATAATCAAATCGCACGTTGACTATGTCTTTCTCGGTAAAAATATAACGGAGCATCGTTGTGAATCTTTCATAACGTTCATGAATTCCCACACTATCAGGCAACCAAGGGGAAGCTTTAATTTCAAAAAGCTCCCAATTTGGAACCATTAAAAAATCAATAATGGTACCGATTCCAATCACAATATCCCTTGGTATATCCATCGGATAAGGATATTTTTTTCTAACCTCGATTAAATCATTCTCCAATTTCCAATATTCTTCATCATCCCACACCCCGTCATCATACCATTTGCCAATAAATGAATTTTCGTCATACTCTTCAAAACAAGGGATGTTTCTTCTAAAATCCTTGAACTCACACATAATAATTAATCTCCAATACGATTTAGGTTTTTATCAAATGTACCGTTTCTTGTTTCTTTTCTGTAATGTTATTCATCGTAGTAAGGTTCTGTTGAATAATTGTCTTTACCCCCGGCAATGATAGTAACAACTTTCCCTTTTGCTTCCCATGCTTGTACCCCTATTTCATCAAACTCATAGACATATGTCGGATAAGATTCATTTGATAAATAATATTCATCAACACCGTATGATTTAGGGTGATGGAAAAGTTGTTTAAAATCTTCAAAATTTAGACCTATTAAATTAACGCCCATAAAATATAGCTCCTGATAACAAAATATCGAAATAATTTTGTTTTTTTTGACGGCAATGAGTAAATTTGAGTCGGGAGATTCATAATATTCTGTTCTAAACTCATCAGGAGGTTCATACATAAAAGTTTCCAGTATGTTTTTGTATTGTGTTATATCCGCACCAAAACGGAATATTCCTACAGAAGTAAAAGGTACAAATTCGGGAGTTTTAACGACCGCGTCGACCATGCTCTTCTCCTTTTGCTTTTCGATTGGCATTTTTTGTAATATTTCTGATTTTTTGCTTAATCTTTAAGCGTTCATTTTTGGGCATTCCGGGAATAATTTTATTTTCTAATTCAGCAACTTTTGATTCCGCTGATATTTGACTTCGACCGCCATCTCAAGGTCGTCTGAAAATTAAAAGCAGTTTCAGACGACTTTTTGATTTATGCTTGTTACGAAAAATCTTCTAAATGATGGCTAATTGCCTCTTCAATAGTTGGATACCAATCCATAAATGAAGACTGTAATTCCTCTAAAACCAACTCATTGAACAAATCATCTAAATTTCTCCAATCCATTTTTTCATTTGGATAGAGAAAATTTGCCATAACGACAGTATGTTTATTTTTGGAGTAATCTGATAGGGCGCAAATCATCAGATACTGTCCCGAATGCTCCAGATAAAAAATTCTTTTTTCTAAGGGAGATCGATTATTTCGGTGTCCATTTTCCATTTTTTACCCTTTTTGACGTATTGGCTTTCGAGTTCTTAAATTGAGTTACCTGTCTTCCATCAGGAGTTAGAATAACCACTTTTTCTCCTTTTACATAAACATGGTTTCCTGTGTCGGCATCTAAATATTGCTTTCCTTCGCGAACGACACGATTGGAATCTCCCACACTTCGATGAGAATCGTTTTTAGCTTCTTCTTTTCTTTGTTGGGCATGATTAGTTGGTTTTGGTTTGGTCGGACACTCATTATGAACCCAAACCCCTTCCGTTTCCGCCTGATTACCCTTGACGAAATAGGTATGCCAGTCGGCAACGGTCAGGTTGTAGGCTTTGAGCGGCTGCTGTTTGAGGGTAATGTTTTGAACCGTCTGTTTTGCACCGCTTTCGGAAAGCAGGGTGTCGCCTTTTTTCAGACGACCTGCCTGTATCCATTTTCCTTGACTGTAAAACGGGTGGATTTTATTGGAAATCAGGGTTTGGTTGTTGCCGATGCCGTCTGAAATTTCAATGTAAACGGTTTCCCGATACGGATTGCCGTATTGGGCGGTAACAGGTTTGTATCCAGTTTTTCCACTGGTTTCATCTTTGGCGAAGACGCGGTCGCCGGCTTGAATATGGGCAATGGCTTTGTAGCCGTCTGCCGTTTTGACCAAGGTGCTGCCGTGGAAGGAGCAGGTGTAGGATTTTTGAAGAACTCAGTTCTCAATATCCTGCTTCAAATGAAGGAAAGGTCGTCTGTAAATTAAACACAGTTTCAGACGACTTTTTGATTGTTGGGTTTTTAAACCGACCTAATATTTATTAATCTGATGTACTTTCAATTCCAAATTCCTTATTAATAAAAGAGATTTCTTGGGATTCTTTTTCCGTAAGCTGGATATTGAAATCTTCTATATAATCACATAGCGTTTCAAAAGCTAGCAAACGTTCTGAAAAAGTAATGTACTCTAGTGCGGCATCAATTAGATTAGCGTCAATTCTATCTTCAAGAGATTTTCCTAAATTTTTTATTCGTTCGTCTAATGTTTTCATCTTTCAAATACTCATTATTTTACAGGGTTATATTTGGGATTAGAGGTTCTATCGGGGAATGCAGTTACCACTTTTCCTGTTGCAGGTTCATAAACTGTTCTGATACGAATTCCATCTCTCGTTTCATATGATACCCACCTAGCTGGTCTTCCTTTAGCAATATATTTGCCGCCTGTTCCAGTCTGTGCATACCATTGCGTTTTTGGGGATGTAACGATATCACTAATTTCATGAGTTATTTTACTGGCTGACCAATGTTGGGGGAATGTTGTCTTACCAGGTTTGCCAGGAAAAAGATGCCCACCTCCTGCTTCATCTCCATACAGTATATGTTGTATAGAATTTCCAGATAAAACATTAATATGATTAGGATTATCTCTTCCATAATTTTTCTCATGTATATTACTATTTTTCTGGTTCTGTCTGATTCTATTTAACCCCTCTGTTTCTGTAGTAACTTTTCTAGTTGTTCTTGTATTGTATGCAGCAGAAAAATCCCCGCTAACCGCAGCCTTCCCCGGTTTTGCCGCCTTTGTCAGGTTTTTGACTTTGGCAAACGGCAGGACGTTGACCAGGGCTTCGACGGTTTCGGCGGCATTGGGGTTTTCCTGTATCCACCGGTCAACGGCTTCGCGCGTATTTTTTTCAAAGCCCGCCACGCTGCCCAAGCCGCCGATGACGGCGAATTTGCCCTCGGCGGGCAAGGGGGCGATGTTGCGCATTGCGGCTTTGTCTATGGCATAGCGCGTTCCGTACAGTATGTCGCCTATGCCCAAGGCTTCGCCCGCGCTGATAAAGGGGTTGAGCGCGCCGGCGGCGACGCCGTTGATAAACTCCATGCTGTTGCCCCAGCGGTCGAGCTTGGCATTGTGCTCGAACATTTTTCTGTTGGCTTCATCGGCGCGGTCGGAGAAATTGCTGCCGAGGTTGCTGTAATTGTCGGATATGCGTTGCCGGATGCTGCGGGTGTCGGTCGGATTGAGTTTGATGCTGCGTGCTGTGCCGTTGACGTGATAGGTGTATTCGTCGCGTGCACCCGTAGGTTTGGGGTAATTGCCGCCCTTCGGGCCGTCGTAGGCATCGGCGGGATGATGTTCGTGTCCTTCCCAGTTGAGCCGGTATACGGTAAAGCCTTCGTCAACGTTGCCTTTTTCTTCGCTCGCGCTGTCGGCGGCGTGGTTGTCGAAGGGGGCGTGTTCTTCGTATCCGTGTCCGGAAAAGCGGGTGTGGTAGCCGATTGTGCCGTTGATGTTTGCCTGCTGGATGAGCAGGTTGCCCATCCGGTGGGTATAGTCTTGGATGACGTTGATTTGACCGGTGCGGTCGGAGACGCTGCCGCGCGGGTCGCCGAAGAGGTGGTATTTGCCTCCGGGTTCGTAGTGCTGCCGTTGGGCGTTATCGGTAATGAACGGGTCTTGCGCCAAGTCCGCCGCGAGGGCGGGCTGTATGAGTGCGGCCGCCGCTACGGCACAGGCGGCAAGGAGCTTGATGAGTCTTCGCAGCGGTTTCACGGTTTATCCTCCTTTGCGGCGGCGGATGACTTCGTTGCCGACATCGGGTTTTTTACCGTTGTTTTGTTTGAAGTCGGGACGGTTTTGGGCGGTTGTGTCGCCGTAGGGGGTGATGTCGGAGAAATCGACCATCAGGCGGTCTGAGGCTTTGACGGTTTTGCCGACGCTGTAAGGTCCCATCCAGAGGGCGTATTGTTCTTGGTATTGGGATTCGTAGGCGGCGGTTTTAGGGGCAATCAGCAGTTTCCGGCTGTCGCGGTCAACGGCGAAATATTCGAGCTTGGTTTGGGCTTTAAGGGTTTCGGCGTTGTAGAGGTGCAGTTCGGTGCGGCTGCGGACGGTGCCGAATACGTCGACGGTTACGAATACGTCGGTGTCGGCGTATTCGGGCGGTACGACTTCGATGCCGCGCAGGTAGAAGACGGTTTGGATGAGGTTGGTCAGGAAGGAAACGTCGCGGGGGTTGGCGAGCAGGGTTTCGTTGCGGTAGTCGCCCGTGCCGTTGACGGACAGTCCGGCGGAGCGTTCGCCTTTGCGTCCGCTGTTTTTCGTCAGGGCGGCGGCGGGGGCGTTCAAAAGCGATGTGGAAGTGGTTACGCTGGAGAGCGCGTCGGATTTGGTGGTGGCGGTAGTGTCGTAGGCGGGGTAGCTGTATTGGGTGGCACTTTCGGGGTTGTTGTGGTAGCCGCCGCGTATCAGTGCGTCGATAGAGTAGCGTCCGCCGCTTATGTTGCCCGAACCTTGGTCGCCCATAACGGAGACGTAAAGGGCGGCTTTGCGTCCTTTCAGGGCGGACAAGTCCATTTCTTTGACGGCGGCGCGGGACGATGCGGCGACGAGTTCTTGTTCGACGGCAAAGCGTTTGCCGCCGCCGTGGGCGGGTATGCCGGTCAGTGTGCCGCAGGCTGTGAGGACGAGGGGGATGAGGAGGAGCAGGGTTTTCATAGCGGGGTTTGTTTGATGTTGAACGGATTTTGAGTGTAAAGGAATTTTAAGGGTTTGTAAACAAAAGGGGCGAAAATGCCGTCTGAACGGCGGAACGGTCTTTCAGACGGCATTTGTGCTCAATAATAATATCCCGCGCCCAGAATACACGGTTTGGATGCGCCGGTTGCTTTGTGCGGACTACCGGGAATGCGGTTGACCCAACACGCCGCCATCCATGCGAACGCGGCGGCTTCTACCCATTGCGGATCGAGGTTCAGTTCGGCGGTGCTGTGCAGGGAAACGCGTGTGCCGAAACATTCTGCCAAATCCGCCATTAAAACAGGATTGCGGATGCCGCCGCCGCAAATGTACATTTGACGGGCATCTGCCGCTGCGTGTGAGACGGCGTCGAAAACGGTTTGCGCGGTGAATCGGGAAAGCGTCCGCAATACGTCGTATCGGTTTTCGCCGCCGTCAAGGTAGGTTTCGAGCCAATTTAGGGCAAACAGTTCGCGCCCCGTGCTTTTAGGGTGGGGTTGTGCGAAATACGGGTGGGCGAGCA
Organism: Neisseria meningitidis; assembly: GCF_900638555.1. Classification (NCBI taxonomy): domain Bacteria; kingdom Pseudomonadati; phylum Pseudomonadota; class Betaproteobacteria; order Neisseriales; family Neisseriaceae; genus Neisseria; species Neisseria meningitidis. Next base: position 68,310 of record NZ_LR134525.1, read on the forward strand.
GCCTGTCGAGCAGTTGCGGCAATATGTTGCCTTGTGCCGCCTTTGCACCGTTTTTGTCGTAAGGAAGCTGCCAGTGTGCCTGCATCCACGCGTCCATCAGCATATTGCCCGGTCCTGTGTCGAAGCCGAAGGCGGGTGCGTCGGGGGGGAGTACGCTGATGTTGGCAATCCCGCCGATGTTCAGTACCGCGCGTGTTTCCCTGTCGTCGCGGAACAGGGCTTCGTGAAAGGCGGGGACGAGCGGCGCGCCTTGTCCGCCGGCCGCAAGGTCGCGGCTGCGGAAGTCGCCGACGGTAAAAATCTGAGTCCGTTCCGCCAGCAGCGGCAAATCGGCAAGCTGTACGCTGTAACTGTGTTCCGGCGCGTGTCTGACGGTTTGCCCGTGGCAGCCGAGGGCGGTAATGTCGGACGGCGCGAGGTTTTGACTGCACAGCAGTTCGGCGGCGGTTTGCGCGTACAGGCGGCTGAGTTCTTGCGACAACATCCTGCTGCGGTGCAGTTCGTCCGCGCCTGTGTCCTGCAAATCCAGCAATTTGCGGCGTAACCTGCCGGGGTAGGGGGTAAAGGCGTGCCCTTCCGCGCCCAGCCATTTGCCGCCGTCCATCCGTATCAGTACGGCATCCGCCCCGTCCATGCTGGTTCCCGACATGATGCCGATGTAAAGCTGTGTTTCCATCATCACTCCCAAACTGGTGCAAAACGCCATTTTAACGTGTATTGACGCTCGTATACCGATTTGCCGCCGCAGTGTAAATAAAGTGTAAATAAATGTTTCAAGACGGATGGAAAAATATTATAATGCGCCCGCAACATCCAGTAGTAGAAGTGTCATACAAACCGTTTCCGGCAGCAGTTTTGCATTCGGTCAGGTTTGGGGGTATTTGGATGCGGTTCAGAAGGAAGGATGCGTCTGCCATATCCCGAAACGGCAGTTCGACCGGAGGCAGCAGTACAGTGTCGGCAACACTCATGATTTCCACCACATTAAAGGAAGATTGCCATGGCTCAAATCCAAATGAGCGCAAATGTTAAAACCATCAACGCCGTCTTTGCCGCCATGCTGGTAGGTACAGTCGGCTATTTTATTTATTGGGGCTTGGGTTATACCCATTACAATTACGCCGCCTTATTCATTATTGCCACGATGTTCGGCGTGTTTATGGCGTTCAACATCGGCGGCAACGATGTTGCCAATTCTTTCGGCACCAGCGTCGGTGCGGGTACGCTGACCATCCCGCAGGCTTTGCTGATTGCGGCGGTATTTGAGGTCAGCGGCGCGGTCATCGCGGGCGGTGAGGTAACCAATACCATACGCAAAGGCATCGTCGATTTGAAGGGTGTTGATTTCGAACCCATACAGTTTGTGTTTATTATGATGTCCGCGCTTTTGGCGGCGGCGTTGTGGCTGTTGTTTGCCTCGAAAAAAGGGCTTCCGGTATCTACCACCCATTCCATTATCGGCGGCATTGTCGGCAGCGCGGTATGTATGGCGGTAATGAACGATGCCGCATCGGGCGATTTGATACGTTGGGGCAAGCTGGGCGGTATTGGTGTTTCTTGGGTATTGTCGCCCGTGTTGGGCGGCGCGGTGTCCTATTTCCTGTTTTCGCGCGTCAAGAAAAACGTCTTAGATTACAACGCTTGGGCGGAAGGCACGCTCAAGGGCATCAAGCAGGAAAAAAAGGCCTATAAAGAACGGCACCGCCTGTTTTTCGAGGGTTTGTCCGAAGCCGAAAAAGTCGAGTACGCCACCAAAATGGCGCACGACGCGCAAATTTACGACGAACCCGAATTCGATCCGCAAGAGCTGCAATCGGAGTATTACCGCGGTCTTTATGCGTTCGACAACCGTAAAAACAATGTCGATTCCTACAAAGCGCTGCATTCTTGGATTCCCTTTATCGCTTCGTTCGGCGCGATGATGATTTCCGCTATGCTGATTTTCAAGGGCTTGAAAAACCTGCATTTGGGGATGAGCAACGTCAACAGCTTCCTGACCATCTTTATGATAGGCGCGGCGGTGTGGATGGGGACGTTTGTGTTTGCCAAAAGCCTCAAGCGTAAAGACTTGGGCAAATCAACCTTTCAGATGTTTTCATGGATGCAGGTCTTTACCGCCTGCGGCTTCGCATTCAGCCACGGGGCGAACGATATCGCCAACGCCATCGGTCCGTTTGCCGCGATTATGGATGTTTTGCGTACCAACAGCGTTGCCGCGCAAAATGTCGTCCCCCCGATTGCGATGCTGACTTTCGGTATCGCGCTGATTGTCGGTTTGTGGTTTGTCGGTAAAGAGGTGATTAAAACCGTCGGTACGAGTTTGGCGGAAATGCATCCTGCTTCGGGTTTTACCGCCGAACTGTCCGCCGCATCCGTCGTGATGGGCGCGTCGCTGATGGGGCTGCCCGTGTCCAGTACGCATATCTTGGTCGGCGCGGTACTCGGCATCGGTCTGGTCAACCGCAATGCCAACTGGAAACTGATGAAGCCCATCGGTTTGGCGTGGGTCATTACCCTGCCTGCCGCCGCCGTATTGTCGGTTGTCTGCTACTTGGTTTTACAGGCAGTATTCTGATTGTAAAATACTGATGCCGTCTGAACCCGTGTTCAGACGGCATTTTGTTGATGGAATGTGCGGGCTTGTGCCTTATGCACAATCTGTTCTGTCGGGATATGCCGTTTGGTATAGTGATTAACAAAAATCAGGACAAGGCGACGAAGCCGCAGACAGTACAGATAGTACAGCAAGGCGAGGCAACGCTGTACTGGTTTTTGTTAATCCACTATATCTTGGTTTCGGAACGGTCGGACACAAAGGTGCGGAACGTTATGATATGCCGCCGCCTGTTCTTGAAAACACTTATCCTGCCGGCAGCAAAATGCCGTCTGAAAAAGCCTTTCAGACGGCATTTGTACGTTAGCCACAATCACACCGTTTGCGAATATTTCGCCTTGGTTTCTTTATGGCGCAGGTGGTAATCGAAAACCATGGCGATGTTGCGGATGAGGAAGCGTCCTTTCGGGGTAACGGTCAGTCCGTGGCTGTTCAGGCGCACCAATCCCAAACCGGCGAGTTTTTCCAAATCCGCCAGTTCGTCTTTGAAGTAGCGGTCGAACGGGATGCCGAACATACTTTCGTAAATCCGATAGTCGAGCGCGAAACGGCACATCAAATCCTGAATGATGTTGCGGCGCAGGATGTCGTCCTGATTGAGCTGATAACCGCGCATGATGGGCAGTCTGCCTTCGTCGATGGCGGCATAGTAGGCATCGATGTCGCGTTCGTTTTGGGAATAGGTGCTGCCGATTTTGCCGATGGACGACACGCCGATGGCGACCAAATCGCAATCCGCGTAGGTCGAATAGCCTTGGAAGTTGCGCTGGAGGAAGCCTTCTTTGAGGGCGATGGAGAGTTCGTCGTCAGGTTTGGCGAAATGATCCATGCCGATGAAGACGTAGCCGCGTTCGGTTAGGGTTTGGACGCAGTATTGCAGCATATCGAGCTTCTCTTCGCTGTCGGGGACGGAGGCGGTATCGATGCGGCGTTGCGGTTTGAACACGTGCGGCAGGTGGGCGTAGTGATAAAGGGCGAGGCGGTCGGGATCGAGCGACAAAACGGTATCGATGGTGGTTTTGATGCTTTCCGAAGTCTGGTGCGGCAGGCCGTAAATCAAATCGACGCTGACGGATTTGAACCCCGCTTCGCGCGCCGCATCGATGACTTCTTTGGTTTCTTCGTAACTTTGGATGCGGTTGACCGCCGCCTGCACTTTGGGGTCGAAATCCTGAATGCCGATGCTCATGCGGTTGAAGCCGAGTCTGCCGAGCATGAGGACGGTGTCGCGGCTGACTTTGCGCGGGTCGATTTCGATGGAGTATTCGCCGGTGGGGATTAACTCGAAATGTTTGCGTATCATGCGGAAGACACGTTCGATCTGTTCGTCGCTCAAAAAGGTCGGAGTGCCGCCGCCGAAGTGCAGTTGGGCAAGCTGGTGCCGTCCGTTCAGATGTGGAGCGAGCAGTTCCATTTCTTTTTCAAGATATTCGATGTAGGCATCGGCGCGGCTTTTGTCTTTGGTGATGATTTTGTTGCAGCCGCAGTAGTAGCAGATGGTGTTGCAGAACGGAATGTGAATGTAAAGGGAAAGCGGTTTGTTTAACGCGCCCATACCGCGCAAATGTAAAGCTTTGATATATTCGCCTTCGCGGAAACCGTCATGGAAACGGTCGGCGGTAGGGTAGGAAGTGTAGCGCGGGCCGCTGGCGGGCAGGCTGGCAATCAGCGCGCGGTCAAACTCGGGACGGTCATCGTTTACATTGTGATTGTTCTGTATCTGAATGATTTTCATGGTGTGTGTGGTTTTATGATGTTAGTCAAATTTTGGATAGTTTGGTAGAATGCCACAGTATGATAAACCTGTCTTGATATGTGTCAATAAGCACATATAGTGGATTAAATTTAAATAAGGACAAGGCGAGGCAACGCCGTACTGGTTTAAATTTAATCCACTATAATCATGATGGGGCAAAGCGCACAAAAAGGTACGGTATGGCTTCGCATAATACTACACATCAGATGAAAACGCTGTGTTCTTCCTGTTCTTTGCGGGAACTCTGCCTGCCTGTCGGGCTGCTGCCCAACGAGCTCAGCCAACTCGATGCCGTCATCCGTCAAAGCCGCCGCCTGAAAAAGGGCGAATACCTGTTCTGTGTCGGCGAAGCCTTTACCTCGCTCTTTGCCATCCGTTCGGGCTTCTTCAAAACAACCGTCGCCAGTCAGGACGGCCGCGATCAGGTAACGGGTTTCTTTATGTCGGGCGAACTCATCGGCATGGACGGCATCTGTTCCCATGTGCACAGTTGCGACGCGGTCGCCTTGGAAGACAGCGAAGTGTGCGAACTGCCGTTTACCCACATCGAAGAACTGGGGCAAAACATCCCCAGCCTGCGTACGCACTTCTTCCGCATGATGAGCCGTGAAATCGTGCGCGACCAAGGTGTTATGCTGCTGTTGGGCAATATGCGCGCCGAAGAGCGGATTGCCGCCTTCCTGCTGAACCTTTCCCAACGCCTTTATTCCCGAGGTTTTGCTGCCAACGACTTCATCTTAAGAATGTCCCGCGAAGAAATCGGCAGTTATCTCGGGCTGAAACTTGAAACCGTCAGCCGCACATTATCCAAGTTCCATCAGGAAGGATTGATTTCCGTCGAACACAAACACATCAAGATCCTCAATCTGCAGGTGTTGAAGAAGATGGTATCCGGTTGTTCGCACGCCATTTGATTAACCCGTACGAACATTTCAGACGGCATTCTCAATAAACACAGGGCAGACGAAAACATCTGTCCTGTTTGTTGTATCTGCCGCAAAGTGCCGTCTGAAAACCGGCAGCCGCCTAAATCGAAAAATCCTCGCTGATGGGCGTGTACAGAATCCTATCCACCTTCTCGCGTGTCAGGTGCGGCGCAAACGCTTGGATAAAGTCGTAGGCATATCCGCGCAAATAAGTATCGCTGCGCAAAGCAATCCACGTCGGCGACGGCTCGAACAGGTGTGCCGCATCCACAAGCTGCAAATCGCCGTCCGTATCCAGGTTGTACGCCATTTTCGCCATCAGTCCCACGCCCAAACCCAAGCGCACATAAGTCTTCAATACGTCCGTATCCGCCGCCGCCAATGCGACATCCGGCTGTTCCAAACGGGCTTTGGAAAATGCCCGCGCGATGCTGCTGCCCGTGTTGAATGCAAATTCATAGGTAATTAGTGGAAACCTCGCCAAATCTTCAATACGGAGGGGTTTCTGCATTCGAGCAAGGGGTGGTCGTTCGGTACGATAACCGCATGAGTCCAGTCATAGCAGGGAAGTTTTCCCAGTTCGGGATGGTCGTCTATCCGTTCCGTAACAATCGCCAAGTCCGCCTCGCCTGAGGTAACCATACGTGCGATGGCGGCAGGGCTCCCCTGTTTGATGGTCAGGTTGACTTTCGGATAGCGTTTCACAAAATCGGCAACAATCAAGGGTAGGGCATAGCGTGCCTGAGTATGCGTCGTGGCAACCGTCAGCGAACCGCTGTCCTGTCCGGTAAACTCGCTGCCGATATTTTTAATGTTCTGTACATCGCGTAAAATACGTTCCGCAATATCCAAAACCACCTTGCCCGGCTGCGAGACCGAAACCACGCGCTTGCCGCTGCGGATAAAAATCTGAATGCCGATTTCTTCTTCCAGCAATTTGATTTGTTTGGAGATGCCGGGTTGCGAAGTAAACAAGGCTTCGGCCGCTTCGGAAACGTTCAGGTTGTGCCGGTAAACTTCTAAGGCGTATTTCAATTGTTGTAATTTCATGGCGGGTCGGTGTGGGTCTGTGTCGGGTGGCTGAACATTGTTTATAATTTATCATATTTTCTTGCCGGTACGGTATGGGGCTTTGCCGTTGTGTTTGTTGTTTTTGTGCAACGGCAATCGTGCGATATGGAAAAAATCCCCCTAAAGTAATGACACGGAATTGATTTTTCGGCATGATAGACTATCAGGAAACAGGCTGTTTTACGGTTGTTTTCAGGCGTTGAGTATTGACAGTCCTCCCCCTGCTTCTTTATAGTGGAGACTGAAATATCCGATTTGCCGCCATGTTTCTACAGCGGCCTGTATGTTGGCAATTCAGCAGTTGCTTCTGTATCTGCTGTACAAATTTAATGAGGGAATAAAATGACCAAACAGCTGAAATTAAGCGCATTATTCGTTGCATTGCTCGCTTCCGGCACTGCTGTTGCGGGCGAGGCGTCCGTTCAGGGTTACACCGTAAGCGGCCAGTCGAACGAAATCGTACGCAACAACTATGGCGAATGCTGGAAAAACGCCTACTTTGATAAAGCAAGCCAAGGTCGCGTAGAATGCGGCGATGCGGTTGCTGCCCCCGAACCCGAGCCAGAACCCGAACCCGCACCCGCGCCTGTCGTCGTTGTGGAGCAGGCTCCGCAATATGTTGATGAAACCATTTCCCTGTCTGCCAAAACCCTGTTCGGTTTCGATAAGGATTCATTGCGCGCCGAAGCTCAAGACAACCTGAAAGTATTGGCGCAACGCCTGGGTCAAACCAATATCCAATCTGTCCGCGTCGAAGGCCATACCGACTTTATGGGTTCTGACAAATACAATCAGGCCCTGTCCGAACGCCGCGCATACGTAGTGGCAAACAACCTGGTCAGCAACGGCGTACCTGTTTCTAGAATTTCTGCTGTCGGCTTGGGCGAATCTCAAGCGCAAATGACTCAAGTTTGTGAAGCCGAAGTTGCCAAACTGGGTGCGAAAGTCTCTAAAGCCAAAAAACGTGAGGCTCTGATTGCATGTATCGAACCTGACCGCCGTGTGGATGTGAAAATCCGCAGCATCGTAACCCGTCAGGTTGTGCCGGCACACAATCATCACCAACACTAAGGCTAGGCAATATCTTGCCGATGCATGAGGTTAGTGGATTTTGTACCAGGTACTGTTGCAATATTCGTGAAACGTCGGTCGGCATCGATGATGTGAAACAAACCCCCGCTTTTGCGGGGTTTGTTTTTTTGGGTGGTTTTCTGAAACGGCTATCGTCAGAATCGGGGTGCAGGTTCAGATTCAGATTCAGGTTTGTGTCCCATTGCCGTGCTTTATAGTGGATTAACAAAAATCAGGACAAGGCGACGGAGCCGCAGACAGTACAAATAGTACGGAACCGATTCACTCGGTGCTTCAGCACCTTAGAGAATCGTTCTCTTTGAGCTAAGGTAAGGCAACGCTGTACTGGTTTAAATTTAATCCACTATATCGGTTGAAACTCTGATTTTAAGGCGGTAGGATGTGGGTTTGCCCATAGAAAGGGAATCCTTTCTGTATCAAGCCCTGAAAGGGATAATTCATACAAATTCACGCCTTTCCCCTTCATTGGGAAATGGATGGAATCGTGCCAGATGTGTGCGGCACTGTATGCCGGATATGGTTTTATCATCAGCCCTTTTCGGTTGAAACCTTGCCAGTTGCAGCGATTGAGCCTAATCGGTGGCGGAAGTTGCCGCTTTGCATTCGGGGTGGCGTGCAGTGCGGTGCTTTGATATGCCGTTTGTGTGTTGAAACAGGGTGGTCGGTGCATACGGGTACGGTATGGCCAAAGCTAAAAGTGAAATACGCTGAAACACTGAATGAGCCGCTTTATTGTTTGTACGGCCTTTGCTGCCTTGCTATGATTTAAATTGGATTCGCCCGCCGGATATTTTGGGATATGAAAGAATTTGACTTCATCAAACGGTATTTGCAAACAGGCACGGATAATGATGTCGTATTGGGCATAGGCGACGATGCGGCGATTGTCCGCCCGCGTGAAGGCTTCGATTTGTGTTTCAGTGCGGATATGCTTTTGAAGGACAGGCATTTTTTTGCAAATGTCAAACCTGAAGACTTGGCTTGGAAGGTTTTGGCCGTCAATGTTTCGGATATGGCGGCGATGGGTGCGATACCGCGTTGGGTGTTGCTGAGCGCGGCGTTGCCCGAATTGGATGAGGTATGGCTGAAACGGTTTTGCGGCAGCTTTTTCGGTTTGGCAAAAAAGTTTGGCGTAACGTTAATCGGCGGCGATACGACCAAGGGCGATATGGCGTTCAATGTAACCATTATCGGCGAATTGCCGAAGGGTAGGGCGTTGCGGCGTGATGCGGCGGTTGCGGGCGACGATATTTGGGTGTCGGGGCGTGTCGGTATGGCGGCGGCGGCTTTGAACTGCCGTCTGAAACGGTGTGTGTTGCCGGATGATGTGTTTGCCGAATGCGAACAAAAGCTGCTCCGCCCCGAGCCAAGGGTTGGGCTGGGGCTTGCGCTGTTGCCGTTTGCCCGGGCGGCGCAGGATGTTTCAGACGGCCTCGCGCAAGATTTGGGGCATATCCTGACCGCTTCCGGCGTGGGGGCGGAAATTTGGGCCGATTCGCTGCCGTCTTTATCCGTATTGAAAGATATTTTGCCCCGAGCGCAATGGCTGTCTTATACTTTGGCGGGCGGCGACGATTACGAGCTGGTGTTTACCGCGCCGGAAAGTTGCCGCAGCCGCGTGCTTGATGCGGCAGAACGGTGCGGCGTGCCGGTAACGCGCATCGGCAAAATCAACGGAGGATGCCGTCTGAAGGTTTTAGATGCCGACGGCAGGGAATTGGAACTACATTCTTTAGGATTCGATCATTTTGGCTGATTTTAAACCTGACTTTGCGTGGCTGTTGAAACGACCGTTGTGTTTTTTGGCTTTTGGTTTCGGCAGCGGGCTGGCTCCGTTCGCGCCGGGTACATTTGGCACTTTGGCGGCACTGCCTTTGGCATTTGTGCTGATTTTGCTCGGCATAGACGGGCTGCTGCTGGCTTTTTTGTGTATCGTGCTGTTTATGTTGGGCATACGCATTTGCGCTTATGCGGAACGTGAAACGGGTGTCAGCGACCATGGTGGGATTGTTTGGGACGAGATTGTCGCCATGCTGTTTGTGCTGGCGTTTGTGCCGTTCAGGTGGACGTGGTGGCTGGCGGCATTTGTCCTATTCCGTCTGTTTGACGCGCTCAAACCGTCTCCCGTCGGTTGGTTTGACAAGAATCTGCACGGCGGTTTGGGCATTATGGCGGACGATATGGCGGCTGCGGTGATGACTTTGATTGTCTTGAGGATTGCAATGCTGTTTTAAACGGTGCTGCCTTGTAAAAATGCCGTCTGAAAGCCTTTCAGACGGCATTGTTTCGGAGGTTAACGCGTTACCGGTTTGTATTTGATGCGTTTCGGTTTCGTGCCTTCTTCGCCGAGTCGGCGTTTCTTGTCGGCTTCGTATTCCTGATAGTTGCCGTCAAAGAACACCCATTTGGAGTCGCCTTCGCAAGCCAAGATATGCGTAGCAATACGGTCGAGGAACCAGCGGTCGTGCGAAATCACCATCACGCTGCCGGCAAATTCCAGCAATGCGTCTTCCAACGCGCGCAGGGTTTCCACGTCGAGGTCGTTGGACGGTTCGTCCAGCAGCAACACATTGCCACCGCCCAACAAGGTTTTTGCCAAGTGCAAACGTCCGCGTTCGCCGCCGGAAAGCTGCCCCGTGATTTTGCTTTGGTCGCTGCCTTTGAAATTGAAGCGTCCCAAATATTGGCGGGCGGGGATTTCAAACTGCCCGACCTGTAAAATATCGCGACCTTCGGCAATGTTGTCGAACACGGTTTTGTCGTTTTGCAAACCTTCGCGGCTTTGGTCAATCAAGCTCATTTTCACGGTTTGCCCGATTTTCACTTCACCGGAATCGGGCTGCTCTTTGCCCGCAATCATTTTAAACAGTGTCGATTTACCCGCGCCGTTCGGACCGATGATGCCGACAATCGCGCCCGCAGGCACTTTGAAGCTCAAATCGTCAATCAGCACTTTGTCGCCGAACGATTTGGAAACATTCACAAATTCAATCACTTCGTTACCCAAACGCTCGGCGACGGGAATGAAGATTTCCTGCGTTTCATTGCGTTTTTGGTATTCGTAGTTGCTCATTTCTTCAAAACGAGCCAAACGCGCTTTGGACTTGGCTTGGCGGCCTTTGGCATTTTGGCGCACCCATTCCAATTCCTGCTTCATCGCCTTCACGCGCGCGGCTTCGGATTTTGCCTCGTTTTCCAAGCGTTTTTCTTTCTGCTCCAGCCAAGACGAGTAATTGCCTTTCCACGGAATACCATGGCCGCGGTCGAGTTCCAAAATCCATTCGGCGGCGTTGTCGAGGAAGTAGCGGTCGTGTGTTACCGCAACGACTGTACCGGGGAAGCGCACGAGAAATTGCTCCAGCCACTCGACAGATTCCGCGTCCAAGTGGTTGGTCGGCTCGTCCAGCAAAAGCATATCGGGTTTGCTCAACAAGAGTTTGCACAAGGCAACGCGGCGTTTTTCACCGCCGGACAAATTATCGATTTTGGCATCCCATTCCGGCAGGCGCAGCGCGTCGGCGGCGATTTCCAATTCGTGTTCCGCACCGCCGCCCGTGGACGAACCTGCCGCAATAATCGCTTCCAAGCGGCCCTGCTCTTCTGCCAACGCGTCAAAATCCGCATCAGGATTGGCGTACTCGGCATACACTTCTTCCAAACGTTTCTGCGCGGCAGCCACTTCGCCCAAACCGCTTTCCACTTCCTCGCGCACGGTTTTTTCAGGATCAAGCTCAGGCTCTTGCGGCAGGTAGCCGATTTTAATGCCGCCCATCGGCACGGCTTCGCCCTCAAATTCCTTATCCACACCCGCCATAATCCGCAGCACGGTGGACTTGCCCGCGCCGTTCAAACCGAGCAGGCCGATTTTCGCGCCGGGGAAGAAAGAAAGGGAAATATCTTTAATGATGGTTTTCTGCGGCGGCACAACCTTGCTCACGCGCAGCATAGAATAGACGTATTGTTGGGACATGGTTTTCTCGTTTTCATCAAACAAATTTCAGACGGCCATTTTAACCGATAATTTGATTTAAGCCAGTTTATCCGCGAACCGGTATTGCCAAAATCGGGCAGGATTCATAAAATCCGCTTATCCCTTTGAAATTATATAGACAAAAAAATAATAATGATAGGGGATCGCCGCCCCGGCAACCATTTCGGATTTTCCAAAGCAAATATAGTGGATTAACAAAAATCAGGACAAGGCGACGAAGCCGCAGACAGTACAGATAGTACGGAACCGATTCACTTGGTGCTTCAGCACCTTAGAGAATCGTTCTCTTTGAGCTAAGGCGAGGCAACGCCGTACTGGTTTTTGTTAATCTACTATACTTTTCAAATCAAAAAAGGATTTACCTTATGTCGGAATATACGCCTCAAACAGCAAAACAAGGTTTGCCCGCGCTGGCAAAAAGCACGATTTGGATGCTCAGTTTCGGCTTTCTCGGCGTTCAGACGGCCTTTACCCTGCAAAGCTCGCAAATGAGCCGCATTTTTCAAACGCTAGGCGCAGACCCGCACAATTTGGGCTGGTTTTTCATCCTGCCGCCGCTGGCGGGGATGCTGGTGCAGCCGATTGTCGGTTATTACTCCGACCGCACTTGGATGCCGCGATTGGGCGGTCGCCGCCTGCCGTATCTGTTTTACGGCACGCTGATTGCGGTCATCGTGATGATTTTGATGCCGAACTCGGGCAGCTTCGGTTTCGGCTACGCTTCTTTGGCGGCTTTGTCGTTCGGCGCGCTGATGATTGCGCTGCTGGACGTGTCTTCCAATATGGCGATGCAGCCGTTTAAGATGATGGTCGGCGATATGGTCAACGAGGAGCAGAAAAGCTACGCCTACGGGATTCAGAGCTTTTTGGCGAATACCGGCGCGGTCGTGGCGGCGATTCTGCCGTTTGTGTTCGCGTATATCGGTTTGGCGAACACCGCCGAGAAAGGCGTTGTGCCACAAACCGTGGTCGTAGCATTCTATGTGGGCGCGGCATTACTGATTATTACCAGTGCGTTCACAATCTTCAAAGTCAAAGAATACGACCCGGAAACCTATGCCCGTTACCACGGCATCGATGTCGCCGCGAATCAGGAAAAAGCCAACTGGTTCGAACTTTTGAAAACCGCGCCCAAAGCGTTTTGGACGGTTACTCTGGTACAGTTTTTCTGCTGGTTCGCCTTTCAATATATGTGGACTTATTCCGCAGGCGCGATTGCGGAAAACGTTTGGCACACCACCGATGCGTCTTCCGTAGGCTATCAGGAGGCGGGCAACTGGTACGGCGTTTTGGCGGCGGTGCAGTCGGTTGCGGCGGTGATTTGTTCGTTTGTATTGGCGAAAGTGCCGAATAAATACCATAAGGCGGGTTATTTCGGCTGTTTGGCTTTGGGCGCGCTCGGCTTTTTCTCCGTTTTCTTCATCGGCAACCAATACGCGCTGGTGTTGTCTTATACCTTAATCGGCATCGCTTGGGCGGGCATTATCACTTATCCGCTGACGATTGTGACCAACGCCTTGTCGGGCAAGCATATGGGCACTTACTTGGGCCTGTTTAACGGCTCTATCTGTATGCCTCAAATCGTCGCTTCGCTGTTGAGTTTCGTGCTTTTCCCTATGCTGGGCGGCTTGCAGGCCACTATGTTCTTGGTAGGGGGCGTCGTCCTGCTGCTGGGCGCGTTTTCTGTGTTCCTGATTAAAGAAACACACGGCGGGGTTTGAGCGATGAGCGATACCCCCGCTACCCGCGATTTTGGCCTGATCGACGGGCGTGCCGTAACCGGCTATGTGCTGTCCAACCGGCGTGGTACGCGTGTCTGCGTGCTGGACTTGGGCGGGATTGTGCAGGAATTTTCCGTTTTGGCAGACGGCGTGCGCGAAAACCTCGTGGTGTCGTTCGACGATGCGGCTTCCTATGCGGACAATCCGTTTCAGATTAACAAGCAGATAGGGCGCGTGGCCGGACGCATCCGCGGTGCGGCGTTCGACATCAACGGCAGGACTTACCGCGTGGAGGCCAACGAAGGCAGGAACGCGCTGCACGGCGGTTCGCACGGGCTGGCCGTTACCCGTTTCAACGCGGTGGCGGCAGACGGCCGTTCGGTGGTGCTGCGCAGCCGCCTGCAACAGTCGGCCGACGGTTATCCCAACGATTTGGATTTGGATATTTCCTACCGCTTGGACGAGGACGACCGGCTTACCGTTAGCTATCGCGCCACCGCGCTCGGCGACACGGTGTTCGACCCGACGCTGCACATTTACTGGCGGCTGGACGCGGGCCTGCACGATGCGGTTCTGCATATTCCGCAGGGCGGACATATTCCGGCCGATGCCGAAAAACTGCCCGTCTCAACGGTTTCAGACGACCTCGAAGTATTTGATTTCAGCCGGCCCAAGCCGCTGGATGCCGCCGTTGCCGCCCTGCGCCGCGAAACGGGTCGGGCCGGTTTTGACGACGCTTACCGCGTGCCGTCCGATATAGGCCGTCCCGCCGCTGTGTTGCAAGCCGGACGCCGCCGTCGTATCAGCATATACAGCGACCGCAATGGCTTGGTCATCTTTACCGCCGCCCCGCAGGATTTCGCGCGGCACGATGCGGGCGTTTACGACGCGCTGGCGACCGAGGCGCAGACGCTGCCCGACAGCCTGAATTGGCCCGAGTTCGGCAATATTCGTCTGAACAAGGGTGATACCAGGGAGGCGACGATTGCTTACGGCATCGAATCCCTTTCTTAGGAGCTTCCTAACACCGGTTGTAGACGGCCTTTTTATAGTGGATTAACAAAAACCGGTACGGCGTTGCCTCGGCTTAGCTCAAAGAGAACGATTCTCTAAGGTGCTGAAGCACCAAGTGAATCGGTTCCGTACTATTTGTACTGTCTGCGGCTTCGTCGCCTTGTCCTGATTTTTGTTAATCCACTATAAGATTTCACCATTCCCTCAAATCAATCCAAACAGGAGCTTCATAAATGTACACAAGAATCATGGAAATCAGCCCTTGGACGCTGCGTTCGGCAAAACTGGAAAAAGAACACAAACGGCTGCAAGAGAGCCTGACCAGCTTGGGCAACGGCTATATGGGTATGCGCGGCAGCTTTGAGGAAACCTATTCCGCCGACAGCCACTTAGGCACCTACATCGCCGGCGTGTGGTTCCCCGACAAAACCCGCGTCGGCTGGTGGAAAAACGGCTATCCCAAATATTTCGGCAAAGCCATCAACGCGTTCAATTTCAGCAAAGTCAAAATCTTTGTCGACGGGCAGGAAGTGGACTTGGCGAAAAACGACGTTGCCGGCTTCTCCGTCGAACTCGATATGCGGCACGGCGTGTTGCGCCGCTCGTTTACCGTATTCGGTGTGCGTTTCAATGTGTGCAAATTCCTGTCCGTCGCGCAAAAAGAGCTGGCGGTCATCCGCTGGGAAGCCGTATCCGTTGACGGTAAAACCCACCAAGTCCGCATCGATTCCATCATCGATGCCGACGTGAAAAACGAAGACTCCAACTACGAAGAAAAATTCTGGCAGGTATTGGACAAAGGCGTTTCAGACAGTCTCTCCTACATTGCCGCCCAAACCGTTGCCAACCCTTTCGGCGTGGAACAATTTATCGTCAACGCCGAGCAAACTTTCGCCGGCAGCTTCAAAGCCCTCGGCGGCAGCCAAACCGACTGGCAAGTCTCCAATTCTTTCGAGGTCGAAGTCGGCGGCACGCCCAAAACCTTTGAAAAACGGGTTATTGTTACCACCAGCCGCGATTATCAGGGCTTGGAAGCAGTGAAAGCCGCAGGCCGCGCCTTGTCGGAAAAAGTCGCAGGCGTTGCGTTTGAAACCTTGCTGGACGCGCACAAAGCAGGCTGGCTGCACCGTTGGGAAATCGCCGACGTGGTCATCGAAGGCAGCGACGAAGCGCAGCAAGGCATCCGTTTCAATCTGTTCCAACTGTTCTCCACCTACTACGGCGAAGATGCGCGCCTGAACATCGGCCCCAAAGGCTTTACCGGCGAAAAATACGGCGGCGCGACCTATTGGGATACCGAAGCCTATGCCGTACCGCTCTACCTCGCACTGGCGGAACCCGAAGTTACCCGCAACCTGCTGCAATACCGCCGCAACCAACTGCCGCAGGCGCAGCACAACGCGCGCGAACAGGGCTTGGCGGGCGCACTCTATCCGATGGTAACGTTTACGGGTATCGAGTGCCACAACGAATGGGAAATCACCTTCGAGGAAATCCACCGCAACGGCGCGATTCCTTACGCCATCTACAACTACACCAACTACACCGGCGACGAGGGCTATCTTGCCAAAGAAGGCTTGGAAGTCTTGGTCGAAGTGTCCCGCTTCTGGGCGGACCGCGTCCACTTCTCCAAACGCAACGGCAAATACATGATTCACGGCGTAACCGGCCCGAACGAATACGAAAACAACATCAACAACAACTGGTACACCAACACCCTCGCCGCCTGGGTATTGGACTACACCCGCGAAGCCCTGGCGAAATACCCGCGCCCGGATTTGAACGTGCGTGCCGCCGAGTTGGAAAAATGGGCGGACATCAGCGCGAATATGTACCGTCCGCATGACGAAGAACTCGGCGTATTCGTCCAACACGACGGCTTCCTCGACAAAGACATCCGTCCCGTGTCCGCGCTTTCGCCCGACGATTTGCCGCTCAACCAGAAATGGTCGTGGGACAAAATCCTGCGTTCGCCCTTCATCAAGCAGGCGGACGTGTTGCAAGGCATCTACTTCTTCGGCGACCGTTTCAATATCGACGAAAAACGCCGCAACTTCGATTTCTACGAACCGATGACCGTGCATGAAAGCTCGCTGTCGCCCTGTATCCACTCTATTCTCGCCGCCGAACTGGGCAAAGAAGAAAAAGCCGTGGAAATGTACCGGCGCACCGCCCGCCTGGACTTGGACAACTACAACAACGACACAGAAGACGGCCTGCATATCACCTCCATGACCGGTTCGTGGCTCGCCATCGTCCAAGGTTTCGCCCAAATGAAAACTTGGGGCGGCAAACTCAGCTTCGCACCGTTCCTGCCGGGCGCGTGGACAGGCTATGCCTTCCACATCAACTACCGAGGCCGTCTGATTAAAGTCGCCGTCGGCAAAGAAAACGTTGTCTTCAGCCTGCTCAAAGGCGGGCCGCTCGATTTGCAGGTGTACGGCAAAGACATCACGCTCAACGGCAGCCACACCGCCGCGTTGGAAAAATAAGGAGGGCGCAAAATGACGTTTACCGCAGTCCTCTTCGATCTCGACGGCGTGATTACCGATACCGCCGAATACCACTACCGCGCGTGGAAAAAGCTCGCCGAAGAACTGGGCATCGGCATCGACCGCAAGTTTAACGAACAGCTCAAAGGCGTGTCGCGCGACGATTCGCTCAAACGCATCCTCGCGCACGGCGGCAAAACCGTCGGCGAAGCCGAGTTCGCCGAACTGACCCGCCGAAAAAACGACAACTACGTCGAGATGATTCAGGCAGTCAAACCCGAAGACGTGTACCCCGGCATTTTGCCGCTGCTGGAGACATTAAAAGCAAACGGCAAAAAAATCGCCCTCGCGTCCGCCAGTAAAAACGGCCCGTTCCTGCTCGAACGCATGGGGCTGACCCACTTTTTCGACACTGTCGCCGACCCTGCCGCCGTCGCGCATTCCAAACCCGCCCCCGACATCTTCCTCGCCGCCGCCGAGGGCGTGGGCGCGGACATCCGTCGCTGCATCGGCATCGAAGACGCCGCAGCAGGAGTAGCCGCCATCAAAGCCGCCGGCGCCTTGCCCATCGGCGTAGGCAAAGCCGAAGACTTGGGCAGCGACATCGCGCTGGTGTCCGACACCGCCGGGCTGACCTACGTCTACCTGCAAAGCGTGTGGGCACAGTCGGGCAGGTAAAACGCGTCAGATAAAGTGTCAAGGAAGTAAAAAGGTCGTCTGAAAAACAGAATTTTGGTTTTCAGACGACCTTTTCATTGGAAAAATATTTTTAGCGTTTCAAAGCCAGCGTCAATACGCCCGCCGTAACCAGCCCCAGCCCTATCCATTCCTGCGTGCTGGGGCGTTCGTCCAGAAAGACCACTGCCATCAGCACCGAAGACGGTCTGCACATTACTCGTGGAAAAAGCAGACGATGAAATAGTGGTGATTGATACTGCTTCTACGGGGCATACCTTGTTGTTAGACTCAACTTAAGTTATCATCAAGAAGTTCAAAGAATACAAGGACAGATACCTGAATCTGTAAAAACTTGTTACTTAGATTAAAGGAAGAGGAAACAGAAGTATTAATCGTTAGCTTGGAGGAGGCTACCCCATTTTATGAAGCATATCGATTAGAAGAAGATCTAACAAGGGCATCAATTCATACAAATTGGTGGATTGTTAATTCATCCTTGTATAAAGCAAATCCTAGTAATCAAGATGTTATCTGCTAAAGCAAATGAAGAATTTAAGTGGATTTAGAAATGAAGAAAATAAATGGAATTGGTTTTTTTGAGAAAAACCTGACTTTTTGGGTATTAATTTGTATGGCAATAGGCATATTTATTGGGAAATATTTTCCTTCTATTCCAGATAGGTTAGGAAAATTTGAGTTCTACAACGTGTCTATACCAACAACAATTTTACTTTGGATAATGATTTATCCAATGATGTTGAAAATTGATTTTAAGAGTATAAAAGACATAGGAAAAAACCCTAAAGGTCTATTTATTACATGGTTTGTAAATTGGATCATTAAGCCACTCACCATGTATTTAATTGCATCCTTATTTTTCTTTGTTATTTATAAAGGATTTATTAATAAGGAATTGGCATCAGAATATTTAGCTGGGGCGGTTTTACTCGGAGCTGCACCATGTACCGCAATGGTATTTGTATGGAGCAAGTTAACAAGAGGTGATAGTGCTTATACCTTAGTACAGGTAGCTAGTAACGACTTAATTATTTTGATTGCATATATACCAATTGTGAGCTTCTTATTAAAGATTGGAAATATAAATATTCCATGGGGAACACTTTTATTATCCATTGTATTATTTATTGTTGTTCCTCTTATTTTAAGCATGGCAACTAGGAGTATAATCATTAAAAACAAAGGGGAGGACTACCTAAATAAAACTTTTATCCCTGCATTTGATAAATACACTATGATGGGATTATTGTTGACGTTGATTATAATATTTTCATTTCAAGGACAGAAGATATTGGATCAGCCACTAAATATTATCCTTATTGCAATTCCTTTGATAATTCAAACTCTGTTTATATTTGCAATAACATTTTTCATGGCATATTTAGCAAAGCTACCATATTCAATTGCAGCTCCATGTGGCATGATTGGTGCATCTAACTTTTTTGAGCTGTCCGTTGCAGTTTCTATATCTCTATTTGGGCTATTATCAGGAGCTACGTTAACAACTGTAGTAGGTGTTCTGGTTGAGGTTCCTGTTATGCTAGCCTTAGTGAGGTTTGCCAATTTTATGGAAAATAAATTTAATCATTGAACATGTACTGAATCCGTGAAGTTAAAAATCTAACTTTCACGAAAATGCCTACAATACCGTGGCTTAACTTCCATGACCGGTTCGTGGCTCGCCATCGTCCAAGGTTTCGCACAAATGAAAACCTGGGGCGGCAAACTCAGCTTCGCTCCGTTCCTGCCGGGCGCGTGGACAGGCTACGCCTTCCACATCAACTACCGAGGCCGTCTGATTAAAGTCGCCGTCGGCAAAGAAAACGTCGTCTTCACCCTGCTCAAAGGCGAACCGCTCGATTTGCAGGTGTACGGCAAAGACATCACGCTCAACGGCAGCCACACTGTCGCGTTGGAAAAATAAGGAGGGCGCAAAATGACGTTTACCGCAGTCCTCTTCGATCTCGACGGCGTCATCACCGACACCGCCGAATACCACTACCGCGCGTGGAAAAAGCTCGCCGAAGAACTGGGCATCGGCATCGACCGCAAGTTTAACGAGCAGCTCAAAGGCGTGTCGCGCGACGATTCGCTCAAACGCATTCTCGCGCACGGCGGCAAAACCGTCAGCGAAGCCGAGTTCGCCGAACTGACCCGCCGTAAAAACGACAACTACGTCGAGATGATTCAGTCAGTCAAACCCGAAGATGTGTACCCCGGCATTTTGCCGCTGCTGGAAGCATTGAGGGCAAACGGCAAAAAAATCGCCCTCGCGTCCGCCAGTAAAAACGGCCCGTTCCTGCTCGAACGCATGGGGCTGACCCACTTCTTCGACGCCGTCGCCGACCCTGCCGCCGTCGCGCATTCCAAACCCGCCCCCGACATCTTCCTCGCCGCCGCCGAGGGCGTGGGCGCGGACATCCGTCGCTGCATCGGCATCGAAGACGCCGCAGCAGGAGTAGCCGCCATCAAAGCCGCCGGCGCCTTGCCCATCGGCGTAGGCAAAGCCGAAGACTTGGGCAGCGACATCGCGCTGGTGTCCGACACCGCCGGGCTGACCTACGCCTACCTGCAAAACGTGTGGGCACAGTCGGGCAGGTAAAACGCGTCAGATAAAGTGTCAAGGAAGCAAAAGACCGTCTGAACAGTGTTTCAGACGGCCTTTTTGCTTTTAGAACAGAATGATAACCCAACTTACGCAACCCTAAAAACTAAATGCCAATCTCTTAACCATGCTATTCAAATTTATTTGAACGATTTTTTTCTAACCAGCCAACCTTAACAATCACTATTAAAATGCGCGCCGATGTTCTGTCTCCGCCTGTATGCGGCTTGGGCGACGGCGAGGCTGCATTCGAGCAGGTTGCGGTTTTCGTATTCGGACGCGGTGTGCGGTTCGGCTTGGTTTTGCTTCCAAAGCTGCAGTTGGGCGATGGCGCGGCGCAGGCCGGTATCGTTGCGTAGGATGCCTAGATGGCGTTGGTTGAACGTTTGCAGGACGGGGCGGCTGAATGTGTTTTGAAGGTCGTCTGAAAAGATGCCTGCTTCGGCGGAGAGGCTTTCAGACGGCCTTTGGAATGGTTCGGCTTGGAATGCTTGTCCGTCTGCGATGGCTTGGGCGCAGAGCCTTGCGGTCACGACGCATTCGAGCAGGGAGTTGCTGGCAAGGCGGTTGGCTCCGTGCAGCCCAGTGCAGGCGGTTTCGCCCAAGGCGTAGAGCTGCGGCAGGGAGGTTCTGCCGCAGGGGTCGGTTTGGATGCCGCCGCAGGTGTAGTGTTGCACGGGGCGGACGGGGATGGCTTGGCGCGTGATGTCTAGGCCGCATTGGGATAAACAGTGTCGATGGATGGATGGGAAATGCCGGCGGACGAACGCTGCGGGTTGATGGCTGATGTCGAGCGAGACGAAGTCTTGCGTTTGTTTGGCGATTTCGGCTGCGATGGCGCGGGCAACGATGTCGCGCGGTGCGAGTTCGGCGCGGCGGTCGTAATGCGGCATAAATCGTTCGCCCGCTTGGTTGGTCAGGATGCCGCCTTCGCCGCGCACGGCTTCGGAAATCAGGAAGGTGCGGCCGTTTTCAGACGACCTTGCCAAGCCTGTGGGGTGGAATTGGATAAATTCGAGGTTTTCGACTGCGCAGCCTGCACGTATCGCCATGGCGATGGCGTCGCCCGTGCATTCGGGCGGCGTGGTGGTGGCGGCGTAAATCTGCCCGAGGCCACCGCCTGCGAGTACGGTATGGCTGGCACGGATGTTGTAGGTTTCTTGCGTTCGGCGGTCGAGGACGGTCAGTCCGCACGCCGCACCTGATTCGGTTTGGATGTCCAACGCCATCTGCCGCTCGTAAACGCGGATGTTCGGGCGACGGCGTATTTGGACAATCAGGCTCTGCATGACGGCTTCGCCCGTGTAGTCGGCGACGTGGGCGATTCGGCGGCAGGTGTGCCCGCCTTCGCGCGTCAGGTGCAGGCCGTCATGACTCCGGTCGAACGCCACGCCCTGCGCCAGCAGCCATTCGATTGCCGGTTTGCCCTGCGACAGGATGGTGCGGACGGCGGCTTCGTTGCACAAACCTGCGCCCGCTTCCAAAGTATCGGCAACGTGTTTTTCGATGTCGTCCTCTCCCGACCACGCCGCCGCAATCCCGCCTTGCGCATGACGGCTGGCGGTGTCGTCCAGCCGGTTTTTGCACAAAATGACGATGCGGAACGATTCAGGCAGCGACAGGGCGAGCGTCAGTGCCGCCAGCCCGTTTCCGGCAATCAATACGTCGCAATCGGTTTGCATGGTGTTGTCCTTGTTTGAGAGGTCGTCTGAAACGGTATAGTGGATTAATCAATGCCCCGACATATGCGACATGGTATTGAGCAGCACCACGCCCAGCAAAATCAAACCGATGCTGACAATCCCAATGAAATCAGCTTTCTCACCGAAAAACACCACGCTGACTAAAGCCGTTAAAACCAGTCCCACGCCTGCCCAAATGGCGTATGCTGTAGCCAGCGGCATGGTTTTCAGTGTCATAGACAAGGCCCAAAAACACACCGAAAAGCTGACTATCACGCCAATAGAAGGCCACAGTTTGCTAAACCCGCCACTCAGTTTGAGCATGGAAGAACCGCAGACTTCGCTTAAAATTGCTACAGTCAGAAAGAGCCAGTGCATTTGCATGTTTTTACCTGATAAATGAAAGAAAGTATAATTATATCAATGCAATAACATAAAAAACAGTCTTGTTTTTAAAGATTTTTTGTGCGCAAACCCCGTCTTGGGAAAGCAGGCGGGCGGTATTTTCAGGCTGCACCCATTACGAACGGCAAATCAGGCGGGACCCATGCCGTTGAACACATCCCCGCGTTTGAGTCCTGCCGCGAAGTCGAGCATACGCTGCAAAGGCAGTTTGGCGGCTTCGCCCAGCTTCCTGTCCAACAGGATTTCGTTACGTCCGCTTGTCAGGGCGTATTTGATGCCGCCCAGCGAATTCATCGCCATCCACGGGCAGAACGCGCAGCTTTTACAGCTTCCACCGTTGCCCGCCGTCGGCGCGGCGATAAATTGTTTGTCGGGCGCCTGCTTTTGCATTTCGTGCAGGATGCCCAAATCGGTCGCCACGATGAATTTTTTTTCAGGACGCGATACGGCGGCTTTGAGCAGTTTGCTGGTCGAGCCGACCACGTCGCCCAGTTCGATGACGCTTTGCGGCGATTCGGGATGAACCAGCACCACCGCGTCGGGATGTTCCGCTTTCAACGCCGCCAGCTCCTGCCCTTTAAATTCGTTGTGGACGATGCACGAACCCTGCCACAACAGCATATCCGCGCCCGTTTCGCGGCAGATGTAGTCGCCGAGGTGGCGGTCGGGTCCCCAAATCAGCTTCTCGCCGCGTGATTTCAAATACGATACGATTTCTAACGCCACCGAAGACGTTACCACCCAATCGGCACGCGCTTTCACGGCGGCGGAAGTGTTGGCGTACACCACCACCGTGCGGTCGGGGTGTTGGTCGCAAAACGCTGAAAACGCTTCTTCCGGGCAACCCAAATCCAAAGAACATTCCGCCTCCAAATCAGGCATCAGCACCGTTTTTTCAGGGCAGAGGATTTTCGCGCTCTCGCCCATGAAGCGCACACCAGCCACCACCAGCGTACCGGCTTCGTGTTCCGCACCGAAGCGCGCCATTTCCAGCGAATCGCCCACGCATCCGCCCGTCTCCAAAGCCAAATCCTGAATCAGCGGATCAACGTAATAATGCGCCACCAAGACCGCGTTTGTCTCCTTCAGCAAGGCCTTGATTTCGTCTTTCAGACGATCTGCCGTCTCGCGGTCGGGCGTGTCGGCAACCTTCGCCCACGCCTGACGGATTTGGCAGGCGGAAGTCGGCGTTTGGATGAGTGGCATATCGTAATCGAACGAGCGGCGGGCGGCGGTTTGCATGATGTTTCCTTGTAGCTGGTTTTCAGACGGCATGAAGGTTTGCCGTCTGTTTTTCAAACTGTTTTATATTATGCTCAACTTGAGTATAATAAGCAAGGTCGTCTGAAAACAGGTTTGCGATACCGTAAAACCGACCTGCTTCGTTCCGACAAACCGCTTTGGTTTATAGTGGATTAACAAAAATCAGGACAAGGCGACGAAGCCGCAGACAGTACAAATAGTACGGCAAGGCGAGGCAACGCTGTACTGGTTTAAATTTAATCCACTATACAATAAAGCCTTTCCCACCCGCAGAAAGCCGAGCATGGACGCCTACCCCGAAGCCGAAGCTCCGCCGCAAAGCATCGTCGAGCTGGTTCCCGTATTGATTGCCGTTACCGACGGCGGGCTGCGGGTATTGACCGTCGCCCAAGGCACGCTCCTGCCCAACGGCCCGCTCTCCCCCCTGCGCAATTCCTTGCAGGCAGGCGTAAAACTGTGGGTCGCCAAGCAGACTTCGCAGCCTATGGGCTATGTGGAACAGCTTTACACCTTTGTCGATACCCACCGCCGCAACGAACACGGCATGCCCGTCTTGTACGTCAGCTATTTGGGGCTGGTGCGCGAGGCAGCCGACAGCATCCTGCATCCCGATGCGAAATGGCAGGACTGCTACGGCTATTTCCCGTGGGAAGACTTGCGCACCGACGGCGGACAGCGCGACGCCGTCGTCGGCCGCCTGCGCATTTGGGCAAACTCGGCGGACACGGAGGAAGTGCGTCAAATGCGGCTCAAGCGCATTCATTTGTGCTGGGGGGTCGAACCGGAAAACTGGTCGGAAGAATACGTTTTACAACGCTATGAAATGTTGTATGAAAGCGGTCTGATAGTGGAAGCCGCCGAGCCGCAGGCAAACTTCGACTTCGCGCTTACGGGGCAGCCCATGCGCCACGACCACCGCCGCGTACTGGCGACCGCCCTGTCTCGCCTGCGCGCCAAAATCAAATACCGCCCCGTGATTTTTGAACTGATGCCGCCCGAATTCACGCTGCTGCAACTGCAAAACAGCGTCGAAGCCATCAGCGGCAGATTGCTGCACAAGCAAAACTTCCGCCGCCAGATTCAGCAGCAAAACCTCATCGAGCCGTCGGATACCGGCGTATCGGGCAGCAAAGGCCGTCCCGCGCAGCTTTGCCGCTTCCGCGACGACGTCCTGCCCGACAGGCTGATTTCGGACATCGGACTGCCGCTGGGCAGCCGTTAGCCCGTTTTCAGACGACCTATAGTGGATTAACAAAAATCAGGATAAGGCGACGAAGCCGCAGACAGTACAAATAGTACGGAACCGATTCACTTGGTGCTTCAGCACCTTAGAGAATCGTTCTCTTTGAGCTAAGGCGAGGCAACGCCGTACTGGTTTTTGTTAATCCACTATAAAATGAAGTTTTGCCCCATCGGTGCAACACCCATCTTTTTCAACAAAGGAAACCCCATGCCGTCTGAAAACACCCTCTTCCCCCTGCCCGATACCCTGTTGCGTCCCATGGTAGAAC
Source organism: Neisseria meningitidis (assembly GCF_900638555.1). Taxonomy (NCBI): domain Bacteria; kingdom Pseudomonadati; phylum Pseudomonadota; class Betaproteobacteria; order Neisseriales; family Neisseriaceae; genus Neisseria; species Neisseria meningitidis. The sequence goes on from NZ_LR134525.1 coordinate 93,149, forward strand.
AAGCCTTGAGCGAAGACTTGGGCAGGCGCGGCGACATTACGTCCGCCGCCGTCATCGCGCCTGACAAAACCGCCAAACTCTTCCTCGTCAGCCGCGAAGACGGCGTTATTGCCGGTATGGACTTGGCGCGTATCGCCTTTCAGACGATGGATCCGTCCGTCCGCTTCCAAGCCGAAATCCACGACGGACAAGCCGTCCGCGCAGGTCAGACGCTTGCCGCCGTCGAAGGCAACGCCCGTGCGCTGCTCGCCGCCGAACGCACCGCGCTCAACTACCTCACGCACTTAAGCGGCATCGCCACCGCCACCGCGCGTGCCGTTGCCGAAGTCGCCAAATACGGTACAGACATCGTGTGCAGCCGCAAAACCATCCCCCTGCTGCGCGTCCTGCAAAAATACGCCGTCAGGGCAGGCGGCGGTGTGAACCACCGCATGGGCTTGGACGATGCCGTACTCATCAAAGACAACCACCTCGCCTATTGCGGCAGCATCGCCCAAGCAGTTCGGCAGGCAAAACAGGCGGTCGGACCGTTGACTTGCGTGGAAATCGAAGTGGACACGTTGGCACAACTGGACGAAGCCATCGCGGCGGGCGCAAAACGGATTTTGCTGGACAACATGGACGACGAAACCCTGAAAGAAGCGGCAAACCGCTGCCACACGCAAACCTCCCACCCCCACACCGTCTATTGCGAAGCATCGGGCGGCATCGGCTTCGACCGACTGAAGCGCGTGGCGCAAACCGGCGTGGACGGCATCGCTCTCGGCTATCTGACCCACAGCAGCCGTTCGTTGGACATAGGTCTGGATTTCGTGGCGTGAGTTTTAGGGTGCAGGCGGCTGTCTGATATGTCAGGCAAGGAACCGCTTAACCGTAATCCGGTTATTGCCTCAAGGAGGAAATGCCGTCTGAAATATTCTTCAGACGGCATTTCTCGTGAAGGTTGTGATGCTTTAGAAAAAACAGCGTTTCGGGCAGGTATAGTGGATTAACAAAAACCAGTACGGCATTGCCTCGCCTTGGCTCAAAGAGAACGATTCTCTAAGGTGCTGAAGCATCAAGTGAATCGGTTCCGTACTATTTGTACTGTCTGCGGCTTCGTCGTCTTGTCCTGATTTTTGTTAATCCACTATACTGATCCAACTGTTGGACGGCGATTGCAATATTGCCGAGCTGTCCGAATCCCTGTCCATGCCTGCGACAGCGGTTTCCAACCATTTGAGCCGACTGCGCGTGGAAGGTCTGGTGGACTTTACGCGTTACCACCGCATTATCGAATACCGCCTGATTTCCGAAGACGCGGCGGCGATTCTGCGGACAATCCGCGATTTGGAAAACAAACGCGCGGTATAGTGTTAAAATCCTTTCCTTTTGCCGTCTGAACGTTTCAGACGGCATTTTTCGGAAATGTTATGAAAATCACCACTTGGAACGTCAATTCGCTCAATGTGCGGCTGCCGCAGGTGCAAAACCTGCTTGCCGACAATCCGCCCGATATTTTGGTTTTGCAGGAACTCAAACTCGATCAGGACAAATTTCCGGCCGCCGCTTTGCAAATGATGGGCTGGCACTGTGTTTGGAGCGGGCAGAAAACCTACAACGGCGTGGCAATCGTCAGCCGCAACGCGCCGGAAGACGTGCATATCGGGCTGCCCGCGCTGCCGGACGATCCGCAACGGCGTGTGATTGCGGCAACCGTCGGCGGTGTGCGCGTCATCAATGTCTATTGCGTCAACGGCGAAGCCCTCGACAGCCCGAAATTCAAATATAAAGAACAATGGTTTGCCGCGTTAACCGAATTTGTCCGCGACGAAATGGCACGCCACGGCAAACTGGTGCTGCTGGGCGATTTCAATATCGCGCCTGCCGATGCGGACTGTTACGACCCTGAAAAATGGCACGAAAAAATCCACTGTTCGTCCGTCGAACGGCAGTGGTTTCAAAATCTGCTGGATTTGGGACTGGCCGACAGCCTGCGCCAAGTCCATCCCGAAGGCGCGTTTTACACATGGTTCGACTATCGCGGCGCGATGTTCCAACGCAAACTGGGCCTGCGTATCGACCATATTTTGGTGTCGCCTGCGATGGCGGAGGCGTTGAAGGATGTCCGTGTCGATTTGGAGACGCGCGCGCTGGAGCGTCCGAGCGACCACGCGCCGGTGACGGCAGAATTCGATTGGTAAAAGACCGTGTTTTGATATGGCGTTGACAAACATCCATATCTTTAAGTGATTCAATAGGATAGGCTGCTGACTAACCGAAAATAATTGCCTTTTCCCTGACAAACAGCCGGAGTCGGCGGATTGTTCAAGCACAGCCTATTTTTCTGAAAAATTTATGAAATACATAGGGTTAATATCAGATTTTGGAGCAGTAAAATTTATTATGTATATAATCCGGAGCAGAATCAAATATTAAAAACCGGATTTATTTTAGAATGAATAGTCAGGCTGCCTTATGTATAGTAATAAATTAATCTCCTTTTTTTTCTATTGCCTTTATTGTGCTATGCAGTTGAGTTTGATGAAACTCAATATAACGACTGTAAAGATAAATCTATGTTATGTGCTGTCAGAATTGATTCTCCCAAAGGCAATAACTATAGTGGATTAACAAAAATCAGGACAAGGCGACGAAGCCGCAGACAGTACAAATAGTACGGCAAGGCGAGGCAACGACGTACTGGTTTAAATTTAATCCACTATATAAATCTATGTGGTTTGACAATGGCAAGTTAGTATTTATATCCTTTACTAATCAACAAATGGAAAATCAAAGTCGCCCATCTCTAGCGATGTTTATTAGTGATGACAAAATATCCAGTACCAATATTGATGAATTTTTAGCATCTTTCGATCCTGATAAATATCGAATATTTCATGATCCAAGATATAAATTTTTACCTAGTATGTCGAACTCATTGTAATCCTTATTCTCTTTTTGATATTGATAGCAAATATAAACCTGATGAGAAAGATAAAATCTTTTTTTCAATCCCGACAGATAACACAGATTTTTATAAGAGTTTTTATTTAAATAAGGATTATATAGAAGGTATATATCCTAGTAGGCATAATGGCAGCTATTACAAAATATAGTGGATTAAATTTAAACCAGTACAGCGTTGCCTCGCCTTGCCGTACTATTTGTACTGTCTGCGGCTTCGTCGCCTTGTCCTGATTTTTGTTAATCCACTATATCTGCATCAGATTCATGAAACGCAAGTCGGAAGCGTCAAACAACTGATTACCCATTTTGACCGGCTGATTGACGAATTGGACAAACAAATCGACGACCACACCCACACGCATTTTGACGGCAAAGCCCAAGTGGCGGAGCAAATCAAAGGCATCGGTTCGATAACGACGGCTACGCTGATGGCGATGCTGCCTGAGTTGGGGCGGCTGTCGCACAAACGGATAGCGAGTTTGGTCGGCATTGCCCCGCACCCGAGGGAGAGCGGGGAAACCAAATTCAAAAGCCGCTGCTTTGGCGGAAGGTCTGCGGTGCTTAAGGCACTGTATATGGCTACCGTGGCAGCGACACGTTTTGAACCGCTTATTCGGGATTTCTACCAACGCCTGCCGTCCGAGGGTAAGCCGTATAAGGTTGCCGTTACGGCATGTATGCGCAAACTGCTGACGATATCGAATGCCCGGATGCGTGATTATTTTGCCGAAAACGATACCGCCGAAAATGGTATCCAAACGGCTTGATTTGAGTTTTGGTATTTTTGCCCGACGGGGTGAAAAATACAGTTGCTACGGCTCGCCGAATCATCAGAAATACCCGAACCGTCATTCCCGCGCAGGTGGGAATCCAGACCGGTCGGCACGGAAACTTATCGGGTAAAACGGTTTCTGGAGATTTTTCGTCTTGGATTCCCACTTTCGTGGGAATGACGGAATGTAGGTTCGTAGGAATGACGTGGTGCAGGTTTCCGTATGGATGGATTCGTCATTCCCGCGCAGGCGGGAATCTAGTCTGTTCGGTTTCAGTTATTTTCGATAAATGCCTGTTGCTTTTCATTTCTAGATTCACACTTTCGCGGGAATGACGAATTTTAGGTTTCTGATTTTGGTTTTCTGTCCTTGTGGGAATGACGGGATGTAGGTTCGTAGGAATGACGTGGTGCAGGTTTCCGTGCGGATAGATTCGTCATTCCCGCGTAGGCGGGAATCTAGTCTGTTCGGTTTCAGTTATTTCCGATAAATTCCTGTTGCTTTTCATTTCTAGATTCCCACTTTCGTGGGAATGACGGTTCAGTTGCTACGGTTACTGTCAGGTTTCGGTTATGTTGGAATTTCGGGAAACTTATGATTCGTCATTCCCGCGCAGGCGGGAATCTGGAATTTCAATGCCTCAAGAATTTATCGGAAAAAACAAAACCCTTCCGCCGTCATTCCCACGAAAGTGGGAATCTAGAAATGAAAAGCAACAGGAATTTATCGGAAATGACCGAAACTGAACGGACTGGATTCCCGCTTTTGCGGGAATGACGGCGACAGGGTTGCTGTTATAGTGGATGAACAAAAACCAGTACGGCGTTGCCTCGCCTTAGCTCAAAGAGAACGATTCTCTAAGGTGCTGAAGCACCAAGTGAATCGGTTCCGTACTATCTGTACTGTCTGCGGCTTCGTCGCCTTGTCCTGATTTTTGTTAATCCATTATAAAAATGCCGTCTGAAAGGTTTTCAGACGGCATTGGTTCACGGGCCGCGCTCGGGGATTTCGGTAAAATCAGTCGGCAACCGCCATCAGGCTGGCGTTGCCGCCGGCGGCTGTGGTGTTGACGCTGCAAGAGATTTCTTCAAACACTTGCAGGATGTCGAGTCCGTTTTCCGAAGGGAGGATGCGGATGAGTGCGCCGTCGTGGGCGGCAAGTTCCTGTTTGCGCGCGCTGTCCAAAGGCGACAGGGCGGCAACGTGGCTGATGTCGGCGGTTTCGGGTTTGCCGTTGACCAGCAGCAGACCTTCCAAGTCGGCGGTGTAGGAAGCCAGCGGGCTGTCGGGTTCGACCACTGCCTGTACGCCGGAGGCGGCAAGTTCGGTTAGGGCGCAGAAGGCTTGCAGGAGGCTGCCGCCGTGTATCCAAACGCGTTTGGGCGCGTGCCATGAGATGCTGTTGCGCTCGCCGGTCGGTCCGGTAAGGACGGTTTCGGCACGGCGCAGGGTGCGGATGCGGGCGTGTCCCAAAGCGGCCGCTGCGGCTTTTTTCTCTTCGGCGTTGAACGGTAGTTTGTGAACCAGTGCTTCGAGGCGTTTGAGTGCGGCTTCGTCCGCCTGTCCGATTTGGCTCAGGGTCGGGGCAACCCATTCGCCGGCGCGGGTCAGTTTTTGCAGGTAGAATGAACCGCCTGCTTTGGGACCTGTGCCGGACAGACCGTGTCCGCCGAAGGGCTGTACGCCGACGACTGCGCCGACGATGTTGCGGTTGACGTAAACGTTGCCGGCTTCGATGCGGCTGCGGATGTGGCGTACCGTGCCTTCGATGCGGCTGTGTACGCCGTGGGTCAGGGCGTAGCCTTTGCTGTTGATTTGGTCGATGACGCTGTCGAGTTCGTCGGCGCGGTAGCGGACGACGTGCAGGACGGGACCGAAGACTTCGCGTTGCAGTTCGTTGAGGTTGTTCAATTCAAACAGGATGGGGCGGACGAACGTGGATTTTTCGGAATCGACATCGGCAGCGGTTTTGACTTCGTGGTAAGACTTGGCAACGCCTTTCATTTTGTTGATGTGGTTCAACAGGTTTTGCTGCGCTTCGGCATCGATGACGGAGCCGACATCGGTGGTGAGTTGAATCGGTTTGCCGACGACGAGTTCGTCCATCGCGCCTTTGATCATGTCGAGCATACGGTCGGCAACGTCTTCTTGGACGCACAAGATACGCAGGGCGGAGCAGCGTTGTCCCGCGCTGTCGAAGGCGGAGTTCAATACGTCGGCGCAGACTTGTTCGGCAAGTGCAGTGGAATCGACAATCATGGCGTTTTGTCCGCCGGTTTCGGCAATTAGGACGGGATTGTCGCCGCGTTTGGCAAGGGCTTTGTTGATCAGGCGCGCCACTTCGGTCGAGCCGGTGAAAATCACGCCGCCGATGCGGGCATCGTTGGTCAATGCCGCACCCACGTCGCCTGCGCCGAGGACGAGTTGCAGGGCGGAAGTCGGGATGCCGGCTTCGTGCATGAGGGAAACGGCATAACCGGCAATCAGGCTGGTTTGTTCGGCGGGTTTGGCGATGACGGTGTTGCCTGCCGCCAATGCGGAAACGACTTCGCCGGTAAAGATGGCGAGCGGGAAGTTCCACGGGCTGATGGCGACAATCGCGCCGACGGCTTTTGCGTCTTGAGGCAGGGTATGTTCGGCTTCGTTTGCGTAGTAGCGGCAGAAATCGACGGCTTCGCGCACTTCGGCAATGGCGTTGTTCAGCGTTTTGCCTGCTTCGCGCACGGCAAGCATCATCAGTGCTGGGGTGTGCTGCTCCAGCAAATCGGCAAAACGGCGCAGGCAGGCGGCGCGTTCGGCGGCAGGTGTCGCACTCCATTCGGGGAACGCGGCAACGGCTGCGCCAACCGCTTCTTGGGCAAGCGCGGCATCGGCAAAGCTGACTGTGCCGACGATGTCGTCGTGGTCGGCAGGATTTTTAATCGGTTGTGCTTCGCCGACATCGCGGGCTTTGCCGTTGACGATGGATGCGGCGTGGAAGTCTTGCGCGGCGGCTTTGTTCATCTGTTCTTGAAGCTGCTGCAATACGTTTTCGTTGCTCAAGTCCACGCCTTGCGAGTTCAGACGGCATTTGCCGTACAAATCGCGCGGCAGTGGCAGGGCGTTGTGCAGGTGGATGCCTTGTTCGGCGATGGTGTCAAACGGGCTGCGGATGAGCGTGTCGATGCTGATGTTTTCATCAACGATTTGGTTGACGAAAGACGAGTTCGCGCCGTTTTCCAACAGGCGGCGCACCAAGTAGGCGAGCAGGGTTTCGTGTGTGCCGACTGGGGCGTACACGCGCACGCGGCGGCCTAAGTTTTGCGGGCCGACGACTTGGTCGTACAGGGTTTCGCCCATACCGTGCAGGCATTGGTGTTCAAAATCTTTGCCTTTACCCATTTGGTAGATTGCGCCCAAAGTGTAGGCGTTGTGGGTGGCAAATTGCGGGAATACCGCGTCTTGCGCGGAAAGCAGTTTGCGCGCGCAGGCGAGGTAGGAGATGTCGGTGTGGACTTTGCGGGTGTAGGTCGGATAGCCGTTCAAGCCGTCCACTTGCGCCCATTTGATTTCGCTGTCCCAATACGCGCCTTTGACGAGGCGGATCATTAGTTTTTGGTTGTTGCGGCGGGCAAGGTCGATCAGGTAGTCGATAACGAACGGACAACGTTTTTGGTAGGCTTGGACAACGAAACCGATACCTTTGTAGCCAGCCAAGTCAGGGTCTGAAACCAAAGCCTCCATCAAATCCAAAGACAGCTCCAGACGGTTGGCTTCTTCGGCATCGATGTTGATACCGATATCGTATTTTTTACCCAAAAGGAACAGCTCTTTCAGGCGCGGCAACAGTTCGCCCATCACACGGCCGTGTTGGGCGCGCGAGTAGCGCGGATGGATGGCGGAAAGTTTGACGGAAATGCCGTTGCCTTCGTAAACGCCTTGTCCTGCCGCATCTTTGCCGATGGCGTGGATGGCTTCGACATAGTCGCGGTAGTAGCGGTCGGCATCGGCTTGGGTGTAGGCGGCTTCGCCCAACATATCGAAGGAGAAGCGGTAGCCCATTTTTTCGCGTTCTTTACCGTTTTGCAGGGCTTCTTCAATGGTCTGTCCGGTCACAAACTGCTTGCCCAACAGGCGCATTGCGTAGTTCACACCTTGACGGATGAGGGGGGCACCGCCTTTGCTGATCAGGCGGCTGAGTGCGGAACTCATTTGTTTGTCGTTTGTGGCGGTCAGTTTGCCGGTAATCAGCAGGCCCCAGGCGGCGGCGTTGACGAAGAGGGAAGGGCTGTTGTTCAAATGGCTTTTCCAGTTGCCGTCTGAAATCTTGTCGGCAATCAGGCGGTCGCGCGTGGCGTTGTCGGGGATACGCAGCAGGGCTTCTGCCAGACACATCAGCGCGATGCCTTCTTCGCTGGAGAGTGAAAACTCGTGCATCAGCGCATCCACGCCGCCGGCTTTGGTGCGGCCGGCGCGGACTTGGGTAACCAAACGGCGGGCAAGCTCGGAGGCGGCGTTGCGCTCTTCGTCGCTCATCTGTGCACGTTGCAACATATCCTGTACGGCTTCGATTTCATTACGGCGGTAGGCATCGGTTATCGCTTGGCGCAGGGCAGTTTGTGCCGGAAATGCAAAATGAAACATTTTTTGGATTCTCCAAAGTTTTTCGGGGGGCAGGCGGCATCGGTGCGGCCTGAATACGGTAATATCGTAATAAATCCGCAGATGAAATACAAGGCTTCAAATGCGGGCAGGGTAGGTGCTTCCGTTTCTTTGAAAATGAAACGGGTAAAACACAAATAAGGCCTGTATGCAGGCAAGGTTTATTTGTGTTTGACCCGGAAACGGGTTCAGACGGCACGAACCGGGATGCCGTGCCGTCTGAAAGGGGTTTATCGGGCGGCGCGGTAATCTGCGTCGGCTTTTTCAAAGCGTTCTTGGATTTCGCGCGAAGGTTCTTTGTTGAACAGGGAAACCAACACGGCAATGATTAAGCAAACAATAAAGCCCGGGACGATTTCGTACATCGTCAACAAGCCGCTTTCGCCTGCTGCTTGAGCCGGTTTTTTTATCCATTCCGCCCATACGACTACGGTTAAGGCACCTGCAACCATACCCGACAACGCGCCGTAGGCAGTGATGCGTTTCCACAATACGGACAGAATCACAATCGGGCCGAACGCCGCACCGAAACCTGCCCACGCATAAGACACCAGTCCCAATACTTTGCTGTTCGGATCGGAAGCAATCAGGATGGAAATCACGGCAATCGCCAAGACCATCAGGCGGCCGACCCATACCAGTTCCGACTGTTGCGCGTTTTTACGCAAAAAGCCTTTGTAGAAGTCTTCGGTAATCGCGCTGGAGCAAACCAAAAGCTGGCAGGACAGGGTGGACATCACCGCCGCCAAAATCGCGCTCAAAATGATGCCGGCGATCCAAGGGTTGAACAGCAGGGTGGAAAGCGCGATGAAGATGCGTTCGTGGTTGCCGCTCATAGAAGAAACTTTGTCGGGATTTGCACCGAAATACGCAATGCCGAAATAACCGACCGCCACCGCGCCCGCAAGGCACAACGCCATCCAAGTCATGCCGATGCGGCGTGCGGATACCAGCGATTTCGCGCTTTCGGCCGCCATAAAGCGCGCCAAAATGTGCGGCTGTCCGAAATAGCCCAAGCCCCATGCGGCGGTGGAAATGATGCCGATGACGGTCGTACCGGCAAACAGGCTGCCGTATGCTTTGCCCGTGCCTGCGGCGACGCTTTGAATCGCGGCAGACATCTGTTCCGCGCCGCCCAAGCCCAGATAGACCATCACCGGCGTTAAAATCAGGGCGAAAATCATTAAAGAAGCCTGCAGCGTATCCGTCCAGCTGACCGCCAAGAAGCCGCCCAAGAAGGTATAGGCGATGGTCGCGCCCGCGCCCAGCCACATTGCCTGATTGTAAGTCATACCTTCAAACAGGCTTTGGAACAGGGTTGCGCCCGCCACAATGCCCGAGGCGCAATAAATCGTGAAGAAGAACAGGATAATCAGTGCGGAAACCACTTTCATCAAGTGTCCGCCCGCGCCGAAGCGGTGGAAGAAATAATCCGGCAGCGTCAGCGCATTGTTGGCGTATTCGGTATGCACGCGCAGGCGGCCCGCCACCAAGAGCCAGTTGAAATACGCGCCGACCAAGAGGCCGATGGCAATCCAAGCCTCATTCAAACCGCTCAGGTAAATCGCGCCCGGCAGACCCATCAGCAGCCAGCCGGACATATCGGACGCGCCTGCCGACATCGCGGTAACAAACGGGCCTAGGCTGCGCCCGCCCAAAATATAATCGTCGAAATTGCGCGTGGAAAAATAAGCGGCAAGCCCGATGAGAAGGACTGCAACCAAATAGATTGCAAAAGTGATGTACATGGGATTCATGTGCTATTCCTCGTCTAAAACTTCAGAATTACAGGCTTTGAAATTGCAAGCAACTTGAGCCTGAAATGTTTTTCTAATAAAAGTACAACGGAAAATCCGGACACCCGAAAGGGGATTCGGATAAATTATCTTCAATCACAATAAGATATGTAATAAAACTATATGAAATTGTAAATAATCCGTTTCAGCATAACCCAATTTCTGTTGTTTGCAAAGCACTTAATGGCTTAAAAAGCCGAGTTTGAAACGATGCGCGTCGGAAAAATCATTTAAAACAGCATATTGTTTTGTAGTGTCTTGTAATCGGGCGTTGCGCGGAATATGAAATCCGTTTTCAGGCGGCAGGTGTTTTGAGGTGTAATTTAGCAACCGCAAAGGAGGCGCGGTATGTTTTGCCGATTATCCGCCGCCCGTTTTCAGACGGCATTTTTCCTTATACAATAGCCGATTGAATTTGATATGTTCAGGAAGGATACAGATTATGTTCGGCAAGCAGCTTTTTGAGGAAGTCGGCTCGAAAATCAGCGAAACCATCGCCAACAGCCCTGCCAAAGATGTGGAAAAAAATATTAAGGCGATGCTGGGCGGCGCGTTCAACCGTATGGATCTGGTTACGCGCGAAGAATTCGACATCCAGCAGCAGGTTTTAATCAAAACCCGTACCAAACTGGCGGCTTTGGAAGCGCGTTTGGCAAAACTCGAAGCCGCGCAAAATCCCGAACGGGCAGCATTGGAAGCGGCTGAAGCCGCTGCCGAAGAAGCCGTCGCCGAAATCAGGCAGCAAACCGAAGCCGGCGAATAAGGCCGTCTGAAATATGTCGCTTGCCTTGGTTTACAGCCGCGCCTTGAGCGGTATGAATGCGCCGTTGGTCGAAGTGGAAGCCCACCTTGCCAACGGCCTGCCGCATTTCAACATCGTCGGGCTGCCCGATACGGAAGTAAAGGAAAGCCGCGACCGCGTCCGTGCCGCCATTATTCAAAGCGGTTTTGAATTCCCCGCCAAAAAAATTACCGTCAACCTCGCCCCCGCCGACCTGCCCAAAGAGTCGGGGCGTTTCGATTTGCCGATTGCAATCGGCATCCTTGCCGCATCGGGGCAGGTTGCGCCCGAAAAACTGGCGGAATACGAGTTTGCGGGGGAATTGGCACTGTCGGGGCTGTTGCGCCCCGTGCGCGGCGCGTTGGCGATGGCGTGGCAGGGTATGCAGGCAAAACGTGCATTTGTTTTGCCTGAAGAAAACGCAGGACAAGCCGCCGTGATGCGCGGCATTACCGTTTACGGCGCGCGCTCTTTGGGCGAAGTCGCCGCCCATTTGAACGGCATCGAACCTTTGGCGCAAACCGAATGCCAAGTTCCTCAGATGCCGTTTGAACATGGCGGACAACCTGATTTGTGCGATGTGAAAGGTCAGCACACCGCGCGCCTTGCTTTGGAAATCGCTGCCGCAGGCGGACACAGCCTCTTGATGATGGGTCCGCCGGGAACGGGCAAGTCTATGCTCTCCCAACGGCTGCCCGGCATCCTGCCGCCGCTGACCGAAGACGAATTGGTAGAAGTTTGGGCATTGCGTTCGCTCCTGCCCAACCACCAGCAACAACTCGACAGCCACCGTCCTTTCCGCAGTCCGCATCACAGCGCCAGTGCGGCGGCTATGGTCGGCGGCGGTTCGGATCCGCGTCCGGGCGAGATTTCATTGGCGCACCACGGCGTATTGTTTTTGGACGAGCTGCCCGAGTTCGACCGCAAAGTTTTAGAAGTTTTGCGCGAACCGTTGGAAAACGGCGAAATCCACATTTCCCGCGCGGCGCGCCAAGCCGTCTATCCGGCGAAATTCCAACTTGTTGCCGCCATGAACCCCTGCCCGTGCGGTTATCTCGGGCATCCCGTCAAACCCTGCCGCTGCACACCCGAAAGCGTCGCGCGTTACCGCAGCAAAATTTCCGGCCCGTTGCTTGACCGCATCGATTTGACCATCGAAGTCCCGAGCCTGTCCGCCGCCGAACTGATGCAGCAGGAAGCAGGGGAAAGCAGCGCGTCCGTTTTGGAACGCGTTATCGCCGCTAGAGACAAACAATACGCACGGCAAGGCAAAGTGAATGCCGCCTTGAGTGTCAGTGAACTCGACACATCCGCCCGCATTCAAAAAGAAGCGCAGGAAGCATTGGGCGGCCTGCTGGAAAAACTCTCCCTTTCCGCCCGCAGCTTCCACCGCATTATGCGCGTGGCGCGTACATTGGCGGATTTGGCGGGCGACGAAGAAGTCGGCAGAAGCCACGTCATGAAAGCCATAGGTTTCCGTCGCGCTTTATAGGAACGGGAATGGAAGCAGGTTTTGCCCAAATATGGCGATATTGTTAGAATATCCGCCCGTAAGCAAACGGCGTTAATGCCGTCTGAAACACATTAAGGTATGTTTATGAACAAATTTTCCCAATCCGGAAAAGGTCTGTCCGGTTTTTTCTTCGGTTTGATACTGGCGACGGTCATTATTGCCGGTATTTTGTTTTATCTGAACCAAAGCGGTCAAAATGCGTTCAAAATCCCGGCTTCGTCGAAGCAGCCTGCAGAAACGGAAATCCTGAAACCGAAAAACCAGCCTAAGGAAGACATCCAACCTGAACCGGCCGATCAAAACGCCTTGTCCGAACCGGATGCTGCGAAAGAGGCAGAGCAGTCGGATGCGGAAAAAGCTGCCGACAAGCAGCCCGTTGCCGACAAAGCCGACGAGGTTGAGGAAAAGGCGGACGAGCCGGAGCGGGAAAAGTCGGACGGACAGGCAGTGCGCAAGAAAGCACTGACGGAAGAGCGTGAACAAACCGTCGGGGAAAAAGCGCAGAAGAAAGATGCCGAAACGGTTAAAAAACAAGCGGTAAAACCGTCTAAAGAAACAGAGAAAAAAGCTTCAAAAGAAGAGAAAAAGGCGGAAAAGGAAAAAGTTGCACCCAAACCGACCCCGGAACAAATCCTCAACAGCGGCAGCATCGAAAAAGCGCGCAGTGCCGCTGCCAAAGAAGTGCAGAAAATGAAAACGCCCGACAAGGCGGAAGCAACGCATTATCTGCAAATGGGCGCGTATGCCGACCGCCGGAGCGCGGAAGGACAGCGTGCCAAACTGGCAATCTTGGGCATATCTTCCAAGGTGGTCGGTTATCAGGCGGGACATAAAACGCTTTACCGGGTGCAAAGCGGCAATATGTCTGCCGATGCGGTGAAAAAAATGCAGGACGAGTTGAAAAAACATGAAGTCGCCAGCCTGATCCGTTCTATCGAAAGCAAATAATTATGAAGCTCAAACATCTGTTGCCGCTGCTGCTGTCGGCAGTGTTGTCCGCGCAGGCATATGCCCTGACGGAAAGGGAAGACTATCTTGTGTTGGATAAACCCATTCCTCAAGAACAGTCGGGCAAAATTGAGGTTTTGGAATTTTTCGGCTATTTCTGCGTACATTGCCATCATTTCGATCCTTTGTTATTGAAATTGGGCAAGGCATTGCCGTCTGATGCCTATTTGAGGACGGAGCACGTGGTCTGGCAGCCTGAAATGCTCGGTCTGGCCAGGATGGCGGCTGCCGTCAATTTGTCGGGTTTGAAATATCAGGCAAACCCTGCTGTGTTTAAAGCAGTTTACGAACAAAAAATCCGCTTGGAAAACAGGTCGGTTGCCGGAAAGTGGGCTTTGTCTCAAAAAGGCTTTGACGGCAAAAAACTGATGCGCGCCTATGATTCTCCCGAAGCTGCCGCCGCCGCATTAAAAATGCAGAAACTGACGGAACAATACGGTATTGACAGCACGCCGACCGTTATTGTCGGCGGAAAATACCGCGTTATCTTCAATAACGGCTTTGACGGCGGCGTTCATACGATTAAAGAATTGGTTGCCAAAGTCAGGGAAGAACGCAAGCGTCAGACCCCTGCTGTACAGAAATAGCCGAACTCCCGTATCCGAAAGAAGCGCAAGCAATGGATTTTCTGATTGTCCTGAAAGCCCTGATGATGGGCTTGGTAGAAGGTTTTACCGAATTTTTACCGATTTCCAGCACCGGGCATTTGATTGTGTTCGGCAATCTGATTGGTTTTCACAGCAATCACAAGGTTTTTGAAATTGCCATCCAGCTCGGTGCGGTTTTGGCGGTAGTGTTTGAATACCGGCAACGTTTCAGCAATGTGTTGCATGGCGTGGGAAAAGACCGGAAAGCCAACCGCTTCGTCCTCAATCTTGCCATTGCTTTTATACCTGCCGCCGTGATGGGGCTGTTGTTCGGCAAACAAATCAAAGAGTATCTGTTTAACCCCTTGAGTGTTGCAGTCATGCTGGTTTTGGGCGGTTTTTTTATTTTGTGGGTGGAGAAACGCCAAAGCCGAGCAGAGCCTAAAATTGCCGATGTTGATGCATTGCGTCCGATTGATGCCTTGATGATCGGCGTTGCCCAAGTGTTTGCACTGATTCCGGGTACGTCCCGTTCGGGCAGTACGATTATGGGCGGGATGCTTTGGGGAATCGAACGGAAAACTGCGACAGAATTCTCGTTTTTCTTGGCTGTGCCGATGATGGTTGCCGCAACGGCTTATGATGTCCTGAAGCATTACCGGTTTTTCACCCTGCATGATGTCGGTTTGATTTTGATTGGCTTTGTTGCTGCCTTTGTTTCAGGCTTGGTAGCGGTAAAAGCGTTGCTGAGGTTTGTTTCCAAGAAAAATTATATTCCTTTTGCCTATTACCGCATTGTTTTTGGTATTGCCATCATTATATTGTGGCTGTCAGGCTGGATAAGTTGGGAATGAAACCATAAACCCGACCTGAAGACATTATTCGGGTCGGGTTTGTCTGGCGGGCTGATATAGTGAATTAACAAAAATCAGGACAAGGCGACGAAGCCGCAGACAGTACAGATAGTACGGCAAGGTGAGCCAACGCTGTACCGGTTTAAATTTAATTCACTATAAAATCAGGACAGGCGGGGCGATAGGTTTAAAGTCGATTGCCTGTTTTGAAGGCAGTGGTTTATTCTTTATTTGCCGGCAATCAGGCAATAAAAAAGCACATACCTTTTTACGGTCTGTGCTTTTTTATCTGGTGGAGGTAAGCGGGATCGAACCGCTGACCTCTTGCATGCCATGCAAGCGCTCTACCAACTGAGCTATACCCCCGAAAATTTGGTGGCGAATCAGGGACTCGAACCCCGGACACAAGGATTATGATTCCTCTGCTCTAACCGACTGAGCTAATTCGCCGTTTCGTGAAGACGCTATTATATGTTTTTCTGTTTTTTTGACAAGCCGTATTTTTTAATTTTGAATTAGTTGACTGTTTTTAAATGTTAAAAAGTTTATGTCGTCTGAAGCGGATTCAGGCGGCATGAGGGTTAGAGTTTGTGGCAGATGTCGCCGAAGCTGAATCCTGCCCAGTCGATGCCGATATTTTTTCCGAATGCGATGACTTTAAACAGTTCGCCCATTTCGTGCTGGTCAATCAGTTTCTGAACGGCAGCAGCTTCACGGATATAGGCTGCCGAATTCGTTTTCCCCGTCTGTGCCAATAGCTCGGTAATGCCCAGGTTCAATAAGAAATGGGATTGGGGAAGGTAACCTATCAAATCTAATCCGGCATCCGTCCCGGCTTGGGCAATGTCGGTAAAGTTGACATGCGCGGTCAGGTCGGCCAATCCGATGAAGTCAAAAGGATTGTGGATAACGTGATGTCGGTAGTGTCCGATTAGAGTACCTTGATTGCGTTGCGGGTGGTAATACTGCGCTGCATCAAAACCGTAGTCGATGAATATCATGCAGCCGTGTTCGAGTCTTGAGGCAAGGGTGCGGATAAAGGCATATTGTTGCGGATGTAGTTCGCTGGTGTAGGGATAATCTGTTTGAGGAAAATAGAGGGAAGCCAAGGCAGATAGCTGTAAGTCGTGCAGCGGTCGTGCCGAATAGGTAAAACGGTCATTATCTAGGCAAACGCCGACATGCTCGAATGAGCCGCCTTCATTTTTACGGACGATTTCGACAGGCATGGCATCGAGTACTTCGTTGCCGATGATGATGCCGTCAAACGCTTCGGGAAGTGCGGTCAAGTGGACAACTTTTTGAGATGCTTCCGGTGCGCGTGCTTGAATCAGGTTTTTCTGACGTGCTGCCAGCTCCGGCGATATTTCAATAATATAGTAACGGCTGATGCCGTCCGAAATGCTGCCCAACAAATCGGCGGCAAGCTGTCCGGTTCCCGCGCCGAATTCATAGATATTGCCCGCCGTTTGGGATAGAAGTTCTTGAAGTTGGCGTGCCAGTGTCTGTGCAAACAGAGAGGTGAGGGTCGGTGCGGTAATAAAATCCCCGGTATTGCCGATTTTATGGCTGCCGCCGGTGTAGTAGCCGTATTGCGGAGCGTATAAAACCAATTCCATAAAACGTGAAAATGGAATCCAGTTGCCGTGTTTGCCGATTTTTTCGGCAATGAGGGTTTGCAGTTTGAGCGAGAATTGCCGTGCTTCGGGAGAGGGGAGGGGGAGGGGCATGATAAGTGTTAGCTTGTGTAAATTTATTGGATTTCCCGACATATTACACGTTGGTACGGGTGCTGTCATGGCTTTATCTTAATACTATATATTGTGTTTATATTATTAAATTAATCATATATAGTTGTTTATTGGTTCGGTCACTCTGTACCGCACCCGCCGTGCCGTTGTCGTCATTTTTTATCTTATTGTTTTTAAAAGGAATAAAAATTTCAGATATGTTAATGAGTTTTCATGCCCTGATTTGACCGAGTGTTTAAAATTTCTTATAGTGTCGATTGGTGGGGAATTGTGGGGCAAAGTGTCTCTTTTACCCTTGTGATTTTGATTTCGGCTTGGGACATGTCATGTTCGGCGGCGCACACGAATTAAGCATCGACAGTAAGGGGCGGTTGGCTGTTCCTGCCAAATTCCGTGACATTCTGTCGCGCCTCTATACGCCTGCCGTAGTGGTAACGCTCGAGTCGAAATACAAGCTGTTGATGTACCCTGTTGCGGAGTGGGAAAAGGTTGCGGCGCAACTTTTAAACTTAAAAGTGGCGGATAACCCTGTTTTGCGGCGGTTTCAAAATCTTTTGCTGCATAACGCGGAAATTTTGGAATGGGACAGCGCCGGCCGGGTGCTGCTTCCTGCCGGACTGAGGAAGAGGGTGGATTTCGACCGTGAAGTCGTTTTGGTCGGTCGTGCCAACCGTTTGGAGCTTTGGGGTCGCGAGCAGTGGGAGGCTGAGATGGTTCAGGCTTTGGATGACGATCCTGACGAACTTGCCTTCCAGTTGAGTCAGACGGATTTGCAATTGTGAGTGGAGCAGAAAGTTACCGGCATATCACGGTCTTGCTGAATGAGGCGGTGGATGCGCTTGCCGTGCGCGAAGACGGTGTCTATGTGGACGGTACGTTCGGCAGGGGAGGGCATTCCCGGCTGATTTTGTCGCGTTTGGGCGATGCGGGGCGGTTGATTGTTTTCGACAAAGACCCGCAGGCGATTGCTGTGGCAGAAGAGCTGGCGCGTTCGGACAAACGGGTCGGTGTCGTGCATGGCGGTTTTGCTTCGTTTCAGACGGCATTGGACGGTTTGGGTATCGGCAAGGTGGACGGTGCGCTGTTTGATTTGGGGATTTCGTCCCCGCAAATCGATGACGGCAGCCGCGGTTTCAGCTTCCGTTTCGATGCCCCTTTGGATATGCGTATGGATACGACGCGCGGTATGTCTGCCGCAGAGTGGATAGCGGTTGCGTCGGAACAGGATTTGCACGAGGTAATCAAGAATTATGGTGAAGAGCGGTTTAGCCGCCAGATTGCGCGCGCCATTGTTGCGCAACGGGCGGAAAGTCCAATCGATACAACCCGCAAGCTGGCGCAGATCGTGGCACAAAACGTCCGTACTCGCGAGCGGGGGCAGGATCCTGCGACGCGCACCTTCCAGGCAATCCGCATCTTTATTAACCGCGAGCTTGAAGAAGTAGGGGCAGTATTGCCGCAGGTCATGTGTCGTCTGAAAGAGGGCGGACGTTTGGCGGTCATTGCTTTCCATTCGTTGGAAGACCGCATTGTGAAGCAGTTTGTCAAAAAATATTCGCAACACGCGCCCCTGCCGCGCTGGGCGGCGGTCAGGGAAGCGGATTTGCCCGAGCCGCCCCTGAAAATCGCGGGCAGGGCATTAAAGCCGGGTGAGGCGGAAATTGCCGCCAATCCGAGGGCGAGAAGTGCGGTTTTGCGTGTGGCGGAGCGGACTGCCGGTCCGATACCGGAACAATCACAGAGAAAAACGTCTGAATGGCAATGAACAAATTGAATTTCCTTCTGCTGCTTGCGGTGTGCGTTTCCGCTTTTTCCGTTGTGATGCAGCAAAACCAGTACAGGCTCAACTTCACAGCTTTGGATAAGGCGAAAAAACAGGAAATCGCCTTGGAGCAGGATTATGCGCAAATGAGGCTGCAACAGGCGCGTTTGGCGAACCACGAAGCGATCAGGGCGGCGGCAGAAAAACAAAACCTCCATCCGCCGGTTTCGGGCAATACCTTTATGGTGGAGCATCAAAGATAGAAGCAGCCTGTGTGCCGGAATCGGATTCCTGCGTCAGGATAATAATAACGAGAAGTAAAAATGTTGATTAAGAGCGAATATAAGCCTCGGATGCTGCCCAAAGAAGAGCAGGTCAAAAAGCCGATGACCAGTAACGGACGGATCAGCTTCGTCCTGATGGCAATAGCGGTCTTGTTTGCCGGTCTGATTGCTCGCGGACTGTATCTGCAGACGGTAACGTATAACTTTTTGAAAGAACAGGGCGACAACCGGATTGTGCGGACTCAAACATTGCCGGCTACACGCGGTACGGTTTCGGACCGGAACGGTGCGGTTTTGGCGTTGAGTGCGCCGACGGAGTCCCTGTTTGCCGTGCCTAAAGAGATGAAGGAAATGCCGTCTGCCGCACAATTGGAACGCCTGTCCGAGCTTGTCGATGTGCCGGTTGATGTTTTGAGGAACAAGCTCGAACAGAAAGGCAAGTCGTTTATCTGGATTAAGCGGCAGCTCGATCCCAAGGTTGCCGAAGAGGTCAAAGCCTTGGGTTTGGAAAACTTTGTATTTGAAAAAGAATTAAAACGCCATTACCCGATGGGCAACCTGTTTGCACACGTCATCGGATTTACCGATATTGACGGCAAAGGTCAGGAAGGTTTGGAACTTTCGCTTGAAGACAGCCTGCATGGCGAAGACGGCGCGGAAGTCGTTTTGCGGGACCGGCAGGGCAATATTGTGGACAGCTTGGACTCCCCGCGCAATAAAGCCCCGAAAAACGGCAAAGACATCATCCTTTCCCTCGATCAGAGGATTCAGACCTTGGCCTATGAAGAGTTGAACAAGGCGGTCGAATACCATCAGGCAAAAGCCGGAACGGTGGTGGTTTTGGATGCCCGCACGGGGGAAATCCTCGCCTTGGCCAATACGCCCGCCTACGATCCCAACAGGCCCGGCCGGGCAGACAGCGAACAGCGGCGCAACCGTGCCGTAACCGATATGATCGAACCCGGTTCGGCAATCAAACCGTTTGTGATTGCGAAGGCATTGGATGCGGGCAAAACCGATTTGAACGAACGGCTGAATACGCAGCCTTATAAAATCGGACCGTCTCCCGTGCGCGATACCCATGTTTACCCCTCTTTGGATGTGCGCGGCATCATGCAGAAATCGTCCAACGTCGGCACAAGCAAACTGTCTGCGCGTTTCGGTGCCGAAGAAATGTATGACTTCTATCATGAGTTGGGCATCGGTGTGCGTATGCACTCGGGCTTTCCGGGCGAAACTGCAGGTTTGTTGAGAAATTGGCGCAGGTGGCGGCCCATTGAACAGGCGACGATGTCTTTCGGTTACGGCCTGCAATTGAGCCTGCTGCAATTGGCGCGCGCCTATACCGCACTGACGCACGACGGCGTTTTGCTGCCGGTCAGCTTTGAAAAACAGGCGGTTGCGCCGCAAGGCAAACGCATATTCAAAGAATCGACCGCGCGCGAGGTACGCAATCTGATGGTTTCCGTAACCGAGCCGGGCGGCACCGGTACGGCGGGTGCGGTGGACGGTTTCGATGTCGGCGCGAAAACCGGCACGGCGCGCAAGTTCGTCAACGGGCGTTATGCCGACGACAAACACATCGCTACCTTTATCGGTTTTGCCCCCGCCAAAAACCCCCGTGTGATTGTGGCGGTAACCATTGACGAACCGACTGCCCACGGTTATTACGGCGGCGTAGTGGCAGGGCCGCCCTTCAAAAAAATTATGGGCGGCAGCCTGAACATCTTGGGCATTTCCCCGACCAAGCCCCTGACCGCCGCAGCCGTCAAAACACCGTCTTAATCCGAGTATCAACGAGATTGTTTTATGTTCAGCAAGTTAACCCCTTTGGCTGAAACCGGCATCCCGACCCTGTCGTGTGCAAACGCGGCAGGGCGTTTGTTGCATTCAGACAGCCGCCAAATCAAACAAGGCGATATTTTCGTTGCCTGTCCGGGCGAATATGCCGACGGACGCAGTTATATCCCCGCCGCCGTTGCCAACGGCGCGGCTTTTGTTTTTTGGGACGACGACGGCAAATTTGCGTGGAATCCCGAATGGAAAGTCCCCAATCAAGGCATCAAAGATTTGAAACACCGTGCCGGCATATTGGCGGCGCAAGTTTACGGCAACGTTTCAGACGGTCTCAAATTCTGGGGCGTAACCGGAACCAACGGCAAAACCTCCATCACGCAATGGCTGGCGCAAGCTGCCGATTTGTTGGGCGAAAAAACCGCCATTGTCGGCACGGTCGGCAACGGCTTTTGGGGTGCATTGGAAGAAACCACGCATACCACACCCGCCCCCGTCGATGTCCAAACCCTGCTCTACCGTTTCCGTCAACAAGGCGCAACAGTCGCCGCGATGGAAGTCTCCAGCCACGGGCTTGACCAGTCGCGCGTCAACGGCGTGTCATTCCGCAGCGCAATCTTTACCAACCTCACCCGCGACCACCTCGACTACCACGGCACGATGGAAGCCTACGGTGCCATCAAGTCGCGCCTGTTTTACTGGCACGGCTTGAAACACGCAGTCATCAACGTGGATGACGAATACGGCGCGGAACTCGTAGGTCGTCTGAAAAAAGACTGTCCCGATTTGGCCGTTTATAGCTACGGCTTCAGCGAACACGCCGACATCCGCATTATCGATTTCACCGCCTCTTCAGACGGCATAGCAGCCGTATTCCAAACCCCGTGGGGCGAAGGGAAATGCCGCACGCGCCTGCTCGGACGGTTCAACGCGCAAAACCTCGCCGCCTGCATCGCCTTGCTGTGCGCCAACGGCTATCCGCTTGATAAAGTATTGGATGTGCTGGCAAAAATCCGTCCCGCTTCAGGGCGCATGGACTGCATCATGAACAGCGGCAAACCTTTGGTCGTTGTCGATTATGCCCATACGCCCGACGCATTGGAAAAAGCACTCGCCACCTTGCAGGAAATCAAACCGCAGGGTGCGGCTTTGTGGTGCGTATTCGGTTGCGGCGGTAACCGCGATCGCGGCAAACGCCCGCTGATGGGCGCGGCAGCCGTACAGGGCGCGGATAAAGTCGTCGTCACCAGCGACAACCCGCGTTTGGAAAATCCGCACGACATCATCAACGACATCCTGCCTGCCGTTCCCGCGCCCGAATGCGTCGAAGCCGACCGTGCCGCCGCCATCCGTTATGCGGTTGAACAAGCCGCCGCAAACGACATCATCCTGATTGCCGGCAAAGGGCATGAAAACTATCAGGATGTACAAGGCGTGAAGCACCGTTTTTCCGATCTTGAAATCGTCGGACAGGCTTTGTTAACTCGTAAATAATGGGATATTCGGACGGCATCGTATGAAACAATCCGCCCGAATAAAAAATATGGATCAGACATTAAAAAATACATTGGGCATTTGCGCGCTTTTAGCCTTTTGTTTTGGCGCGGCCATCGCATCAGGTTATCACTTGGAATATGAATACGGCTACCGTTATTCTGCCGTGGGTGCTTTGGCTTCGGTTGTATTTTTATTATTATTGGCACGCGGTTTCCCGCGCGTTTCTTCAGTTGTTTTACTGATTTACGTCGGCACAACCGCCCTATATTTGCCGGTCGGCTGGCTGTATGGTGCGCCGTCTTATCAGATAGTCGGTTCGATATTGGAAAGCAATCCTGCCGAGGCGCGTGAATTTGTCGGCAATCTTCCCGGGTCGCTTTATTTTGTGCAGGCATTATTTTTCATTTTTGGCTTGACAGTTTGGAGATATTGTGTATCGGGGGGGTATTTGCTGACGTAAAAAACTATAAACGCCGCAGCAAAATATGGCTGACTATATTATTGACTTTGATTTTGTCCTGCGCGGTGATGGATAAAATCGCCAGCGATAAAGATTTGCGAGAACCTGATGCCGGCCTGTTGTTGAATATTTTCGACCTGTATTACGATTTGGCTTCCGCGCCGGCACAATATGCCGCCAAGCGCGCCCACATTTTGGAAGCAGCAAAAAAAGCGTCAACATGGCATATCCGTCATGTTGCGCCCAAGTATAAAAATTATGTTGTGGTTATCGGTGAGAGCGCGCGTTCGGATTATATGAATGTTTACGGTTTCCCATTGCCCGATACGCCTTTTTTGAGTCAGACCAAAGGGCTGTTGATAAACGGTTACCAATCGACCGCCCACGCGACGAATCTTTCGCTGCCGCAGACTTTGGGGCTGCCGGGAGAACCGAACAATAACATCGTCAGCTTGGCGAAGCAGGCGGGTTTTCGGACGGCGTGGCTGTCTAATCAAGGAATGTTGGGGCATTTTGCCAACGAAATTTCCACCTATGCCCTACGCAGCGATTATCCGTGGTTTACCCAAAGGGGTGATTATGGCAAAAGCGCGGGGTTGAGCGACCGCCTTTTGTTGCCGGCGTTCAAACGGGTTTTGATAGGAAATGCAGGCACGAAGCCTCGGCTGATTGTGATGCACCTGATGGGTTCGCACAGTGATTTTTGCACACGTTTGGATAAGGATGCGCGGCGGTTTCAGTATCAAACTGAAAAAATATCCTGCTATGTTTCCACCATCGCGCAAACCGATAAATTTTTAGAAGATACAGTTAAGATATTGAATGAAAATAAAGAAAGCTGGTCTTTGGTTTACTTTTCCGACCACGGTTTGATGCATGTCGGTAAAGGCGGCGAGCGAACGTTGACACATGGTGCGTGGAAGCGTCAAAGCTACGGCGTGCCGCTGGTTAAAATTTCGTCCGATGATACGCGGCGCGAAATGATTAAAGTGAGGCGCAGCGCGTTTAATTTTTTACGCGGATTCGGCAGTTGGACGGGTATCGAAACCGACGAGTTGCCCGATGACGGCTATGATTTTTGGGGGAATGTTCCCGATGTGCAGGGCGAAGGCAATAACCTTGCCTTTATCGACGGACTGCCCGACGACCCCGCGCCGTGGTATGCGGGAAAAGGCAAATCGACTAAAAATACGTCTAAAAAATGATACGTACAGAAAAAATGCCGAATGAGAATGGGAAAATAATCTGTGTTTTACCACAGCAAAACAGGCGATAAAAAAATCAGCCGCTACCGATGTGTCCGCCGCCCGAATATTAACGAAAGTAAATATGAAACCACTGGACCTAAATTTCATCTGCCAAGCCCTCAAGCTTCCGATGCCGTCTGAAAGCAAACCCGTGTCGCGCATCGTAACCGACAGCCGCGACATCCGCGCGGGCGATGTGTTTTTCGCATTGGCGGGCGGGCGGTTTAATGCGCATGATTTTGTTGAAGACGTATTGGCTGCGGGTGCGGCGGCGGTTGTGGTTTCGCGCGAAGATTGCGTTGCAATGGATGGCGCGTTGAAAGTCGATGACACGCTTACCGCGTTGCAAATGTTGGCGAAGGCGTGGCGCGAGAATGTGAACCCGTTTGTGTTCGGTATTACCGGCTCGGGCGGCAAGACGACGGTGAAGGAAATGTTGGCTGCGGTATTGCGCCGCCGTTTCGGCGATAATGCCGTTTTGGCGACGGCAGGCAACTTCAACAACCACATCGGATTGCCGTTGACTTTGTTGAAATTAAACGAAAAACACCGCTATGCCGTGATTGAAATGGGTATGAACCATTTTGGCGAACTGGCGGTTTTGACACAAATCGCCAAACCCGATGCCGCATTGGTCAACAACGCCATGCGCGCCCATGTCGGCTGCGGTTTCGACGGAGTGGGCGATATTGCCAAAGCGAAAAGCGAGATTTATCAAGGCTTATGTTCAGACGGCATGGCGCTGATTCCTCAAGAAGATGCCAATATGGCTGTCTTCAAAACGGCAACGCTTAATTTGAATACGCGCACTTTCGGCATCGATAGCGGCGATGTCCACGCGGAAAATATCGTGCTGAAACCGTTGTCGTGCGAATTTGATTTGGTGTGCGGCAACGAGTGCGCAGCCGTGGTTCTGCCCGTTCCCGGCCGCCACAATGTCCACAACGCCGCCGCCGCCGCCGCGCTGTCTTTGGCTGCAGGTTTGAGTTTGAACGATGTGGCGGAAGGTTTAAAAGGCTTCAGCAATATCAAAGGCCGTCTGAACGTCAAATCCGGAATCAAGGGCGCAACCCTGATTGACGATACTTATAATGCGAACCCTGACAGCATGAAAGCTGCGGTTGACGTGTTGGCGCGTATGCCTGCGCCGCGTATTTTCGTGATGGGCGATATGGGCGAACTGGGTGAGGACGAAGCCGCCGCCATGCACGCCGAAGTCGGCGCGTACGCCCGCGACCAAGGCATCGAAGCGGCTTATTTTGTCGGCGACAACAGCGTCGAAGCGGCGGAAAAATTTGGCGCGGACGGTTTGTGGTTCGCCGCCAAAGACCCGTTGATTCAAGTGTTGCGCCACGATTTGCCCGAACGCGCCACCGTGTTGGTGAAAGGTTCGCGCTTTATGCAGATGGAAGAAGTGGTCGAGGCATTGGAGGATAAGTGAAAATGAAAAGTCGACGTTTTTTTAAAGCCTTATTGTTGATTGCCGCGCTGGTCGGCGCGTTTTATGCCGGAATGCAGACGCAGGCGTATCTTTATGAAGATTTATGTTTAGACTTGGGTGGCGGCAAAAATCCGGGGAGTTACCCGATTTGCGTGATTGGGAAAGTCTCTGCACGTTAATCTGCAAAAGTCGTCCGAAACCTTGCCGGGCGGCAAGCCAACCTCAAACGGGCACAAGCCCATGTAACGACAAAAACAAAAAAAGGAAGCCCCATGTTTTTATGGCTCGCACATTTCAGCAACTGGTTAACCGGTCTGAATATTTTTCAATACACCACATTCCGCGCCGTCATGGCGGCGTTGACCGCCTTGGCGTTTTCCCTGATGTTCGGCCCGTGGACGATACGCAGGCTGACCGCGCTCAAATGCGGGCAGGCAGTGCGTACCGACGGTCCGCAAACCCACCTCGTCAAAAACGGCACGCCGACGATGGGCGGTTCGCTGATTCTGACCGCCATTACCGTGTCCACCCTGTTGTGGGGCAACTGGGCAAACCCGTATATCTGGATTCTCTTGGGCGTATTGCTCGCCACGGGCGCACTCGGTTTTTACGACGACTGGCGCAAAGTCGTCTATAAAGACCCCAACGGCGTGTCCGCCAAATTCAAAATGGTGTGGCAGTCAAGCGTTGCCATTATCGCCGGTTTGGCATTGTTTTACCTTGCCGCCAATTCCGCCAACAATATTTTGATTGTCCCGTTCTTCAAACAAATCGCCCTGCCGCTGGGCGTGGTCGGCTTTTTGGTGTTGTCTTACCTGACCATCGTCGGCACATCCAATGCCGTCAACCTCACCGACGGCTTGGACGGCCTTGCGACCTTCCCCGTCGTCCTCGTTGCCGCCGGCCTCGCCATCTTCGCCTATGCCAGCGGCCACTCACAATTTGCCCAATACCTGCAATTACCTTACGTTGCCGGCGCAAACGAAGTGGTGATTTTCTGTACCGCCATGTGCGGCGCGTGCCTCGGTTTCTTGTGGTTTAACGCCTATCCCGCGCAAGTCTTTATGGGCGATGTCGGTGCATTGGCATTGGGTGCCGCGCTCGGTACCGTCGCCGTCATCGTCCGCCAAGAGTTTGTCCTCGTCATTATGGGCGGATTATTTGTCGTAGAAGCCGTATCCGTTATGCTTCAGGTCGGCTGGTATAAGAAAACCAAAAAACGCATCTTCCTGATGGCGCCCATCCATCACCACTACGAACAAAAAGGCTGGAAAGAAACCCAAGTCGTCGTCCGCTTTTGGATTATTACCATCGTCTTGGTGTTGATCGGTTTGAGTACCCTCAAAATCCGCTGAACCTATGCCGTCTGAACACCTTTCAGACGGCATTTGAACGCGCAATAAACCTGCGGCGACAATCCGCCCAGCCCTATCGTTAACGGCGGCTTATACTAAAACAGAAGTAAAACCATGAAACAGACAGTCAAATGGCTTGCCGCCGCCCTGATTGCCTTGGGCTTGAACCAAGCGGTGTGGGCGGATGACGTATCGGATTTTCGGGAAAACTTGCAGGCGGCAGCACAGGGAAATGCAGCAGCCCAAAACAATTTGGGCGTGATGTATGCCGAAAGACGCGGCGTGCGCCAAGACCGCGCCCTTGCACAAGAATGGCTTGGCAAGGCTTGTCAAAACGGATACCAAGACAGCTGCGACAATGACCAACGCCTGAAAGCGGGTTATTGAACAGCTCGCGATGCCGTCTGAAAGCGGCTTGAGCAGGATCAGACATCCCCTGCTCAATATGATTTGTTTTAGGACAAACCAAAATGACTTTCCAAAACAAAAAAATCCTCGTCGCCGGACTTGGCGGCACGGGTATTTCCATGATTGCCTACCTGCGCAAAAACGGCGCGGAGGTTGCTGCGTATGATGCGGAGCTGAAGCCGGAACGCGTGTCGCAAATCGGTAAGATGTTTGACGGGTTGGTGTTTTACACGGGCCGTCTGAAAGATGCGCTCTCCAACGGTTTCGATATTCTGGCACTCAGCCCCGGCATCAGCGAGCGGCAGCCGGATATCGAGGCCTTTAAGCGAAACGGCGGACGCGTGTTGGGCGACATCGAATTGCTGGCGGACATTGTGAACCGCCGCGGCGACAAGGTGATTGCGATTACCGGCAGCAACGGCAAAACCACGGTAACGAGCCTGGTCGGCTATCTCTGCATCAAGTGTGGGCTGGATACCGTTATCGCGGGCAATATCGGCGCGCCGGTTTTGGAGGCGGAATTGCAGCGCGAAGGCAAAAAGGCGGACGTGTGGGTGTTGGAGCTTTCCAGTTTCCAACTGGAAAACACCGAAAGCCTGCGCCCGACTGCGGCGACAGTGCTGAACATTTCCGAAGACCATCTCGACCGCTACGACGACTTGCTCGACTACGCGCATACCAAAGCCAAGATTTTCCGTGGCGACGGTGTGCAGGTTTTGAATGCGGACGATGCGTTCTGTCGTGCGATGAAGCGCGCCGGGCGCGAGGTGAAATGGTTTTCGTTGGAATACGAAGCCGATTTTTGGTTGGAACGTGAGACAGGTCGCCTGAAACAAGGCAATGAAGATTTGATTGCCACGCAAGATATTCCGCTGCAAGGCTTGCACAACGCCACTAACGTGATGGCTGCCGTTGCCTTGTGCGAAGCCGTCGGTTTGCCGCGCGAAGCATTGCTCGAACACGTCAAAACCTTTCAAGGCCTGCCGCACCGCGTGGAAAAAATCGGCGAGAAAAATGGCGTGGTGTTCATCGACGACAGCAAAGGCACGAACGTCGGTGCGACCGCCGCCGCGATTGCCGGTTTGCAAAATCCGCTCTTCGTGATTTTAGGCGGCATGGGCAAAGGGCAGGACTTCACGCCCCTGCGCGACGCGCTTGCCGGCAAGGCAAAAGGCGTGTTCCTGATCGGTGTCGATGCGCCGCAAATCCGCCGCGATTTGGACGGCTGCGATCTGAATATGACCGACTGCGCCACTTTGGAAGAAGCGGTTCAGAAGGCATATGCCCAAGCCGAAGCGGGCGATATCGTGCTGCTCAGCCCCGCCTGCGCGAGTTTCGATATGTTTAAAGGCTACGCGCACCGTTCGGAAGTGTTTATCGGGGCGTTTAAGGCTTTGTGATACTGTCTGAAACGCAACCGCCGTCATTGTTGGGCGGCAAGTAAAGATTTAGAATACCGATTTGGGATGTATCGTATGTTCGGACGGCATTGTCTGCCGTCTGAAATTTTTGCCCTTTGCGGCAGGTGCAAACAGACTGGCAGGTGGTTTTTTTGAAGATTTCGGAAGTATTGGTAAAAGTGGGCGACGGTGTCCACACTCTGCTGCTCGACAGGCCGATTGTGCGCGACGGCAGGAAATTCGACGCGCCGCTTTTGTGGATGGTGGTGCTGATGACGGCGTTCAGCCTGCTGATGATTTATTCGGCTTCTGTGTATTTGGCATCAAAAGAAGGCGGCGATCAGTTTTTCTATTTGACCAGACAGGCGGGGTTCGTCGTTGCCGGCTTGATAGCGAGCGGTTTGTTATGGTTTCTTTGCAGGATGAGGACATGGCGGCGGCTTGTGCCGTGGATTTTTGCCCTATCCGGCCTGTTGCTGGTAGTCGTATTGATTGCCGGGCGCGAAATCAATGGCGCGACCCGTTGGATACCTTTGGGTCCGTTGAATTTCCAGCCGACCGAGCTGTTCAAGCTGGCGGTCATCCTTTATTTGGCAAGCCTGTTCACGCGCCGTGAAGAAGTGTTGCGCAGCATGGAAAGTTTGGGTTGGCAGTCGATTTGGCGGGGGACGGCCAATCTGATCATGTCCGCCACCAATCCGCAGGCACGTCGTGAAACATTAGAAATGTACGGCCGTTTCCGGGCGATCATCCTGCCGATTATGCTGGTGGCGTTCGGTTTGGTGCTGATAATGGTACAGCCGGATTTCGGTTCGTTTGTCGTCATTACCGTCATTGCCGTTGGAATGCTGTTTTTGGCAGGATTGCCGTGGAAATATTTTTTCGTCCTGGTAGGCAGCGTCTTGGGCGGGATGGTGCTGATGATTACCGCCGCTCCCTACCGTGTGCAGCGGGTAGTGGCATTTTTGGACCCGTGGAAAGACCCGCAGGGTGCCGGCTACCAGCTTACCCACTCTCTGATGGCAATCGGGCGCGGAGAGTGGTTCGGTATGGGTTTGGGTGCGAGTTTGAGCAAACGCGGCTTTCTGCCGGAAGCGCATACCGATTTTATTTTTGCCATCATCGCCGAAGAATTCGGTTTCTTCGGTATGTGCGTGCTGATATTCTGTTACGGCTGGCTGGTGGTGCGGGCGTTTTCCATCGGCAAGCAGTCGCGCGATTTGGGTTTGACTTTCAACGCCTATATCGCTTCGGGTATCGGCATTTGGATCGGTATCCAAAGTTTCTTCAATATCGGTGTGAACATCGGTGCTTTGCCGACCAAAGGTCTGACGCTGCCGTTGATGTCCTATGGCGGTTCGTCAGTCTTTTTCATGCTGATCAGCATGATGCTGCTGTTGCGTATAGATTATGAAAACCGCCGGAAAATGCGCGGTTACCGGGTGGAGTAAATCATGGGCGGTAAAACCTTTATGCTGATGGCGGGCGGAACGGGCGGACATATTTTCCCCGCGCTGGCGGTGGCGGATTCATTGCGCGCGCGCGGCCATCATGTAATTTGGCTGGGCAGCAAGGATTCGATGGAAGAGCGCATCGTGCCGCAATACGACATCCTGCTCGAAACGCTGGCGATTAAAGGCGTGCGCGGCAACGGCATCAAACGCAAGCTGATGCTGCCGTTTACTTTGTATCAAACTGTCCGCGAAGCGCAGCAGATTATCCGCAAACACCGTGTCGAGTGCGTCATCGGCTTCGGCGGCTTCGTTACCTTTCCCGGCGGTTTGGCGGCGAAGTTATTAGGCGTGCCGATTGTGATTCACGAGCAAAACGCCGTGGCAGGTTTGTCCAACCGCCACCTGTCGCGCTGGGCGAAGCGGGTGTTGTACGCTTTTCCGAAAGCGTTCAGCCACGAAGGCGGCTTGGTCGGCAACCCCGTCCGCGCCGATATTAGCAACCTGCCCGTGCCTGCCGAACGCTTCCAAGGGCGTGAAGGCCGTCTGAAAATTTTGGTGGTCGGCGGCAGTTTGGGCGCGGACGTTTTGAACAAAACCGTACCGCAGGCATTGGCTTTGCTGCCCGACAATGCGCGTCCGCAGATGTACCACCAATCGGGACGGGGCAAGCTGGGCAGCTTGCAGGCGGATTACGACGCGCTGGGCGTGCAAGCGGAATGCGTGGAATTTATTACCGATATGGTGTCCGCCTACCGCGATGCCGATTTGGTGATTTGCCGTGCCGGCGCGCTGACGATTGCCGAGTTGACGGCGGCGGGATTGGGTGCGTTGTTAGTGCCGTATCCTCACGCCGTTGATGACCATCAAACCGCCAACGCGCGTTTTATGGTGCAGGCGGAGGCGGGATTGCTGTTGCCGCAAACCCAGTTGACGGCGGAAAAACTCGCCGAGATTCTCGGCGGCTTAAACCGCGAAAAATGCCTCAAATGGGCAGAAAACGCCCGTACGTTGGCACTGCCGCACAGTGCGGACGACGTTGCCGAAGCCGCGATTGCGTGTGCGGCGTAAACTGCCGAACCATGCCGTCTGAAAAGCCGTTCAGACGGCATGGATGTTTTTTATTTCAATCCGCTATATATTTGTCAGAAAACTATGGCGCGCAAACGGTCAGCCCTTTAAAATAACGCCTTTACGCATCGAAAATCCACCGGAACGCAACATTATGATGAAAAATCGAGTGACCAACATCCATTTTGTCGGTATCGGCGGCGTCGGCATGAGCGGTATCGCCGAAGTCTTGCACAATTTGGGTTTTAAAGTTTCCGGTTCGGATCAGGCGCGAAATGCCGCTACCGAGCATTTGGGCAGCCTGGGCATTCAAGTTTATCCCGGCCATACCGCAGAACACGTTAACGGTGCGGATGTCGTCGTTACCTCTACCGCCGTCAAAAAAGAAAATCCCGAAGTTGTCGCTGCGTTGGAGCAGCAAATTCCCGTTATTCCGCGCGCCCTGATGTTGGCGGAGTTGATGCGCTTCCGTGACGGCATCGCCATTGCCGGCACGCACGGCAAAACCACGACCACCAGCCTGACCGCCTCCATCCTCGGCGCGGCAGGACTTGACCCGACTTTCGTTATCGGCGGCAAACTCAACGCCGCAGGCACCAACGCCCGCTTGGGCAAAGGCGAATACATCGTTGCCGAAGCCGACGAGTCGGATGCATCCTTTCTGCACCTGACACCGATTATGTCCGTCGTTACCAATATCGACGAAGACCATATGGATACCTACGGGCACAGTGTTGAGAAGCTGCATCAGGCGTTTATCGATTTCATCCACCGTATGCCCTTCTACGGCAAAGCCTTTTTGTGTATTGACAGCGAACACGTCCGCGCGATTTTGCCCAAAGTGAGCAAACCTTATGCTACTTACGGTTTGGACGATACCGCCGACATCTACGCCACCGACATCGAAAACGTCGGCGCGCAAATGAAATTCACCGTCCATGTTCAAATGAAAGGACATGAGCAGGGGTCGTTTGAAGTCGTGCTGAATATGCCCGGCAGACACAACGTGCTGAACGCATTGGCAGCCATCGGCGTGGCGCTGGAAGTCGGCGCATCGGTTGAAGCGATCCAAAAAGGCTTGCTCGGCTTTGAAGGTGTCGGCCGCCGCTTCCAAAAATACGGCGACATCAAGTTGCCAAACGGTGGAACCGCGCTCTTGGTGGACGACTACGGACACCACCCCGTCGAAATGGCGGCGACCCTTTCCGCCGCACGCGGCGCGTATCCGGAAAAACGTTTGGTACTCGCCTTCCAGCCGCACCGCTATACCCGCACGCGCGATTTGTTTGAAGACTTTACCAAAGTCCTCAATACCGTTGACGCGCTGGTGCTGACCGAAGTTTATGCCGCCGGTGAAGAGCCGATTGCCGCCGCTGATTCCCGCGCTCTTGCCCGCGCCATCCGCGTGTTGGGCAAACTCGAGCCGATTTACTGCGAAAACGTTGCCGATCTGCCCGAAATGCTGTTGAACGTTTTGCAGGACGGCGACATCGTGTTGAATATGGGTGCGGGAAGCATCAACCGCGTCCCCGCCGCGCTGCTGGAATTGTCGAAACAGATTTGAGGCACACCCGCCTGACAGACGGAACATCATATAAAGGTCGTCTGAAACCGCAAATCAGGTTTCAGACGACCTCTGGCAACAAGCATAAAGCAATCAGGAAAGAACAAAAACAATGCAGAATTTTGGCAAAGTGGCCGTATTGATGGGCGGTTTTTCCAGCGAACGAGAAATCTCGCTGGACAGCGGCACCGCCATTTTGAATGCTTTAAAAAGCAAAGGCATAGACGCATACGCCTTCGATCCCAAGGAAACCCCATTGTCTGAATTGAAGGCACAAGGTTTTCAGACGGCATTCAACATCCTTCACGGTACTTACGGCGAAGACGGGGCTGTTCAGGGTGCATTGGAACTGTTGGGCATTCCCTATACCGGCAGCGGTGTCGCCGCATCCGCCATCGGCATGGACAAATACCGCTGCAAACTGATTTGGCAGGCATTGGGATTGCCCGTTCCCGAGTTCGCCGTCCTGCACGACGACACTGATTTCGATGCCGTCGAAGAAAAATTGGGCCTGCCGATGTTTGTGAAACCGGCGGCCGAAGGCAGCAGCGTAGGCGTGGTAAAAGTCAAAGGAAAAGGCCGTCTGAAAAGCGTTTACGAAGAATTGAAACACTTTCAGGGCGAAATCATTGCCGAACGGTTTATCGGCGGCGGCGAATATTCCTGCCCTGTGTTGAACGGCAAAGGCCTGCCCGGCATACACATCATCCCCGCGACCGAGTTTTATGACTACGAAGCCAAGTACAACCGCAACGACACCATTTATCAATGTCCTTCGGAAGATCTGACCGAAGCCGAAGAAAGCCTGATGCGCGAACTGGCGGTTCGCGGCGCGCAGGCAATCGGTGCGGAAGGCTGCGTGCGCGTCGATTTCCTCAAAGATACCGACGGCAAACTCTATCTGTTGGAAATCAACACCCTGCCCGGTATGACCGGCCATAGTTTAGTACCGAAATCCGCTGCCGTTATGGGCGTGGGTTTTGCCGATTTATGTATTGAAATTTTGAAGACCGCACATGTGGGATAATGCCGAAGCGATGGAACGGCTGACGCGCTGGCTGCTTGTCATGATGGCGATGCTGCTTGCTGCGTCCGGGCTGGTTTGGTTTTACAATTCGAATCATCTGCCCGTCAAGCAGGTGTCGCTGAAGGGCAACCTAGTTTATTCCGATAAGAAAGCATTGGGCAGTTTGGCGAAAGAATACATCCATGGGAATATTTTGAGGACGGACATCAATGGCGCACAGGAGGCCTACCGCCGGTATCCGTGGATTGCGTCGGTCATGGTGCGCCGCCGTTTTCCCGACACGGTTGAGGTCGTCCTGACCGAGCGCAAGCCGGTCGCGCGTTGGGGCGACCATGCCTTGGTGGACGGCGAAGGCAATGTTTTTGAAGCCCGTTTGGACAGACCCGGAATGCCGGTATTCAGAGGCGCGGAAGGAACGTCTGCCGAAATGCTCCGCCGTTATGACGAATTTTCGACTGTTTTGGCAAAACAGGGTTTGGGCATCAAAGAGATGACCTATACGGCACGTTCGGCGTGGATTGTCGTTTTGGACAACGGCATCACCGTCAGGCTCGGACGGGAAAACGAGATGAAACGCCTCCGGCTTTTTACCGAAGCGTGGCAACATCTGTTGCGTAAAAATAAAAATCGGTTATCCTATGTGGATATGAGGTATAAGGACGGATTTTCAGTCCGCTATGCTCCCGACGGTTTACCCGAAAAAGAATCCGAAGAATAGTGGGAACAGGTATCGGACAGATTACGGCCGTGCCGTCTGAAACGGTGCGACGCAAATTTCAATCAGTTTTAAGAGCAGACGAACAATGGAACAGCAGCAAAGATACATCAGCGTACTGGATATCGGTACGTCTAAAGTCCTCGCACTGATCGGGGAAGTTCAAGATGACGACAAAATCAACATCGTCGGTTTGGGGCAGGCTCCTTCACGGGGCTTGCGCGCGGGCATGGTAACCAATATCGATGCCACCGTCCAAGCCATCAGGCAGGCGGTCAATGATGCCGAGCTGATGGCGGATACCAAAATTACCCACGTTACCACAGGTATCGCAGGCAACCACATCCGCAGTCTCAATTCGCAAGGTGTGGTTAAAATTAAAGACGGGGAAGTCACGCAGGCAGACATCGACCGCGCCATTGAAACGGCAAAGGCAATCAATATCCCGTCCGATCAAAAAATTCTCGATGCCGTGGTTCAAGACTACATTATTGACACCCAACTTGGCGTGAGGGAGCCCATCGGTATGAGCGGTGTGCGTCTGGATACGCGGGTGCACATCATTACCGGTGCAAGTACGGCAGTGCAGAATGTCCAAAAATGTATCGAGCGGTGCGGTTTGAAAAGCGATCAGATCATGCTTCAGCCGTTGGCAAGCGGGCAGGCGGTGCTGACTGAAGATGAAAAAGACCTCGGCGTATGCGTCATCGACATTGGTGGCGGAACGACCGATATTGCCGTTTATATGAACGGTGCCATCCGCCATACGTCCGTCATTCCGGCCGGTGGTAATCTGATTACCAAAGATTTGTCCAAATCGTTGAGAACACCTCTCGATGCCGCCGAGTACATTAAAATCCATTATGGCGTGGCATCATGCGATACGGAAGGCTTGGGTGAGATGATTGAAGTTCCGGGCGTGGGTGACCGGACATCGCGTCAGGTTTCCAGTAAGGTTTTGGCAGCAATCATCAGCGCACGTATTCAGGAGATTTTTGGCGTAGTGCTGGGCGAGCTGCAAAAATCGGGTTTCCCCAAAGAAGTGCTGAATGCGGGTATCGTTCTGACCGGCGGTGTGTCCATGATGACCGGGATTGTGGAATTTGCCGAAAAAATCTTCGATCTGCCTGTACGCACCGGTGCACCCCAAGAAATGGGCGGTTTGTCCGACCGCGTCCGCACACCGCGCTTTTCTACCGCCATCGGGCTGCTTCATGCAGCATGCAAGCTGGAAGGAAACTTGCCGCAGCTGGAAAACGGTGCAGTGCAAGAGAGGGAAGGGGGCGGCGGTTTGTTGGCAAGATTGAAACGGTGGATTGAAAACAGCTTCTGAACAGGTGGATTGCCGTTTGACAGGTGAGAAGTATTTTGCCAGCAGCAAGATACTTCTTATATAATGAATAATAATTTATTTAAACCGTCCTCTGAATGGGGCGAGCAGGAGTTTTTGAATGGAATTTGTTTACGACGTGGCAGAATCGGCAGTCAGCCCTGCGGTGATTAAAGTAATCGGCTTGGGCGGCGGCGGTTGCAATGCAATCAATAACATGGTTGCCAACAATGTGCGCGGTGTGGAGTTTATCAGTGCCAATACGGATGCGCAGTCTCTGGCAAAAAACCATGCGGCGAAGAGAATCCAGTTGGGTACGAATCTGACACGCGGTTTGGGCGCGGGCGCGAATCCCGATATCGGCCGTGCGGC
This sequence comes from Neisseria meningitidis, assembly GCF_900638555.1. Lineage (NCBI taxonomy): Bacteria > Pseudomonadati > Pseudomonadota > Betaproteobacteria > Neisseriales > Neisseriaceae > Neisseria > Neisseria meningitidis. The sequence continues at coordinate 128,980 of NZ_LR134525.1, forward strand.
AGCCCAGGAAGACCGGGAAGCCATTGAAGAAGCCATTCGCGGTGCGAATATGCTGTTTATCACGACCGGTATGGGCGGCGGTACCGGTACCGGTTCCGCGCCGGTTGTTGCTGAGATTGCCAAGTCTTTGGGCATTCTGACCGTTGCCGTGGTTACCCGACCGTTCGCATATGAAGGTAAGCGCGTCCATGTCGCACAGGCAGGGTTGGAACAGTTGAAAGAACACGTCGATTCGCTGATCATCATCCCGAACGACAAACTGATGACTGCATTGGGTGAAGACGTAACGATGCGCGAAGCCTTCCGTGCCGCCGACAATGTATTGCGCGATGCGGTCGCAGGCATTTCCGAAGTGGTAACTTGCCCGAGCGAAATCATCAACCTCGACTTTGCCGACGTGAAAACCGTGATGAGCAACCGCGGTATCGCTATGATGGGTTCGGGTTATGCCCAAGGTATCGACCGTGCGCGTATGGCGACCGACCAGGCCATTTCCAGTCCGCTGCTGGACGATGTAACCTTGGACGGAGCGCGCGGTGTGCTGGTCAATATTACGACTGCTCCGGGTTGCTTGAAAATGTCCGAGTTGTCCGAAGTCATGAAAATCGTCAACCAAAGCGCGCATCCCGATTTGGAATGCAAATTCGGTGCGGCTGAAGACGAGACCATGAGCGAAGATGCCATCCGGATTACCATTATCGCTACCGGTCTGAAAGAAAAAGGCGCGGTCGATTTTGTTCCGGCAAGGGAGGTAGAAGCGGTTGCTCCGTCCAAACAGGAGCAAAGCCACAATGTCGAAGGTATGATCCGCACCAATCGCGGTATCCGCACGATGAACCTTACCGCTGCGGATTTCGACAATCAGTCCGTACTTGACGACTTTGAAATCCCTGCGATTTTGCGTCGTCAACACAATTCAGACAAATAATGTGCTGTTTGCCCGTAAACCTGCTGCCTCCCGAATCGGTTTGTCCGGTTTGGGAGGTATGTTTTTCAAGATGTTGCAATTTCGTACGGTTTGCGGTCGGCGGATTCAGATTTTTCCACTTGATACAGACTTTCAGATATGGACACTTCAAAACAAACACTGTTGGACGGGATTTTTAAGCTGAAGGCAAACGGTACGACGGTGCGTACCGAGTTGATGGCGGGTTTGACAACTTTTTTGACGATGTGCTACATCGTTATCGTCAACCCTCTGATTTTGGGCGAGACCGGCATGGATATGGGGGCGGTATTCGTCGCTACCTGTATCGCGTCTGCCATCGGCTGTTTTGTTATGGGTTTTGTCGGCAACTATCCGATTGCACTCGCACCGGGGATGGGGCTGAATGCCTATTTCACCTTTGCCGTCGTTAAGGGTATGGGCGTGCCTTGGCAGGTTGCGTTGGGTGCGGTGTTCATCTCCGGTCTGATTTTCATCCTGTTCAGCTTTTTTAAAGTCAGGGAAATGCTGGTCAACGCACTGCCTATGGGTTTGAAAATGTCGATTGCTGCCGGTATCGGTTTGTTTTTGGCACTGATTTCCCTGAAAGGCGCAGGCATTATCGTTGCCAATCCGGCAACCTTGGTCGGCTTGGGCGATATTCATCAGCCGTCCGCGTTGTTGGCACTGTTCGGTTTTGCCATGGTGGTCGTATTGGGACATTTCCGCGTTCAAGGCGCAATCATCATCACCATTTTGACGATTACCGTCATTGCCAGCCTGATGGGTTTGAACGAATTTCACGGCATCATCGGCGAAGTGCCGAGCATTGCGCCGACTTTTATGCAGATGGATTTTAAAGGGTTGTTTACCGTCAGCATGGTCAGCGTGATTTTCGTCTTTTTCCTAGTCGATCTGTTCGACAGTACCGGAACACTGGTCGGTGTATCGCATCGTGCCGGACTGCTGGTGGACGGTAAGCTGCCCCGCCTGAAACGCGCACTGCTTGCAGACTCTACCGCTATTGTGGCAGGTGCGGCTTTGGGTACTTCTTCAACCACGCCTTATGTGGAAAGTGCGGCGGGCGTATCGGCAGGCGGGCGGACAGGTCTGACGGCGGTTACCGTCGGCGTATTGATGCTCGCCTGCCTGATGTTTTCACCTTTGGCGAAAAGTGTTCCCGCTTTTGCCACCGCGCCCGCCCTGCTTTATGTCGGCACGCAGATGCTCCGCAGTGCGAGGGACATCGATTGGGACGATATGACGGAAGCCGCACCCGCATTCCTGACCATTGTCTTCATGCCGTTTACCTATTCGATTGCAGACGGCATCGCTTTCGGCTTCATCAGTTATGCCGTGGTTAAACTTTTATGCCGCCGCACCAAAGACGTTCCGCCTATGGTATGGATTGTTGCCGTATTGTGGGCACTGAAATTCTGGTATTTGGGCTGATTGATTCGATATTAAAAATGCCGTCTGAAAGGTTTTCAGACGGCATTTTGTTTGCCGGTATATTTAATTTTTATTAAATTAAATAAAAATCAAATACATAATAAAATACATCGGATTGCTTAAAAATAATACATTGTTTTTATGTATAAAATATTTTATAAGTTTTCAGGATTTTGATTATCAAAAATTTTTCTTGATTTCCTGACAATTTTATTGAAACAAATAATTCAAAATTAATCTAGTTTAATCATGGAATTAAAATAAAATATTAAAATTATGTAATGAGTCTCCTTAAAAATGTTTGACATTTTCAGTCTTGTGTTTTAGATTAGCGAAAAATAAAACTACACAATACTACAAAGGAACATTACTATGAAACCAATTCAGATGTTTTCCCCTTTTCTGAATAATCCCCTTGTTTTCTTCTTGTCTGCGGTTTTGCCGCATAATTCCGAACGGTCTGCTGTTTTTCTTTGATTCGTTTTAAATATCAATAAGATAATTGTTCCCATATATTTTTAATGATTGGATTGGGATGCCCGACGCGTCGGATGGCTGTGTTTTGCCGTCCGAATGTGATGGAAGCCTGTCCATACTGAAAAAAAGTCTATAAAGGAGAAATATGATGAGTCAACACTCTGCCGGAGCACGTTTCCGCCAAGCCGTGAAAGAATCGAATCCGCTTGCCGTCGCCGGTTGCGTCAATGCTTATTTTGCACGATTGGCCACCCAAAGCGGTTTCAAAGCCATCTATCTGTCCGGCGGCGGCGTGGCAGCCTGTTCTTGCGGTATCCCTGATTTGGGCATTACCACAATGGAAGATGTGCTGATCGACGCACGACGCATTACGGACAACGTGGATACGCCTCTGCTGGTGGACATCGATGTGGGTTGGGGCGGTGCATTCAATATTGCCCGTACCATTCGCAACTTTGAACGCGCCGGTGTTGCAGCGGTTCACATCGAAGATCAGGTAGCGCAAAAACGCTGCGGCCACCGTCCGAACAAAGCCATTGTATCTAAAGATGAAATGGTCGACCGTATCAAAGCTGCCGTAGATGCGCGCGTTGATGAGAACTTCGTGATTATGGCGCGTACCGATGCGCTGGCGGTAGAAGGTTTGGATGCCGCTATCGAACGCGCCGAAGCTTGTGTCGAAGCCGGTGCGGACATGATTTTCCCTGAAGCCATGACCGATTTGAACATGTACCGCCAATTTGCAGATGCGGTGAAAGTGCCCGTGTTGGCGAACATTACCGAGTTTGGTTCCACTCCGCTTTATACCCAAAGCGAGCTGGCTGAAAACGGCGTGTCGCTGGTGCTGTATCCGCTGTCATCGTTCCGTGCAGCAAGCAAAGCCGCTCTGAATGTTTACGAAGCGATTATGCGCGATGGCACTCAGGCGGCGGTGGTGGACAGTATGCAAACCCGTGCCGAGCTGTACGAGCATCTGAACTATCATGCCTTCGAGCAAAAACTGGATAAATTGTTTCAAAAATGATTTACCGCTTTCAGACTGCCTTTCAACAAATCCGCATCGGTCGTCTGAAAACCCGAAACCCATAAAAACACAAAGGAGAAATACCATGACTGAAACTACTCAAACCCCGACCCTCAAACCTAAAAAATCCGTTGCGCTTTCTGGCGTTGCGGCCGGTAATACCGCTTTGTGTACCGTTGGCCGTACCGGCAACGATTTGAGCTATCGCGGTTACGACATTCTGGATTTGGCACAAAAATGCGAGTTTGAAGAAGTCGCCCACCTGCTGATTCACGGCCATCTGCCCAACAAATTCGAGCTGGCCGCTTATAAAACCAAGCTCAAATCCATGCGCGGCCTGCCTATCCGTGTGATTAAAGTTTTGGAAAGCCTGCCTGCACATACCCATCCGATGGACGTAATGCGTACCGGCGTATCCATGCTGGGCTGCGTTCATCCTGAACGTGAAAGCCATCCGGAAAGTGAAGCGCGCGACATCGCCGACAAACTGATCGCCAGCCTCGGCAGCATCCTCTTGTACTGGTATCAATATTCGCACAACGGCAAACGCATTGAGGTTGAAAGCGACGAAGAGACCATCGGCGGTCATTTCCTGCAACTGTTGCACGGCAAACGCCCAAGCGAATCACACATCAAAGCCATGCACGTTTCACTGATTCTGTATGCCGAACACGAGTTCAACGCTTCTACCTTTACCGCCCGCGTGATCGCCGGTACAGGCTCTGATATGTACTCCAGCATTACCGGAGCAATCGGCGCGTTGAAAGGTCCGAAACACGGCGGCGCGAACGAAGTGGCTTACGATATTCAAAAACGCTACCGCAATGCCGACGAAGCTGAAGCCGACATCCGCGAACGCATCGGCCGCAAAGAAATCGTGATCGGTTTCGGTCATCCGGTGTACACCATTTCCGACCCTCGCAACGTTGTCATTAAAGAAGTGGCACGCGGTTTGAGCAAAGAAACCGGCGATATGCGCCTCTTTGACATTGCCGAACGTTTGGAAAGCGTGATGTGGGAAGAGAAAAAAATGTTCCCGAATCTGGACTGGTTCTCTGCCGTTTCCTACCAAAAATTGGGCGTACCGACCGCTATGTTCACACCGCTGTTCGTAATTTCCCGTACAACCGGTTGGAGCGCACACGTTCTTGAGCAACGCAAAGACGGCAAAATCATCCGTCCGAGCGCAAACTACACAGGCCCTGAAGATTTGGCGTTTGTGGAGATTGAAGAACGATAATTGAAGAATGCAATAGCAGTTTGTTCTTTAATTTCGGTATGCAAAGCTGAGGATTTCAGACGACCTTGCCTGATTGGAAAGGTTGTCTGAAATAAGTTTAAAAATTTAACCTAATAGAAGAAGATAATCCTGTATTGGTGCAAGTAACAGGATAAGAAACATGGAAGATTTATACATAATACTCGCTTTGGGTTTGGTTGCGATGATTGCCGGATTTATCGATGCGATTGCGGGTGGGGGTGGTTTGATTACGCTGCCTGCACTCTTGTTGGCAGGTATTCCTCCCGTGTCGGCAATTGCCACCAACAAGCTGCAAGCAGCCGCTGCTACGTTTTCGGCTACGGTTTCTTTTGCACGCAAAGGTTTGATTGATTGGAAGAAAGGTCTCCCGATTGCGGCAGCATCGTTTGCAGGCGGCGTGGTCGGTGCATTATCGGTCAGCTTGGTTTCCAAAGATATTCTGCTGGCGGTCGTGCCGGTTTTGTTGATATTTGTCGCGCTGTATTTTGTGTTTTCGCCCAAGCTCGACGGCAGTAAGGAAGGCAAAGCCAGAATGTCTTTTTTTTCTGTTCGGTCTGACGGTTGCACCACTTTTGGGTTTTTACGACGGTGTGTTCGGACCGGGTGTCGGCTCGTTTTTTCTGATTGCCTTTATTGTTTTGCTCGGCTGCAAGCTGTTGAACGCGATGTCTTACACCAAATTGGCGAACGTTGCCTGCAATCTTGGTTCGCTATCGGTATTCCTGCTGCACGGTTCGATTATTTTCCCGATTGCGGCAACGATGGCGGTCGGTGCGTTTGTCGGTGCGAATTTAGGTGCGAGATTTGCCGTCCGCTTCGGTTCGAAGCTGATTAAGCCGCTGCTGATTGTCATCAGCATTTCGATGGCTGTGAAATTGTTGATAGACGAGAGAAATCCGCTGTATCAGATGATTGTTTCGATGTTTTAAACCCTTTCAGACGACCCCTTCAAAACGTCGGCTGAAACCTCAAACCACAAGAAAAACAGATCCACAGGAGAACCGACATGGCTGCCAACCAACGTTACCGCAAACCGCTGCCCGGTACGGATTTGGAATACTACGACGCGCGTGCGGCGTGTGAGGGCATCAAACCCGGCTCTTACGACAAGCTGCCTTACACGAGCCGCATTTTGGCGGAGAATTTGGTCAACCGCGCGGACAAAGTCGATTTGCCGACGCTGCAAAGCTGGCTGGGTCAGCTGATTGAGGGAAAACAGGAAATCGACTTTCCTTGGTATCCGGCGCGGGTGGTGTGCCACGATATTCTGGGGCAGACCGCGTTGGTGGATTTGGCAGGTCTGCGCGATGCGATTGCCGAAAAAGGCGGCGATCCTGCCAAAGTGAATCCGGTGGTGCAAACCCAGCTCATCGTCGACCACTCGCTGGCGGTGGAATGCGGCGGCTACGACCCCGATGCGTTCCGCAAAAACCGCGAAATCGAAGACAGACGTAACGAAGACCGTTTCCACTTCATCAACTGGACAAAAACCGCTTTTGAAAATGTGGACGTGATTCCGGCGGGCAACGGCATCATGCACCAAATCAATCTAGAAAAAATGTCGCCCGTCGTCCAAGTCAAAAACGGCGTGGCTTTCCCCGATACCTGCGTCGGCACGGATTCGCACACGCCACACGTCGATGCGCTGGGCGTGATTTCCGTGGGCGTGGGCGGATTGGAAGCGGAAACCGTAATGCTGGGACGCGCGTCCATGATGCGCCTGCCCGATATTGTCGGCGTTGAGCTGAACGGCAAACGGAAGGCGGGCATTACGGCGACGGATATTGTGTTGGCACTGACCGAGTTTCTGCGCAAAGAACGCGTGGTCGGGGCGTTTGTCGAATTCTTCGGCGAGGGCGCGAGAAGCCTGTCTATCGGCGACCGCGCGACCATTTCCAACATGACGCCGGAGTTCGGCGCGACTGCCGCGATGTTCGCTATTGATGAGCAAACCATTGATTATTTGAAACTGACCGGACGCGACGACGCGCAGGTGAAATTGGTGGAAACCTACGCCAAAACCGCAGGCTTGTGGGCAGATGCCTTGAAAACCGCCGTTTATCCGCGCGTTTTGAAATTTGATTTGAGCAGCGTAACGCGCAATATGGCAGGCCCGAGCAACCCGCACGCGCGTTTTGCGACCGCCGATTTGGCCGGCAAAGGCTTGGCTAAACCTTACGAAGAGCCTTCAGACGGCCAAATGCCTGACGGTGCAGTGATTATTGCCGCGATTACTTCCTGTACCAATACTTCCAATCCGCGCAACGTTGTCGCCGCCGCGCTGTTGGCACGCAATGCCAACCGCCTCGGCTTGCAACGCAAACCTTGGGTGAAATCTTCGTTTGCCCCGGGTTCAAAAGTAGCCGAAATCTATTTGAAAGAAGCAGATCTGCTGCCCGAAATGGAAAAACTCGGCTTCGGTATCGTTGCCTTCGCATGTACCACCTGTAACGGCATGAGCGGCGCGCTGGATCCGAAAATCCAGAAAGAAATCATCGACCGCGATTTGTACGCCACCGCCGTATTGTCAGGCAACCGCAACTTTGACGGCCGTATCCATCCGTATGCGAAACAGGCTTTCCTCGCTTCGCCTCCGTTGGTCGTTGCCTACGCGCTGGCAGGCAGCATCCGTTTCGATATTGAAAACGACGTACTCGGCGTTGCAGACGGCAAAGAAATCCGCCTGAAAGACATTTGGCCTACCGATGAAGAAATCGATGCCATCGTTGCCGAATATGTGAAACCGCAGCAATTTCGCGACGTTTATATCCCGATGTTCGACACCGGCACAGCGCAAAAAGCACCAAGCCCGCTGTACGACTGGCGTCCAATGTCTACCTATATCCGCCGCCCACCTTACTGGGAAGGCGCACTGGCAGGGGAACGCACATTAAGCGGTATGCGTCCGCTGGCGATTTTGCCCGACAACATCACCACCGACCATCTCTCGCCATCCAATGCGATTTTGGCAAGCAGTGCCGCAGGCGAATATTTGGCAAAAATGGGTTTGCCTGAAGAAGACTTCAACTCTTACGCAACCCACCGTGGCGACCACTTGACCGCCCAACGCGCAACCTTCGCCAATCCGAAACTGTTTAACGAAATGGTGAGAAACGAAGACGGCAGCGTACGCCAAGGTTCGCTGGCACGCGTTGAACCCGAAGGCCAAACCATGCGCATGTGGGAAGCCATCGAAACCTATATGAACCGCAAACAGCCGCTCATCATCATTGCCGGCGCGGACTACGGTCAAGGCTCAAGCCGCGACTGGGCTGCAAAAGGCGTACGCCTCGCCGGCGTGGAAGCGATTGTTGCCGAAGGCTTCGAGCGTATCCACCGCACCAACTTGATCGGTATGGGCGTGTTGCCGCTGCAGTTCAAACCGGGTACCAACCGCCACACCCTGCAACTGGACGGTACGGAAACCTACGACGTTGTCGGCGAACGCACACCGCGCTGCGACCTGACCCTTGTGATTCACCGTAAAAACGGCGAGACCGTCGAAGTCCCCATTACCTGCCGCCTCGATACCGCAGAAGAAGTGTTGGTATATGAAGCCGGTGGCGTATTGCAACGGTTTGCACAGGATTTTTTGGAAGGGAACGCGGCTTAGAGGTCGTCTGAAAAGCAAGACGTAGCGTGGGTCGGGTTCAACATTTTGCTCATTCACGTAATTCTCGATATGGCAGGCATCTACTGTAAATCGTCATTCCCGCGCAGGCGGGAATCCAGAAAGTGGAATTGAGGAAACCTTATTTATCCGATGAGTTTCTGTGCGGACAAATCTGGATTCCCGCCTGCGCGGGAATGACGGGGTTTAATAATTTGCCGTATCACAACACAGTAGCCGTAGATTGTGGCGCACCCCGACAGTTTGCGGAATCAAACGGCTTTGGTCGGAGTGGCAGCCTAATGTACTTCTGGAAAGTGGGTGTAGCGTGGGCTTTGCCCGCGAAATAAAGGCTGAATTGACATGGTATAGAGGATTAACAAAAATCGGGACAAGGCGGCGAAGCCGCAGACAGTACAGATAGTACGGAACCGATTCACTTGGTGCTTCAGCACCTTAGAGAATCGTTCTCTTTGAGCTAAGGCGAGCCAACGCTGTACTGGTTTTTGTTAATCCACTATAAATTTAATCCACTATACTGTAAATCGTCATTCCCGCGCAGGCGGGAATCCAGAAAGTGGAATTGAGGAAACCTTTTTATCCGATGAGTTTCTGTGCGGATAAATCTGGATTCCCGCCTGCGCGGGAATGACGGGGTTTAATAATCTGCCGTATCACAACACAGTAGCCGTAGATTGGGGCGAACCCCGACAGTTTGCGGAATCAAACGGCTTTGGTCGGAGTGGCAGCCTAATCCACTATAAAAATCGTGGGCAGAGCCCACGCTACATAAGGAGAATCTAGAAATGCCGCAAATTAAAATTCCCGCCGTTTACTACCGTGGCGGTACATCAAAAGGCGTGTTTTTCAAACGTTCCGACCTGCCCGAGGCGGCGCGGGAAGCGGGAAGCGCACGCGACAAAATCCTCTTGCGCGTACTCGGCAGCCCGGATCCCTACGGCAAGCAGATAGACGGTTTGGGCAACGCCAGCTCGTCCACCAGCAAGGCGGTGATTTTGGACAAGTCCGAACGCGCCGATCACGATGTCGATTACCTTTTCGGGCAAGTTTCCATCGACAAACCTTTTGTCGATTGGAGTGGCAACTGCGGCAACCTCACCGCCGCCGTGGGCGCATTTGCCATCGAGCAAGGCTTGGTCGATAAAGGCAAGATTCCTTCAGACGGCATCTGCACAGTCAAAATCTGGCAGAAAAACATCGGCAAAACCATTATTGCCCATGTACCGATGCAAAACGGCGCAGTTTTGGAAACAGGCGATTTTGAGCTCGACGGCGTAACGTTCCCGGCAGCCGAAGTACAAATCGAATTTCTTGATCCAGCCGACGGCGAAGGCAGTATGTTCCCAACCGGCAATTTGGTCGATGAAATTGATGTGCCGAATATAGGCCGTTTGAAAGCCACGCTCATCAACGCGGGCATTCCGACCGTTTTCCTGAATGCCGCCGACTTGGGCTACACGGGCAAAGAGTTGCAAGACGACATCAACAACGATGCCGCAGCTTTGGAAAAATTCGAGAAAATCCGCGCTTACGGTGCGCTGAAAATGGGTCTGATCAGCGACGTATCCGAAGCTGCCGCCCGCGCGCACACGCCGAAAGTCGCCTTCGTCGCGCCCGCCGCCGATTACACCGCCTCCAGTGGCAAAACCGTGAATGCCGCCGACATCGATTTGCTGGTACGCGCCCTGAGCATGGGCAAATTGCACCACGCGATGATGGGTACCGCCTCTGTTGCCATTGCGACCGCCGCCGCCGTGCCCGGTACGCTGGTCAACCTTGCCGCAGGCGGCGGAACGCGTAAAGAAGTGCGCTTCGGGCATCCTTCCGGCACATTGCGCGTCGGTGCAGCCGCCGAATGTCAGGACGGACAATGGACGGCCACCAAAGCGGTTATGAGCCGCAGCGCACGCGTGATGATGGAAGGTTGGGTCAGGGTGCCGGAAGATTGTTTTTAAATTGACGTAGCATGGGTTTGCCCGCGAGCCATAAACAGGTCGTCTGAAAAACAAGTAAACATCAAATCACTGACCATTCCTTTCCCTTGCCCTGTGGCGGAAGGCGGCAAATCACAAGGAAGAACACGGAAACCCCGATAAAAGACAGCTTCCCGTATTACCGTCATTCCCGCGCAGGCGGGAATCTAGACCTGTCAATATGGAGGATTGGTAGGGGAAAACAGGTTTCGTGAGTTCTACATTCTGGATTCCCGCCACAGCCTGTCCTCGCGTAGGCGGGGACGGAATAACGATAGAAAATGCGGCATACGCTTTGCCCAAAGAGGCCGTCTGAAACACACTCCGCCCAACGCCCATCCTTTTTCAGACGACCCCACACCAAAAAACAACCACAAACTACAAGGAGAAACATCATGTCCGACCAACTCATTCTTGTTCTGAACTGCGGCAGTTCATCGCTCAAAGGTGCCGTTATCGACCGCAAAAGCGGCAGCGTCGTCCTAAGCTGCCTCGGCGAACGCCTGACCACGCCCGAAGCCGTCATTACGTTCAGCAAAGACGGCAACAAACGCCAAGTTCCCCTGAGCGGCCGGAACTGCCACGCCGGCGCGGTGGGTATGCTGTTGAACGAACTGGAAAAACACGAACTGCACGACCGCATTCAAGCCGTCGGCCACCGCATCGCCCACGGCGGCGAAAAATACAGCGAGTCTGTTTTGATCGACCAGGCCGTAATGGACGAACTCAATGCCTGCATTCCGCTTGCGCCGCTGCACAACCCCGCCAACATCAGCGGCATCCTCGCCGCACAGGAACATTTCCCCGGTCTGCCCAATGTCGGCGTGATGGATACTTCGTTCCACCAAACCATGCCGGAGCGTGCCTACACTTATGCCGTGCCGCGCGAGTTGCGTAAAAAATACGCTTTCCGCCGCTACGGTTTCCACGGCACCAGTATGCGTTACGTTGCCCCTGAAGCCGCATGCATCTTGGGCAAACCTCTGGAAGACATCCGCATGATTATTGCCCACTTAGGCAACGGCGCATCCATTACCGCCATCAAAAACGGCAAATCCGTCGATACCAGTATGGGTTTCACGCCGATCGAAGGTTTGGTAATGGGTACGCGCTGCGGCGATATCGACCCGGGCGTATACAGCTATCTGACTTCACACGCCGGTTTGGATGTTGCACAAGTTGATGAAATGCTGAATAAAAAATCAGGCTTGCTCGGTATTTCCGAACTCTCCAACGACTGCCGCACCCTCGAAATCGCCGCCGACGAAGGCCACGAAGGCGCGCGCCTCGCCCTCGAAGTTATGACCTACCGCCTCGCCAAATACATCGCTTCGATGGCTGTGGGCTGCGGCGGCGTTGACGCACTCGTGTTCACCGGCGGTATCGGCGAAAACTCGCGTAATATCCGTGCCAAAACCGTTTCCTATCTTGATTTCTTGGGTCTGCACATCGACACCAAAGCCAATATGGAAAAACGCTACGGCAATTCGGGTATTATCAGCCCGACCGATTCTTCTCCGGCTGTTTTGGTTGTCCCGACCAATGAAGAACTGATGATTGCCTGCGACACTGCCGAACTTGTCGGCATCTTGTAGCCAAAAAAGGGACGAGTCCGCACAATGCCGTCTGAAACCCCAAACGCCCGATTAGGCTGATGAGGATTTTAGACGGCATTGTTCATTTTTTTGTTATCTTGCATTTTTGTGCGGACGGTGGAATTTCATCCTGTAAACATAAATATTTGTCGGAAAACAGAAACCCTCCGCCGCCATTTCTACGAAAGCAGGAAACCAGCAACGCAAAGCGACAGGGATTTGTTGGAAATGACCGAAACCGAACGAACCGGATTCCCGCCTGCGCGGGAATGACGGGATTTTCTGTTTTTGTGGAAATGACGGGATTTTGAATTTCGGGCGTACAATACGGAAAACATGACGATAAGGACACAAACTATGGCACAGTTTTTCGCTATTCATCCCGACAACCCCCAAGAACGCCTCATCAAGCAGGCGGTCGAAATCGTCAATAAAGGCGGCGTGGTCGTTTATCCGACCGATTCCTGTTATGCCTTGGGTTGCAAACTCGGCGATAAGGCGGCGATGGAACGCATACTCTCCATCCGCAAAATCGATTTGAAACACCACCTGACCCTGATGTGCGCCGATTTGAGCGAGTTGGGCACGTACGCCAAAATTGACAACGTACAGTTTCGTCAGCTTAAAGCCGCCACACCCGGGCCTTATACTTTTATTTTACAGGCGACGAAGGATGTGCCGGCGCGCACGCTGCACCCGAAACGCAAAACCATCGGGCTGCGTATTCCCGATAATGCCATTGCACAAGCCCTGCTGGGGGAATTGGGCGAACCGCTTTTAAGCTGCACCCTGATGCTGCCCGAAGACGGCGAACCATTGACCGATCCTTATGAAATCCGCGAGTGTTTGGAACACGCCGTCGATTTGGTGATTGACGGCGGCTGGTGCGGAACCGAGCCGACCACCGTCGTCGATATGACCGACGGCACGGAATTGGTGCGCCAAGGTTGCGGCGATACGGCGGTGTTCGGTTTGTAGGGAAACCGATGCCGTCTGAAGCATCGGCTGTTCAGACGGCATTGCGCGCCTTGCCGGCGGCAGTCCGAAATGCCGGCGCGTATCGCGCTCGGTCGGAATATCCGTTTGAAACGGCATTTTGATGCATTACTGCACCGCAATCGGAATTCTCGGTTCGTAGAGCAGGTCGTAGGTCGGCTTGTTGAGCAGGTCTTGGAGCGTGAAACCGTCCAGATACGTGAAAAACGACTTCATCGCGCCGCCGAGTATGCCCGTCAGCCGGCAGGACGGTGTAATCAGGCATTCGTTGTTCTCGCCCATGCACTCGACCAGCTGCATCGGTTCGAGATGGCGGACGACCGCGCCGATATTGATGCGTTCGGGCGGCGAGGCCAGCCTCAGCCCGCCGCCTTTTCCGCGTACGCTGTGGAGGAAGCCGCCTTTGACCAGCGCGGTAACGACTTTCATCAGATGGCTTTTGGAAATGCCGTAGGTTACGGCGATGGTACTGATGTTGACCAGCGCATCGTCGTTGATGGCAGTGTAGATAAGGACGCGCAGCCCGTAGTCCGTATGTTGTGTCAAATACATGATTTTCTCGGTATGGATCGTTATTCTTATCGGTACGGTTTAAGGTTCACGGACAATACCTTAATGGTTGAAACCCTGTCCGTCGGGGCGGTAGAATGCAGCCTGTCTGCGGCGGTATGCCGTCTGAAACATCCGCGCTACCGTTTGATAATTTGTTATTGTAACTCAAAATCATGAAACCGTTGAAACGACATCCCGCCCTTATCGGGCTTTCGCGTGACCACCACCATTCGCTTTCCCTGTGCGTGCGTCTGTTGCGGACGCCGGAAGAACGGCATCGGGACGAACTCGAACCGCATTTTTCCGAATTGGAAACCCATTTTCGCGAAGAAGAAGCCAAGTTTGCCCCAATTTGGCAGAATGTCGCCCCCGAATTGAAACAACGTTTCGAGAAAGACCACGCCCGACTGCGGCAGATGATGGCAAGCCCCGAATACGGTAACGCGGCGTGGAATACCGCTTTTGCCACAACCCTGCGCGATCACGCGCGCTTTGAAGAACGCGAGCTGTTTCCCGCCGTTGAACCGTTTTTGCCGGCATGATTCCGTTTTGCGGCAAATATATTAATGATAAACAAGGAACACACATGAAATTTACCAAGCACCCCGTTTGGGCAATGGCGTTCCGCCCGTTTTATTCACTGGCGGCTCTGTACGGCGCATTGTCCGTATTGCTGTGGGGTTTCGGCTACACGGGAACGCACGAGCTGTCCGGTTTCTATTGGCACGCGCATGAGATGATTTGGGGTTATGCCGGACTGGTCGTCATCGCCTTCCTGCTGACCGCCGTCGCCACTTGGACGGGGCAGCCGCCCACGCGGGGCGGCGTTCTGGTCGGCTTGACTATCTTTTGGCTGGCTGCGCGGATTGCCGCCTTTATCCCGGGTTGGGGTGCGTCGGCAAGCGGCATACTCGGTACGCTGTTTTTCTGGTACGGCGCGGTGTGCATGGCTTTGCCCGTTATCCGTTCGCAGAATCAACGCAATTATGTTGCCGTGTTCGCGCTGTTCGTCTTGGGCGGTACGCACGCGGCGTTCCACGTCCAGCTGCACAACGGCAACCTAGGCGGACTCTTGAGCGGATTGCAGTCGGGCTTGGTGATGGTGTCGGGTTTTATCGGTCTGATTGGTACGCGGATTATTTCGTTTTTTACGTCCAAACGGTTGAATGTGCCGCAGATTCCCAGTCCGAAATGGGTGGCGCAGGCTTCGCTGTGGCTGCCCATGCTGACCGCCATGCTGATGGCGCACGGCGTGATGCCTTGGCTGTCGGCGGCTTTCGCGTTTGCGGCAGGTGTGATTTTTACCGTGCAGGTGTACCGCTGGTGGTATAAGCCTGTGTTGAAAGAGCCGATGCTGTGGATTCTGTTTGCCGGCTATCTGTTTACCGGATTGGGGCTGATTGCGGTCGGCGCGTCTTATTTCAAACCCGCTTTCCTCAATCTGGGTGTGCATCTGATCGGGGTCGGCGGTATCGGCGTGCTGACTTTGGGCATGATGGCGCGTACCGCGCTCGGTCATACGGGCAATCCGATTTATCCGCCGCCCAAAGCCGTTCCCGTTGCGTTTTGGCTGATGATGGCGGCAACCGCCGTCCGTATGGTTGCCGTATTTTCTTCCGGCACTGCCTACACGCACAGCATACGCACCTCTTCGGTTTTGTTTGCACTCGCGCTTTTGGTGTATGCGTGGAAGTATATTCCTTGGCTGATTCGTCCGCGTTCGGACGGCAGGCCCGGTTGAGACAAACCGCCGCAGATTTCGGGTCTGGGCGGTTTGCTTTTCAGACGGCAGGGCGGTCAGTTGCCGTCCAGCCAGCGGTCGCGTGTGGTTTTGGCTTCTTCAAAATAGCGGTACAGGGCTTCGCGGTCGTCGGCGGTCAGGATGTCTGCCAAAACGTCCAACTGTTTGCCCAAGCCTTGAACCAGTTGCAGCAGGCTGTCTTTGTTGGCAAGGCAGATGTCCGCCCACACGGCGGGATGACCGGAGGCGATGCGGGTGAAGTCCCGAAAGCCCGTGGCGGCGAATTTCAGATATTCCTGTCCGTCGGGGTGGTCGAGAATCTGGTGGACATAGGCGAAGGCGGTCAGGTGGGGCATATGGGAGACGGCGGCGAAAACCGCGTCGTGGCGTTGCGCGTCCATCGTATAAATTTCCGCACCGACCGCGTGCCACAGGTTTTCTATCAAGGCAATGCCGTCTGAATGTTCGCCGCCGTGTGGCGTGATGATGAGTTTTCTGTGGCGGAACAGCCCGAACTGCGCGGCTTGCGCACCGCTTCTGTCCGAACCGGCAATCGGGTGGGCGGCGATGCAGCGGTGCAGGCGGTCGGGCAGACAGCGGCGGAAGGCTTCGATGACCGAAGATTTGGTGCTGCCGACATCGGAAATCCAAGTGTGTTCCGGCAAAACGGGGCGCAGCGCGGTCAAAATGGCGGGAACGGTGGCGACGGGCGTGGCAATCAGTACCAAGTCCGCACCGCCGATGCTGTCCGCGTCGATGGCAACGGAAGCCCGGTCAATCACGCCGCGTTCCAATGCACGTTCGAGGTTGTCGCGGTCGGTGTCGATACCGGTAACGGTGCGGACGAGTCCCTGCCTTTTGAGGTCGAGAACGAACGAACCGCCGATCAGCCCTACACCGATGAGGGCAATATGGTTCAAAATGGGCATTTGTGTAAACGGTTTTCGCAAAGTACCGTCATGGTAGCCTATCGGCGGAATATGCCGCAAGGTCGGCAGGAAAAAGGAGAAGAAATGGACAAAATCAGAGTTGCCGCCGTGCAGATGGTGTCGGGCGTGTCGCCGGAAACCAACGTCGCTGCCATGAAACGCCTGGTCGCACGGGCGGCGGAGCAGGGTGTGGATTGGGTGCTGCTGCCCGAATATTGGGTGCTGATGGGCGCAAACGATACCGACAAACTCGCGCTTGCCGAGCCTTTGGGCGGCGGACGCTTTCAGACGGCATTGAGCGAAACGGCGAAAGAATGCGGCGTGGTGCTGTTCGGCGGAACCGTGCCGCTGCAAAGCCCCGAGGCGGGCAAGGTCATGAATACTTTA
Source organism: Neisseria meningitidis (assembly GCF_900638555.1). Lineage (NCBI taxonomy): Bacteria > Pseudomonadati > Pseudomonadota > Betaproteobacteria > Neisseriales > Neisseriaceae > Neisseria > Neisseria meningitidis. The sequence goes on from NZ_LR134525.1 coordinate 145,923, forward strand.
TTGGTGTACGGGCGCGACGGCAAACGGACGGGGCTGTACCACAAAATGCACCTCTTCGGCTTTTCCGGTTTGGGCGAACGCTATGCCGAAGCCGATACCATCCTCGCGGGCGGGAAGTGCCGCACTTGTTGGCAGAAGGCGTGTCGGTGGCGGCGGGCATTTGTTACGATGTCCGCTTTCCCGAATTTTTCCGCCGCCAGCTGCCGTTTGACGTATTGATGCTGCCCGCTGCGTTTACGCACACGACGGGCAAGGCGCATTGGGAGCTGCTGCTGCGCGCGCGTGCCGTCGAAAACCAATGTTACGTCGTGGCGGCGGCACAGGGCGGTTTGCACGAAAACGGACGGCGCACGTTCGGACACAGCATGATTGTCGATCCGTGGGGCGACGTATTGGACGTATTACCCGAAGGCGAAGGCATCGTTACGGCAGACATCGATGCCAACCGCCTGAACAGCGTCCGCAACCGCCTGCCCGCCTTGAAATACCGGGTTTTGGATGCCGTCTGAAGGTTCAGACGGCATCGGTGCCGGGGAATCAGCGGGCTGTAGGATGGGCTTCAGCCTGCCATTTCCATCAATCCCACATTTCTACCGTTTTCATCGAATCCATCGAATCCGCCCCTTTCGACGACCCAGTCCTACGCAACTGAACCGTCATTCCCACGGAAGTGGGAATCTAGAATCTCGGGGTTTCAGTCATTTCCGATAGATTCCCGCCGCGTCAGGGGTCTGGATTCCCGCCTGCGCGGGAATGACGAATCCATCCATACGGAAACCTGCACCACGTCATTCCCACGAAAGTGGGAATCTAGAACGAGGGGTTTGAGCAACTGTTTTTATCCGATAAGTTTCTGTGCGGACAGGTCTAGATTCCCGCCTGCGCGGGAATGACGGGTTTTAAGATTACGGTGTTGTCGGACGGGTTTTAAGATTACGGTGTTGTCGGAGCGCAACTGAACCGTCATTCCCACGGAAGTGGGAATCTAGAATCTCGGGGTTTCAGTCATTTCCGATAGATTCCCGCCGCGTCGGAGGTCTGGCTTCCCGCCTGCGCGGGAATGACGAATTTCGAGATTGCGGTATTGTCGGGAATGACGAATTTCAAGATTGCGGTGTTGTCGGAACGCAACTGAACCGTCATTCCCACGGAAGTGGGAATCTAGAACGCGGGGTTTCAGTCATTTCCGATAGATTCCCGCCGCGTCGGAGGTCTGGATTCCCGCCTGCGCGGGAATGACGAATTTCGAGATTGCGGTGTTGTCGGGAATGACGGATCCATCCATACGGAAACCTGCATCCCGTCATTCCCACGAAAGTGGGAATCTAGAACGCGGGGTTTGGGCAACTGTTTTTATCCGATAAGTTTCTGTGCGGACAGGTCTGGATTCCCGCCTGTGCGGGAATGACGAATTTCAAGATTGCGGCGTTGTCGGAAATGACGGGTTTCAAGATTACGGTGTTGTCGGAACGAAACTGAATCGTCATTCCCACGGAAGTGGGAATCTAGAATCTCGGGGTTTCAGTCATTTCCGATAGATTCCCGCCGCGTCAGGGGTCTGGATTCCCGCCTGTGCGGGAATGACGGGTTTCAAGATTACGGTGTTGTCGGGAATGACGGTTCGGGTATTTCCACGCCCGCCCCGCGTCTGTAAACGGCAGGTGAATCAAAAATGCCGTCTGAAGGTTCAGACGGCATCGGTGTCGGGGAATCAGAAGCGGTAGCGCACGCCCAATGAGACTTCGTGGGTTTTGAAGCGGGTGTTTTCCAAGCGTCCCCAGTTGTGGTAGCGGTATCCGGTGTCTAAAGTCAGCTTGGGCGTGATGTCGAAACCGACACCGGCGACGACACCAAGACCCAAGCGGCGGATGCTGTGGCTTTCGTGATAGGCGTCTTGCGTACTTCCCTGATTATAAATCGTAGGTGTTCCGCCAGGAATATTGGTGGGGACGGTAAGAACATTTGTTGTTTTTTTGGTCGAATCGATGCTGTGTCTAACATGTCCGTAGGCGACGCGCACGCCTGCATAGGGTTTGAAGCGGGAACCGGTATTGAAATCGTAAACGGCGGACAAGCCGAGCGAGGAGACGGCGTGGAATGTACCGTTTTCCTGATTTTCCGTCTTCAGGTCTTGCCTGTTGCCATTGCTTTTATTCACCTGCACATTTTTTGTGTTGACGGAATATTTATTGTCGTTCCATTTTCTGTAACTGGCATAATCTGCCGCTATCCTCCAGTCGCCGAAATCGTAGCCGACCGACACCCGAGGGTGGATGGAATGCGTACGGATGTTTCTGAAATAATCGCTTACTGTGCTTGTGTTGTTTGCACCGGTTGCTTGCGGATAATCGTGGGTAATGCGTTCGGCGGCGTAGGCTAAATCCGCCTGCACATAATACGGGCTGCGGCTGCCGTCTTCACTTGCCGCCTGCGCTGCGGAAGAGAAGAGAAGAGAAGAGAAGAGAAGAGAAGAGAAGAGAAGGTTTTTTGGGGGCTGGATTCATTTTCGACTCCGTATTCGGTTTAACTGATTAAAAAGAACGATTTTCACTGATGGTTCAAGGGCGGATTATATCGGGTTTGGGGCGATGTTTCAACACAATGTAGCGGATGAACAAAAAAGAGAACGATTCTCTAAGGTGCTGAAGCACCGAGTGAATCGGTTCCGTACTATTTGTACTGTCTGCGGCTTCGTCGCCTTGTCCTGATTTTTGTTAATCCGCTATAAAGACCGTCGGGCATCTGCAGCCGTCATTCCCGCGCAGGCGGGAATCTGGAATTTCAATGCCTCAAGAATTTATCGGAAAAAACCAAAACCCTTCCGCCGTCATTCCCACGAAAGTGGGAATCTAGAAATGAAAAGCAGCAGGAATTTATCGGAAACGACCGAAACTGAACGGACTGGATTCCCGCCTGCGCGGGAATGACGGGATTTTAGGTTTCTGATTTTGGTTTTCTGTCCTTGTGGGAATGACGAAAAGTGGTGGGAATGACGTTTCAGTTGCTACGGTTATTGTCAGGTTTCGGTTATGTTGGAATTTCGGGAAACTTATGAATCGTCATTCCCGCGCAGGCGGGAATCTAGAATTTCAATGCCTCAAGAATTTATCGGAAAAAACCAAAACCCTTCCGCCGTCATTCCCACGAAAGTGGGAATCTAGAAATGAAAAGCAGCAGGAATTTATCGGAAATGACCGAAACTGAACGGACTGGATTCCCGCTTTTGCGGGAATGACGGCGACAAGGTTGCTGTTATAGCGGATTAACAAAAACCAGTACGGCGTTGCCTCGCCTTAGCTCAAAGAGAACGATTCTCTAAGGTGCTGAAGCACCAAGTGAATCGGTTCCGTACTATCTGTACTGTCTGCGGCTTCGTCGCCTTGTCCTGATTTTTGTTAATCCACTATAAAGACCGTCGGGCATCTGCAGCCGTCATTCCCGCGCAGGCGGGAATCTAGTCTGTTCGGTTTCAGTTATTTCCGATAAATGCCTGTTGCTTTTCATTTCTAGATTCCCACTTTCGTGGGAATGACGGGATTTTAGGTTTCTGATTTTGGTTTTCTGTCCTTGTGGGAATGACGGGATGTAGGTTCGTAGGAATGACGTGGTGCAGGTTTCCGTGCGGATGGATTCGTCATTCCCGCGCAGGCGGGAATCTAGACCTTAGAACAACAGCAATATTCAAAGATTATCTGAAAGTCTGAGATTCTAGATTCCCACTTTCGTGGGAATGACGGTTCAGTTGCTACGGTTACTGTCAGGTTTCGGTTATGTTGGAATTTCGGGAAACTTATGAATCGTCATTCCCGCGCAGGCGGGAATCCAGACCTTAGAACAACAGCAATATTCAAAGATTATCTGAAAGTCTGAGATTCTAGATTCCCGCTTTTGCGGGAATGACGGTTCAGTTGCTACGGTTATTGTCAGGTTTCGGTTATGTTGGAATTTCGGGAAACTTATGAATCGTCATTCCCGCGCAGGCGGGAATTTGGAATTTCAATGCCTCAAGAATTTATCGGAAAAAACCAAAACCCTTCCGCCGTCATTCCCACGAAAGTGGGAATCTAGAAATGAAAAGCAGCAGGCATTTATCGGAAATGACCGAAACTGAACGGACTGGATTCCCGCTTTTGCGGGAATGACGGCGACAGGGTTGCTGTTATAGTGGATGAACAAAAACCAGTACGGCGTTACCTCGCCTTAGCTCAAAGAGAACGATTCTCTAAGGTGCTGAAGCACCAAGTGAATCGGTTCCGTACTATCCGTACTGTCTGCGGCTCGCCGCCTTGTCCTGATTTTTGTTCATCCGCTATACTTTTGTATGACCATCTGACTTTATCACTCACTATGTTTTACCAAATCCTTGCCCTGATTATCTGGAGCAGCTCGTTTATTGCCGCCAAATATGTCTATGGCGGCATCGATCCCGCATTGATGGTCGGCGTGCGCCTGCTGATTGCTGCGCTGCCTGCACTGCCCGCCTGCCGCCGTCATGTCGGCAAGATTCCGCGTGAGGAATGGAAGCCGTTGCTGATTGTGTCGTTCGTCAACTATGTGCTGACCCTGCTGCTTCAGTTTGTCGGGTTGAAATACACTTCCGCCGCCAGCGCATCGGTCATTGTCGGACTCGAGCCACTGCTGATGGTGTTTGTCGGACACTTTTTCTTCAACGACAAAGCGCGTGCCTACCACTGGATATGCGGCGCGGCGGCATTTGCCGGTGTCGCGCTGCTGATGGCGGGCGGTGCGGAAGAGGGCGGCGAAGTCGGCTGGTTCGGCTGCCTGCTGGTGTTGTTGGCGGGCGCGGGCTTTTGTGCCGCTATGCGTCCGACGCAAAGGCTGATTGCACGCATCGGCGCACCGGCATTCACATCTGTTTCCATTGCCGCCGCATCGTTGATGTGCCTGCCGTTTTCGCTTGCTTTGGCGCAAAGTTATACCGTGGACTGGAGCGTCGGAATGGTATTGTCGCTGCTGTATTTGGGCGTGGGGTGCAGCTGGTACGCCTATTGGCTGTGGAACAAGGGGATGAGCCGTGTTCCTGCCAACGTTTCGGGACTGTTGATTTCGCTCGAACCCGTCGTCGGCGTGCTGCTGGCGGTTTTGATTTTGGGCGAACACCTGTCGCCCGTGTCCGTCTTGGGCGTGTTTGTCGTCATCGCCGCCACCTTGGTTGCCGGCCGGCTGTCGCATCAAAAATAAAGTTGGGAAGCGGTATTTGATGATTGCCGAATAGGCTGAAATCTTTCCATCTCCATTCCTGCGAAAGCGGGTATCCGGAACGAAAAGACGGATATTTATCCGAAATAACGACCATCTTTGCATCGTCATTCCCGCGCAGGCGGGCATCCGGTTTTTTGAGTTTCGGTTATTTCCGACAAATTGCTGCAGCGTTGGATGTCCGGATTCCCGCCTGCGCGGGAATGACGGGATTTTATAGTGGATTAACAAAAATCAGGACAAGGCGGCGAGCCGCAGACAGTACAGATAGTACGGAACCGATTCACTTGGTGCTTCAGCACCTTAGAGAATCGTTCTCTTTGAGCTAAGGCAAGGCAACGCCGTACTGGTTTTTGTTAATCCACTATATCGTTCCGGTTCGTCCGGTTTTGCCGGGGCTTTTGTTGCCGCCTGTTTGTGCCGGTGTGTTAAAATTTTCCGTTTCCGCGTATTGTGTTTTCCGCCGCCGGGCGGTTTGTTTGCGAATCGGACGAGAATTTATGCCTTCTGCCCATTATCCTGAAATGAGCGAAAAACTGATGGCGGTTTTGATGGCGATGCTGGTTACGCTGATGCCGTTTTCCATCGATGCCTACCTGCCCGCGATTCCCGAAATGGCGCAGTCGCTGAACGCGGATGTCCACCGCATCGAACAGAGCCTGAGTTTGTTTATGTTCGGCACGGCGTTCGGACAGGTGGTCGGCGGTTCGGTGTCCGACATCAAAGGGCGCAAACCCGTCGCGCTGACCGGACTGGCCGTCTACTGCCTTGCCGTTGCCGCCATCGTATTTGCTTCGAGTGCCGAACAGCTCCTCAACCTGCGCGTCGTGCAGGCATTCGGTGCGGGCATGACTGTGGTCATCGTCGGCGCAATGGTGCGCGATTATTATTCCGGACGCAAAGCCGCCCAGATGTTTGCCCTTATCGGCATCATTTTGATGGTTGTGCCGCTGGTCGCACCCATGGTCGGCGCATTGTTGCAGGGCTTGGGTGGCTGGCAGGCGATTTTTGTTTTTCTGGCGGCGTATTCGCTGGTGCTGCTCGGTTTGGTACAGTATTTCCTGCCCAAGCCCGCCGTCGGCGGCAAAATCGGCAGGGATGTGTTCGGGCTGGTGGCTGGGCGGTTCAAACGCGTATTGAAAACCCGTGCCGCGATGGGTTATCTGTTTTTTCAGGCATTCAGCTTCGGTTCGATGTTCGCCTTTCTGACCGAATCTTCCTTCGTGTACCAGCAGCTCTACCACGTTACGCCGCACCAGTACGCTTGGGCGTTTGCACTCAACATCATCACGATGATGTTTTTCAACCGTATTACCGCGTGGCGGCTCAAAACCGGCGTGCATCCGCAAAGCATCCTGCTGTGGGGGATTGTCGTCCAGTTTGCCGCCAACCTGTCCCAACTCGCCGCCGTGCTGTTTTTCGGGTTGCCCCCGTTTTGGCTGCTGGTCGCGTGCGTGATGTTTTCCGTCGGTACGCAGGGCTTGGTCGGTGCAAACACGCAGGCGTGTTTTATGTCCTATTTCAAAGAAGAGGGCGGCAGCGCAAACGCCGTATTGGGTGTATTCCAATCTTTAATCGGCGCGGGGGTGGGTATGGCGGCGACCTTCTTGCACGACGGTTCGGCAACCGTGATGGCGGCAACCATGACCGCGTCTACCTCTTGCGGCATTGCGCTTTTGTGGCTCTGCTCGCATCGTGCGTGGAAAGAAAACGGGCAAAGCGAATACCTTTAACGGAAAATGCCGTCTGAAACCGTTTCAGACGGCATTTGATGTTAGAATGCACGGCAAACCACCGTTCAGGCGAAATTATGTCCCAAACTATCGACGAACTCCTCCTTCCCCACCGCAACGCCATCGACACCATCGATGCCGAAATCCTGCGCCTGCTCAACGAACGTGCGCAACACGCCCACGCCATCGGCGAGCTGAAAGGCACGGGCGCAGTGTACCGTCCCGAACGCGAAGTCGCCGTGTTGCGCCGCATTCAGGATTTGAACAAAGGCCCGCTGCCCGACGAATCGGTAGCACGCCTGTTTCGGGAAGTGATGAGCGAGTGCCTCGCCGTCGAACGCCCGCTGACCATCGCCTATCTGGGGCCGCAGGGCACGTTTACCCAGCAGGCGGCGATCAAGCATTTCGGACACGCCGCGCACACCATGGCGTGTCCGACCATAGACAACTGCTTCAAGCAGGTTGAAACCCGTCAGGCGGATTATCTGGTCGCGCCCGTGGAAAACTCGACCGAAGGCTCGGTCGGGCGCACGTTGGATTTGCTTGCCGTTACCGCGTTGCAGGCGTGCGGCGAAGTCGTTTTGCGCATCCACCACAACCTTTTGCGTAAAAACAACGGCAGCACCGAAGGCATTGCCAAAGTCTTTTCCCACGCGCAGGCGTTGGCGCAGTGCAACGACTGGTTGGGCAGACACCTGCCCAACGCCGAACGGATTGCCGTGTCCAGCAATGCCGAAGCCGCAAGGCTGGTTGCCGAATCGGACGACGGTACGGTTGCCGCCATCGCCGGACGCACGGCGGCGGAAATCTACGGACTCGATATGGTTGCCGAGTGCATCGAAGACGAACCGAACAACACCACGCGCTTCTTGGTGATGGGACATCACGAAACCGGTGCAAGCGGCAGCGACAAGACTTCGCTGGCCGTTTCCGCGCCCAACCGGGCAGGCGCGGTTGCCTCGCTGCTGCAACCGCTGACTGAGTCGGGTATTTCCATGACCAAGTTTGAGAGCCGTCCGAGTAAATCCGTTTTGTGGGAATACCTGTTCTTCATCGACATCGAAGGACACCGCCGGGACGCGCAGATTCAGACGGCATTGGAACGCTTGGGCGAACGCGCTTCGTTCGTCAAAGTCATCGGTTCGTACCCGACCGCCGTTTTGTAGCGGCGGCAGCGTTCAGACGGCATTTCAGGCATGATGTCCGAACACCGAGTCAACCACGAACCCGTCTTCCTGTTGGCTTCCTCGCCCTGGCGCGAAAGCAGCCTGCGGGTCGAAGCGTTCAGCCGCCGTTACGGGCGTGTGGCACTTTTGGCAAGAAGCGCGCGCAAACGGCAGAGCGAATTGCGCGGCGTGTTGGTGCCGTTTGTGCTGGTGAGTGCGTCTTGGTATGGTTCGCAAGAGTTGAAGACCCTACATCGCGCCGAATGGATAGGCGGGTGGCCGCAGCCGCAGGGTAGGGCTTTGTTCAGCGGATTGTATGTGAACGAGTTGATGCTGAAGTTGACCGTCCGCGAAGATCCGTTGCCCGAGTTATACGACGCGTTGGCGGAAGTGATGGAGGCGGTGTGCTGCAAAGCCGCTTATATCGACGACTTGCGCCGTTTCGAGTGGCGGCTGCTGAACCTGTTGGGCGTTGCCCCCGATTTGAACCGCGACGGGGACGGCGGGACGATTGCGGCAGGCGGCACATACCTTGTCCGCCCGGAAACAGCCGTCTTCCCCGTCGGAAAAGGATTTGCCGTACCGCCGCACGCCGCCGGCGTTGTCGCCCCCGGGCAGAGCCTGATCGATTTGCGCGAAGGCAGTTTCCGCACTGCCGAAAGCCTGCAACAGGCATTGAAAATCACACGGCTTTTTATCCGCCACCTGTTGCCCGAGGGGCTGAAATCGCGGCAGGTGTTGGAACAGATACGGCAGTTTGACCGCAAAGAAACCGCCCGGGAAACCGTCCCGACTTCGGATGGCACGGCTTCAAATGCCGTCTGAAGGCAGAAATAAAAGGAAAGATTATGCTTTTAGGTGTCAACATCGACCACATCGCTACCGTCCGCAATGCGCGCGGCACGACTTATCCCAGCCCCGTGGAGGCGGCACTGGTTGCCGAAACGCACGGTGCCGACCTGATTACCATGCACCTGCGCGAAGACCGCCGCCACATCAAAGACGCGGACGTGTTTGCTGTCAAAAACGCCATCCGCACGCGCCTGAACCTTGAAATGGCGTTGACGGAAGAAATGCTCGAAAACGCGCTTAAAGTGATGCCGGAAGACGTGTGCATCGTGCCGGAAAAACGTCAGGAAATCACGACCGAAGGCGGCTTGGACGTATTGGCGCAACAAGACAAAATTGCCGAATTCACCAAAATCCTGACCGACGCGGGCATACGCGTGTCCTTGTTTATCGATGCCGACGACAGGCAAATCCAAGCCGCCCGTGATGTCGGCGCGCCCGTTGTCGAGCTGCACACAGGCGCGTATGCCGACGCGCGCAGCCACGCCGAACAAATCAGGCAGTTCGAGCGCATCCAAAACGGCGCGCATTTTGCCAGCGATTTGGGCTTGGTCGTCAACGCCGGACACGGACTGACCATACACAACGTTACCCCCATCGCCCAAATCCTCGCCATCCGCGAACTGAACATCGGGCATTCGCTGATTTCGCAGGCACTTTTCCTCGGATTGCCCGAGGCCGTGCGCCAAATGAAGGAGGCGATGTTCAGGGCAAGGCTGCTGCCGTAAGGGCAGGCAAACCGTTTCAGACGGCATTTCACGACAGGAGTATGTTATGAATCAAAAGTATATTTTATCTGCAAACAATAATAGTTTGATAGAAGAAATTCACAATACAGTACAGAGTATTGGGTATTGTATTGTTCGCGGTCTTAATCTAAACCATCTTGATGACAGCCGGAGAAACAAGAAATTATTTGACTTTCTATCTCAATTAGGAATGCTGACAAACCACAAAGACGATGGTTTTAAATCTATATTTTGGGATATTAAATATCGCGGCGATGACTATGTAATAAATAATGATATAACTTTCTCGGAAGATGTTGGAGAATGTCCACTTCATAGTGATTCATCTTTTAGTGAAAACCCGGAAAGTTATTTGGTTATGTATGTAGTAAAATCAGCCAATGATGGAGGTAATTCCCTATTTTTAAGTTCATCAGATATTGTCAATCAGTTATCTAAAACAGAAACCGGTAAAAAACACTTAAAAACATTAACGGGCAATTTATATCCATTTAAAACACCAGCATCATTTGATAAAAAACAAGGTGTGAGATGGGGTAATATCTTATCGGTCAATACTCAAATGATTAGATTTAGAAGTGATTGTATCTATAAAGGTATTGAAGAAAATAGAAATAAAGTATCAAAGGAAATGGTACTTGCACTTGATTATCTTATAAATGTTATAAAAAATGCGAGTGATATTCAAGAATTTTCTGCACAAGATGATGGTTTGATTATTATTGACAATGTCAATGGCTTGCATGCCAGAACTGATTATACGGATAAAAACAGGCATTATATTAGAGCAAGAATTACTGTATAAAGGACGGTTATGCAAGAAATAATGCAATCTATCGTTTTTGTTGCTGCCGCAATACTGCACGGAATTACAGGCATGGGATTTCCGATGCTCGGTACAACCGCATTGGCTTTTATCATGCCATTGTCTAAGGTTGTTGCCTTGGTGGCATTACCAAGCCTGTTAATGAGCTTGTTGGTTCTATGCAGCAATAACAAAAAGGGTTTTTGGCAAGAGATTGTTTATTATTTAAAAACCTATAAATTGCTTGCTATCGGCAGCGTCGTTGGCAGCATTTTGGGGGTGAAGTTGCTTTTGATACTTCCAGTGTCTTGGCTGCTTTTACTGATGGCAATCATTACATTGTATTATTCTGTCAATGGTATTTTAAATGTATGTGCAAAAGCAAAAAATATTCAAGTAGTTGCCAATAATAAGAATATGGTTCTTTTTGGGTTTTTGGCAGGCATCATCGGCGGTTCAACCAATGCCATGTCTCCCATATTGTTAATATTTTTGCTTAGCGAAACAGAGAATAAAAATCGTATCGCAAAATCAAGCAATCTATGCTATCTTTTGGCAAAAATTGTTCAAATATATATGCTAAGAGACCAGTATTGGTTATTAAATAAGAGTGAATACGGTTTAATATTTTTACTGTCCGTATTGTCTGTTATTGGATTGTATGTTGGAATTCGGTTAAGGACTAAGATTAGCCCAAATTTTTTTAAAATGTTAATTTTTATTGTTTTATTGGTATTGGCTCTGAAAATCGGGTATTCAGGTTTAATCAAACTTTAATTCATTATTAAATGCCTTAACTCCTTATTAAATAATTGGCACGATGTTTTAGAATTTCAAATGCAAAAGGTTACAATGAAAATTGTTACCGACAAAACCCCAAAAGTGGATATTCACGCCATTTTAACGCCCCAAGAAATTGACGGCATTCATCATCACATTCATCACTACCCGCAACCAAGGGCGAAGGAGCGCAAATTATGATTTACGGCATAGGCACAGATATTGTTTCCCTCAAGCGCATCGTCCGCCTGAGCAAAAAGTTCGGACAGGCGTTTGCCGAGCGCATCCTCACCCCCGAAGAACTGCTTGAATTCCCTCAGGCGGGCAAACCCGTCAACTACCTTGCCAAACGCTTTGCCGCCAAAGAAGCCTTCGCCAAAGCCGTCGGTACGGGCATACGCGGCGCGGTTTCCTTCCGCAACATCGGCATCGGGCACGACGCATTGGGCAAACCCGAATTTTTCTATGCCCCCGCCCTGTCCAAATGGCTGGAGGAACAAGGCATCAGCCGCGTCAGCCTCAGCATGAGCGACGAAGAAGACACCGTATTGGCGTTTGCCGTTGCCGAAAAATAAAACAGTACCCATTGGCAGGTCGGATGCCCGAATCCGACCTTTCCGGATTTTGAGACGACCTTCTCCAACCCTTCCCATGACCCAAGACACCCGACCCCTTATCCGCGTCGTTGCCGGCATCCTGCTCAACCGGGACGGCGACTACCTGCTCAGTTCCCGCCCCGAAGGTAAACCCTATGCCGGATATTGGGAATTTGCCGGCGGCAAGGTCGAAGCGGGCGAAACCGACTTCCAAGCCTTGCAACGCGAGTTTGAAGAAGAACTCGGCATCCGCATCCTCGCCGCCACGCCTTGGCTGACTAAAATCCATTCCTACGAACACGCCCGCGTCTGCCTGAAATTCCTATGGGTAAACCCCGACCAATGGATGGGCGAACCGCAATCCCGCGAAGGGCAGGAATGGTCTTGGCAGAAGGCGGGTGATTTTACCGTTGCCCCCATGCTGCCTGCCAACGGCGCGCTTTTGCGTTCGCTGTCCGTCCCGCGCCGTTTGTACGGCAGCCTGAAAACGGGTTTGTACGGTGAGAACAGTATGGGCGCGTACCGCGTCCTGCCTTTGGGTTCGGCAGAGGGAAGCGGTGCGAACGTTTTGATGGAGGCGGCGCAATGGCAGGACAGACCCGAACACGCCGACAGCGTGTGGATGATGGTACAGACCCGCGAACAATGGCGGCAGGCGCAGGAAAAGGGCGCGGATGCGGTCGTTTGGCGCGTGTGCGATGATGTTCAGGCACAAGAGGCGGCAGAAGCCCTGCGGCAGGGCGTATCCGTGCCGCTCGTACTTGCAGCAAACGGACAGACGGTTGCACGTTATGGAAAACTATGGCTCGGATTGGGGGCGCACGTGGTGGTAAGGGATGAAACAATAGGGAAGAATCATGAATAAAAACCGTAAATTACTGCTTGCCGCACTGCTGCTGATTGCCTTTGCCGCCGTCAAGCTCGTTTTGTTGCAATGGTGGCAGGCGCAGCAGCCGCAAGCTGTGGCGGCGCAATGCGATTTGACCGAGGGTTGCACGCTGCCGGACGGAAGCCGCGTCCGCGCCGCCGCCGTTTCAACCAAAAAACCGTTTGATATTTATATCGAACACGCGCCCGCCGGCACGGAACAGGTCAGCATCAGCTTCAGTATGAAAAATATGGATATGGGTTTCAACCGCTATATGTTCGAGCGGCAACCGTCGGGGACTTGGCAGGCAGTACGCATCCGCCTGCCCATCTGTGTCGAAGGCAGGCGCGATTTTACGGCGGACATTACAATCGGCAGCCGGACATTTCAGACGGCATTTACCGCCGAATAAACCTTTCAATCCGCCATTGCCGGAACATCCGTCCGGAAAGGACACGTTATGAATACTTTATATACACTTTTCGCCACCTGCCCGCGCGGCTTGGAGACCGTTTTATCTCAAGAACTCGAAAGCCTCGGCTGTACCGATGTACAAGTGTTTGACGGCGGCGTTTCCTGCCGGGGCGGATTGGAACAGGTTTACGCCGCCAACCTGCATTCGCGTACTGCCAGCCGTATCCTGCTGCGCCTGACCAAAGGGACATACCGCAATGAGCGCGACATCTACAAACTCGCCAAAAATATCAACTGGTTTAATTGGTTTACTTTACAGCAGACGTTCAAAGTCAAAGTCGAGGCAAAGCGTGCCAACGTTAAGAGCATCCAATTTGTCGGACTGACCGTCAAAGATGCCGTCTGCGACGCTTTCCGCGACATTTACGACGCACGTCCGAGCGTGGACAAAGCCGCGCCCGATGTTCGCATCCACGCCTTTTTGGACGAACGCAATGTCGAAATCTTCATCGACACTTCGGGCGAAGCCCTGTTCAAACGCGGCTACCGTCTCGATACCGGCGAAGCCCCGCTGCGCGAAAACCTTGCCGCCGGATTGCTGCTCTCGGCAGGCTACGACGGCACGCAGCCGTTTCAAGACCCGTTTTGCGGCAGCGGCACGATTGCTATCGAAGCCGCTTGGATTGCCGCCCGCCGCGCGCCGGGTATGATGCGCCGTTTCGGTTTTGAAAAACTGCAAAATTTCGATAAAACGCTGTGGTCGGATTTGCGCCGCCGTGCCGAAGCGCAGGTTAAACCGGCTTTTGCACCGATTTCGGGCAGCGACAGCGACCGCCGCATCATTCAGACGGCATTGGCCAACGCACGCAGTGCCGGGGTGGACGACATCGTTTCCTTCAGCGTTGCCGACGCGCAATCCGTCCGTCCGAACGGCGTGGGCGGCATTATGGTGTCCAATCCGCCCTACGGTGTGCGCCTTGAGGAAGTCCGTGTCTTGCAGGCGCTTTATCCGCAGTTGGGGACGTGGTTGAAGAAATATTACGCAGGCTGGTTGGCGGCAATGTTTACCGGAGATCGGGAAATGCCCAAATTCATGCGCCTGTCGCCAAAACGCAAAATTCCGCTTTATAACGGCAACCTCGATTGCCGCCTGTTCCTGATTGATATGGTGCAGGGATCGAACCGTTGAGGAAAGTGTACAAAAATGCCGTCTGAAAAATGTTCAGACGGCTTTTTTTAATATCCGGCCGATATTATAGTGGATTAACAAAAATCAGGATTAGGCGACGAAGCCGCAGACAGTACAAATAGTACGGAACCGATTCACTTGGTGCTTGAGCACCTTAGAGAATCGTTCTCTTTGAGCTAAGGCGAGGCAACGCTGTACTGGTTTTTGTTAATTCACTATAACCGAAGGTAAGGGAGGGGCGTGTCCATTTTGCCGCCGCATTTGCCGCGTGCGGAAGATACGGATAACAACCCCTTGGAATTAAAGGGAGAAGTTGCGGAAAATATCCACATCAGGCTGGGGACCGTACTTATTTACGGTATTTTCGTATGCCGAAATAAAATATTTCTTGAATAAACCGTAATCGCCGGTTTCGTAATAGGCTACGACAGCCTCGGCATAGGCGGGATAACTGTCGGGGGAGAATACGCAAGGAAAAAAACCGGAGCGCATCAGCGACAAGGTCATGCAGTTTCTGGCAGTACGTTTATTGCAATCTTTAAAATATTGAAGATACGCCAAATTATTATGGAGATAAACGGCGCGGTCGAAAGGATTTTCTATTTTGGGAGCTTCTTGAAGCAACCATTTTAATTCCGTATCCAAACTTTGCGGGTTAGATAAAGGGGTGTAGTCTGTCCCGCTTATGGTAACGCTGTCGCGGCGGACTACGCCGCCGGAGCCTTTTTCCAGTAAGTTTTCGGAAATCAGGCTGTGGGTGGTTTTTAAGAAATCCAACCAGTCAAACGGCTCGGGGCTGTCCAAACCGGACAGCAGGTGCCGGTAACTTTCCCTCAGGTTGATTAACATTACGGCATCCGAATATAACTTCCCGCCTGCGGTTTGCCCGAGTTTAAGCAATGCCTGCGTATCGTATTGATTATAAGTGTTTCCTTCCAATTTGGCAGAACTGTACACAAAATCGATACCGATTTCTTCAATATTACGCACGGAGTCCGTTAAAACAGATAAAGGAAGCCGATCGGACAATTCGGTCAGGTATTCTTGTTCGCCGGCTGTAAAAATGGAGCGGATATTTAAAAAATCCTGTTGGTATCTCAATTTATCCATACCTTTCATCATAAAAACGCGGTTTGGGGCGGAAGTAGGTTTATGCCTGCCTTCATCCGACAACTATATTGAAACACCGCCTTTTCAATCAACCCCGCTTCAATACGGATGTATTGATGTAGCGTTGGACACCCGAGGCAATGGATTGGGCGCACTGTCGGCGGAAGGATTCGCTGCCCAGCAGCTTCTCTTCGGCAGGGTTGGACAGGAAGGCGGTTTCGACCAGGATAGACGGCATATCGGGTGCGCGCAAAACGGCGAAATTGGCTTCGTCCACCCTGCCTTTGTGCAGATGGTTGAGCCTGCCCAATTCTTCAAGCACCAGTTTGCCGAGTTTGCGGCTGTCGCGCAGTGTGGCGGTTTGGGTCATATCGAGCAGGGCGGTATCGACGTTGCGGTTGCCGCTGGTCGGTACGCCGCCGACCGCGTCGGCATTGTTTTGCGTCTGTTCTAAGAATTTGGCGGCGGAGCTGGTCGCGCCTTTGGTGTTCAACATATAAACCCCTGTGCCGCGCGCGGAGGGGCTGGTGAAAGCGTCGGCGTGGATGGAGACGAATACGTCCGCCCGCCGTGCTCGCCCTTTGGCGACACGCACGCCCAAGGGGATGAACACGTCTTCGTTGCGCGTCATAAAGACGTTGTAACCCAAGGCTTCCAATTGTTTTTTGGTTTCGCGGGCGATGGAGAGGACGACGTGTTTTTCCTGCAAACCGCCCGAGCTGACGGCGCCGGGGTCTTCGCCGCCGTGTCCGGGGTCGATCATAATGACGGGTCTGCGTCCGTTTCTGCCGCGCCCGGGTTGGGGCGTGGTGTTTTGGGCGAGGTCGGCTTCGGGAGAGCCGCGCAGGGTTTTGTTCAGGCTGCCGTTGAGCAGCGCCATCATCGGATCGTCGGCATCCATCCCTTGCGGATAGAGATCGACGACGAGGCGGTTTTTAAAGCCGCCGACGGGGGGGAGGGAAAAAACTTGCGCGTAGGAAGGCTGTTTCAAATCGATGACGAGGCGGACGGTGTCGGGCGTGTTCTGACCGGCGCGTATATTGCGGATAAAGGGGTCGTCCGCCATAACCTTCTGAGACAGTCCGTGCAATACGGTATTGATGTTCGCGTTTTGTATGTCGACGACCAACCTGCCCGGGTTGTCGAGCGTGAAGTGTTGGTATTTGAGCGCGGTTGTGCTTTCCAGCGTCAGGCGGGTGTAGGTGTGCGACGGCCATATCCGTACGGCGGTAAACTGCGGGGCGCGTACCGTTTTGGCAACGGCGGATGCGATGGGGCTTAGGGCGAACAGTGTGCCGGCGGTGCGGCGGATGATTTGTCTTCGTGTCAGTTTGGTCATAGCGGCAGGCTTTCGCGTCCTCGTTCGGTATGGGCGGTCAGCAGGCATTTTCTGCCGCCGCCGTCGTGTGTCAATGTTGCGGTGATGTCGGCGGGCGGGGTAAATTCGCCTCCCTGTTGCGGCCATTCGATCAGGCAGACGCTGTTTGCGGCAAACAGTTCGTCAAGCCCCGCGTCTTCCCATTCTTCGGGGAACGAGAAGCGGTAGAGGTCGAAATGGTGCAAGGTGAAGCGTTCCAGCGGATAAGATTCGACGATGGCGTAGGTCGGGCTTTTGACTGCGCCCTGATGACCCAATCCGCGCAGGATGCCGCGTGTCAGCGTGGTTTTGCCCGCACCCAAATCCCCTTCGAGGTAAATGACCAGCGGTGCGTTTAAACGGGAAGACCACGCCGCACCCAAATCGAGTGTGGCGGCTTCGTCGGCAAGGAATCGGGAGATAGAGGGTAAATCAGACATGGAAACGGTTTGTTGTAAGGTCTAGGGTATTATGGGCAGTTTTGCAGGTTTTGCAAACTTTGCACCCGAGGGGCGGATGCTTCTTGTCCGAGCATTATAACAGCCAAATCCGCGTTCTGCTTTCAGACGGCAACGGCTGTCAAGAAAAAGCGGCGCGTGTACAATACGCGGATTGTATGTTTAGGACAGATTGGAAAAAGGATGGAAAATATCGGCAGGCAGCGACCCATCGGCGTTTTTGACTCGGGAATCGGCGGTTTGACCAATGTACGCGCGCTGATGGAGCGGCTGCCGATGGAGAACATCATTTATTTCGGCGACACGGCGCGCGTGCCTTACGGGACGAAATCTAAGGCGACCATCGAAAATTTCTCGATGCAGATTGTCGATTTTTTATTGGAACACGATGTTAAGGCGATGGTTATCGCGTGCAATACGATTGCGGCGGTGGCGGGGCAGAAAATCCGTCAAAAGACGGGCAATATGCCTGTGTTGGACGTGATTTCCGCCGGCGCGAAAGCCGCGCTAGCAACCACGCGCAACAATAAAATCGGCATTATCGCCACCAATACCACAGTCAACAGCAACGCCTATGCGCGCGCCATCCATAGGAACAACCCCGACACGCTCGTCCGCACGCAGGCCGCGCCGCTGCTCGTCCCTTTGGTGGAAGAGGGCTGGTTGGAACACGAAGTTACCCGCCTGACCGTATGCGAATACCTCAAACCATTGCTTGCAGACGGCATCGATACGCTGGTGTTGGGCTGCACGCACTTTCCCTTGCTCAAACCCTTAATCGGCAGGGAGGCGGGCAATGTCGCGTTGGTTGATTCTGCAATTACAACGGCCGAAGAAACCGCACGCGTCCTTGCTCAGGAAGGATTGCTCAATACCGACAACAACAATCCCGACTACCGTTTTTACGTCAGCGATATTCCTTTGAAATTCAGAACCATCGGCGAGCGTTTTCTGGGCAGGACGATGGAGCAGATTGAAATGGTGTCTTTGGGTTAAAACGATGACGGAAAGCTGCCCGAGATTACAGAAACCTAAAATCCCGTCATTCCCGCGCAGGCGGGAATCTAGACATTCAATGCTAAGGCAATTTATCGGGAATGACTGAAACTCAAAAAACTGGATTCCCACTTTCGTGGGAATGACGCGAACAGAAACCTCAAATCCCGTCATTCCCGCGCAGGCGGGAATCTAGACATTCAATGCTAAGGCAATTTCTCGGAAATGACTGAAACTCAAAAAACTGGATTCCCACTTTCGTGGGAATGACGGAATGTAGGTTCGTGGGAATGACGAAGTGGAAGTTACCCGAAACTTAAAACAAGCGAAACCGAACGAACTGGATTCCCACTTTCGTGGGAATGACGGGATATACGTGGGAATGACGGGATGCAGGTTTCCGTATGGATGGATTCGTCATTCCCGCGCAGGCGGGAATCTAGGTCTGTCGGTGCGGAAACTTATCGGGTAAAACGGTTTCTTGAGATTTTGCGTCTTGGATTCCCACTTTCGTGGGAATGACGGAATGTAGGTTCGTGGGAATGACGGGATGCAGGTTTCCGTATGGATGGATTCGTCATTCCCGCGCAGGCGGGAATCTAGACATTCAATGCTAAGGCAATTTATCGGGAATGACTGAAACTCAAAAAACTGGATTCCCACTTTCGTGGGAATGACGCGAACAGAAACCGCTCCGCCGTCATTCCCGCGCAGGCGGGAATCTAGACATTCAATGCTAAGGCAATTTATCGGGAATGACTGAAACTCAAAAAACTGGATTCCCACTTTCGTGGGAATGACGGGATGTAGGTTTCCGTATGGATGGATTCGTCATTCCCGCGCAGGCGGGAATCTAGACATTCAATGCTAAGGCAATTTATCGGAAATGACTGAAACTCAAAAAACTGGATTCCCACTTTCGTGGGAATGACGAAGTGGAAGTTACCCGAAACTTAAAACAAGCGAAACCCAACGAACTGGATTCCCGCCTGCGCGGGAATGACGAATTTCAGGTTGCTGTTTTTGGTTTTCTGTTTTTGTGAAAATAACAGGATTTTAGCTTGTGGGTATTTACCGGAAAAAACAGAAACCGCTCCGCCGTCATTCCCGCGCAGGCGGGAATCCAGACATTCAATGCTAAGGCAATTTATCGGGAATGACTGAAACTCAAAAAACTGGATTCCCACTTTCGTGGGAATGACGGCAGAGCGGCTTCTGTTGCTCCCGATAAATACCGCAATCTCAAATCCCGTCATTCCCGCGCAGGCGGGAATCTAGACATTCAATGCTAAGGTAATTTCTCGGAAATGACTGAAACTCAAAAAAACTAGATTCCCACTTTTGTGGGAATGACGCGATTAGAGTTTCAAAATTTATTCTAAATAGCTGAAACTCAACGCACTGGATTCCCGCCTGCGCGGGAATGACGAAGTGGAAGTTACCCGAAACTTAAAACAAGCGAAACCGAACGAACCAGATTCCCACTTTCGTGGGAATGACGGGATGCAGGTTCGTGGGAATGACGTAGTGCAGGTTTCCGTATGGATGGATTCGTCATTCCCGCGCAGGCGGGAATCTAGACATTCAATGCTAAGGCAATTTATCGGGAATGACTGAAACTCAAAAAACTGGATTCCCACTTTCGTGGGAATGACGGAATGTAGGTTCGTGGGAATGACGTGGTGCAGGTTTCCGTATGGATGGATTCGTCATTCCCGCGCAGGCGGGAATCTAGACATTCAATGCTAAGGCAATTTATCGGGAATGACTGAAACTCAAAAAACTGGATTCCCACTTTCGTGGGAATGACGGAATGTAGGTTCGTGGGAATGACGTGGTGCAGGTTTCCGTATAGATGGATTCGTCATTCCCGCGCAGGCGGGAATCTAGGTCTGTCGGTGCGGAAACGTATCGGATAAAACGGTTTCTTCAGATTTTACGTTCTGGATTCCCACTTTCGTGGGAATGACGGCAGAGCGGCTTCTGTTGCTCCCGATAAATGCCGCAATCTCAAATCCCGTCATTCCCGCGCAGGCGGGAATCTAGACATTCAATGCTAAGGCAATTTATCGGAAATGACTGAAACTCAAAAAACTGGATTCCCGCCTGCGCGGGAATGACGAAGTGGAAGTTACCCGAAACTTAAAACAAGCGAAACCGAACGAGCCGGATTCCCACTTTCGTGGGAATGACGGGATATACGTGGGAATGACGGGATATAGGTTTCCGTGCGGACGCGTTCGGATTCCCGCCTGCGCGGGAATGACGGGATTTTGGTGTATTCCCTAAAAAAATAAAAAAGTATTTGCAAATTTGTTAAAAATAAATAAAATAATAATCCTTATCATTCTTTAATTGAATTGGGTTTATATGAACAATCCATTGGTGAATCAGGCTGCTATGGTGCTGCCGGTGTTTTTGTTGAGTGCTTGTTTGGGCGGCGGCGGCAGTTTCGATCTTGATTCTGTCGATACCGAAGCCCCGCGTCCCGCGCCAAAGTATCAAGATGTTTCTTCCGAAAAACCGCAAGCCCAAAAAGACCAAGGCGGATACGGTTTTGCGATGAGGTTGAAACGGAGGAATTGGTATCGGCAGGCGAATCCTAAAGAAGATGAGATAAAACTCTCTGAAAATGATTGGGAACAAACGGATAATGGTGATATCAAAAACCCTTCCAAACAAAAAAATATTATTAATGCCTTAACTGGAAATAATGGAGGAGCATCATTGCAAGATTCCAGTCAAGAAAATCAGGGTATATCTAAGGTTACGGGTCATCACAATTTCCAATACGTATGGTCGGGTTTTTTTATAAACAGATTGGAAGTACATTTGAAAGAAAAGATTCATCTATAACCGCAGCCCGAAGTGGGCCTGACGGTTATATTTTTTATAAAGGCAAAGATCCCTCGAGAAAACTTCCTGTTTCAGGGGAGGTTATGTACAAAGGTACTTGGGATTTTTTAACTGATGTGAAAACAAGTCAGAAATTTACAGATTTAGGAAATACTTCTACGGGACCCGGAGACCGATATAGTGCTTTTTCCGGGGAGTTGGATTATATCGTCAATAAAGATAGCGATAAAAAAGACGAGCACGTAGGTTGGGGATTAACAACGGAAATAACGGTTGATTTTGAGAAAAAAACCCTCAGCGGAAAATTAATTAAAAACAACAGGGTAAATAATGATAATGACAAACATACCACCCAATACTACAGCCTTGATGCGACGCTTAGGGGAAACCGTTTCAGCGGAAAAGCGGAAGCAACCGACAAACCCAAAAACGACGGCGAAACCAAGGAACATCCCTTTGTTTCCGACTCGTCTTCTTTGAGCGGCGGCTTTTTCGGTCCGAAGGGTGAGGAATTGGGTTTCCGCTTTTTGAGCGACGATCAAAAAGTTGCCGTTGTCGGCAGCGCGAAAACCCAAGACAAACCGAGAAATGGCGCAGTGGCTTCAGGCGGCGCAGGTGCGGCAGCATCAAACGGTGCGGCAGGCACGTCGTCTGAAAACAGTAAGCTGACCACGGTTTTGGATGCGGTTGAATTGACACTAAACGACAAGAAAATCAAAAATCTCGACAACTTCAGCAATGCCGCCCAACTGGTTGTCGACGGCATTATGATTCCGCTCCTGCCCGAGGCTTCCGAAAGTGGGAAAAATCAAGCCAATCAAGGTACAAATGGCGGAACAGCCTTTACCCGCAAATTTAACCACACGCCGAAAAGCGATGAAAAAGACACCCAAGCAGGTACGGCGGAGAATGGCAATCCAGCCGCTTCAAATACGGCAGGTGATGCCAATGGCAAAACAAAAACCTATGAAGTCGAAGTCTGCTGTTCCAACCTCAATTATCTGAAATACGGAATGTTGACGCGCAAAAACAGCAAGTCCGCGATGCAGGCAGGAGAAAGCAGTAGTCAAGCTGATGCTAAAACGGAACAAGTTGGACAAAGTATGTTCCTCCAAGGCGAGCGCACCGATGAAAAAGAGATTCCAAACGACCAAAACGTCGTTTATCGGGGGTCTTGGTACGGGCATATTGCCAACGGCACAAGCTGGAGCGGCAATGCTTCCGATAAAGAGGGCGGCAACAGGGCGGACTTTACTGTGAATTTCGGTACGAAAAAAATTAACGGCACGTTAACCGCTGACAACAGGCAGGCGGCAACCTTTACCATTGTGGGCGATATTGAGGGCAACGGTTTTTCCGGTACGGCGAAAACTGCTGACTCAGGTTTTGATCTCGATCAAAGCAATAACACCCGCACGCCTAAGGCATATATCACAAACGCCAAGGTGCAGGGCGGTTTTTACGGGCCCAAAGCCGAAGAGTTGGGCGGATGGTTTGCCTATTCGGACGATAAACAAACGAAAAATGCAACAGATGCATCCGGCAATGGAAATTCAGCAAGCAGTGCAACTGTCGTATTCGGTGCGAAACGCCAAAAGCCTGTGCAATAAGCACGGTTGCCGAACAATCAAGAATAAGGCCTCAGACGGCACCGCTCCTTCCGATACCGTCTGAAAGCGAAGAGTAGGGAAACACTATGCAACAGCAACATTTGTTCCGATTAAATATTTTATGCCTGTCTTTAATGACCGCGCTGCCCGTTTATGCAGAAAATGTGCAAGCCGGACAAGCACAGGAAAAACAGTTGGATACCATACAGGTAAAAGCCAAAAAACAGAAAACCCGCCGCGATAACGAAGTAACCGGTTTGGGCAAATTGGTCAAAACCGCCGACACCCTCAGCAAGGAACAGGTACTCGATATCCGCGACCTGACGCGTTACGACCCCGGCATCGCCGTCGTCGAACAGGGGCGCGGCGCAAGCTCGGGCTACTCGATACGCGGTATGGACAAAAACCGCGTTTCCTTGACGGTAGACGGCTTGGCGCAAATACAGTCCTACACCGCGCAGGCGGCATTGGGCGGGACGAGGACGGCGGGCAGCAGCGGCGCAATCAATGAAATCGAGTATGAAAACGTCAAAGCTGTCGAAATCAGCAAAGGCTCAAACTCGGTCGAACAAGGCAGCGGCGCATTGGCGGGCTCGGTCGCATTTCAAACCAAAACCGCCGACGATGTTATCGGGGAAGGCAGGCAGTGGGGGATTCAGAGTAAAACCGCCTATTCCGGCAAAAACCGGGGGCTTACCCAATCCATCGCGCTGGCGGGGCGCATCGGCGGTGCGGAGGCTTTGCTGATCCACACGGGTCGGCACGCGGGGGAAATCCGCGCCCACGAAGATGCAGGACGCGGCGTTCAGAGCTTTAACAGGCTGGTGCCGGTTGAGGATACCCATCCGTACGCAAATTTCATCGTTGAAGAAGAATGCGAAAGCGGGAATTACGAAACGTGTAAAAGCAAACCGAAAAAAGATGTTGTCGGCAAAGACGAACGTCAAACGGTTTCCACCCGAGACTACACGGGCCCAAACCGCTTCCTCGCCGATCCGCTTTCATACGAAAGCCGATCGTGGCTGTTCCGCCCGGGTTTTCGTTTTGAAAACAAACGGCACTACATCGGCGGCATACTCGAACACACGCAACAAACTTTCGACACGCGCGATATGACGGTTCCGGCATTCCTGACCAAGGCGGTTTTTGATGAAAATAGAAAATACGGACCGATAAGAGGCAACGGCAAATACGCGGGCGACCACAAATACGGCGGTCTGTTTACCAACGGCGAAAACGGTGCGCTGGTGGGCGCGGAATACGGTACGGGCGTGTTTTACGACGAGACGCACACCAAAAGCCGCTACGGTTTGGAATATGTCTATACCAATGCCGATAAAGACACTTGGGTGGATTATGCCCGCCTCTCTTACGACCGGCAGGGCATCGGTTTGGACAATCATTTTCAGCAGACGCACTGTTCTGCCGACGGTTCGGACAAATATTGCCGCCCGAGTGCCGACAAGCCGTTTTCCTACTACAAATCCGACCGCGTGATTTACGGGGAAAGCCACAGGCTCTTGCAGGCGGCATTCAAAAAATCCTTCGATACCGCCAAAATCCGCCACAACCTGAGCGTGAATCTCGGTTTTGACCGCTTTGACTCTAATCTCCGCCATCAGGATTATTATTATCAACATGCCAACCGCGCCTATTCGTCGAAAACGCCCCCTAAAACCGCCAACCCCAACGGCGGCAAGGACCAACCCTATTGGGTCAGCATAGGCAGGGGAAATGTGGTTACGGGGCAAATCTGCCGCTTGGGCAACAATACTTATACGGACTGCACGCCGCGCAGCATCAACGGCAAAAGCTATTACGCGGCAGTTCGGGACAATGTCCGTTTGGGCAGGTGGGCGGATGTCGGCGCGGGGTTGCGCTACGACTACCGCAGCACGCATTCGGACGACGGCAGCGTTTCCACCGGCACGCACCGCACCCTGTCCTGGAACGCCGGCATCGT
Source organism: Neisseria meningitidis (assembly GCF_900638555.1). Classification (NCBI taxonomy): domain Bacteria; kingdom Pseudomonadati; phylum Pseudomonadota; class Betaproteobacteria; order Neisseriales; family Neisseriaceae; genus Neisseria; species Neisseria meningitidis. Next base: position 170,642 of record NZ_LR134525.1, read on the forward strand.
CCTCAAACCTACCGACTGGCTGGATTTGACTTACCGCACTTCAACCGGCTTCCGCCTGCCCTCGTTTGCGGAAATGTACGGCTGGCGGGCGGGTGTTCAAAGCAAGGCGGTCAAAATCGATCCGGAAAAATCGTTCAACAAAGAAGCCGGCATCGTGTTTAAAGGCGATTTCGGCAACTTGGAGGCAAGTTGGTTCAATAATGCCTACCGCGATTTGATTGTCCGGGGTTATGAAGCGCAAATTCAAAACGGCAAAGAAACAGCCAAAGGCGACCCGGCTTACCTCAATGCCCAAAGCGCGCGGATTACCGGCATCAATGTTTTGGGCAAAATCGATTGGAACGGCGTATGGGATAAATTGCCCGAAGGTTGGTATTCTACATTTGCCTATAATCGTGTCCATGTCCGCGACATCAAAAAACGCGCAGACCGCACCGATATTCAATCACACCTGTTTGATGCCATCCAACCCTCGCGCTATGTCGTCGGCTTGGGCTATGACCAACCGGAAGGCAAATGGGGTGTGAACGGTATGCTGACTTATTCCAAAGCCAAGGAAATCACAGAGTTGTTGGGCAGCCGGGCTTTGCTCAACGGCAACAGCCGCAATACAAAAGCCACCGCGCGCCGTACCCGCCCTTGGTATATTGTGGACGTGTCCGGTTATTACACGATTAAAAAACACTTCACCCTCCGTGCGGGCGTGTACAACCTCCTCAACTACCGCTATGTTACTTGGGAAAATGTGCGGCAAACTGCCGGCGGCGCAGTCAACCAACACAAAAATGTCGGCGTTTACAACCGATATGCCGCCCCCGGCCGAAACTACACATTTAGCTTGGAAATGAAGTTTTAAACGTCCAAATGCCGCAAATGCCGTCTGAAAGGCTTCAGACGGCATTTTTTACACAATTCCCACCGTTTCCCATCATCCCCGACAATACCGTAATCTTGAAACCCGTCATTCCCACGCAGGCGGGAATCCAGTCCGTTCGGTTTCGGTTTTTTTTGAGGTTTCGGGTAACTCTAAACCGTCATTCCTACGAAAACAGAAAATCAAAAACAGAAACCTCAAATCCCGTCATTCCCGCGAAAGTGGGAATCTAGACCTGTCGGTGCGGAAACTTATCGGATAAAACGGTTTCTTTAGATTTTACGTTCTAGATTCCCGCTTTCGCGGGAATGACGGGATGCAGGTTTCTGTTCGGATGTATTCGGATTCCCTCCTGCGCGGGAATGATGGGGTTTTTAAATGTCCGAATGCCGCAAATGCCGTCTGAAAGGCTTCAGACGGCATTTTTTACACAATTCCCACCGTTTCCCATCCTTCTCGATACACTGTAATCTCAAATCCCGTCATTCCCGCGCAGGCGGGAATCCAGACATTCAATGCTAAGGCAATTTATCGGAAATGACTGAAACTCAAAAAACTGGATTCCCACTTTCGTGGGAATGACGGCAGAGCGGCTTCTGTTGCTCCCGATAAATGCCGCAATCTCAAATCCCGTCATTCCCGCGCAGGCGGGAATCTAGACATTCAATACTAAGGCAATTTATTGAAAATGACTGAAACTCAAAAAACTGGATTCCCACTTTCGTGGGAATGACGTGGTGCAGGTTTCCGTACGGATGGATTCGTCATTCCCGCGCAGGCGGGAATCCAGGCATTCAATGCTAAGGCAATTTATCGGAAATGACTGAAACTCAAAAAACTGGATTCCCACTTTCGTGGGAATGACGCGATTAGAGTTTCAAAATTTATTCTAAATAGCTGAAACTCAACGCACTGGATTCCCGCCTGCGCGGGAATGACGAAGTGGAAGTTACCCGAAACTTAAAACAAGCGAAACCGAACGAACTGGATTCCCACTTTCGTGGGAATGACGGCGGAGCGGTTTCTGCTTTTTCCAATAAATGACCCCAACTTAAAATCCCGTCATTCCCGCGCAGGCGGGAATCTAGACATTCAATGCTAAGGCAATTTATCGGAAATGACTGAAACTCAAAAAACTGGATTCCCACTTTCGTGGGAATGACGGAATGTAGGTTCGTGGGAATGACGCGGTGCAGGTTTCCGTGCGGATGGATTCGTTATTCCCGCGCAGGCGGGAATCTAGACATTCAATGCTAAGGCAATTTATCGGGAATGACTGAAACTCAAAAAACTGGATTCCCGCTTTCGTGGGAATGACGGAATGTAGGTTCGTGGGAATGACGCGGTGCAGGTTTCCGTGCGGATGGATTCGTCATTCCCGCGCAGGCGGGAATCTAGACATTCAATGTTAAGGCAATTTATCGGGAATGACTGAAACTCAAAAAACTGGATTCCCACTTTCGTGGGAATGACGGGATGCAGGTTTCCGTGCGGACGCGTTCGGATTCACGACTGCGTGGGAATGACGGGATTTCAGTTTGCGGATTGATTTGAAGTTGCAAAATCCCAACGGATCGGATTACCGCTTTCGCGTTTCAAAGTTACGGCGTTATCGGAAAAACAGAAAATCAAAGCTGTAAGAATTTATTTAAAACAACCGAATTTCAACGGATCGGATTCTCGCCTGTAGGGAATGACGGCGGAAGGTTTTTTGTCTTTTCTGACAGATGTCCGCAATCTGAAATCCTGACCGTGGGAACGACGGTATAGTGGATTAACAAAAACCAGTACGGCGTTGCCTCGCTTTAGCTCAAAGAGAACGATTCTCTAAGGTGCTGAAGCACCAAGTGAATCGGTTCCGTACTATTTGTACTGTCTGCGGCTTCGTCGCCTTGTCCTGATTTTTGTTAATCCACTATATAAATATTTCTATTTCAATCCAATATAAAATGCCGTCCGAACATCGTTCGGACGGCATTTTTAATGCTTCAAATCAGTTGGTGCCGACTTTGATTTTCTGCCACAGGCTGACCGACAGTTTTTTTGCATCCGCGCTCATTTGCGGCATCACGAAACCGTCTTTCATATCCTGCTCGTTCGGGAAGATGGAACGGGTGTTTACCAGTTCGGCAGGCATTTTTTCGCGCGCCGGTTTGCTGGCGGGGGCGAAGGTTACGGCGATGCCGTTTTTCGCCGCGATTTCGGGGTCGAGCGTGTAGTTGATGTATTTGTGGGCATTGGCGACGTTTTTCGCATCGGCGGGAATCAGCCAAGACTCAATCCAGAAGCCCATGCCTTTCGGATTCAGCACTTCGATGCCGACGTTGTTTTTCACTTCTTCGGAACGTGCTTTCGCCAAGTTCAAATCGCCGCCGTTGCCTGCCGCCAGGCAGATGTCGCCGCGCGCCAGCTCGTCAATGATGGACGGGCTGAAACGTTTGACATCAGGACGGATAGACTTCAACACTTCCGCCGCCGCCTTCAAATCTTCAGGATTCGAGCCTTTGGGGTCTTTGCCCAAGTAGTTCAGCAAAATCGGGAACATTTCGCTCGGGGTGTCCCACAGGGCGATGCCGCAGGATTTCAGCTTGTGGGTGTATTCGGGTTTGAACAGCAAATCCCAGCCGTTTTCGGGCAGCTTGCCGCCCAAAAGCTCTTTGCCTTTCGCCGTAATCGCAATCGTGTTCACGCCGGAGAAATAGGGGACGGCATACTGGTTGCCCGGGTCGGCGGTTTCCAGCATTTTCAAGAGTTCGGGATCGATGTTTTTATAGTTGGGAATCAGGTCTTTGTTGACTTTTTGATACGCGCCCGCCTCGATTTGGCGCGGCAGGAAGGCGATGCCCGGCACAACCAAATCGTAACCGGATTTGCCGGTCAGCATTTTGGCTTCCAGCGTTTCATTGTTTTCGTACAAGTCGTAAGTGAGCTTCAGATTGTTGGCTTTTTTAAAGTCTTCGACCGTACTCTCATCAACATAGTTCGACCAGTTGTAGATGTTCAGAGTATCGGTGGCAGCGGCTTCGGCATTGGCAGCAGACGCAGCGTCTGCTTGAGGTTGCACGGCGTTTTTTTCGCTGCCGCCGCAGGCTGCCAGAGACAGCGCGGCCAAAACGGCTAATACGGATTTTTTCATACGGGCAGATTCCTGATGAAAGAGGTTGGAAAAAAAGAAAACCCCGCGCCCCATAAACACCCCGGCGCAAGGTTTGGGCATTGTAAAGTAAATTTGTGCAAACTCAAAGCGATATTGGACTGATTTTCCTAAAAAATTATCCTGTTTTTAAAAGGGGAGGAAAACGGTTGCCCGATTTTGCCGTTTTTTTGCGCTGTCAGGGTGTCCGACGGGCGGATAGAGAGAAAAGGCTTGCATATAATGTAAACCCCCTTTAAAATTGCGCGTTTACAGAATTTATTTTTCTTCCAGGAGATTCCAATATGGCAAACAGCGCACAAGCACGCAAACGTGCCCGCCAGTCCGTCAAACAACGCGCCCACAACGCTAGCCTGCGTACCGCATTCCGCACTGCAGTGAAAAAAGTATTGAAAGCAGTCGAAGCAGGCGATAAAGCTGCCGCACAAGCGGTTTACCAAGAGTCTGTCAAAGTCATCGACCGCATCGCCGACAAGGGCGTGTTCCACAAAAACAAAGCGGCACGCCACAAAAGCCGTCTGTCTGCAAAAGTAAAAGCACTGGCTTGATTTTTGCAAAACCGCCAAGGCGGTTGATACGCGATAAGCGGAAAACCCTGAAGCCTGACGGTTTCGGGGTTTTCTGTATTGCGGGGGCAAAATCCCGAAATGGCGGAAAGGGTGCGGTTTTTATCCGAATCCGCTATAAAATGCCGTTTGAAAACCAATATGCCGACAATGGGGGCGGAGATGAATACACGGAATATGCGCTATATTCTTTTGACAGGACTGTTGCCGATGGCATCCGCTTTTGGAGAGACCGCGCTGCAATGCGCCGCTTTGACGGACAATGTTACGCGTTTGGCGTGTTACGACAGGATTTTTGCGGCACAGCTTCCGTCTTCGGCAGGGCAGGAAGGGCAGGAGTCGAAAGCCGTACTCAATCTGACGGAAACCGTCCGCAGCAGCCTGGATAAGGGCGAGGCGGTCATTGTTGTTGAAAAAGGCGGGGATGCGCTTCCTGCCGACAGTGCGGGCGAAACCGCTGACATCTATACGCCTTTGAGCCTGATGTACGACTTGGACAAAAACGATTTGCGCGGGCTGTTGGGCGTACGCGAACACAATCCGATGTACCTTATGCCGCTCTGGTACAACAATTCGCCCAACTATGCCCCGGGTTCGCCGACGCGCGGTACGACTGTACAGGAAAAATTCGGACAGCAGAAACGTGCGGAAACCAAATTGCAGGTTTCGTTCAAAAGCAAAATTGCCGAAGATTTGTTTAAAACCCGCGCGGATCTGTGGTTCGGCTACACCCAAAGATCCGATTGGCAGATTTACAACCAAGGCAGGAAATCCGCGCCGTTCCGCAATACGGATTACAAACCTGAAATTTTCCTGACCCAGCCTGTGAAGGCGGATTTGCCGTTCGGCGGCAGGCTGCGTATGCTCGGTGCGGGTTTTGTCCACCAGTCCAACGGACAGAGCCGTCCCGAATCGCGTTCGTGGAACAGGATTTACGCCATGGCAGGCATGGAATGGGGCAAATTGACGGTGATTCCGCGCGTGTGGGTGCGTGCGTTCGATCAGAGCGGCGATAAAAACGACAATCCCGATATTGCCGACTATATGGGGTATGGCGACGTGAAGCTGCAGTACCGCCTGAACGACAGGCAGAATGTGTATTCCGTATTGCGCTACAATCCCAAAACGGGCTACGGCGCGATTGAAGCCGCCTACACGTTTCCGATTAAGGGCAAACTCAAAGGCGTGGTACGCGGATTCCACGGTTACGGCGAGAGCCTGATCGACTACAACCACAAGCAGAACGGTATCGGTATCGGGTTGATGTTCAACGACTTGGACGGCATCTGAACCGCGTGTTCAGACGGTATATCAAGTTGCCGTTCCGTCTGAAGCCGCCGGCGGTTTGGCGGGGCGGGATAAAAATTTCGTTTGAATCCGGGCAAACGCGTATAATGTGCGGTTTGTACGGACTTTGTCGGAATCAAGCAAGATGACGGAACCTGCGGCCGAAGGCGGCAAAGCTGCCAAGGCGTTAAAAAAATATCTGATTACGGGCATTTTGGTCTGGCTGCCGATTGCGGTAACGGTTTGGGTGGTTTCCTATATCGTTTCCGCGTCCGATCAGCTCGTCAACCTGCTGCCGAAGCAATGGCGGCCGCAATATGTTTTGGGGTTTAATATCCCGGGGCTGGGCGTTATCGTTGCCATTGCCGTATTGTTTGTAACCGGATTATTTGCCGCAAACGTATTGGGCCGGCAGATTCTTGCCGCGTGGGACAGCTTGTTGGGGCGGATTCCGGTTGTGAAGTCCATCTATTCGAGTGTGAAAAAAGTATCCGAATCGTTGCTGTCCGACAGCAGCCGTTCGTTTAAAACACCAGTACTCGTGCCGTTTCCCCAATCGGGTATTTGGACAATCGCATTCGTGTCCGGTCAGGTGTCGAATGCGGTTAAGGCCGCATTGCCGAAGGACGGCGATTATCTTTCCGTGTATGTTCCGACCACGCCGAATCCGACCGGCGGTTACTATATTATGGTAAAGAAAAGCGATGTGCGCGAACTCGATATGAGCGTGGACGAAGCGTTGAAATATGTGATTTCGCTGGGTATGGTCATCCCTGACGACCTGCCCGTCAAAACATTGGCAGGACCTATGCCGTCTGAAAAGGCGGATTTGCCCGAACAACAATAAAGCCGCCGTTCAGACGGCATTTTCTGTTTTCAGTTTAAATCAATAAAAGGTGATTTTATGCGTACCAACTATTGCGGTCTGATTAGCGAGCAATACTTAGACCAAACCGTTACCGTCAAAGGCTGGGTACACCGTCGACGCGACCATGGCGGTGTGATTTTTATCGACCTGCGCGACCGCGAAGGCATCGTCCAAGTCGTGATCGATCCCGACACGCCCGAAGCGTTTGCCGCTGCCGATTCCGCCCGTAACGAATACGTTTTGAGCATTACCGGCCGCGTACGCAACCGTCCCGAAGGTACGACCAACGACAAAATGATTTCCGGCAAAATCGAAATCCTTGCCAAAGAAATCGAAGTCTTGAACGCTGCCGCTACGCCGCCGTTCCAAATCGACGACGAAAACATCAGCGAAAACGTGCGCCTGACCAACCGCGTTATCGACCTGCGCCGCCCTGTGATGCAGCGCAACCTGCGCCTGCGTTACCAAGTCGCTATGGGCGTTCGCCGTTATCTGGACGCACAAGGCTTCATCGACATTGAAACGCCGATGCTGACCCGCTCCACGCCTGAAGGCGCACGCGACTACCTCGTGCCGAGCCGCGTTCATCCAGGCGAGTTTTTCGCGCTGCCGCAATCGCCGCAATTATTCAAACAACTGTTGATGGTGGCGGGTTTCGACCGTTACTACCAAATCACCAAGTGCTTCCGCGACGAAGACCTGCGTGCCGACCGTCAACCTGAATTCACTCAAATCGACTTGGAAACCTCGTTCTTGAACGAGGATGAAATCATGGACATTACCGAAGGTATGGCAAAACAAGTCTTCAAAGACGCGCTGGGCGTGGACTTGGGCGACTTCCCACGCATGCCTTACTCTGAAGCCATGTTCTACTACGGCTCTGACAAACCGGACATGCGTATCAACTTGAAATTCACCGAGTTGACCGACCTGATGAAAACGGAAGAATTCAAAGTCTTCCGTGGCGCAGCCGACATGAAAGGCGGCCGCGTGGTTGCCCTGCGTGTGCCGAACGGTGCGAAATTCAGCCGCAAAGAAATCGACGAATACACCAAATTTGTCGGCATCTACGGTGCGAAAGGTCTGGCATACATCAAAGTAAATGATGTGGGCAACCTCTCCAACGGCGAAGACAGCGGCCTGCAATCTCCAATCGTAAAATTCCTGTCTGAGAATGCCCTGAAGGAAATCATCGCGCGTACCGGCGCACAAAACGGCGATATTATCTTCTTCGGTGCAGACAAAACCAAAGTTGTGAACGAAGCCATCGGCGCATTGCGTATCAAAGTCGGCTTGGAACACGGCAAAGATAACGGCTACTTCACAGACGAATGGAAACCTTTGTGGGTTGTCGACTTCCCAATGTTCGAATACGACGAAGAAGCCGACCGCTACGTTGCCGTACACCATCCGTTTACCGCGCCAAAAGAAGGTCATGAAGACCTGATGGTTTCCGACCCTGCAAACTGCCTGGCTCGTGCCTACGATATGGTATTGAACGGCTGGGAAATCGGCGGCGGCTCTATCCGTATCCACCGCGCAGACGTACAAGAGAAAGTGTTTGCCGCGCTGAAAATCAGCCCTGAAGAGCAACAAGAGAAATTCGGCTTCCTCTTGGACAACCTGAAATTCGGTGCACCTCCGCACGGCGGCCTTGCATTCGGCCTCGACCGTTTGGTTACCCTGATGACCGGCGCCGAATCTATCCGCGACGTGATTGCCTTCCCGAAAACACAACGTGCTCAATGCCTGCTGACCAACGCGCCCAACAGCGTGGACGACAAGCAGTTGCGCGAATTGAGCTTGCGCCTGCGTCAAAAGGCGGCTGAAACCAAAGAAGCATAAGGAAAACAGAGCCGTTTGACGGCTCTGTTTTTTTCAGACGGCATTTACGCTTCTTAACTTCCCTCTAATTCAAACCTAATTTTGCTGTGTTTTAATGGCGGTATTGAAAAACACATCTTGTTCAATCAACCGATAAAAAAAGGACTGAAAATGAAAAAACTGTTATTGGTCGCCGTTGTTTCCTTGAGTGCCGCAACCGCATTTGCCGGCGACTCTGCCGAGCGTCAGATTTACGGCGATCCCTATTTTGAACAAAACCGCACAAAAGCCGTGAAAATGTTGGAACAGCGCGGTTATCAGGTTCACGATGTCGATGCCGACGACCATTGGGGCAAACCTGTTTTGGAAGTGGAAGCCTATAAAGACGGCCGCGAATACGACATTGTGTTGTCTTACCCCGACCTGAAAATCATCAAAGAGCAGCTCGATCGCTGACTCCTTTGATGGAAAGATGAACCAAAATGCCGTCTGAAGCGTTCAGACGGCATTTTGCCTGTTCCTCATCAGGTATGAGGCAGGCTTTTCTTATTAAAAAAATGACATTTCACGCTGATTTGTTATAATCATTCCTTTTCAACACGACAGACGGAGCAGGTTTATTATGCCTATCCTTACCATCCGTGAAGTGTGCAACATTAATCATTGGGGCATAGGTTATTATGATGTTGACGATTCCGGCGAAATCATCGTCCGCCCCAATCCCTCGCAACACAATCAAATTGTTTCACTGCAAAAACTGACTGAAGCCGTGCAACAAAAACATCAGGCGCGCCTGCCTGTTTTGTTTTGTTTTCCGCAAATCCTCGAACACCGCCTCCGCGACATTAACCGCGCCTTTCAGACGGCACGGGAAGAGTGCGGCTATAAGGGCGGTTATTGTTTGGTTTACCCTATCAAGGTCAACCAACACCGCCGCGTCATCGAATCGCTTATGTCAAGCGGACAACCGCATGGTTTGGAAGCCGGTTCTAAAGCCGAACTGATGGCGGTTTTGGCACACGCCGGCACCCGGCAAACATTAATCGTCTGCAACGGCTATAAAGACCGTGAATATATCCGTTTCGCCTTGATGGGCGAAAAACTGGGGCATCAGGTTTATTTGGTGATTGAGAAGCTGTCCGAAATACAAATGGTATTGGAAGAGGCGGAAAAACTCGGCATCAAGCCCCGTTTGGGTGTGCGCGCCAGACTGGCTTCCCAAGGTTCGGGAAAATGGCAGTCTTCGGGTGGGGAAAAATCAAAATTCGGCTTGTCGGCTTCCCAAGTTTTGCAACTGGTCGATATTTTGAAACAAAAAAACAGGCTGGATTGCCTGCAGCTTTTGCATTTCCATTTGGGCTCGCAGCTTGGGAACATCCGTGATGTTGCCACAGGTGTACACGAATCGGCTCGGTTTTATGTTGAGTTGCACAAACTGGGGGTAAATATCCGCTGTTTTGATGTAGGCGGCGGGCTTGGCGTGGATTACGAAGGAAACCGCACACAATCGGATTGTTCCGTTAATTACAGCCTCAACGAATATGCCGCCACAGTCGTATGGGGCATCAGTCAGGCTTGTCTCGAACACGGGCTGCCGCATCCGACAATCATCACCGAGAGCGGGCGCGGCATTACCGCACATCACGCCGTTTTGGTTGCCAATGTTATAGGCGTTGAACGTTACAAACCGCGCCGGCTGGATGCGCCATCGCCCGAAGCGCCGCGTGTGTTGCACAGTATGTGGGAAACTTGGACGGATATTTCCGCCTCGCGGGAAAAACGTTCCTTACGCAGCTGGATACACGAAGGGCAGTTTGATCTTGCCGATGTGCATAATCAGTATAATGTCGGGCTGTTGAGTTTGGCGCAACGTGCGTGGGCGGAGCAACTGTATTTAAATATCTGTCATGAAGTCGGCGAATTGTTTAATGAAAAACACCGGTCTCACCGAACCATTATTGACGAATTGCAAGAACGTTTTGCCGATAAGCTGTATGTCAATTTCTCACTCTTCCAATCTTTGCCCGATGCTTGGGGCATAGATCAACTTTTCCCTGTTTGTCCCATTACCGGTTTGAATGAACCGATTGCGCGCCGCGCCGTGTTGTTGGACATTACCTGCGATTCAGACGGTACGATTGACCACTACATCGACGGAGACGGCATCGCCGGTACGATGCCTATGCCTGATTATCCCGAAGAAGAGCCGCCGCTTTTAGGCTTTTTTATGGTGGGAGCATATCAGGAAATACTCGGCAATATGCACAATCTTTTCGGCGACACTGCCACTGCCGATGTTGTTGTAGGGGAAGACGGACAATTTACCGTCATCGATTACGATGAAGGAAACACCGTTGCCGATATGCTCGAATACGTTTATCAAGATCCGAAAGAGCTGATGAAACGCTATCGCGAACAAATCGAACATTCAGACCTTCCTGCCTCGCAGGCTATGTCTTTCTTAAAAGAACTCGAAGCGGGGCTTAATGGTTATACCTATTTGGAAGACGAATAGACGCATCAAGGCATCGGATATGTCGTCTGAAGCCCGATTTTCTTACTCAAACACCAATCATCACGACCGATTGAAACCAATTACAAGGAATCATTACGATGCAATACAGCACACTGGCAGGACAAACCGACAACTCCCTCGTTTCCAATAATTTCGGGTTTTTGCGCCTGCCGCTTAATTTTATGCCGTATGAAAGTCATGCCGATTGGGTTATTACCGGTGTGCCTTATGATATGGCGGTTTCAGGGCGTTCCGGCGCGCGTTTCGGTCCTGAAGCCATCCGGCGCGCCTCCGTCAACCTCGCTTGGGAGCACCGCAGGTTTCCATGGACATTTGATGTGCGCGAACGCCTGAACATTATTGATTGCGGCGACTTGGTTTTTTCTTTTGGCGACAGCAGGGATTTTGTCGAAAAAATGGAAGCGCACGCCGGCAAATTACTTTCTTCCGGCAAACGCTGTTTGAGTTTGGGCGGCGACCATTTCATTACCCTCCCGTTGTTGCGCGCCCACGCCCGCTATTTCGGCAAACTCGCACTGATTCATTTTGACGCGCACACCGACACCTACGACAACGGCAGCGAATACGACCACGGTACGATGTTCTATACCGCCCCCAAGGAAGGCCTCATCGACCCGTCCCGTTCCGTACAAATCGGCATACGCACCGAACACAGTAAAAAATTGCCTTTTACTGTGTTGTCCGCCCCTAAAGTCAATGAAGACAGTGTTGAAGAGACCGTCCGTAAAATCAAAGAAACCGTCGGCAATATGCCCGTTTACCTGACTTTCGACATAGACTGCCTCGACCCGTCGTTCGCACCCGGGACCGGTACGCCCGTATGCGGCGGCTTGAGCAGCGACAGGGCATTAAAAATCCTACGTGGGCTGACGGATCTCGACATCGTCGGTATGGATGTTGTAGAAGTTGCCCCCTCTTACGACCAATCCGACATTACCGCTTTGGCCGGCGCCACAATTGCCTTGGAAATGCTTTACCTTCAAGGTGCGAAAAAGGACTGAACGTCCGGCATCCCCCGGGTTTTCGCCGTGCCGTTCAAACGGCGTATTCAGTCTAATGAAAATTCAAATACTGAAACAAAAGTTGCCCGGAGCCGCATATCGGAAAGACGGTGAAATATCTGAATATATCTTATAAAACAATTAGTTAAATATTATTTTTCCGATTTTTCGGGACGGTCTTTTTTACGGAGGTCAATATGATGAAATTGGGTTTCAAACCGATACCCCTCGCCATTGCCGCAGTATTGTGCGCCTTGGTTTTGGCACTGCCCGTACCCGACGGGGTCAAGCCTCAGGCTTGGACGCTGCTGGCCATGTTTATCGGTGTGATTGCCGCCATTATCGGCAAGGCCATGCCGTTGGGTGCGCTGTCGATTATTGCCGTCGGGTTGGTCGCAGTAACCGGCGTAACCGCCGACAAACCGGGTGCGGCGATGAGCGATGCGTTGAGTGCGTTCGCCAATCCGTTGATTTGGCTGATTGCCATCGCAGTTATGATTTCGCGCGGTTTGCTCAAAACAGGGCTGGGGATGCGTATCGGATATTTGTTTATCGCCGTTTTTGGAAGAAAAACGCTGGGCATCGGTTACAGTCTCGCTCTTTCCGAACTGCTGCTGGCTCCCGTTACCCCTTCCAATACCGCGCGCGGCGGCGGCATTATACATCCGATTATGCAGTCGATTGCCGGCAGTTACGGCTCCAATCCCGCAAAAGGCACAGAAGGCAAGATGGGTAAATATTTGGCTTTGGTCAACTATCATTCCAATCCCATTTCGTCGGCTATGTTTATTACTGCAACTGCCCCCAACCCTTTAATCGTCAACTTGATTGCCGAAAATTTAGGCAGTAGTTTCCGTCTTTCTTGGGGGGCGTGGGCGTGGGCAATGGCTGTTCCCGGCGTTATCGCCTTTTTCGTTATGCCTTTGATTTTATATTTTTTGTATCCGCCTGAAATTAAAGAAACGCCCAATGCCGTTCAATTTGCCAAAGACCGTCTGAGGGAGATGGGTAAAATGTCGGCAGACGAAATCATTATGGCGGTCATTTTCGGTATCTTGTTGCTGTTGTGGGCAGATGTTCCCGCCCTTATTACCGGCAATCACGCTTTTAGTATCAACGCCACCGCCACCGCATTTATCGGATTAAGCCTGCTTTTGCTTTCCGGTGTATTGACTTGGGACGATGTTTTGAAAGAAAAAAGCGCGTGGGATACGATTATTTGGTTTGGCGCATTGATTATGATGGCCGCATTTTTAAATAAACTCGGACTGATTAAATAGTTCTCCGGAGTGTTGGCGGAAAGTGTCGGCGGTTTGGGCGTTAGCGGCACGGCTGCGGGCGTAATCCTCGTGCTTGCTTATATGTATGCGCATTATATGTTTGCCAGTACTACTGCACATATTACCGCTATGTTCGGCGCATTTTTCGCTGCTGCCGTTTCACTGAATGCCCCGGCGATGCCGACCGCGCTGATGATGGCGGCCGCATCTAACATTATGATGACCCTCACTCATTATGCGACCGGTACTTCGCCTGTGATTTTCGGTTCGGGCTACACCACAATGGGAGAATGGTGGAAGGCGGGTTTTATCATGAGCGTAGTCAATTTTCTGATTTTTTTCGTTATCGGCAGCATTTGGTGGAAAGTTCTGGGGTATTGGTAAGGGAAAAATAAAATAAATTTCCAATCTGTGTTTATTTGATTGGGCGACTATTATCGTGAAATATGCCGTCTAAAGCCTTCAGATGGCATATTTGTGCGCTTGAATGTTGCAGAAAGCGGCAGGCGGCGGTGTAGGAAAAGCCAAACAAAAACCAAACCGCCTATCAACTTCTGATAAACATAAGCATTAAATAATCAGAAGGTTATTCAATTACCTAAACGCAAATTTCCCTGCCGTATCACATCTATTGAAAATAATACATCAACCGGCTCGGAAGCAGCCTGATCAGGTGTTTCTACTTGCGGCGATGAATCGGCAGCCGGTTCGGTATAGGCAGTCGGCGTGCCGTCGGATTGGGTATTTAAATGCGGTTGTGCCTCGGGCGTGTGTACATCAGGCACTTCGGGCGTGCGTGTCTCGGATATTTCGGCAGAGTTGGTTTCCTCAGTTTGTTCAATGACTTCAGCTTGGCTGTATGAGGAAGAACCCTGTATCCACGCCAGCGATTTGAGCGGCATCTTCATCTTGCCGTTTTTGCCGCAGGTCAGGCAGACGGCCGATCCGGTGCGGTCTTTGAGTACAGCATCGACTTTCTCGGGCGCGATGGTTTTACCCTGTGTTTTTGCCCATTGCGCAATACTTTTTTTCAGAGAGGCGATGTCAAGGTTGTTCTTACCGTAAGGGTCGCGGAAGGCGGCAAGCCACAGGTTGCGATCCGCATCTTCATTGAGCCCCGCCATTTGATAGATGACGGAGGCGGGCGAGCCGCTGGCGATGGTTTTGGCAAACTCGAGCGCGTCGGGCGATTTCATGCGGACGCAGCCGTGACTCCGAACCCCGGGGACGCTGGCCGGCGCATTGGTCCCGTGTATGCCCAAACCGAGTTTGGGGTCGCCTAAGCGGACAAAAACCGGCCCCAAAGGGTTGTCCGGGCCGGCGGCTATGGTTTTTACGCCGTCGCCGCGTTCTTTCTGTATGGATTTGGGGATGTACCAAACAGGGTTATAGGCTTTCGCACCGATTTTATGTTCGCCTAGATTGGTTTGCGTCATCGCCCGACCTACTGCAACGGGATAAACCTTGGTCAGTTTGCCGTCGGTGTAGAGGAACAGGCGTTGCTGAGGGATGTTAATGAAGACATGTTGACCTTGTGCGACGGGGGAGACATCGGGAATGACGGTGTTTGCGTATGAAAAACCGCTTATCAATAGTGCAGCAGTGCGGCAGATTGTTTTATTCATATCAAAATATGGTGTGTGTCCGATAGGTTTTCGGCAAATCATACCTGAAACCGTACCAATTTGTGCGAAAATATGCGCTTCGGTACAGTGCGGACGGATTGGGTAATGGCAACGGAAACAAATGTCGCGGAAATTTCCGCCTTGGATTATGAAGGCAGGGGTGTGGCAAAGGTCGGCGGCAAAACGGTTTTTATTAAAAGGGCATTACTTGATTGTTTGATGCTGGGTTGGTTCAGGCTTTAACTCAGGAATATTTACATCATAATGAAGGTTTTTAAACAACAGCTTGAACAACTCGGCGCGCAAAACCAATATCGTTCGATTCCGGATTTGATTCATCAAGGGCGGTATATTACGCGGGAAAACTGCAAAATGCTGAATATGTCGTCTAATGATTATTTGGGTTTGGCATCAGATGAAAACTTGCGCCGGTCTTTTTTGCAGCAATACGGCGGTAATTTTCCCTCTTTTACCAGTTCTTCATCGCGTTTATTAACGGGCAACTTTCCTATTTATACCGATTTGGAAGAGCTTGTCGCACAACGTTTCCAACGGGAAAGCGCGTTATTGTTCAACAGCGGCTATCACGCCAATCTCGGTATTTTGCCTGCTTTGACGACGACGAAAAGTTTGATTTTGGCAGATAAATTTGTTCACGCCAGTATGATTGACGGCATCCGTTTGAGCCGGTGTGCGTTTTTCCGTTATCGTCATAATGATTATGAACATTTGAAAAATCTGCTTGAAAAAAACGTCGGAAAATTTGACCGCACTTTTATCGTTACCGAATCTGTTTTCAGTATGGACGGCGATGTGGCGGATTTGAAACAGCTTGTCCAATTAAAAAAACAGTTTCCCAATACTTATCTTTATGTGGATGAAGCCCACGCAATCGGTGTTTATGGGCAAAACGGATTGGGGATTGCCGAACGGGATAATTTGATTGCCGAGATTGATTTATTGGTCGGCACTTTCGGTAAAGCCTTAGCCTCGGTGGGGGCGTATGCCGTCTGCAACCAAGTATTGAAAGAATGTTTGATTAATCAAATGCGCCCATTGATTTTTTCAACCGCATTGCCGCCGTTTAATGTGGCTTGGACTTATTTTATTTTTGAACGATTGCCGCAATTCTCAAAAGAAAGAAGCCATCTTGAGCAGTTAAGCGCATTTTTACGGCGGGAAGTGGCGCATCGGACGCAAATAATGCCGAGCCAAACCTGTATCGTCCCCTATATTTTAGGCGGGAATGAAGCCACCCTTGCCAAAGCGGAATACCTGCAAAGGCAGGGTTATTATTGCCTGCCCATCAGACCACCGACAGTACCAAAAGGTACATCCAGAATACGATTGTCTTTGACGGCAGATATGACAATGGATGAAGTGCGGCAGTTTGCGGCGTGCCTGTAAGGATATGATATGAAAACAAAATTTTACAATCATCAAGGCGAACATTTAATCCTGTATTTTGCAGGTTGGGGAACGCCGCCCGATGCTGTAAATCATTTGATTTTGCCGGAAAATCACGATTTATTGATTTGCTATGATTATCAAGATTTAAATTTGGATTTTGATTTTTCCGCCTATCGGCACATCCGTTTGGTGGCGTGGTCAATGGGCGTTTGGGCGGCAGAGAGGGCATTGCAAGGAATAAGATTAAAATCCGCAACGGCAGTGAATGGCACAGGTTTGCCTTGCGATGATAATTTCGGTATCCCTTGCGCCGTTTTTAAAGGCACATTGGAGAACCTCACGGAAAACACCCGTTTAAAATTTGAACGCAGAATGTGTGGCGATAAAGCATCTTTTGAAGATTACCAACAATTTCCCGCCCGTCCGTTTGACGAAATTCATCAAGAACTTATCGCACTTTTTGCGATGATCGGGCAAGATAGGCGCGCAGATTTGATTCGCTGGACAAATGCCTTGGTCGGATCAGGCGATAAAATTTTTATGCCTGCCAATCAGCACCGATATTGGACACCGCGTTGCACCGTTCGGGAAATTGACGGCGGACATTACCTGTTTTCAAGATTCACCCATTGGTCGGCACTATGGAATCACTGACTGCCATAAATAAATCGCGCATTCGGCAGGCTTTCCAAAAAGCATTAAACGATTATGACCGGCACGCCTTAATCCAACAAAAAATGACGATTAATTTAATGGCGCATTTGCAAGATTATTTGCCGGATATGCCATTGGAAAACGTGTTGGAATTGGGCTGCGGCTCAGGAATGTTGAGTGCCTTGCTGCAAAAACAGATTTCAGCGAATTATTGGTTATTTAATGATTTGTGCGATGTGCAGCCCCAACTGGCTGAAAAACTGCCGCAATCCTTTGATTTTTATTGCGGCGATGCGGAAAACTTTCCTTTTCAACGACAATTTGACTTAATCGCAAGCGCATCTGCCGTGCAATGGTTTCATCAACCCGACGCTTTTATCGCCCATTGCAAAACAGGCTTGAAAGCAAACGGATTATTGGCGGTTGCAACCTTTGGCAAAGACAATTTAAAAGAAGTCCGCCAAATTACAAATATAGGCTTAAATTACCCGACTTTATCCCAATGGCAGACTTGGTTAGCCAAAGATTTTGAGCTTTTATGGTGTGAGGATTTTAAGGTAATACTAGACTTTGATACGCCGTTAGATGTACTCAAACACCTTAAATATACAGGCGTAACAGCCACGAACCAAAAAAATTGGACAAGAAAAAATCTCAATGGATTTATTGGCGATTATTTGTCGGCGTTCAGTATGCCGTCGGGCAAAGTGCACCTGACTTATCATCCGTTATTTTTTATCGCGCGCTACTCTGCGGCGGGCAGGCAATAAGGCAGCTTATGGGCAAAGTTATTTTTATATCGGGTATTGATACTGATGTGGGTAAAAGGTAATATGGCGAGGCTTGTGCAGAAGGCATATTGTTAAACGTTAAATTATGGTATGATTTAAAACTTACAAGTCTATTTCAGTAAATCGTTAATAATAAAAGCGGACAATGGCCGTTGCAGGCGGTCAGCTATCCGCTCGTTACGGTATCGGGAGTATCCTTTGGAAAACTCATTAATTATCGGTTTGGCACTGGCGGTATTGCTGATGCTTTTGGTTATGCGTGCGAAGCAGGGTAAGAAAACACCGAAGCGCAAATCCCAAGGTGTCGGCAATACGCAGGGGCAGACACCCGGAAGCAATGATTCGGACTGGGTCGATCAGATTGGACAATCGGTTTCAGACGGCACGCAACCCGACTGGTCTTGGAACGAAAGTGCCGAGACCGCATCCGCCGCCGTATCCGCGCAAGAAGTCGATCCGCTTACGGAGTATCAGGTTTATAAGCAATTCGGTTATCAGGGCAAGG
Source organism: Neisseria meningitidis (assembly GCF_900638555.1). Classification (NCBI taxonomy): domain Bacteria; kingdom Pseudomonadati; phylum Pseudomonadota; class Betaproteobacteria; order Neisseriales; family Neisseriaceae; genus Neisseria; species Neisseria meningitidis. The sequence continues at coordinate 189,017 of NZ_LR134525.1, forward strand.
CTGCCGAATCTTTGGCTGCCTATCTGGACGGCATTCCGGATGGTGAAGCGAAACCTGAAAACCTTATCCGCGAGCTGCTCGATATCAATCTCGAAGTGGGGGATGTCGATGTTTTGGCAGACAATCTGCAAAAATACGGCAAACTGATTCCTTCCGAACTTTTGGCAAAATATATCGAACAGGCATTACAGCGCGATTCAAACCATTTGCGTATCCGCGTCTTGGCAGAAGAAGGTTTGGGATGGGGTACTCAGGAGATTGAAAAACGTGCGGAAGGCGGTTCTGCGACGGCAGCTTCCGCATCGCCCCCGCCGGATGCCGGCGGTAAGGCTTATGAAGCCGAAGAAATCAAGCGCATCCCGATTGTGCGGGGCAAAAAAGACGTGTCCGGAATCAGTCAAGAGGAAATCGGTGCGATTGCCGGTTTGGTTCGCGCCGATCAAGGTGCGAAAATCCTTAAAGACAAAGTCAGCTATGAAACGGCATCGAAACAATACGACCGTGCCATCCAAACTTCCGAAAAACCTGCAAACCTGATTATCGATGCGTTGAAACTCGATTACCAACACGCGGACATAGACCGTTTTGCCGGACATTTGTGGAAACTTTACCAAACGTTGGGCAACTACGGCAGGCAGGTTAAAGAGCGGATGCTGGGGTGGGGGTACAGCCTGGGTTACCATGAAGTTTTCGATGATTTGGAAAAAGGGCCGAACGACCGGCAAATCAAAGACATCGGTATGGGGCACGGGTATCTGCCGAAAAATATACAGAAATTCAAATCGCAACATCGGGATTTGGTGCTTCAAGATTCTTCGTTGATCAACACCGGTTCGTCTCCGGCAGACGATGCGGTTAAGGAAGTAGAGTCGTTGCTGATGTATGGTCAGATTGAAGCGGCAATGGATGTGTTGGAGCAGGCGGTATTGAAATATCCCGACGAGTCCCAGCTTTATATTACGTTGATCGATATTTATGAACGTACTGAAGATTGGGATAGGTTGGGGCAGTTTTTAAGGGTATTGAGGGAACGTGCGGACAGGCTTCCTGAAGAGGTCGTTATGCTGATGAGCCGGCTGCTGCAGCGTATGAATCAAAATATTAAAAAAATAAAACGGTACGGAAAATAAAAATGGAAGTTCAACTGCCGAAAATTAAAACAGTACGCGTAATGTTGGCGGGGATGACGGCGCAGCAGGAATCCGTTTTCAAAATGGCATTCAAAATGCACAATACCACCCGTTATGAAACAGTATCCCCTTCAGACGGCAGTGCCGTGCCCGATTTGGTTTTGGCGGATACCGATGCCGAGGGCGGTTTTGAACTTTGGAAAGAGCTTGCCGAGCGTTATAAGGATATACCCGTCGCCGTCTGTTCGGAGAAAGTTCCCGATTCTGAAGTTCCCTACCTGCCCAAACCGATTCGGTTTGAAACATTGTTTCCTATGCTCCGCAAATTGTTGCAGGGCGAGAATGTTTATGGGAAATCGTTTATTGCACCCGCAGACCGGTCGGCGAAAAATAACGGGAATGTGCAGCGTACGGTTACGATACGCCAGTTTAACCCGAATAAAGGATTATTGGGGGCGTTGCGGTTTGCGGAAAAGAACAGGCAGGACATCGCTATCTTGCATGGAAATAAGCCGGTCCTTATTGTTTTCCCCTCGATACAACGGGTTTTGCTGACAGAAAGTGTGCAAAAACTCGAAGAATTGTGCAAAGACGAAAATTTGCAGGTCAGCTGCAAGACTGTTCCCGATAACCCGCAATGGCGCGAAAAGGCTAAAGTAGGCATTATGTCCTGTATGTGGCAGTTTTCCATTTGGACGGCGCAGGGCAGGTTGATTTATCCGATTTCTCCCGATACTCCGTTTACGTTGAAATCTTGGCCAAACCTAACCCGGTTGGCAAATGTGCCGGGGTCGATACGCTTGTCGGCATTTCTGACCAAGGCATCCGTCAACCTTAACGTGTTGTATAAAGTGATGCCTTTAAACCTCAATGATATTCTGAATTATCTTGCGGCAACCTATACAACCGGGTTTTTGTCGGTAGATTTAAAAACGGTTTCACAACAGGCATACTCCGATATGGCGGATAAAATAAATATCGGAGCCGATTCTGCCTCTGATAGTGAAATGATGAAAAAAGCGGAAAAAATCACAACACCATCCCAATCCCAGTCGCGCGGCCTTCTGCAAAGGCTGATGAAAAAACTGTTGGGCAGCTAAGAGGCGGAGAGATGAGAGAAAATAAAATTATTTTCACAGGACCTGTCGGCGTAGGGAAAACCACTGCCATTGCGGCTATTTCGGACGAAGCACTCGTTCAGACCGATGCTTCCGCATCCGATATGACTTTGGATAGGAAAAGGAATACGACAGTGGCGATGGACTACGGGGCCATCAGCTTGGATGAGGATACCAAAGTCCATTTATATGGTACGCCCGGTCAGGAACGGTTCAACTTTATGTGGGAAATCTTAAGCCAAGGCAGTATGGGTTTGGTCTTGCTTTTAGATAATGCCCGAACCAATCCGTTGAAAGATTTGGAATTCTTTTTACATTCGTTTCGAGGGCTGCTGGAGAAGGCACCCGTCGTTGTCGGTATTACCAAGATGGATATACGCTCTCAGCCCGGTATCGACGTGTATCACAAATATCTTGCAAAACATAATCTTAATGTTCCGGTTTTTGAAATTGATGCCCGTAAGGAAGATGACGTAAAACAATTGGTTAGCGCAATGTTATTTTCTATTGATCCGGGACTGGAGGTTTAATATGGAATCAACACTTTCACTACAAGCAAATTTATATCCCCGCCTGACTCCTGCCGGTGCATTTTATGCCGTATCCAGCGATGCCCCCAGTGCCGGTAAAACTTTGTTGCACAGCCTGTTGAAAGCGGATGCGGACGAAATGGTCAGCAGTGAGAAGCTGCTTACCTGGGCGGACACCGCCGACATCGATACCGCTTTGAACCTGTTGTACCGTTTGCAAAAACTCGAATTCCTCTATGGCGATGAAAACGGTCATTCAGACGGCATCAATTTGTCGGACGAGCAATTGCCGTTGCTGATGGAACAATTGTCCGGCAGCGGTAAGGCGTTATTGGTCGATCGGAACGGTCTGTATCTTGCCAACGCCAATTTCCATCATGAGGCGGCGGAAGAGTTGGGGTTGTTGGCGGCAGAAGTCGCACAGATGGAAAAGAAATACCGGCTGCTGATTAAGAACAACCTGTATATCAACAATAACGCTTGGGGCGTTTGCGATCCTTCCGGTCAGAGCGAATTGACATTTTTCCCATTGTATATCGGTTCAACCAAATTTATTTTGGTTATCGGCGGCATTCCCGATTTGGGCAAAGAGGCATTTGTTACTTTGGTAAGGATTTTATACCGCCGTTACAGCAACCGCGTGTAAAACTTGGGAGAGAGGAGGGGTTATGCAGCAATTATTGATTTCAATCCTTGAAGATTTAAACAATACATCTACGGATATTATCGCGTCTGCCGTTATCTCAACCGACGGATTGCCGATGGCGACAATGCTTCCTTCACATTTGAATTCGGACAGGGTAGGGGCGATTTCTGCCACTTTGCTTGCTTTGGGGAGTCGCTCGGTGCAGGAACTCGCCTGCGGGGAATTGGAACAAGTGATGATTAAAGGAAAATCAGGCTATATCCTTTTAAGTCAGGCGGGTAAAGATGCCGTGTTGGTGCTGGTGGCAAAAGAAACCGGCAGACTTGGTTTAATCCTATTGGATGCCAAACGTGCGGCAAGGCATATTGCGGAAGCCATATAACATATAAAGATTGCGGGCTTGCAGATAAAGTGCAATCGATTGTCAATTTATATTGACACGTTCGGTATTTCTGTTTTATTATTCGCGTTTATTCCCCGATAGCTCAGTCGGTAGAGCGACGGACTGTTAATCCGCAGGTCCCTGGTTCGAGCCCAGGTCGGGGAGCCAAATTTCAAAACCCTCTAAGTATTTTCTTAGAGGGTTTTGTTTTACCGGCGGTCAGAAACGCATTTTTGAGATGATTGTTTTGAGATGGAATAAAATCTTTGCAAAATTCCTTTCGTGATGGTTATGAAAAAATAGGGGCTGTCCTGGACAACTAGGATAAACTCGATTTTATAGTGGATTAACAAAAACCAGTACGGCATTGGCTCGCTTTAGCTCAAAGAGAACGATTCTCTAAGGTGCTGAAGCACCAAGTGAATCGGTTCCGTACTATTTGTACTGTCTGCGGCTTCGTCGCCTTGTCCTGATTTTTGTTAATCCACTATAAAAAATATTTCCCTCAAGCGATGCGGCGACACCAACACCTGATTAAAACACAACCGGAGACCTTTGCAAAATTCCTTTCCCTCCCGACAGCCGAAACCCAAACACAGGTTTTCGGCTGTTTTCGCTCCATAACACCTCCTAATTTTACCCAAATACCCCCTTAATCCTCCCCGGATACCCGATAATCAGGCATCCGGGTTACCTTTTAGGCGGCAACAGGCGCACTTAGCCTGAGACCTTTGCAAATTTGTCGGTTTCGGGGTCGTATTGGTAGCCTCGTGCCTGTATGTCTTCTTTGAAAGTTTCGTATACGTCGTGGGCTAAAAGGGCTGTTCCGACATAGGGAACCGCCCTTGTGCTGAATTTCGCGCCTAAGCGGGCAAGTTTGCCGACCCCCGCCAATACGCCGGCGCGGGATACGCTGGCGGTTATTTTGGCGTTGATTCGGGCTTTTGCGCCCGTAGGGATGTGTGTTAAATCTACCGTTTTTATTAAATCAGATGAATAAGTTTTACTATTTTTAGGTACAAACTTATGAATTTTCGCACCTTGTCCGGTATCAACTGAAACAGTTTCAGATATTTTTACTGCATTTGCATTCGCTTCAAACGAATACATCATCAAAATTGCAATTATCGACAATTTCGCAAAATTCAAATTTGTATATTTTATGACCATCTTTCAGAGATTCTTTAATTACCATTTCTGAATTATCAGAAAATGAGATTAGCCAAATATCATGTTTAATTCTTCTATTCCAGAAAAAAGAGAAACAATCAATAACATTTTCAGACTTATTAATCTTCGCAAATTCAACAAATTCAGATTGCGCTATAACCGCCATCGATTGCCCAAAATACTTGCTGGACGGCTGATATTTATAAAGTGCCAACTGCGCCTGAGTGATAAACGGCTTGTTCATGGTTCTGCCTTTCAATGATTGTTTTGAAAGCCTGATTTTGACACCATAACTTCATGCGCTCAATCCTTAAACAGAACCGCCCCGATTAATACGGGTACGGAAACGCCGAGATAAAAATAAAAATCCATCATTTCAAAACCTTTTTCAGCAGGGAAACAAAGTAAACGGACGCGAGGATGCCGAATACTATCCAGCCTGTTTCAAGACCGCTTTGCAGGTTGTCTTTCGGACTGCATTCCGCCAATAAAAGCCTTAGCGGCTGACCGTCCGACATCTTCCACAGGCTGCCGTTATATTCCGGCCTGACAATCTGTCCGTTTTCTTTGATTCTTGGTACTACCAAGCTGAAATAAAGGTTTTCAGCCTGGTGCTTCTCAAGACATTTATTTCCGACTTGGTAGTACATGCCGTCTTACTTCATCACTCTCTTAACGATGGAAAAGACAAAAAGCGCGGCGAAAACGCCCACTACAATCCAACCGGCTTCCATACCGTCCGCTTTTGCGGCTTCCAAAGCGTTTTTTGCTGTATCGGGCAACGTTGCATTTGCATGTGCGGCCAAAGCCAGGGGAGCAGCTGTTACAACAGCCAGTTTTGCGCCGTATTTACGGCAGGTGTTAATAAATTTCATGATATTTTCCTTCAAAAAGTGTTTGGCGGTAATGGATGGAGCGTTTTTCAGACGACCGCCGAACATCCGAAAATCAGTCTTTCAAAAATCCGAATACGACAAATTCGTATTGGTTGCCGATTTCTTCCAAACCTGCGTTAATCGCTTCTTCGAAGTCGTAGAAATAATCGGCATTGGTGATTAATTTGGTATGTCCGATGTCGCCCGTTTCAGGAGAGAGATACAGAAAGTCCCCTGTTGATACGGACTGGACAACATAGACTTTCTGCATTCAATCAGCCTTTCTTAACGGGTTGAAAACCGATGACTTTCAGTTTTTGGGTTTTGCCCGTAGTGACGATTTCTACGTTCAGGTTTGCTTCGATGGGAAATTGGGCGTTTCGGAACTGCTCGAAATTGGCAGAGCCGCCGAAATCGTATTCAGTAGTAGAGCTGCCCAATGCGTTGCCTTGGGAGCTGTCTAAGGGTGTGGCGACAATCAGGCGGCAATAGTCGAAGCTCCTGCCTTCGATTTGTCCGTTGAATTTTTTAACGCCGACGATGTGGCCTTGAAGTTGGATGTTCATTTTTTGGTTTCCTTGTGTGATTAAACGTCTTTCGGGCAGACACTTTAAGCCCATGAAATCGGTAGTCTTGCGAATTTGTCGTAAATGAAGTTGTTATAGCTTTCTTCATTGTTGACGTGTTTTTGCTGTTCAAGCTGTTTTTCAAGATTCTCGTAATATTCGTACATATAGTAAGGGTCTTTGTACGGTTTGAATGCGGGCTGTTCATGAATGGCTTGAGCTTTCAAAAAGGCGCAGTCGTAGGCTTCGGGAGCCAAAGACTTGGGCAGCTTGTGATGACTCGGCTCAATCAGTTCAAACAGTTTGGCTTTGTCCAATTCGGGAAAAATGAATTTCAGACCGTTTGCCGCACGTCCAAACTGTTTTTTTACCCATTCAAGGTAGCGGTCGGCTGAAATGACCTTATCTTCCTTAACCGCGTGTATGCGCGTTGCCTTTTGGACGAATCGTTCGCAAATCGGATATGCGCCGCCGAAATATTCGCCCGGATTCTGCAAAACTTCGAAAGGGATAACGATATCTTTTGCTTTGAATTCAATTTCAAATCGCGTCCATGTGCTTGTTTTATCGCCCAACTGCTTGCCTTTTTCATAGACGCGGACATATTTGGACGATTCACGGGAGCCGATACCATAGGTCTTGCCTTTGGTCATTTTGGCTTCATCGTCTTCTTCCCAATCTGACCCCAAACATTCGCCTTTTGGTTTGACGTGATGACAGGTAAACATACCTTTATTTCGGTCTTCACGGGCTTGGTTCGGGCTGTATTCGCCGTTGAAAAAGTCTTTTGCGATATCAACGCGTGTTATTTTTGGGCGGATTGCATTAGTCAGGAATGCGAAAAGTCGTGATTCCCAGCCTTCTTTTGCGACGCCGCAACCGGTGCCGGTCAGTTCGAAAAGAATGGTATTGTTTTGTCCGCCAAAATGGACGCGACCGTATAGGACGTCTTCCGAACCCATCAACCAACAGCGCTCATAAAAACGCCCGCCCGAACCTTTGGACTCTTTGTAGATACCGAAACCGAAAACTTCTTCGGCGAGCATGGACGCGGCGCGAATAAAATCTTCGTCTTCCAAAAGACTTACACGAACGCCGTATTTATCGAAAAAGGTTTTTTCATGAAATGAAAAGCTAATTTGATCAATGAAAGCCGAATCTGATACACCGCGCCGAAGAGGAACGCCTAACAGGTTTCCTTTGCCGTCCGTTATGTACGTTTCGTAACATTCGAAGACTTCCTGAACCCTGCCTGCCGTTTCGGTTTCTGTCCCCCCCTGTTAGATAAGGGGGGAAGATTTGAAGCGGTTGCCGGCTTCCTGCCGTCCGCCGGTGCGTCCGTCATCACGCCGACAACCGCCTTTGTCATCCCTTGCTTATCTTCCATGGTGCGAATCCTCAAAAACGGGCAAAAAAAAGCCCTGTTACTTGTAGAAAGTAAAGGACGTTAATTTTTGTTAATCGTCCCTTCTTAGGGACGCAATATATAAGGTTTTAAAACGCTAAGAACAAAATCCGATAACGGCTCTGAAGAAGTAAGTCTTTCTTTATTGCACAAGATAGCAAACTTCCACGGCATTCTCGCCCCACCCGTGCCGTCCAAGCCTTTTTCAAAGACATAGATGGTTTTCTTGGCAATCACTTCGTCAGTTTGGCGGTCGATAATCCGTATGGTCGCACCTGCCACCCAGTGCCTGCGCAGCTTGGAGTCGACATTGTTTTCGAACGTTACCGCATAACGGGCGGGGTGTATATGATTAAGTGTTTGATTTATCGGAAAATCTTTACCTGAATACCGAATAATATCGGAATGGTTGGGTTGCAGGACATCCACATAGCGGTATTCCCCATCGCTAAAAAATCCTAGGAAACGAGCAATAAAATTTACGCCTTCTCTGGTCTGTAAAGCCGCATTGTCCCACATCGGGTCTCTGGTTTTTGCATCTGCCGAAACGGTACGCTCAGGTACTACTTTCAACAGCATAATCCCTTCCACATTGTCCGCCGTCTGGTAAATCTTTCCCCCGCCGTTTTGCATTGTTCGTTAAACACGGCTTCGGCTTCTTTGTATTTTCTGTCCCACTCTTCTTGTGCCTGTATTTCTTCTTTGCTCGGGCAGAATTGTTTGGGAATAATCCAAACAAACAGCATCAGGATAGCGGCGGCGGTCAGGCTGCCTGAAAGGATTTTGCCGGGGTTTTTTGTAGGCAAAGCGGACGAGAAACCAAAGCAACAGCAGCATGGTGTCCCAATAGCCGATTGAGAATAGGATGGCCAAACCTTCTAGGAAATGGCGTAAATCGTTTGTGGTAAACATGGGTAGTTCCTGTGGTTAAATGTGCAGGCTGCTTTTTGCCGAACCTTGCCGCATCTCAAAAGCAGCCTGCGCTTCAGCGTTGCGTTACGCAGTAAAATAATGAATATTTGTAACGACTTGGGTATTTTTTGTCAATATTCCCGCCTTTCCCTTAACAGCTGCCGCGCTTTCCGTTAAAATTCCTTTACATATTTATATTGTTTCCTGTTTCTATATTGCCAAGGTTATACCCGTTATGTTTTTCTCCGCCCTGAAATCCTTTCTTTCCCGCTACATTACCGTATGGCGCAATGTTTGGGCGGTGCGCGACCAGTTGGAACCGCCCAAACGCACGGCGGAAGAACAGGCGTTTTTGCCCGCGCATTTGGAACTGACCGATACGCCGGTCTCTGCCGCTCCGAAATGGGCGGCGCGTTTTATTATGGCGTTTGCGCTTTTGGCTTTGTTGTGGTCCTGGTTCGGCAAAATCGATATTGTGGCGGCGGCTTCGGGCAAAACGGTGTCGGGCGGGCGCAGCAAAACCATCCAGCCGCTGGAAACGGTGGTGGTTAAGGCGGTACATGTGCGCGACGGGCAGCATGTGAAACAGGGAGAAACGCTGGCGGAACTGGAGGCTGTGGGAACAGACAGCGATGTGGTGCAGTCGGAGCAGGCTTTGCAGGCTGCCCAATTGTCCAAACTGCGTTATGAAGCGGTATTGGCGGCATTGGAAAGCCGTACCGTGCCGCATATCGATATGGCGCAAGCACGGTCTTTAGGTCTCTCCGATGCCGATGTGCAATCGGCGCAGGTGTTGGCGCAGCACCAGTATCAGGCATGGGCGGCGCAGGATGCGCAATTGCAGTCGGCTTTGCGCGGCCATCAGGCGGAATTGCAGTCGGCCAAGGCGCAGGAGCAGAAGCTGGTTTCGGTGGGGGCGATCGAGCAGCAGAAAACAGCAGACTACCGCCGTTTGCGGGCCGACAATTTTATTTCGGAACATGCGTTTTTGGAGCAGCAGAGCAAATCGGTCAGCAATTGGAACGATTTGGAAAGTACGCGCGGTCAGATGAGGCAGATTCAGGCGGCCATTGCACAGGCGGAGCAGAATCGGGTGCTGAATACGCAGAACCTGAAACGCGATACGCTGGATGCGCTGCGCCAGGCAAACGAACAGATTGACCAATACCGCGGCCAAACGGATAAGGCAAAGCAGCGGCAGCAGCTGATGACAATACAGTCGCCTGCGGACGGCACGGTGCAGGAATTGGCCACCTATACGGTGGGCGGTGTGGTGCAGGCTGCCCAAAAAATGATGGTGGTTGCGCCCGATGACGACAAAATGGACGTGGAAGTTTTGGTATTGAACAAAGACATCGGTTTTGTGGAACAGGGACAGGATGCGGTGGTGAAGATTGAGAGTTTTCCCTATACGCGCTACGGTTATCTGACGGGCAAGGTGAAAAGTGTCAGCCATGATGCGGTAAGCCACGAACAGTTGGGCTTGGTTTATACGGCGGTGGTGTCGCTGGACAAACATACCTTGAATATTGACGGCAAAGCAGTGAATCTGACGGCGGGCATGAATGTCACGGCGGAGATTAAAACGGGTAAACGGCGGGTGCTGGATTATCTGTTAAGCCCGCTGCAAACCAAATTGGACGAAAGCTTTAGGGAGCGATAGGCGGATCCATACTGGGCATTTGTTATCCGCCGGTTCGGACATGCAGACTGCCTGAAACCATTGCCCGGATGACATTGCTCAATCTAATGATAATGCAAGATTACGGTATTTCCGTTTGCCTGACACTGACGCCCTATTTGCAACATGAACTATTTTCGGCTATGAAATCCTATTTTTCCAAATATATCCTACCCGTTTCACTTTTTACCTTGCCACTATCCCTTTCCCCATCCGTTTCGGCTTTTACGCTGCCTGAAGCATGGCGGGCGGCGCAGCAACATTCGGCTGATTTTCAAGCGTCCCATTACCAGCGTGATGCAGTGCGCGCACGGCAACAACAAGCCAAGGCCGCATTCCTTCCCCATGTATCCGCCAATGCCAGCTACCAGCGCCAGCCGCCATCGATTTCTTCCACCCGCGAAACACAGGGATGGAGCGTGCAGGTGGGACAAACCTTATTTGACGCTGCCAAATTTGCACAATACCGCCAAAGCAGGTTCGATACGCAGGCTGCAGAACAGCGTTTCGATGCGGCACGCGAAGAATTGCTGTTGAAAGTTGCCGAAAGTTATTTCAACGTTTTACTCAGCCGAGACACCGTTGCCGCCCATGCGGCGGAAAAAGAGGCTTATGCCCAGCAGGTAAGGCAGGCGCAGGCTTTATTCAATAAAGGTGCTGCCACCGCGCTGGATATTCACGAAGCCAAAGCCGGTTACGACAATGCCCTGGCCCAAGAAATCGCCGTATTGGCTGAGAAACAAACCTATGAAAACCAGTTGAACGACTACACCGGCCTGGACAGCAAACAAATCGAGGCCATAGATACCGCCAACCTGTTGGCACGCTATCTGCCCAAGCTGGAACGTTACAGTCTGGATGAATGGCAGCGCATTGCCTTATCCAACAATCATGAATACCGGATGCAGCAGCTTGCCCTGCAAAGCAGCGGACAGGCGCTTCGGGCAGCACAGAACAGCCGCTATCCCACCGTTTCTGCCCATGTCGGCTATCAGAATAACCTCTACACTTCATCTGCGCAGAATAATGACTACCACTATCGGGGCAAAGGGATGAGCGTCGGCGTACAGTTGAATTTGCCGCTTTATACCGGCGGAGAATTGTCGGGCAAAATCCATGAAGCCGAAGCGCAATACGGGGCTGCCGAAGCACAGCTGACCGCAACCGAGCGGCACATCAAACTCGCCGTACGCCAGGCTTATACCGAAAGCGGTGCGGCGCGTTACCAAATCATGGCGCAAGAACGGGTTTTGGAAAGCAGCCGTTTGAAACTGAAATCGACCGAAACCGGCCAACAATACGGCATCCGCAACCGGCTGGAAGTAATACGGGCGCGGCAGGAAGTCGCCCAAGCAGAACAGAAACTGGCTCAAGCACGGTATAAATTCATGCTGGCTTATTTGCGCTTGGTGAAAGAGAGCGGGTTAGGGTTGGAAACGGTATTTGCGGAATAAAGCAGGCTGAAACGGTTATGAAATTCCCAAAGCAGCCTGCACCCCGTTTCGAAAGTGCAGGCTGCTTTGGGATTGATCCGATACTTTCACATTCTCATTGCCTTTAAATAAAGCACAGTTAAAAACACATTTAAATTAAGTGCGAATTAATTCAAATGTATATTCAATTAAAATCAAAATAGGACAGTAGTGCATCGTCAAATCGGGCGTAATCAGACAAAACGGTTCGCAGATACCGCTTAATATTCGCCCACACTTTCTCAATCGGGTTGAGCTCAGGTGAATAAGGTGCAAGAGGCAATACCTTATGTCCCAATTTTTCCGCCATTTCCCGTAAGACACCCATACGGTGAAATCGCGCATTATCTAAAATAATCACCGATTTTTGAGTCAATGCGGGCAGTAGGCATTGCTGAAACCACGCTTCAAAAAAGACTCCGGTCATCGTATTTTGATAAACCATCGGAGCAATCAGCCGGTTGCCGACTTGTGCGGACACCAAAGATAAGCGTTGGTATCTTTTTCCACTTATCTGCGCTTTCACTATTTGCCCTTTCAGGCTGCGGGCATAGGGACGGAACAGGTAGCGGTCAAATCCTGTTTCATCCAAATAAACACGTTGGTAGTCGGAAAATTCGGCCGGCTGTGTCAAATAATGCGTTACTTTGGCCGGGTCTTGTTCTTTGTAAGTGGTGGTCTTTTTTTGCGCGTTATCCCCATCTGTTTGAGTGCATAGCAAATGGTGGCTGCCGTACAATCAAAATGTTTGGCGATTTCATGCAGATAGGCATCCTGGTGTTGCCCAATATATTGAGCCGGTTTTTGCCTATCCGATTTGACGGCATTTAGACCGGTAACTTGATGTTTTAGGCTGCCTGTTTGTTTTTTAAGGCGAATCCACAGGTAAAGCGTGTTTCTTGACAAGTTAAACGTTGCTGCGGTTTGGCTGATGTTTTTGCATTGTTCGTAATATCGTGGATTAAATTTAAACCAGTACGGTGTTGCCTCGCCTTGCCGTACTATTTGTACTGTCTGCGGCTTCGTCGCCTTGTCCTGATTTTTGTTAATCCACTATAGTTTAAAGCTTTGTTTCTTAAGTCCGCAGAGTATGCCATGGTTAGACCTTCAAAGTTGAGTATTGTACTATTTTGTTTTTAATTGACTATGCAACAAAAAATAGCAAACCCCGGCAATCAAAATGCCGTCTGAAGCGTTATTCGGCTTTCAGACGGCATTTTTGTATTTAAAGCCGGGTAACGCTCAATACGCCTTTGACGTCGCCGAGGCTGGCGAGGACGCGTGGGAGGTCGGTAACTTGTTTGACTTCGAGCGTGAACCTCATGCTGGCTTCCAAGTCGCGGGACTGGGTTTGCACGGCGGTAACGTTGAGTTTGTGGCGGGCGAGTGCGTCGGATACGTCGCGCAAAAGCCCGGAGCGGTCTTGGGCGCGGATTTCGATATCGACGGCGAACACTTGTCCTTCCTGCAACGCCGCCCAGCTTGCGTCCAGCACTTTTTCAGGTGCTTGTTCGGCGAGGTGTCGGAAAGAGGGGCAGGTTTTGCGGTGTACCGAAATGCCGCGATCGCGGGTAACGAAGCCGACAATGTCGTCGGGCGGCGCGGGTTTGCAGCATTTGGCAAGCGTGGTCATCAGACCGTCTTCGCCGTCGATGAGCACGCCGTTTTTGCCGCCTTTTTTGATTTTGGACTGTTTGACGATGGTGGTTTCGCTGACGGGTACGGGCGGCGGTTCGTTCAGCGTGCCGCAGGCTTTTTGGATGGCGCGGTTGGAAATTTCGCCTTGTCCGACGGCGGTGTAGAGGTCTTCTGGCTTTTTGTAGCCGAGATTTTCGGCAAGCTCTTGCAGGTTGGGTTTGGGCGTGAGTTTGGCAAGCTGTTTGTCGAGTTGGACGCGGCCTTCTTCGCGCACGGTGTCGGCGTTTTGCTGGCGGATGTAGGCGCGGATTTTGCCGATTGCCTTGTTGGATTTGACCCAGCCTTCGTAGAGCCAGTTGACGGAAGGATGCCCTTCTTTGGCGGTAATGATTTCGACGCGCTGTCCGTTTTCGAGCGGGGTGGACAGCGGCACAATCTGCCCTTCGACTTTCGCACCGCGGCAACGGTCGCCGATGCTGCTGTGCAGGGCGTAGGCGAAGTCGATGGGGGTCGCGCCCGTGGGCAGGGAGAGGACTTTGCCGTGCGGGGTCAGGACATAAATCGTGTCGTTGAAAAGCTCGGTTTTGAAGGCGGCGGCGAGGTCTTCCTTGCCACTTTCCGCCATGTTTTCGCGCCAGTCCAAGAGTTGGCGCAACCAGGCGATTTTCTGTTCGTAGGCTGAATCGCCTTTGCCGCCCTCTTTGTAACGCCAGTGGGCGGCGACACCGAATTCGTTGAATTGGTGCATATCGAAGGTGCGGATTTGCACTTCCACGCCTTTGTCTTCCGGGCCGACGATGACGGTGTGCAAACTTTTATAGCCGTTGCCTTTGGGGTTGGCGATGTAGTCGTCGAACTCGCCGGGAATGGGCTGCCAGAGGCTGTGGACGATGCCCAGCGTGGTGTAACACTCGGGGACGGTATCAATCAGAATCCGCACGGCGCGGATGTCAAAGAGGCCGTCGAAGCTGAGTTTTTTCTTCACCATTTTTTTGTAAATGGAGTAGATGTGTTTCGGACGGCCGGCGACTTCGAAATGGACATTGTATTTCTTGAGTTCACCGCGCAGGATGTTGAGGAAGTTTTCGATGTATTCGAGGCGTTCGGTGCGTTTTTCGTCCAAAAGCAGCGCGATTTCGCGGTATTTTTCGGGCTCTTGATGGCGGAAGCCCAAATCTTCGAGCTGCCATTTGAGCTGCCACACGCCCAAACGGTTGGCGAGCGGGGCGAAGATGTCGAGGGTTTCTTTGGCGACGGCGCGTTTTTCGGGGCTGTCGGGGGCGTTGCTTAAAAATTGCAGGGTGCGCGTACGCATCGCCAGTTTGATTAACACGACGCGGATGTCGGTAACCATCGCCAGCAGCATTTTCCGCATAGTTTCTGCCTGCTGGGCGCGTTCTTCTGGCGTGGCGAGGCTGTCCACCCGGGCGAAGTGGGTGAGTTTCTGCACTTCGTCCACACCTTTGACCAGCTCGGCGACGGTACTGTTGCAGCGTTCGGAAACCAATAGGTTCCAATCGGGGACGTAGCGTCCGATGTCGGCAAGCAGGGTGGCGGCGACGGCATCGGGCAGCAGGTCGAGTTCATGAACCATTTGCGCCGCGCCGAGGAAGTGGTCGGGCAGCGGCTCGCCATACGGCGTGGCGGCATCGGCGGGGTAATGTGCTTCCGCCAGCGAACGGGCGGCTAAGACAAGTTTTTTATCGTTGTTCGGCAGCGCGGCGCAGTAGCTGTCGAACCATTCGCGCAATTCTTGCAGAGTCGCGCTTTGCGTGTCTTGAATCGGGCTGATGGCGGTCATGATGGGGTCTTCCGTTCCGATAAAAACGAGTTTATTGTAACAGCTTATTTATTTACGGTGCATAGGCGGGAAGATATAGTGGATTAAATTTAAACCAGTACGGCGTTGCCTCGCCTTGCCGTACTATCTGTACTGTCTGCGGCTTCGTCGCCTTGTCCTGATTTAAATTTAATCCACTATAAACTTGTTTCGGGCGGCGCCGGGTGTTAAGGTAGCCGGTACCGACAGGTTGACGAGGAATATTTTGATGAAACTGTATATTTACGACCATTGCCCGTTTTGCGTGCGTGCGCGGATGGCTGCCGGGCTGTTTGGCGCGGACGTTGAAGAAGCCGTGTTGGCAAACGACGACGAGGCAACGCCGATCGGTATGATCGGTGCGAAACAAGTGCCCGTCCTGCAAAAAGAAGACGGTTCGTTTATGGGCGAGAGTTTGGACATTGTGCGGCATTTCGACCGCGAAGACCGTCTGAAAGACGAAGTCCGCCCCGAGATACGGGCGTGGCTGGACAAGGTGGGCGGATACAACGACAAACTGGTGCAGCCGCGCGTGATCAAAATCGGGCTGCCTGAATTTGCAACGCCGGAAGCGGTGAAATATTTTACAGACAAAAAAGAGAAAAGCATCGGCAGCTTTTCCGCCAATTTGAATAAAACCGCCCAATACCTCGAACGGATAAACGCAGATTTGCAAGAGTTGGAAAATTTGATGGACGGTGCTTCAGACGGCATCAACGGCGGAATCGGTATGGAGGATATTTTGGTTTTCCCCGTTTTGAGGAATCTGACCGTGGTGCGCGGCATCGAATGGCCCCAAAAGGTGATGGGTTATTTGATGACGATGAGTGAAAAATCGGGCGTGCCGCTTTATTTTGACAGGGCATTGTAAAAGTGGCTGTTATTAACTGACAGATGAAGGAGGTTCTACCCTATTTGAGGTAAACTCTATTTATCATTGGCCGAAATACCAGTGCTTATCTCCAAGACGACCTTCCCAATCCCTTTTGCCTCTTAAAAAGAAGTGACTAGTGTGTAAAGTTATAGTTCCTTTTATAGCTTTCCAATAAAATTAAAGTATTTAAAAGCTTGTTTAGTTCTAATTTGTTAATTTCTGTATCTAAATAATGTTCAGAATAGTATTATTTTTTAAATAAACCATGAATAGTACTTCACATTGTTTGTCGTATTATTTAGCTTTTAAATTTCTAATGTGAAAGATAGTTTAATGGACGCCTTTGATTTTTTTATGCAAGGCAATTTTAAAAAAATTGCAACTGAACAAGGTTTAGACCGTAAATATTTTATATTCCAATATATCGTATGTAATTTATCTGCCATTTCTTCTTTTTGTTTAATGAAGGTTATCCATAGTTATACTATCCTTTGTTTATTAATAATGATAATTGGCATTGCATTTGGATTTATCTTGAGAAATAGGGTTCTATCTATAGTAAAAAATAAACAAAAGTTTTTATCTGATATGTTTCCCTTGGAAATGCCTTTCTTTTCTAGAGTATACAAAATACCTATCTTGGCCAGATTCTTGAATAGGGGAATGAAATGGCTTTATCTCCAAAATTTTTTCTGTTTAGTTATGATTTGTTTCTCGATATCTCTTATCCTTAATGAAGAAAGGGGGTGGATGCCTTATTTTATCTGCTATTGGTTTGGACTTTGTTATCCAGTAAGCACTTATTACGTTTTTTTATCCAGAGATTATAAACATATCTAAACTATTATGCGTGGCGGTACTTCCAAAGGTAAATTTTAACCTAATCAATTTACTCAAACCATCCAAAAATTACCAAGCAGCAATATAAACACAGATTTATTTGAGCCAACCTGATCAAAACAAGGAACTAAATAGATGAAAAAGACCATTTTTAACATTACCAAAATGGACTGCCCGTCCGAAGAACAGCTCATTCGCATGCGTTTAAAAGATGTGTCTGATATTTATGAATTACAGTTTGATATTGCTGGGCGGTGCTTAACCGTCTATCACGATAATCAAGATACAACGATTTTACAAGTACTTGAACCGCTTAATTTTGATAGTCATATCATTTCCACCGAAGTGATTGTTGATAAGATAGTGTTTAACAAGCCTGATGAGCACTTAGAAAAAAGATTATTATATCAAGTGCTCATGATTAACTTTGTGTTTTTTATCATAGAGTGTTCGGTTGGTATTTTTGCTAATTCTATGGGGCTGATTGCTGATAGTCTAGATATGCTGGCGGACAGCTTTGTCTATATATTGGCGCTATCAGCCATTGGTATGACGCTGGCGTATAAAAAACGTGTGGCATTTTTGGCGGGGATAACGCAGATAATATTGGCGTTATTTGGGGTGATAGAAGTGATTAGGCGTTTTATCGGTGCTGAGCAGCTGCCCAATTATCAACTGATGATTGGCACGGCATTTTTGGCATTGATTGCAAACTGGCTGTGCTTATATCTACTGAGCAAAAATCAAAATAAAGAAATCCATATCAAAGCCAGCATGATTTTTACATCCAATGACATTATCATCAATATCGGTGTGATAGCGGCGGGAGCATTGACGTTATTGACTCATTCTAGCTATCCTGATTTAATCATTGGCATGATTGTCTTTGTCATTGTACTATTTGGTGCCAGAAATATTTTAAAATTGGCAAAATAATTCCTTTCACCAGCAAAGGAGTTTTTATGCAAATATCGGTCAAAGCTACCTACATACGTGGCAGTACTTCCAAAAACTTGATTTTTTAAAATGTGGTTAATGCGAGTTTGTTTATCTGGTATTTGATTGGTCAAGCCTTCATCCAAGCGTTTGACGATTTCACGCAAAAATACCCCTGATTTACACACAGGGTCTAAGAATGTCGCCTTTGGATTTGACCAAATCTCAGACGGCAATAAATCCAGCATTTGATTGGCAAGTTTTGGCGATGTGAAAACCTCATCATTAGACAGACTGGAGTTTCTTAATCAGTGTTTCAGTTAATGAAAGGTATTATCATGCAACCTGGTTCTAATAATGATGAAAAAAATAAGATTACACTACAGGAAAACGCGGCAGGGCAATATGTCCTGCCGCGTTTTTTGGAGCGTTTATGCCGTCTGAAAGCCAGTCAGACGAACATCTGCACAAACGCAATCACCAGCCGCACAATCGGTGCAATAAACGCACCCAAAACCCCGGTCAGCATAAGCAGCAGGATAATCCACGTCCCATAAGGTTCGATTTTGCGGAACGCTTGCGAATATTTCGCCGACAGGAAGGTGTCGATGAAAATGCCGCCGTCCCAAGGCAGGATGGGGATGATGTTGAGCGCGAACAGAATCGCATTGATCAGAATACCGTAGTTTGCCATTTGAGCCAACGGCATCTGATACGCCCCACCGACATACGGAGTCAGCACCAAAACCACGCCCCACAGAACAGCCATCGCCAGATTCGACAGCGGGCCGGACGCGGCAACGCAACGCCAGGCAAGGCGCGGGTTGCGGAAGTTGCGCGAATCGATAGGAATCGGACGCGCCCAGCCGAACAGGAAGGGCGTGAACATCAAAGTAAGCAGCGGTACGATGATTGTGCCGACCAAATCGATATGGGGCAGGGGGTTCAGTGTCAGCCTGCCGTATTGTTCGGCAGTGTTGTCTCCCCAGTAGCGCGCCGTATAGCCGCGCGCCACCTCCCTGACGGTAATGGCGAGCAGCACGGGCAGGACGGCAAGCAGAAACACGCCCAAATCAAAATTTTGAAACATGGTTTTCCTTTGAACAGATGTGGTGTGCAGCCCGAAACGGCTGACAGACAGAAGCGGCAATATATCATCTAACCTGATTTTATTGGAATAAGAAATCAGACAGAATCATTTTTTCTGCCGGCCCGTTATCTGATGATTTGCTGTAATACAGCGTTTAAACACGGTTTGCCTGTGAACGGAACAGACATTCATATGACCAAAAATTGTAAAAATAGGTTGCAAATAGGAATTGTTGCTATTATTATGCCCGAATTATGGATAAAGAACGAATTTTAACCCCCGCAGCCGTGTTTTCCGTCGCACTGCTGCATTTGGCAATGGTGGCATTGCTCTGGCAGGCGCACAAGCTGCCCGTGATAGAGTCAGGAAATGTTATCGAATTTGTCGATTTGGGTGATTTTGGCGGAGGGGACGGTGCACCCGAAGGCGCAGGTGCGCCTGCTGCGCCTGAGCCGCAACCTGAGCCTGAGCCGCCCAAACCTGTCGAGCCGCCCAAGCCGGTTTTGAAGCCGGTGGTTACGAAAAAGGCGGATGCGGATATTCAGCAGCCTAAGGAAGAGCCGAAACCTGAAGAAAAGCCGAAACCCGAAGAAAAACCGAAACCAGAGCCTAAGCCGGAAGCGAAGCCTGTCCCGAAACCGGCGGAAAAACCGGTCGAGAAGCCGTCTGAAAAACCTGCCGAACATCCCAGCAATGCTTCTGCCAAAGCAGACAGCGAGCAGGGTAATGGGGAAGATAAGGGAACCGGTACCAAAGGAGACGGAACGGGGCGCGGAGAAGGCAGCGGTAAAGGTAGCGGCGGTGTCAAAGGCGAACACGGGGAAGGAGCCGGCAGCAGCAAAGGCAATCCTTTACGCGCCAACGGCAGCATTCCGCGCCCGGCTTATCCCACGCTTTCTATGGAGAATGACGAGCAGGGTACGGTTGTTTTGAGCGTTTTGGTTTCTCCGGGCGGTCATGTCGAGTCCGTTAAAATCGTGAAAAGCAGTGGTTTTTCTCGGTTGGACAATGCGGCACGCAAGGCGGCGCAAAACGGGCATTTTCAAGCCAATGCCTGGACGGAGTTTAAAGTCCCCGTCAAGTTTGAATTGAATTAGGCGGTTGCCGCAGCGGTTTGCGGCAGCTTGGATGTTTGATTGGTTTTTTCAGTGTTGGAATCATTATGAATTTGAAATTAGTGTTTGAATCGGGCGATCCCGTCCTGATCGGTGTGTTTGTGTTGATGCTGTTGATGAGTATCGTAACGTGGTGTTTGGTTGTCTTGCGCTGCATCAAGCTGTATCGGGCGCGCAAAGGGAATGCCGCCGTCAAACGGCATATGCGCGATACTTTGTCGCTGAACGACGCGGTCGAAAAAGTGCGCGCCGTCGATGCGCCTTTGTCCAAACTGGCGCAAGAGGCATTGCAGTCTTACCGCAACTACCGCCGAAACGAAGCGTCCGAACTGGCGCAGGCTTTGCCGTTGAACGAGTATTTGGTCATTCAAATCCGCAACAGTATGGCGCAGATTATGCGCCGGTTTGATTACGGGATGACCGCGCTTGCCTCCATCGGCGCGACCGCGCCGTTTATCGGGTTGTTCGGCACGGTTTGGGGGATTTACCACGCCCTGATCAATATCGGGCAAAGCGGGCAGATGAGTATTGCGGCGGTTGCCGGCCCGATTGGCGAGGCACTGGTGGCGACGGCGGCGGGTTTGTTCGTGGCGATTCCGGCGGTGTTGGCATACAACTTCCTCAATCGCGGCACAAAAATACTGACCCAGGATTTGGATGCGATGGCGCACGATTTGCACGTCCGCCTGCTTAATCAAAAGGATAGCTGATTATGGCATTTGGTTCGATGAATTCCGGCGACGATTCTCCGATGTCCGACATCAACGTTACGCCGTTGGTGGACGTGATGCTGGTGTTGCTGATTGTGTTTATGATTACTATGCCGGTGCTGACGCATTCCATCCCTTTGGAACTGCCGACCGCGTCCGAGCAGACAAACAAGCAGGACAAACAGCCTAAAGACCCCCTGCGCCTGACGATTGATGCGAACGGCGGCTATTATGTCGGCGGGGATTCTGCAAGCAAAGTGGAAATCGGGGAAGTGGAAAGCCGTCTGAAAGCCGCCAAGGAGCAGAATGAAAACGTGATTGTGGCGATTGCGGCAGACAAGGCGGTGGAATACGATTATGTAAACAAAGCTTTAGAAGCCGCCCGTCAGGCAGGAATCACCAAAATCGGTTTTGTAACCGAAACCAAGGCGCAATAAAGTTCGACGCTTGAACGAATGCCGTCTGAAAGTCTTTCAGACGGCATTTCTTATGTTTAATCAGCTATATATAGTTGATTAAAACAAAAATGAGACGACAGAGCGCCGTCTCCATTTCTGCGCAGGCGGGAATACAAACATCTGATTTTTCTTTTATTTTCAAACATTACTGAAATGGGTAAGTCTGGAGTCCTGCCTGCGCGAGAATAATGAAAATGTGCATTTCTAATTTTTATAGTGGATTAACAAAAATCAGGACAAGGCAACGAAGCCGTAGACAGTACAAATAGTACGGAACCGATTCACTTGGTGCTTCAGCACCTTAGAGAATCGTTCTCTTTGAGTTAAGGCGAGGCAACGCCGTACTGGTTTTTGTTAATCCGCTATACCCACTGAGACCTTTGCAATAACATAGGTTACTAAAATTTTATGCTCAATCTCATTTTCAAAATGCAAAACTTTTCTGATTTTTCCTACTTTTTGCTCAATATTAGGAAGGTTTTAGGCAATTGAAAATTTTTTGGCGCATTTTTATGCGTCAAATTTCGTTAACAGACTATTTTTGCAAAGGTCTCCCACTGTAAAAACGGAGAAGGACAGAGGACGGCAGTAAGGTTTGCCGTCCTCTTTTTCAAGTTGCGGTGGAATGCCGCTTGAAGGTGTGGTTTAAACGTTTCGGCTTGTAATCAGACGCGGGCGTTGTCCAGCCGCTCTCTGAAGTTTTCCAAATTTACGCCTGCCGCTTGGGCGCGGCGGATGATTTCGTCAACCGGCATACCTTCTGCCGCCCGGCGGAAGCCCCACAGGAGGGAGCAGCGCGTACCGGTCCGGCAATAGGCAAGGACGGGAGATTCGGCTTGTCCGATGAGTTGGCGGAAGGTTTCGACATCGTGTTTTTGGATGTCGCGTGCGGTAACGGGTTGGTGATGGAATCCAGTAACGCCTGCTTGTTCCAGCCACTGTTTGATTTGGGCGAAGTCGGGTTGCGATTCTTCTTCGCGGTCGGGGCGGTTGCAGATGACGGTTTTGATGCCCAGTTGCGCGATTTGTTCCGCATCGGCTTTGGTCAGTTGCGGAGAAATATAGAGGTGTTCGTCAAGTTTCAGAATGGCCATTTTGTTTCCTTTACTTTGCGGTTGTTTTTCAGACGGCATTTTGTGTGCAATGCCGTCTGAAAGTTTAACCGAACAACCAGTTGTCCAACAGGTTTCGGTCTGTGATATGTAGGATGGCAGTATCCGCTGCCGCTGCCTGAACCGTCAAGACGGTTTGACGCAATATGCCGGCACGGAAGAAGTGGATATTGATTTTTGCATTGACGTGGTATCGGGCCCATTGTGCGGTAAAGTCGGTGCAGGCATAACCGTCTAAAGCAATGATTTTGTCTTGCGGGCACAGTGCCGCAGATTCCGCGCTGCCGCCGTTGAAGACATGGGTCAGGACGATGTGGTCGGTGTTTTGTTTGAAACGTGCGCCAAAATCGCCTGCCGACGGGACGGGGCAGATGTGTTCTGCGTATCCGCCGCCGTGTTGTCGGGGAAGCGGCAGGAAGGTCAGTCCCACGCCTGCGGTTGCCAGGCATTCGGCAAGCGGCAAATCTTCGGTACTGTATAACGTTTTTTGGAAAAAATCTTCCAAATCCAAGCCGGTAATTTCCTGACAGCGGATTTGCCAGTGTTTTTCCGGAATACCCGAGTGTGTGTCCCTCCACTCCCGATAGAGTTTGTCCATTACCGTATCGAGAGAATGTCTGCCGTTGCTTCGGTTGCGTATTATCAGATCAAGGCACAATGCGGCAAGCGCGCCTTTCTGGTAGTAGCTGACGATGGCGTTGGGGCTGTTTTCATCAGGTTTGTAAAATTTGTTCCACGCGGTAAAACTCGATTCCGCCAAGGTCTGCCTCAAACGGCCGCGGGTTTGTTGTACGCGCGTAATGCCTTGTGCCAGCAGGTTTAAATAAGATTCGGGCGAGATGGTGCGGCTGCGTGCCAAAAACAAATCGTCGTAATAGGATGTAATGCCTTCGAATGCCCATAGTTGTTCGGTATAGTTTTCTTTGTCGAGGTCATAAGGGACGAACGCGGCAGGTTTGATGGATTTGACGTTCCACGCGTGAAAATATTCGTGGGAGAAAAGTCCGAGCAATGTGGTGTAGGTATCGTCGGCATCGGTCATACCGTACGGCGGAAGGCTGTGGCGGTCGGCGAGCAGGGCGGTGCTGTCGGTGTGTTCCAAACCGCCGTAAATATGGTCGCCGACGTGGAGCAGGAACAAATATTTTTGAAACGGGGCAGGGGAGGAAAACACCGTCAGTTCTGTTTCGCAGATTTTTTTGATATCCGAAACCAGCCTGTTGCGGTCGAAATCAGGATATATGCCGCTTAAGGCAATTGTGTGCGGAATGCCTGCCGCCTCAAAATCTAAAAATTCAATCAAGCCCATCTCGACAGGTCGGTCAATCAATTCGGCATAAGATGCCGCCTGAAAGACAAACCTCCCTGTTTCCGGCAGCGTTGTGGCAATACGCCTTTCGGACGGAATACCCGTCAATTCCAAGCGGTGCAGCAGCGTTTCCGTTCCTTCGACTTTCAAAAACAGGCACGATCCGTCAAAAAAACCGCGTTCTGTCGTCAGGAAAGAACCTCGAACCGACAAATCGAATGCATATACGGTGTAGCGGATTTGCCACTCGCCGCGTACGGCGGCAGCGTGCCAGCGGTTTTTTGCAATTTGTTCGAGCGGCATGGACGTGCCGTTACAGGATGCATGGATAGAAGTGATGTGGCGGGAAAAATCCCGAATCAGATAGCTGCCCGGAACCCAGTTTGGCAGGCTTATTTCTATAGGAAGATCATCATCTTGTGTGAATGTCAGCAGGATGTGCCACTCGTGGTCGAGAGGGGACGGGGTTATTTTATAATGAATCATAACTATCAAATATATCGTTAAACGGGATGGATTAAATACCTTTAAAATGCAGCTTAACCTACATCAATAAAGTGCCACAAAAAGGGAAAATTGGAAACAAAAGCAATGGCGGTCGGGTTGTAATTTATTATAACAATATGATTTATATGTAATAAAAAACAGATTAAGCAAAGGGCTCGCCGGCGGCGCGAATGTAATTCCGCTTGGCGTAATAAGGCAGATATGTTAAATTTAGAAAAAATTACGCTTGCCCGGATTGCACCTTAAACAGGCTGCGGAAGCGGCAGGATAAAAATCTTTATTCCCATAAATTCATGGAGACTCTCATGGACACACAAACTTACAACTACAAAGTGGTGCGCCAGTTCGCCATCATGACTGTAGTTTGGGGGATTGTGGGTATGTTGGTCGGCGTTATCGTCGCCGCCCAGCTTTTTGCTCCTGCCCTCGACTTGTCTAATATCGGACCTTGGTTCCACTTCGGCCGCCTGCGTCCGCTGCACACCAATGCGGTTATTTTCGCATTTGGCGGTTGCGGCCTGATCGGCACATCATACTACGTTGTCCAACGTAC
This sequence comes from Neisseria meningitidis, assembly GCF_900638555.1. Classification (NCBI taxonomy): domain Bacteria; kingdom Pseudomonadati; phylum Pseudomonadota; class Betaproteobacteria; order Neisseriales; family Neisseriaceae; genus Neisseria; species Neisseria meningitidis. Next base: position 213,865 of record NZ_LR134525.1, read on the forward strand.
TTGTAATACCCGTCTTTTCGGCGGTTGGCTGCCGGCATTTACCTTTTGGGGCTGGCAGGCGGTAATCGTTGCCGCCGTCGTCAGCTTCCCTATGGGTTGGACCCAAGGTAAGGAATATGCCGAACTGGAATGGCCGATCGATATTCTGATTACTTTGGTTTGGGTGGCTTACGCCATCGTATTCTTCGGTACGATTGCCAAACGTAAGATTAAACATATTTACGTTGCCAACTGGTTCTACGGCGGCTTTATTTTGGCGGTCGCACTTTTACACATCGTCAACAATATCAGCATCCCGGCCGGTTTGATGAAGTCATACCCCGTCTATTCCGGTGCGATTGATGCTATGGTTCAATGGTGGTACGGGCATAACGCCGTGGGCTTCTTCCTGACTGCCGGCTTCTTGGGTATGATGTACTATTTCGTACCCAAACAAGCAGCCCGCCCCGTTTACTCCTACCGCCTGTCCGTCGTTCACTTCTGGGCGTTGATTTTCACCTATATGTGGGCGGGTCCGCACCATCTTCACTACACTGCGCTGCCTGACTGGACGCAATCTTTGGGTATGGTTCTGTCTTTGATTCTGTTCGCACCCTCTTGGGGCGGTATGATTAACGGCATCATGACCTTGTCCGGCGCGTGGGACAAACTGCGTACAGACCCGATTCTTAAATTCCTGATTGTATCCTTGTCCTTCTACGGTATGTCTACCTTTGAAGGCCCGATGATGTCGATTAAAACGGTCAATGCATTGAGCCACTATACGGACTGGACCGTCGCGCACGTTCATGCGGGTGCGTTGGGCTGGGTAGGCTTTGTAACCATCGGTTCCGTCTATTACATGATTCCCCGTCTGTTCGGCAAAGAACAGATGCACAGCACCAAGCTGGTAGAAGCACATTTTTGGATTGCGACCATCGGCGTGGTTCTGTATATCGCTGCCATGTGGATTGCCGGTGTGATGCAGGGTTTGATGTGGAGTTCTTTGAACGATGACGGTACGCTGACCTACTCGTTTGTCGAATCCGTAAAACGCACCATGCCTTACTACGTGATCCGTTTTGCAGGTGGTTTATTGTATCTGAGTGGTATGTGCATTATGGCGTACAACGTGTACCGCACAGCCATCGGTGGTAAAGCAGTCGATGCCGAAATCCCTGCGGTTTCCCAAACACAGCACCACTAAAATACTAAGAAAGATAGGCTACCAAAATGAAATTACAACAATTGGCTGAAGAAAAAATCGGCGTTCTGATTGTGTTCACGCTGCTTGTAGTCAGTGTCGGTCTGTTGATTGAAGTTGTGCCCTTGGCCTTTACCAAGGCGGCAACACAGCCGGCGCCGGGCGTGAAGCCTTACAATGCCCTGCAGGTTGCCGGACGCGATATTTACATCCGTGAGGGCTGTTACAACTGCCACTCGCAAATGATTCGTCCGTTCCGTGCGGAAACCGAGCGTTACGGTCATTACTCTGTTGCCGGAGAGTCGGTTTACGACCATCCGTTCCAATGGGGTTCCAAACGTACCGGTCCTGATTTGGCACGTGTGGGCGGTCGCTATTCCGACGAATGGCACCGTATCCACCTGCTGAATCCCCGTGATGTCGTGCCTGAGTCCAATATGCCGGCATTCCCGTGGCTTGCACGCAATAAAGTCGATGTCGATGCAACCGTTGCCAACATGAAGGCTTTGCGTAAAGTAGGTACTCCTTACAGTGATGAGGAAATTGCGAAAGCGCCTGAGGCTTTGGCAAACAAATCCGAGCTGGATGCTGTAGTCGCCTATCTGCAAGGATTGGGTCTGGCTTTGAAAAACGTAAGGTAACATCATGGATATTAACGGTATTCGTGCTCTCTTCACGGTATGGATCTTTATCTGTTTCCTGTTGGTACTCTATATCGTCTTCAACAGGCGGAATAAGAAAAACTACGATAATGCCGCAAACAGCATTTTTGATGAAAACCAAGATGCGCAAGATAAGAAAAGCGAAAACCGTTAATATTGTGATAACGGAGCAAAACAATGAACACAACATCCCAATTTACCAGTAATTTCTGGAATATATATATTGCAGTTATTGTCTTACTGAGCTTTATCGCTTTGGCTTGGCTGCTGCTGTCTCAAAATGTTGTCAAACGTCCGAAGAAGGGCGAAGAAGTACAAACTACGGGTCATGAGTGGGACGGCATTGCCGAATACGACAATCCGCTGCCCCGCTGGTGGTTTTGGCTGTGTGTTTTGACGTGGCTGTTCGGTATCGGTTATCTGGTTATGTATCCGGGTGTCGGCGACTACAAAGGTCTGCTGAAATGGACCAGCCATAACCAATATGAAAAAGAGGTCAAAAAAGCCGATGAGCAATACGGCAAACTGTATGCCAAGTTTGCGGATATGCCGATTGAAAAAGTGGCAAAAGACCCTCAAGCCAAGCAAATCGCCCAAAACCTGTTTAACACTTATTGTATCCAGTGCCACGGCTCTGATGCTAAAGGCTCTAAAGGTTTTCCGAATCTGACCGATAGCGATTGGTTGTGGGGCGGTGATCCCGATAAAATCCACGAGACCATCGAAAAAGGCCGTGTTGCGACTATGCCTGCCTGGGGTCCTGCTTTGGGCGAAGAAGGCGTGAAAGACGTTGCCCATTATGTGATGTCCCTTTCAAAACCCGAAGGTCAGTATGATGAGGAACGTGCCGCGCGCGGACAAGCCTTGTTCAGCGGTCCGCCTGCCAACTGTTTCACTTGCCACGGCGATAAGGGACAAGGTATCCAAGGTTTGGGTCCGAACCTGACTGATGACGTGTGGTTGTGGGCGGTACGCAAAAATCCATTATCGAAACCATTACCAACGGTCGCAGCAGCCAAATGCCCGCTTGGGGACATTTCTTGGATAAAGACAAACTGCATATTATGACTGCTTATGTATGGGGTCTTTCCGATAAAGACGGTAAAGCTCCGGTGAAAAAAGCCGAGCCTGCACCGACTCCCGCACCGGCGGCAGAACCCGCAGCCTCTGCTCCTGCAGAAGCAGTACAAGCCGCGTCCGAAGCCAAACCTGCCGCAGCAGAACCTAAAGCCGAGGAAAAAGCCGCACCTGCTGCCAAAGCGGACGGCAAATAGGTTTATGAAACCGTTTGTGCCGCCTGCCATGGCAATGCAATTCCGGGTATTCCCCATGTAGGCATCAAAGCCGATTGGGCCGACCGCATCAAAAAAGGCAAGGACACGTTGCACAAACACGCGATCGAAGGTTTCAATACGATGCCCGCAAAAGGCGGTCGCGGCGATTTGAGCGATGATGAGGTTAAAGCTGCGGTTGACTATATGGTCAACCAGTCAGGCGGCAAATTCTAACTTGACTGAGTTTCCGATATTATCGGTTATGAAAATCCAGATTCAGTATTGAATCTGGATTTTTTGTTTTAACGGGCATCCGGTTTTAAACGCAGACTGCCTATTTGTTGTAATGAATTTTGACTTTAGTCATAAAGAATTAGTCTTTATTGTTTATAATCGCGCATCATCACGATAGCCCTATTTTCAAAAGGACGATTAATGGATACACAAATCAAAACTGAAGCCGGTCAGCAGAATAACCGGCGTTATCTGACCGTTTGGCGGTGGCATTTTTATGCCGGTCTGCTGGTTATGCCTTTTCTTACCCTGCTTGCCGTTACGGGTTTGGGTATGCTGCTGTTTGCCAATATTACCGGTAAGGAGGGCGAGCGGATTCATGTTGTGCCGCAGGCAACGGTACAACCTCTGTCTGTTCAGGCGGAAGCGGCACGCAGTGCCGTTAATCCGGAAACTTCGTCCGTCGTTCAGTATATTGCGCCGCGTGCCGATGATATGGTTGCCGTGTTCCGTGTCAACAATGAGGGTAAGGCAACGATGGTCGCGGTCGATCCTTATACGGCAAAAGTGGTCAGTACCATGCCGCGCAATCAGGGTTGGTATTACGCGATGGATGAAATCCACAGCGATATGATGCTCGGTTCGACAGGTGATTATCTTTTGGAAACGGCTGCATCGCTGACGATTATCATGATAATCAGCGGTTTGTACCTTTGGTGGGTGAAACGGCGCGGCATCAAGGCGATGCTGCTGCCGCCAAAAGGCAGGGCGCGTTCTTGGTGGCGGAATCTGCACGGCGCGTTTGGAACTTGGGTGTCGTTGATTTTACTGTTGTTCTGCCTGTCGGGTATTGCTTGGGCAGGTATTTGGGGCGGCAAGTTCGTGCAGGCTTGGAGTCAGTTCCCGGCAGGCAAATGGGGTGTCGAACCGAACCCTGTTTCAGTCGTGCCGACCCACGGCGAGGTATTGAATGACGGCAAGGTTAAGGAAGTGCCGTGGGTTTTGGAGCTTACGCCTATGCCTGTTTCAGGGACGACTGTGGGCAAAGACGGTATTAACCCTGACGAGCCGATGACATTGGAAACCGTCGACCGTTTTGCGCGGGAAATCGGTTTCAAAGGGCGTTATCAGCTGAATTTGCCCAAAGGCGAGGACGGCGTATGGACTTTGTCGCAGGATTCTATGAGTTACGACATGATCAGCCCGTTTGCTGACCGCACGGTGCATATCGACCAGTACAGCGGCAAGATTCTTGCCGACATCCGTTTTGACGATTACAACCCGTTCGGCAAATTTATGGCGGCAAGCATTGCGCTGCATATGGGGACTTTGGGCTGGTGGAGCGTGTTGGCGAACGTTTTGTTCTGCCTTGCCGTGATTTTTATCGGCATCAGCGGCTGCGTGATGTGGTGGAAACGCCGTCCGTCCGGCGCGGTGGGCATGGTTCCGCCGGCGCAAAAAATCAAGCTGCCCGTCTGGTGGGCAATGGCGGTGCCGCTGCTGCTGATTGCATTGCTTTTCCCGACCGCGTTGCTTGCCATTGCCGTGATTTGGCTGTTGGATACGCTGCTGTTGTCGCGGATTCCTGTTTTGAGGAGATGGTTTAAATGACCAAATGCCGTCTGAAAGGTTCAGACGGCATTTTGTTTGAAGGCGGACGGGGGAAAGGCTATATAATCCCGAATACTTGACCACAGCTTCTGTTTGAAATCATGTTTTATCTGTATCAATCCAACCGTCTTGAAACGCTGGCGGCATTGTTTGCCCGCATTCAAAAAGTCAAACCGCTGAAATCGGCTTTACAGCCCGAACAGATTATTGTGCAGAGTCAGGGGATGCGCCGCTATCTCAATACCTGCCTCGCCCGCGATTTGGGCGTGGCGGCGAATTTGTCGTTCAGCCTGCCCGCCGGCCTGACGTGGAAGCTGATGAAAAAACTGATTCCCGGTATTCCGGAACTCAGCCCGTTTGCACCCGAAGTCATGCGCTGGCGGCTGCTGGATTTGTTCCGCAGTGAAGCATTCCGGAATACGGCAGAATTTGAAGATGTGAGGAATGTGCTGCAAGACTATCTGGGCAGCGGCGAATCGGCAGATTACCAGCTTGCGGGACAGCTTGCGGACATATTCGACCAATACCTCGTGTACCGTCCTCAGTGGATAGACGCTTGGCAGCAGGGCAGGCGGCTCGGTTTGGGCGACGACGAAATCTGGCAGTCCAAACTGTGGCGTTACCTCGACGATGGCAGGCAGAGCGCGCCGCACCGTGTCGCGTTGTGGGAAAAGCTGCTTGCCGCGTTGGACAAGGATAAGCTGCCCGAGCGTTATTTCGTGTTCGGCATTTCCACGATGGCGCCGATGTATCTTCAGCTTTTGCACAAGCTGTCCGAACATTGCGATGTGTTCGTGTTCGCACTCAATCCGAGCGGGATGTATTGGGGCAACGTCATCGAAGCGGCGCAAATCCTCAAAGGCGGCGGCGATCCCGATTTAACTCAGGCAGGGCATCCGCTGCTCGCCTCATTGGGCAAGCAGGGGCGCGACTTTTTCGACTTTTTGAACGAAATGGAAATAGAAGGCGAAACGCCGGTATTTGAAGAAGGCGGACGCGATACGCTTTTGCACGCCCTGCAAACCGATATTCAAAACCTGAAAATGCCGTCTGAAAATGTGGGAAGCGTCAACACGGGCGACGGCTCGATACGCATCGTCTCCGCACACAGCCCCTTGCGCGAATTGCAGATACTCAAAGACAAGCTGTTGAAAATTCTGCATGAACATCCCGATTGGCAGCCGCATGATATCGCCGTATTAACCCCGAACATCGAATCCTATACGCCTTTTATCGAAGCCGTGTTCGGACAGGCGCAGCCCGGCGCGCAGGCATTGCCGTATTCCGTTTCGGACGTGAAAATCAGCCGCCGACAACCGCTGTTTCATGCTTTGTCATGCCTGTTCGACTTGCTGGAAAGCCGATTTGAAGTCGACAAAGTGCTCGCGCTTTTGGAAATCGCGCCCGTGTTGCGCCGTTTCGGACTGACTGAGGACGATTTGCCGCTTTTGCACGACATGGTTGCCGATTTGAACGTCCGCTGGGGTTTGGACGGAGAAATGCGCGGCGGCACGGATCAGCTGTTCACCTGGAAGCAGGCGGTAGAACGCATGATATTGGGCTGGATGCTGCCCGAAGGCGGCAACCCGATGTGGCAGGATGTCAGCGCGTGGTATGCCGACGTGAACCAAACCGCCCTGTTCGGACGTTTTGCCGCCCTCCTCGAAACCCTGTCGGATATTGTACGGATATGGCGGCAGCCCGCAACGATCGGCGAATGGGTGGCGCGTTGCCGGGATTTGCTTGAAACATTGTTCCAAGCTGAAGCCGATGACCAAAAGTCAGTCCAAAACCTTGAAAACGAATGGGTCAAATGGCAGGCGGAAACAGAATTGGCGCAATTTTCCGGACAGTTGCCGCAACAAACCGTCATCCGCCATATCCGACGTTTCCTCGACAGCGAAAGCGAGGCAGGCTTTTTACGCGGCGGCATCACCTTTTGCAGTATGGTGCCGATGCGGAGCCTGCCGTTCAAAGTCATCTGCCTGTTGGGTTTGAACGACGGAGATTTTCCCCGCAATACCAAAGCCGCCGTATTCGACCTGATTGCCAAACATCCCGCCAAAGGCGACCGCGCCCGCCGCGATGACGACCGCTACCTCTTCCTCGAAGCCCTCATCAGCGCGCGCGAAATCCTGTACCTGTCCTACATCGGGCGCGACATCCGCAAAGACGAAGAGCTTGCTCCGTCTTCGCTGTTGGGTGAACTCATCGATACCGTTGCCGCTATGGCGGGCATCGGTAGCCGCCAACTTGCACAAAACCTGATAGAACAGCATCCGCTGCAAGCCTTCTCGCGCCGATATTTCCAAGAAGGCGGACGTTCAGACGGCATATTCGGCACGCGTACCGACTACGCCACTGCGCTCGGACAAACGCCCGAACCGCCGCAACCCTTTTTCGACCAACCCGTAGAAAACGCCGAACCTGTTGCCGAAATCGGACAGGACGAATTTATCCGTTTCTGGCGCAACCCCGTCAAAGTATGGCTTCAGCAGCAGCTTGCGTGGAGCGAACCCCATATCGGCGAAGCCTGGGAGCCTGCCGAACCCTTCGAGCCGCAACACGCCGATCAAATCGCCGAAACCTACATCGAAGCACGGCGCGAAGGACGGGATTTTGCCCAAACCGCCGCCCGCATCGGGGCGGAAAGCCTCCTGCCGTCGGGAGAGTTGGGCAGACTTTGGCAGCAGAACTTCCAAACTGCTGCCAAACAAATCGACACGGCGGTTTTAAACAGCCCCAAACTGCCACCGCTTTCATATGCCATACCGTCGGACGGGCAAATCCTGAAAGGCAGCTTGGGCAATCTGTACCGCTGCGGACAAGTGTTTTACGCCTACGGCAAACCCAACGCGCCGCAACGTATCGCTTTTCTGCTGGAACACCTGATATTTTGCGCCGTTATGCCGTCTGAAGCCGAAACGCGGCAAACCTTTATCGTCCAATCCGGAGAAACCGAAATATTGGCGGAAATCGCGCAAGACAGGGCATTGCAGCTATTGTCGGAATGGATGGCGTTTTTCAATATCGGGCAAAACCGCCCGCTGCCGTTTTTTGCCAAGACCTCGCTTGCCGCTGCCGAAGCGTTTGCCCAAAAACAAGATTGGGAAGCCGCCCTGAAAAAAGCCCAAACCGCCTATTACGGCAACAAAGTCAGCAAAGGGCAGAAAGACTATACCGAAGTCGCCCTCGTGTTCGGCAACGCAAGCCAAAACCCACTCGAACAACCCCTGTTTGAAAACCTCGCCCGCCTGCTTGCCGACACGCTTGCCGCAGCGGAAAAAAGGGAAGGGGCCGGAGCAGCCTGACGGGATGGAAAGGCAAATGCCGTCTGAAAACAGCAAAAAGGTTTTCAGACGGCATTTTGTTTATCGTGTTTAAGGTGCGGGATACAAAGTGGGTGCGCCGGGACCGACGGGCAGGCCCAAAACAAATACCCAAATGCAGAATAAGGCAATCCATGCAATTAAGAAGAAAGCGGAATACGGCAACATCATAGAAATCAGCGTACCCACGCCCGCATCTTTTTTGTATTTGATCACCGTCGCCATAATCAGCCCGAAATAACTCATCATCGGCGTAATAATATTGGTAACGGAATCACCGATGCGGTAAGCGGCTTGAATGACTTCGGGCGCGTAGCCGGCCAACATCAGCATAGGGACGAAAATCGGCGCAGTTACCGCCCATTGCGCGGAGGCGGAGCCTATCATCAGATTGATAAAAGCACAAATTAAAATAAAACCGATAAACAACACGCTGCCGCCCAAGCCGACTTCTTTTAAGAACGTCGCCCCTTTAACGGCAATATATTGCCCAATATTCGTCCAATTAAAAAATGCGACAAATTGTGCGGCAAAAAAGATGATGACCAAATAAAGCCCCAGAGTACTCATCGATTCGGCCATCGCATTAACGACTTCCTGTTCGCCGCGCAAACTTCGGGTTACCCGGCCATAAACAATGCCCGGCAGCGCAAACAACAAGAAAATAAAAACAACAATCGATTTTAAAAACGGCGAACCGGAAACCAATCCTGTTTCAGGATGACGCAAAATACCGTCGGCAGGGACGATGCTCCAAGCCAATAGGGCGGATAAGGCAACAAACACCACGCCAGCCCAAATTAATCCTTTATATTCCAAAGGCGTGATTTCATTGGAATGCCGAATGTCTTTTTCTTCTTGTGACAAATCTGATTGATAAGGGCCCAATTGCGGTTCGACGATTTTTTCAGTAACAAAATAACCAATCAAAGCAATCACAAACGTACTGGCTACCATAAAAAACCAGTTGGCTTCAGGGCCTACGACGTAGTCGGGATGGATGATTTGCGCCGCCTGTTGGGTGATGCCTGCCAAGAGCGAATCGATTGTGCCTAAGAACAGATTGGCCGAATAACCGCCCGAAACGCCGGCGAAAGCCGCAGCCAGACCGGCAAGCGGATGGCGGCCGAGGGAATGAAAGATGATGGCGGACAAAGGGATTAGGACGACATAGCCCAATTCAGAAGCGGTATTAGATAAAATCCCTGTAAAAACAACCATAAAAGTAGTGAGTTTGCGTGGAGATTTTGTGAGCAATAAGCGCATTAATGCGGAAATCAAGCCCGATTTTTCCGCAATCCCCACGCCCAATAAAGAAACCAACACCGTTCCCAACGGCGCGAAACCGGTGAAATTTTTAACGGTATGCGTCAGGATTTTGATCAAACCGTCAGCATCGAGCAGGCTGACAACGTGAATCAAACCGTCATCGGCACGTCCTTTCGCACCAACAGGGCGCGGATCGGGGACGGATAGTCCGAAATACGCACCGGCGGCAGAGGCAATCAGCAATAACACAATGAAAATAATAAAAAGCGTAACCGGGTGCGGCAACATATTGCCCAGCCATTCGACTGTGCGTAAAAATCGTCCGTCCCGTTGCGTATCGGTTTGACTCATCTGCTTCTCCTTAAAAAAAATATATTGAGTGCATTAAATTTTTGAATGTAACATGAAGTGTTTTGTAAGCAAACTAAAATAATCGTATATGTATATAACCGTAATAGATTAAAACAGAAAATGCCCACATCGTTATTCTCATAAAGGCGGTAATCCGAAAACTTGACGTTAAAGCCTTATCAGGAATGACTGGAACTCAACAAAGCGGTTTCCCGCTTTCGCGGAAATGGCGGGATTTTCGGTTTTTGTTTGCAAAAATGCCGGAGAAAAATGCAGTTTACATTTTGAATGGTATTGTTATTAATTGTAAATAAATATTGGAAGGTAAATGATATGAAAAATGAAATTCAAAAAATTATGGACAAATATGATCCATGGCATGAAGATGATTTTGAGTCGTATGAAGACATTGCCAAAGATGTATCGTTGATGACAGATAAAACGTTCATTGAACATTATTTGTTAGAAGTTTATTCAGAAGAAAACGGACATTTTGACCAAGAGAATGTCCATGCAATGATAGAAGAAATTAAAAATGCAATTTAGTGAATATGAGACCTTTGCAAAAATAGTCTGTTAACGAAATTTGACGCATAAAAATGCGCCAAAAAATTTTCAATTGCCTAAAACCTTCCTAATATTGAGCAAAAAGTAGGAAAAATCAGAAAAGTTTTGCATTTTGAAAATGAGATTGAGCATAAAATTTTAGTAACCTATGTTATTGCAAAGGTCTCAATATGTATTTTTAGAAGAAGGCTTTGTGTCATTTTGATGCCGTCTGAAAGGGTTTGTTCGTTTCAGACGGCATTGTTACCAAGGCTTGATTATTTCCGGCGCAGGTCGGGATGGTTTTCCAAGTTGTCCATCATTATCCCGATGATGCGCGGGGCGGTTTTGCCCAAATCGAAACGTTCGCAGGAAGAGAACCACCGCCAAATCAGCCCGTCCAAGGTTGATTTGATGAAGATGACCGCTGTTTCCTTGTCCAAATCGTCAGCCAAATCCTGATTTTCCACCGCTTCGGTCAAAACGGCGGTAATTTTCTCGCGCCAGATTGCCTGATGCTTGCGGGCAATGGCGATAACGGCGGCGTTTTGCTCCGTGTGTTCGCATTTTAAAAACAGGATGTTGTGGAATTTGTAGTAGATGTCGTTGCTTTGCAGCCGCTCGAAAAAGTGCAGCAGCGTGTGGCGGAATACCGCCCAAGACCCTCCTTCGGCATCTTCGGCATCTTGCGCGATGCAGTTTTCGATGTCGTCGCAGATACGTTGGAACAGCGCGTCGAACAAGTCTTCCTTATTTTTGAAATGCCAATAGAGCGCGCCGCGCGTTACGCCGGCGGCTTGGGCGATTTCGTTGAGCGAGGTGCGCGCAATCCCTTTGCGGTAAAAGGTTTCCAAGGCGGCAAGCATCAGGTGTTCTTTGGTTTTCAAGGCTTCGGTTTTGGTTTTTCTCATAATGGCGTTTTCGTTTCGGGTCGGTTTGATGAGGGCGGATTATAAAAAAGACTTTGTAACCATGCAATCGTGTATGTATAATGAAACCCATGAAATTGAGACTACATCTCAACTTTGAAAACAGGCATAACCTGCTTTGCAACCCGTTCGAACATTCGGGTATCAAAGCAGGCGGTTTTTATATCCTGAAATATAGTGGATTAACAAAAATCAGGACAAGGCGACGAAGCCGCAGACAGTACAAATAGTACGGAACCGATTCACTTGGTGCTTCAGCACCTTAGAGAATCGTTCTCTTTGAGCTAAGGCGAGGCAACGCTGTACTGGTTTTTGTTAATCCACTATAAGAATGCCTGTTGATTGGCAAAACCCTTTACATCAAACCAGACAGATAGGATAAATAATGGCTTTTTATGCTTTTAAGGCGATGCGTGCGGCCGCGTTGGCTGCCGCCGTTGCATTGGTACTGTCGTCTTGCGGTAAAGGCGGAGACGCGGCGCAGGGCGGGCAGCCTGCTGGTCGGGAAGCACCGGCGCCCGTCGTCGGTGTTGTAACCGTCCATCCGCAAACCGTCGCGTTGACCGTCGAGTTGCCGGGGCGTTTGGAATCGCTGCGTACCGCCGATGTCCGCGCCCAAGTCGGCGGCATCATCCAAAAACGCCTGTTCCAAGAAGGCAGTTATGTCCGTGCCGAACAGCCGCTGTATCAGATCGACAGTTCCACTTATGAAGCAGGTCTGGAAAGCGCGCGCGCGCAACTGGCAACGGCTCAGGCAACGCTTGCCAAAGCGGATGCGGATTTGGCGCGATACAAGCCTTTGGTTGCCGCCGAAGCCGTCAGCCGGCAGGAATACGATGCTGCGGTAACGGCGAAACGTTCTGCCGAGGCAGGTGTCAAAGCAGCACAGGCGGCGATCAAATCTGCCGGCATCAATCTGAACCGTTCGCGCATTACCGCGCCGATTTCCGGCTTTATCGGTCAGTCCAAAGTTTCCGAAGGTACGCTGTTGAATGCGGGCGATACGACCGTGCTGGCAACCATCCGCCAAACCAATCCGATGTATGTGAACGTTACCCAGTCTGCATCCGAAGTGATGAAATTGCGCCGTCAGATAGCCGAAGGCAAACTGCTGGCGGCGGATGGTGTGATTGCGGTCGGCATCAAATTTGACGACGGCACAGTTTACCCTGAAAAAGGCCGTCTGCTGTTTGCCGATCCGACCGTCAACGAATCGACCGGTCAGATTACCCTGCGCGCCGCCGTACCGAACGATCAGAATATCCTGATGCCCGGCCTGTATGTGCGCGTGCTGATGGACCAAGTGGCGGTGGATAACGCATTCATCGTGCCGCAGCAGGCGGTAACGCGCGGTGCGAAAGATACCGTGATGATTGTGAATGCCCAAGGCGGTATGGAACCCCGCGAGGTAACGGTCGCGCAACAGCAGGGTACGAATTGGATTGTTACGTCGGGTCTGAAGGACGGGGACAAGGTGGTTGTGGAAGGCATCAGTATCGCCGGTATAACGGGTGCGAAAAAGGTAACGCCCAAAGAATGGGCGCCGTCTGAAAACCAAGCCGCCGCGCCTCAAGCTGACGTTCAGACGGCATCTGAAGCCAAAACTGCTTCTGAAGCGGAATAAGGAAGGCATCGATGGCTAAATTTTTTATCGACCGCCCTATTTTTGCGTGGGTTATTTCGATTTTCATTATTGCGGCGGGTATTTTCGGCATCAAAAGCCTGCCTGTTTCGCAATATCCGTCCGTCGCCGCCCCGACCATTACTTTGCACGCCACTTATCCGGGTGCGTCCGCGCAGGTAATGGAAGACAGCGTGCTTTCCGTGATCGAGCGGAATATGAACGGCGTGGAAGGTTTGGATTATATGTCCACTTCCGCCGATTCGAGCGGCAGCGGCAGCGTGAGCCTGACCTTTACGCCCGATACCGACGAGAATCTGGCGCAGGTGGAAGTGCAGAACAAGCTTTCCGAAGTATTGAGCACGCTGCCGGCAACCGTCCAGCAATACGGCGTAACCGTATCCAAGGCGCGTTCCAATTTCCTGATGATTGTGATGCTTTCGTCGGATGTGCAGTCAACCGAAGAGATGAACGACTACGCGCAGCGTAATATCGTTCCCGAGTTGCAGCGTATCGAAGGCGTGGGGCAGGTACGCCTGTTCGGCGCGCAACGCGCGATGCGGATTTGGGTTGATCCTAAGAAACTGCAAAACTACAATTTGTCGTTTGCCGATGTTGGCAGCGCGCTGTCCGCCCAGAACGTCCAGATTTCAGCGGGTTCTATCGGTTCGCTTCCCGCCGTTCGCGGACAGACGGTTACGGCTACCGTAACGGCGCAAGGGCAGTTGGGTACGGCCGAAGAATTCGGCAACGTCATTCTCCGCGCCAATACCGACGGTTCTAATGTTTACCTGAAGGATGTGGCAAGGGTCGGACTGGGTATGGAAGACTATTCTTCCTCAACCCGTCTGAACGGTGTAAATACCACCGGTATGGCGGTGATGCTGTCCAACAGCGGCAATGCGATGGCGACGGCAAAGGCGGTTAAAGAACGCATGGCGACGTTGGAAAAATACTTTCCTCAGGGTATGAGCTGGAAAACCCCTTACGATACTTCCAAATTCGTCGAAATTTCGATTGAAAAAGTGATTCACACTTTAATCGAAGCGATGGTGTTGGTGTTTGTCGTAATGTATCTCTTCCTGCAAAACATCCGTTATACGCTGATTCCGACCATCGTCGTACCGATTTCGCTGTTGGGCGGTTTCGCCTTCATCTCTTATATGGGCATGTCGATTAACGTACTGACCATGTTTGCGATGGTTTTGGTCATCGGCATCGTGGTCGATGACGCGATTGTGGTGGTTGAAAACGTCGAGCGCATTATGGCGGATGAAGGCTTGCCGCCCAAAGAAGCGACCAAAAAAGCGATGGGTCAGATTTCGGGTGCGGTCATCGGTATTACCGCCGTTCTGATTTCCGTGTTCGTACCGTTGGCGATGTTCAGCGGGGCGACGGGCAATATTTACAAACAGTTTGCCCTGACGATGGCGTCATCAATCGCATTCTCCGCCTTCCTTGCGCTGACCCTTACCCCTGCTTTGTGTGCCACAATGTTGAAGACAATCCCGAAAGGGCATCACGAAGAGAAAAAAGGTTTCTTCGGCTGGTTTAACAAGAAATTCAATAGTTGGACGCACGGTTACGAAGGCCGGGTTGCCAAAGTGCTGCGTAAGACTTTCCGCATGATGGTTGTCTATATCGGCTTGGCGGTTGTGGGCGTGTTCCTGTTTATGCGCCTGCCGACTTCATTCCTGCCGACCGAAGACCAAGGCTTCGTCATGGTCAGCGTGCAACTGCCTGCAGGAGCGACCCAAGAGCGCACCAATGCGACTTTGGCGCAAGTTACCCAACTGGCGAAAAGCATTCCTGAAATAGAAAACATCATTACCGTTTCCGGCTTCAGCTTTTCGGGCAGCGGTCAGAATATGGCGATGGGTTTTGCCATATTGAAAGATTGGAACGAGCGTACCGCGCCCGGCAGCGATGCCGTTGCGATTGCCGGCAAGCTGACGGGTATGATGATGGGGACGCTTAAAGACGGTTTTGGCATCGCCGTCGTCCCGCCTCCGATTCTGGAGTTGGGCAATGGTTCGGGCCTGAGCATCAACCTGCAAGACCGCAATAATACCGGCCATACCGCATTGCTGGCGAAGCGCAACGAGTTGATTCAGAAAATGCGTGCCAGCGGTTTGTTTGACCCCAGCACCGTCCGTGCTGGCGGTTTGGAAGACTCGCCGCAGTTGAAAATCGACATCAACCGTGCCGCCGCGGCGGCGCAAGGCATTTCGTTTGCCGACATCCGCACCGCATTGGCAAGCGCGCTGAGTTCGTCTTATGTCAGCGACTTCCCGAACCAAGGCCGTCTGCAACGCGTGATGGTGCAGGCCGACGAGGATGCCCGTATGCAGCCTGCCGATATTTTGAACCTGACCGTGCCGAACAAATCCGGCGTCGCCGTACCGCTTTCCACCATTGCTACTGTTTCTTGGGAAAACGGTACGGAACAGAGCGTACGCTTCAACGGTTATCCTTCGATGAAGCTGTCCGCTTCGCCTGCAACCGGCGTTTCCACCGGGCAGGCTATGGCGGCGGTTCAAAAAATGGTTGACGAATTGGGCGGCGGTTACAGCCTGGAGTGGGGCGGACAGTCGCGCGAAGAGGCAAAAGGCGGCTCGCAAACCCTGATTTTGTACGGTTTGGCGGTTGCAGCCGTATTTTTGGTACTTGCCGCGCTTTATGAAAGCTGGTCGATTCCGCTGGCGGTCATCCTTGTGATTCCGTTGGGTTTGATCGGTGCGGCTGCGGGCGTAACCGGGCGCAACCTGTTTGAAGGACTGTTGGGCAGCGTTCCCTCGTTCGCCAACGACATCTACTTTCAAGTCGGTTTCGTTACCGTGATGGGTTTGAGTGCGAAAAACGCGATTTTGATTATCGAGTTTGCCAAAGACCTTCAAGCGCAAGGGAAAAGCGCGGTTGAAGCCGCTTTGGAAGCAGCCCGCCTGCGTTTCCGTCCGATTATCATGACCTCGTTCGCCTTTATTTTGGGCGTGGTTCCCCTGTATATTGCCGGCGGTGCAAGTTCTGCCAGCCAGCGCGCCATTGGTACAACCGTATTCTGGGGGATGCTCATCGGCACGCTCTTGTCCGTGTTCCTTGTTCCGCTTTTCTATGTGGTGGTGCGCAAATTCTTCAAAGAAACCGCGCACGAACACGAAATGGCAGTAAAACACGCCGCCGAAGCGGGCATTACCGGTTCGGACGACAGCCAACATTAAGCAACCATGCCGTCTGAACGCCCACGGGTTTTCAGACGGCATCAGGACTTTTTTATGGATACTACATTGAAAACCACCTTGACTTCTGTTGCAGCAGCCTTCGCATTATCCGCCTGCACCATGATTCCCCAATACGAGCAGCCCAAAGTCGAAGTTGCCGAAACGTTCAAAAACGATACCGCCGACAGCGGCATCCGTGCGGTCGATTTGGGTTGGCATGACTATTTTGCCGACCCGCGCCTGCAAAAGCTGATCGACATCGCACTCGAGCGCAATACCAGTTTGCGTACCGCCGTATTGAACAGCGAAATCTACCGCAAACAATACATGATTGAGCGCAACAACCTCCTGCCCACGCTTGCCGCCAATGCGAACGACTCGCGCCAAGGCAGCTTGAGCGGCGGCAATGTAAGCAGCAGCTACAAAGTCGGACTGGGTGCGGCATCTTACGAACTCGATCTGTTCGGGCGTGTACGCAGCAGCAGCGAGGCGGCACTGCAAGGCTATTTCGCCAGCACCGCCAACCGCGATGCGGCACATTTGAGCCTGATTGCCACCGTTGCCAAAGCCTATTTCAACGAACGTTATGCCGAAGAAGCGATGTCTTTGGCGCAACGTGTTTTGAAAACGCGCGAGGAAACCTACAAGCTGTCCGAATTACGTTACAAGGCAGGCGTGATTTCCGCCGTCGCCCTACGTCAGCAGGAAGCCCTAATCGAATCTGCCAAAGCCGATTATGCCCATGCCGCGCGCAGCCGCGAACAGGCGCGCAATGCCTTGGCAACCCTGATTAACCAACCGATACCCGACGACCTGCCCGCCGGTTTGCCGTTGGACAAGCAGTTTTTTGTTGAGAAGCTGCCGGCCGGTTTGAGTTCCGAAGTATTGCTCGACCGTCCCGATATCCGTGCTGCCGAACACGCGCTCAAACAGGCAAACGCCAATATCGGTGCGGCACGCGCCGCCTTTTTCCCATCCATCCGCCTGACCGGAAGCGTCGATACGCATTCTGCCGAATTGGGCGGGCTGTTCAAAAGCGGCACCGGCGT
The DNA here is from genome assembly GCF_900638555.1 of Neisseria meningitidis. Taxonomy (NCBI): domain Bacteria; kingdom Pseudomonadati; phylum Pseudomonadota; class Betaproteobacteria; order Neisseriales; family Neisseriaceae; genus Neisseria; species Neisseria meningitidis. The sequence continues at coordinate 231,141 of NZ_LR134525.1, forward strand.
TTGGTTGTTCGCACCTTCCATTACCCTGCCGATTTTTACCTGGGGTACGAACAAGGCGAACCTCGATGTAGCCAAGCTGCGCCAACAGGCACAAATCGTTGCCTATGAAGCCGCCGTCCAATCCGCATTTCAAGACGTGGCAAACGCATTGACCGCGCGCGAGCAGTTGGATAAAGCCTATGACGCTTTAAGCAAACAAAGCCGCGCCTCTAAAGAAGCGTTGCGTTTGGTCGGTCTGCGTTACAAACACGGCGTATCCGGCGCGCTCGACTTGCTCGATGCGGAACGCAGCAGCTATTCGGCGGAAGGTGCGGCTTTGTCGGCACAACTGACCCGCGCCGAAAACCTTGCCGATTTGTACAAGGCACTCGGCGGCGGATTGAAACGGGATACCCAAACCGACAAATAACCGGTCGGGCAATAAAATGCCGTCTGAAACGATAAGGTTTCAGACGGCATTTCTTTCTTTATAGTGGATTAACAAAAACCAGTACGGCGTTGCCTCGCCTTAGCTCAAAGAGAACGATTCTCTAAGGTGCTGAAGCACCAAGTGAATCGGTTCTGTACTATTTGTACTGTCTGCGGCTTCGTCGCCTTGTCCTGATTTTTGTTAATCCACTATATGTTTGACGGTTGCGGTCAGGCTGCGCGGCGTGCCGTAAACGTGAATGTCGGGCATGGTGCGGTAGCGTTTGTTGAACACGTTTTCAAAGTCCAAACCGATGCGTGTGGATTTTCCGATTTTGTAATGCGCGGTCAAATCCAGCGTGGCGTAGGGGCGTTGGGTCAGTGCGGCTGCGGCGGCAGGGAAGAAACCGCCATACTCGCCGGCATCCCGAAGCCGAATACGGCAACGGCAAGCGCAATCAGCAGCGTATAAAGCCCCGCCTGATAGCCTTTCAGCTTCAGGACGGTCAGCGCGGCAAAGAAAAAGACGATGGGTAAGAGTGCGGCGGCGGCAGTCAGATACAGGCTGCCGCCGATTGCCGTGTAGTTTTGAACCCAAGTTTCCATAATTGAACATCTCCGAAAATATTTTTCTAATCGTCGGCAATAGTGGTCAAACCAATTAAAGCAACGTTGCATTACTTTACGAAACTTTAATATTTAGGTCAATATATTTTTGGGCGGTTCGGCAGATTTGAATCGGAGCTTTCGTTTAAATCCTGTCAAAACAAATATTTGCATGAACAAAAATTGTAGTTTGGTGTAGTTTTTTCTTGTGTTTCGGGGGCGGTGCGAGGTAAATGCCGTTGACGGCGGGAACGGCGTGTCATTAGAATCCGCCCTGATTGGTCAGTCCAATTTGATGTTTGATGTATAGTGGATGAACAAAAACCAGTACGGCGTTGCCTCGCCTTAGCTCAAAGAGAACGATTCTCTAAGGTGCTGAAGCACCAAGTGAATCGGTTCCGTACTATTTGTACTGTCTGCGGCTTCGCCGCCTTGTCCTGATTTTTGTTAATCCACTATATTTCGGAAGGGTTCGGCAGGGAATCTTTATAAAGGAGGAGTGATGAAACTGGTAAGGCCTCAGAAAATCAGCGATCAGGTATTGTCGGTATTGGAAGGCCGCATCGTGGAAGGGGTTTACGCGGAAGGGGGCAAGATTCCGCCCGAACGCGTTTTGGCGGAAGAGTTCGGCGTGTCCCGCCCGTCGGTCAGGTCGGCATTGAATGTTTTGGTCGCCCGTCAGGTTTTGGAAGCGAGGCAGGGAGACGGTTATTATGTTTCGGTCAAGCCGCAGCAGGATTTTTTTGCAAAGTTGGCAGGAGCTTTTGGGCAAGCATTCCAATTGGGAACAGGATGTTTTTGATTTCAGCTGCCACATCGAGGGCTGTATGGCGGCATTGGCGGCAGAACGCCGGACGGATGCCGATTTGAAGCGGATTGGGTTTTGGCTTGAAAAGTTTGAGGAGGCGTGCGAAAGCGGCAATCTGGAACATCAGAGCGAAGCCGATGTCAGCTTCCATCAGACGATTGCGGATGCGGCGCACAATTTGTTGTTCAGCCATTTGTCGGGCGGTTTGTTGAAAATGCTGTACCGGCAGACGCGCAGCAGCCTTATTTATCTGAATCAGGAAGAAGATCCGCGTCCGAAACTGATGGCGCAGCACCGCGTGCTGTATGAGGCGATATCGAACCGTCGGCCGGGCGAGGCTTCGGAGGCGGCAAAGGCACATTTGAATTATGTGGCAAGCAGCATCATGAAAGACAGGGAATATCAGAGCCGTAACCGCCACGCGGATACTTTGGCGCAAAACGATTTGAAGCGCGTGCAGGATTGGGAGGTATGAATACCGTTTAGACGGTCTGGCATATTCGGATGTATCGGTATAGTGAACTAAATTTAAACCAGTACGTCGTTGCCTCGCCTTAGCTCAAAGAGAACGATTCTCTAAGGTGCTGAAGCACCAAGTGAATCGGTTCCGTACTATTTGTACTGTCTGCGGCTCGCCGCCTTGTCCTGATTTTTGTTAATTCACTATAAGTATCACCCGATTCGAACGGGCGGATAATGAAATGCCGTCTGAACAGCATTTGCGGTTCGGACGGCATTTTGTTTGCGGAGCGGCGGTGTTTGCTTAGAAGCCTTGCGCCAGCATCGCATCGGCAACTTTGACGAAACCGGCAATGTTCGCACCATTGACGTAGTTTACTGTGTCGCCGACTTTGCCGTATTTCAGACAGGATTCGTGGATGCTTTGCATGATGCCGAACAGGCGTTGGTCGACTTCTTCACGAGTCCAAGACAGGCGGATGGCGTTTTGGCTCATTTCCAAACCTGAAGTTGCTACGCCGCCGGCGTTGGAGGCTTTGCCCGGGGCGTAGAGGATGCCGGCTTTGATAAATTGCTCGACCGCGCCCAAAGTCGACGGCATATTCGCACCTTCGGCAACGACGTAGCAGCCGTTTGCCAACAGGGTTTTGGCGGCTTCTTCGTCCAATTCGTTCTGGGTCGCGCAGGGCAGGGCGATTTCGGCGGCGACGCCCCACGGTTTTTGGTTTTCAAAGTATTGCAGACCTTGCTCTTTGGCGTAGGTGGCAACCCGTTCGCGGCGGACTTCTTTCAATTCGATCAAGGCGGCGAGTTGCGCTTCGCTCATACCGCTGTCGGGGAAGAGGACGAAGCCGTTGGAGTCGGAAACGGTCAGCACTTTCGCGCCCAGTTGGATGGCTTTTTCGGCGGCGTATTGCGCCACGTTGCCGGAACCGGAAATCAGGACGCGTTTGCCTTCAAAACTATCGTTGCGGGTTTGCAGCATCGCTTGGGCGAAATAGACGCAGCCGTAGCCGGTCGCTTCGGGACGGATGAGGCTGCCGCCCCATTCCAAACCTTTGCCGGTCAGGACGGAAGAAAACTCGTTGCGGATTTTTTTGTATTGTCCGAACAGGTAGCCGATTTCGCGCCCGCCTACGCCGATGTCGCCGGCCGGAACATCGGTGTCCGCGCCGATGTGGCGGTAGAGTTCGGTCATAAAGGCTTGGCAGAAGCGCATTACTTCGGCATCGGATTTGCCTTTGGGGTCGAAGTCGGAACCGCCTTTGCCGCCGCCCATAGGCAGGGTGGTCAAGGCGTTTTTGAACACTTGTTCAAAAGCGAGGAATTTCAATACGCCCAAATCGACGGTCGGATGGAAGCGCAGGCCGCCTTTGTAAGGACCGATGGCGGAACTCATTTGCACGCGGTAGCCCCGGTTGACTTGGACTTGCCCTTTATCGTCCTGCCAGGTTACGCGGAACATCACGACGCGTTCGGGTTCGACGATGCGTTCCAGCAGGCTTTGCTGGGTGTATTTCGGATTTTTTGCCAAAAACGGATCGAGACTCATGAAGACTTCTTCAACCGCCTGATGGAACGGCTCCTGATTGGGATTGCGTTGTTTGAGGTTGGCAAACAGGGTGTTCAGGTCAGTCATTCGGATACTCCTTTTGGTTGATAGTGTACTAATGGGAAAACAAATTTGTAGGTGGGAATATAAACCTATTTTTTTCTGATGCCAAGCCCGATTTGGCAAAAATTGTTGACATTATTTTTTCCATGTTTTCGATGTTTGATGTTTGTTGCCGATAATTAATCAATAATCATAAATTAATTTCGTAAATAAAAATATTATTGAAATTTTATTCTAAGTAATTAAACTAGATTTTTTGATTCCAATCAAGGTAATTTTGTTTTCCCACCGGGTTTTACTGTGGAAAAGGACTGAAATTGCCAACAATCCTGCCTGCCCGTATCTGCGTTTTTATCGTCCGGCGGGGCGGCGTGTGCGTTTGTCCGGACTCGGGCGTTGGCCGGAAATGTTACAATATGCGCCGTTTAATTTGATGAAAGACTGCTATGAAAGCCTATTTGGACTTGATGCGCCACGTCCTCGACAACGGTACGGACAAATCAGACCGCACCGGTACGGGCACGCGCTCCGTATTCGGTTATCAGATGCGTTTTGACTTGGGCAAAGGTTTTCCGCTGCTGACGACCAAAAAGCTGCATTTGCGCTCGATTATCCACGAGCTGCTTTGGTTTCTCAAAGGCGATACCAATATCAAATACCTAAAGGACAACAATGTTTCCATTTGGGACGAGTGGGCGGACGAAAACGGCGACTTAGGCCCGGTTTACGGCTACCAGTGGCGTAACTGGCCCGCGCCCGACGGCAGGCATATCGACCAAATCGCCAATGTGCTGGAACAAATTAAGAAAAACCCCGATTCGCGCCGCCTGATTGTATCGGCGTGGAATCCGGCTTTGGTCGATGAAATGGCCTTGCCGCCCTGCCACGCGCTGTTTCAGTTTTACGTTGCCGACGGCAAACTGTCCTGCCAGCTTTACCAGCGCAGCGCGGATATTTTCCTCGGTGTGCCGTTTAATATTGCCAGCTACGCATTGTTGACCATGATGATGGCGCAAGTGTGCGGATTGGAGGCGGGCGAGTTTGTCCATACGTTTGGCGACGCGCACCTGTACCGCAACCATTTCGAGCAGGCCGCATTGCAGTTGGAACGCGAACCGCGCGCCTTGCCTGTGATGAAAATCAATCCTGAAGTCAAAGATTTGTTTGCCTTCAAATTTGAAGATTTTGAGTTGGAAGGCTACGATCCGCATCCGCACATCAAGGCGGCAGTGTCGGTTTAGGAGGCGGTATGGGCAGGCATTTCGGGCGCAGGCGTTTTTTGACAGTTGCCGCCGTTGCGGCGGCGGGCGCGGCGGTTTCTTTCCTGCCGAATCCTTTTGCCGCCGATGATGAAAAACGCAATAAAGATGAAAAACGCAATGAAAATGTGTTTTTCTGGAAAGGTGTCGCACTGGGTTCCGGTGCGGAGCTCCGTCTGTTCGGTGTGGACGACAGGCGTGCGGCGGATTTGGTCAACAAGGTTTTGGCGGAAGTGGCGCGTTTGGAAAAAATGTTCAGCCTTTACCGTGAAGACAGCCTGATCAGCCGTCTGAACCGTGACGGTTATTTGACTTCGCCGCCGGCGGATTTTTTGGAACTGTTGAGCCTGTGCCGTGATATTCACGCGCTGACGGAAGGCGCGTTCGATCCGACAGTGCAGGCGTTGTGGAAACTGTATGCCGATTATTTTGCCGCTCATCCCGATGCGGAAACGCCGCCGCCTCAAAACAGCGTGGATGAAGCCCTGAAACGGGTCGGCTTCGGCAAAGTCTCGTTTGACGACCGTGAAATCCGTTTTGCCGAAAAGGGTATGGGTTTGTCCTTGAACGGCATCGCGCAAGGCTATAGTGGATTAACAAAAACCAGTACGGCGTTGCCTCGCCTTAGCTCAAAGAGAACGATTCTCTAAGGTGCTCAAGCACCAAGTGAATCGGTTCCGTACTATTTGTACTGTCTGCGGCTTCGTCGCCTTGTCCTGATTTTTGTTAATCCACTATACTTTGAACGAAATAGGCTGAACCTGAAGCAAAAATGCCGTCTGAAAGGTTTTCAGACGGCATTTTTGCTGTTTGGATGGCTTTTAAAGGATGTCCAAAGAATTGATGAAAACAATAATAATGGCAATCGGGGCAAGGTAGCGCAAGGTATTCAGCCACAGCAGCAGCACTGCCCGTGGTACGGTGCTGCCCGCGCCGGCATCTTTTAACACAGACTGCTTGTCCTGAATCCAGGCGGTAAATACGGCAACGCTCAATGCGCCGACAGGCATAATGACGGCGGAAATAACATAGTCCCACAAATCAAAAATGGTTTTGCCGAAAACCTTAAACTCACCCCATACGCCGAAAGACAGCGCGGATGGGATGCCGACAATGAAAATGGCCGTGCCGATAAGCCAAGTGTGTTTTTTGCGTTTGCGCTCGTCTTGGCGGATGGTTGCGGCGATGACCGTTTCCAACATCGAAAATGCCGAAGTCAGCGTGGCGAAAACGACCAGCAGCATAAATACCGCAAACAAAACCGTACCGAACGGCATTTTCATAAACACCGCCGGCAATACGATAAAAATCAATCCCGGCCCCTGGCTCGGTTCAAAACCGAAGGCGAACACCGCCGGAAAAATCACCAAACCTGCCAACAGCGAAACCAAGAGGTTCATCCACATAATCGTATGCCCCGAGCGGAACATATCCTGATCTTTTCCCAAATACGAAGCATAGGTAATCATAGCGGAAACGCCGATGCTCAAGGCAAAAAACGCCTGGCCTAAAGCCGTAATCATCGTATCGGCTTTAAAGTACGACCAATTCGGTTTGAGCAGGAAAGACACGCCCTCCATTGCACCCGGCAGCGTCAGCGAACGGATTGCCAGCGCAATAAAGAGGATAAACAGCCCCGGCATCAGATAACGGTTTGCCTTTTCAATGCCGTCTGAAATCCCACCTTTGACCACCCAAACCGTAATCAGCATAAACAGAGCCTGATAGGACAGCGAACCTGCCGGATTGGAAATCGTCGCGCCGAACAAGGCTTCAAAGTCCGCGCCGGTATGAACCGCCCCGTAAAACTGTGGACGACATAATTCAATACCCATCCGCCGACCACGCTGTAAAACGACAGCAAAATAAAGCAGGCGGCAACGCCCATACGCCCGACCCAAAGCCATTGCGTGCCCGGACGCAGAACCCTGAAGGAATCGACGGCATTTTTACCGCCCGTGCGCCCGATATAAAACTCGGCAAGCTGGACGGGCAGGGCGACCAAGATAGTAAATATCAAAAACAGCAGGAAAAACACCGCGCCGCCGTTGGTGCCTGCCGTATAAGGGAATTTCCAAATCGCGCCCAAACCGATGGCCGAACCTGCCGCAGCAAGGACGAAACCGATTTTGGACGACCAAGAAGTATGGTTACTCATAAAATTTATTAAGAAATGTGAAAGTAGTATAGTGGATTAACAAAAATCAGGACAAGGCGACGAAGCCGCAGACAGTACAGATAGTACGGAACCGATTCACTTGGTGCTTGAGCACCTTAGAGAATCGTTCTCTTTGAGCTAAGGCGAGGCAACGCTGTACTGGTTTTTGTTAGTCTACTATACATTGTAACAAAGCACTTGATGCGGCAGCACAAGCCGGGGAAGACGCTGCAAAACTTTGCCAATAGGCTGCGTAATATCGGGGGATATTGGGATTTTCTTATTTTTAAGGATGGATTCGGGGTGTTTCTTTCCAATGAACGAATATAATTTGGCGGTTTGTTGCATCAAAGGCTTTCAGACGGCATATGCCGTCTGAAAGCAGTTTATATTGCATCCAATAATTTGTCGGCGGTATGGTTGATGGTAAAACGGTTGGCGACGCATTGATGTCCTGCCGTTGCCAGTGCGTTTTTCGTTTCAGGGTTTAAGACGAGGCGTTCGATTTCGTCCGCCAAAGATTCAGGTGTCAGCCTATCCAGCAGAATCCCCGATTGATGATGTTCGATAATTTCCTTTTGCGCGCCCAAAGTATTGGAAATCACCGCCGTTCGGCAGTACATCGCCTCGCATAATGACAAACCGAATGCCTCCGGGACGAGGCTGGGCAAAACCACGACATCGCTTTGGCGGTAAAACGAAGCAAGTTTTTCGGTAAACCCTTCAAAAGAAACAAATGGTTCTGCTCCCGAAGCAGATACGTCCCGCTTCAGGCGACACATATAATCCGGATGTCCGTCCCCTGCCAATTTGAGCCTGATTTGAGGATATTTCCGATGCAGTATCACACAGGCTTCAATCAGGTTTTCCAATCCTTTTTCCGGACTGATCCTGCCGGCGTAGGCGACGGTAAAAAAACGGCTGTCGGGTTTTTCTTGAGAGGGAGGGAAACGGCCGGTATCGATACCGTTATGAACAATCCGGTATTTTTCTTTAAAGGGATTGTCGGCGGTTTGCACATCGTAAACCAGACGGGAAACGCAAATAAAGCGGTCGGTGTTTTTCTGTATCAGGCGGTGATAAAAATCAGTTTTGTTGGCGACAACATTATGTTTGACAAATATCAGGCGCACCCCGGTCAGTTTTTTCAAAAGTATGGATAAGGCGGCAATTTTGCCGGTGTGTATCATCAGGTGGGAAATGCGGTTTTTCCGGATAAAGCGGGTAAGTGCGTAGAGCGAAAACAGCCCGTTGAGCGTGTGAAGGCGTGTCGTGAAAACGGAAGAAACTTCGGAAAATCGCCTGTGCATCAATTCATTATTTTTATTGACGGCGGTAAACATTGTGCAGTCCCGAAGCCCCAATGCTTTTGAAACATCATAGACATATTGTTCGCCTCCACCCCAAATCTTGGCCGATACGATATTTAATATCCTGAATTCTTTTTCCATTTAAAATTTTCCGCCGGATTTGTACAGATAATATAGTTTGACATATTTAATCATCGTGTAATAGCTGTGGTTGACGGACATAATCCAACCCATTTTTCCATCAAGAAACCCTTTGTTCAGGATATAAATTTTGAAAAACCCCCAAATCGGGCGGAGGATAATGTCCCTAACGAAACGCACGGGCTTTCCCTGCTCTCGGTATTTTTCGGCTGAAATGGAAGTATATTTGTTGAACTTGTTGAAATATTGTTCCCAGTTGTCGTACGTGTAATGGTACATAAAATGCTTCAGACGGCGTTTGGGGTAGGGGGTTTGTACGGTTTCGTGTACTTTGCCTTGCACCGAACTGTCTTTTTTCGGCATCAGACGGCATACGCTGTCGGGACGCATCGCGCCGTGTGTGGCGGGATGGTTGGGGAAAAGGTTGCGGCGTTCGACAAAATAGGCGGCATAATCGCCGGTTTGGACAATTTTTGAGATTTCATCAGATAGTTCCGGCGTGCAGCGTTCGTCTGCATCAATCAGGAAAACCCATTCTCCGCCTGCCTGTTCGATGGCAAATGTTTTTTGCGCTCCGAAATCCCCGTTCAAATGCCGTCTGAAGACTTTTGCACCCAAACTCTCGGCAATTTCGGCAGTATTGTCGGTGCTGTGGTCGTCAATAACGATAACTTCTTTATCGAAACGGCAACTTTCAATACATTCCCGAATGTGGTTTGCTTCATTTCTAGCAACAATCAATACGCTGACTTTTTTCATTATCAAGGTTTCTCAAAGCATTTTGGTTTCACAGGGCGGCAAAAAAGCCCAAACATACGTCCGGGCTTGGGAATTGGTGGGTCCGGTGGGGCTCGAACCCACGACCAAGGGATTATGAGTCCCCTGCTCTAACCCCTGAGCTACAGACCCATCAAGAGTAGGCGCGTATTGTATAGCATAGCGGTGGGATTGACAAACTTATTTCATCCGATGAGTAAAACGCAGTTGCTTCCTCCGAAGGCAAACGACGAGCTGGCGGCAATGCGTTTTTCGGTTTCCCAGCGGCTGCCGCTGCCGGTCAGGTTGATGGCGGGAAGGTCGGGATCGTTCTGCCCGTCCCAAAGCTGGGGCGGAAGTTTCCCTTCGGGATTGCTTTTCCGGTCAGCAATGCCCCACGCGAACGCGGCTTCGATTGCGCCCGCCGCGCCCAGCGTGTGTCCGGTTTGCGGCTTGGTGGACGTGCAGGGCGTATTGTTGCCGAAAACCGCTGCAACGGCGCGGCTTTCCATACTGTCGTTGTGGTGCGTCCCGGTGCCGTGCAGATTAATCCAGCCGATGTCTTCGGGCGCAAGGTCTGCGTGTTGCAATGCCGTCTGAAAGGCAAGGATTGCGCCTTGCGCGTCGGGGCGGGGCGTGGAAATATGGTAGGCATCGCTGTTGGCTCCGTAGCCGACGAGTTCGGCGTAAATTATCGCACCGCGCCGTTTGGCGTGTTCCAATTCTTCCAGCACGAAAATCCCCGCGCCTTCGCCGATGACCAGCCCGTCGCGGTTCGCGTCGTATGGGCGCGGGGTTTTTTCCGGTTCGCCGTTGCGGCGGCTGGCGGCATAAAGCGAGTCGAAAACATACACTTCGGACGGGAAAAATTCTTCGCCTCCGCCCGCCAGCATCATATCGGTCAGACCGTATTTGATGGCTTCGTAGGCATAACCTATGCCTTGGCTGCCGGACGAACACGCGCTCGATGTCGGGATGATGCGTCCTTTCAGTCCGAAAAAGATGCCGATATTGGCGGCGGCGGTGTGCGGCATCATACGCACATAGGTGTTGGCACTGAAGTTGCGCGACATGCCGGTCAGCAACAATTCGCCCACATCGCCGATGTCTTTGGTGCTGCCGCTGGAAGAGCCGCAGGCAACGCCCATCCGTCCGTCGGTAATACTTTCGTCTCCGAGCAAACCGGCATCCGTCAAAGCCTGCTCCGCCGCATCGACGCACAAATACGACACGCGCCCCATACTTCTGAGCTGCTTGCGCGTCCAATGTTTCGGTGGCGCGTAATTTTCAATCGGCGCACCCAGTTGCGCTTCCAATTCGGGGAAACGCTCGTGCCAATCCATATATTTGACGGCGTTTTTTTCGGCTTTGAATGCTGCCTGTATATAGTGGATTAACAAAAATCAGGACAAGGCGACGAAGCCGCAGACAGTACAAATAGTACGGAACCGATTCACTTGGTGCTTGAGCACCTTAGAGAATCGTTCTCTTTGAACTAAGGCGAGCCAACGCCGTACTGGTTTTTGTTAGAGGCTGTACTAGATTAGCCCTAAATTCCACACCAATCCCGCAGGATTTTAAGCTGTTGAGACGGTGTGCCGAAGTTAAATCGAAATTCGCATTCTTTCAAGAACAGCGGGAAAAATTTACGATCGATTCCGTTGTATTTTCGCAAGACGCGTTTTGCCTGATTCCAAAAATTCTCAATGCCGTTAATGTGGTTCTGACGGTCTGCAAACTCCTTGGAATGGTTGATGCGGTAATGGATAAAACCGCTCACGTCCAACTTGTCGCAGCTGCTCAGACTATCGGTATAAACAATGCTGTCCGGCATGATTTTCTTCTTGATGACAGGGAGTAACGTTTCAGACTTGGCATTATCCACCACAACGGTATAGACCCGTCCGTTGCGTTTCAGAATGCCGAAGACAACCACTTTTCCTGCCGCACCGCGACCACGTCTGCCTTTACGCCGTCCGCCGAAATCGCTTTCGTCCGGCTCGACAGAGCCCTCAAAAACCTCATCGGCAGCCAAGGCCAAATGATGGTTGATAACCGTGCGGATTTTACGGTAGAACAGTGCTGCCGAATTGGGATGGATACCCAAAATATCGGCGGCAGAACGGGCGGTAACTTCCAGCACAAAAAACGGAGCAGTTCTTTCTGTACTTTTTTCTTTAATTTGCAGTGTGTTATCTTCATATTTCGAGGGTAACATATCTGCTAATCTAGTACAGCCCCTAAAATTTAATCCACTATAGTTTATGCCTCGCACGACGGGGAAATGGCGCGCAGTTTCGATTTGTGGTTGGAACTGTTGAAATCGCAAATCGTGTCGCCGACTTCGTTCGGTTTGTCGGTGCACAATGCAACGGCGGGGTAATGGTCGATATTGAGGCGGGATATGAGCGAGCAGACGGCATTGGCCGTGTGTGCCGACGGTGTGGAAACGGCATTGGCGGAAGCGGCATCACTGTTGGAAGAGGGATGCGGGTCGGTTTTGGTTTTGGCGGCGGACGATCCGCTGCCGGAAGGATATGTCGTATCGGCAACGCGCGCGCCGTTTGCTTATGCTTTGGCGATGGTTCTGACCAAAGGGACGCGTTACAGCCTGACTTTATCTGCTTCGGACGATATGCCGTCTGAAGCCGGTATGCTGCCCGAGGCCTATTGGAGCGGTTTGGAATGGGTGCGCTTTCTGCTGAACGGCAGTCGGGAATGCCGCCGGGTATATCGCAATCGTGAATGGTTGTGGCAGCCCGCAAGCTGCAGGCTGAAGATTTCCGCAATGTCCGCACCGTCAACGACGTGGTACAGGCGGTATTGAAGATTCAGGCGGGCTAATCGGGTATTTCTAATTATTTTTCAGACGGCATGTTTTTATCGGATGCCGTCTGAAAACATTTGTGCGGATTCAAAATGAAACCCGGTTTTTTCGGACATATTTTTCTGACCGTATTAAGCATTGCCTATCCCGCTTTGTGGTATAGTGGATTAACAAAAATCAGGACAAGGCGACGAAGCCGCAGATAGTACGGCAAGGCGAGGCAACACTGTACTGGTTTTTGTTAATCCACTATATTACGGCAGGGAGGCGGGCTGGTTTGTCTGGCTGGCGGCGGCGATGTGCGGGTTGTGGCTGCTGCGCGCCCTGACTGCCAAACTGCCCCAACAGCGTTATGCGGCTTTGTTTATTACACTGTTTTTTGCCGCAGTATTGGTGTTCGGGCGGCATGATTCGATGTATTGGTATCCCGTCCTCGTCAATCTGATGATGTTGGCGGTGTTCGGCGGCAGCCTGTTTGCCGGGCAGACGGTCATAGAAAGGCTCGCGCGGCTGCAACAGCCCGACCTGCCTGAAAAAGCTGTGCGCTATACCCGCCGGGTAACGCAGGTTTGGTGCGTATTCTTTATTGCCAACGGGACGCTTGCCGCTTTGTTGGCACGGTTGGGGCGATATGATTGGTGGGCGGTTTATACCGGCGTGATTGCCTATGTATTGATGGGGATGCCGTTTGCCGGCGAATGGCTTTACCGCAAACTCGTTTTGAAAGTCTGAAACCTTATGTACACTTGCACTTCCTGCGGCGAAAAACATGAAGATATGCCCGCAATCGGCTTTACCGCCCCCTATCCCTATAACCAACTCAGTGAAGAAGAACGCATTGCTTACCAAGCAGAATGCGATTCTGATTTCTGCATCATCCGCTATCCCGACCAAACCGACCGCTTTATCCGCGCGGTGCTGCCGATTCCGATTATCGGGCATGAGGAAACGCTGGAATATGGCGTGTGGGTATCCGTCAGCGAAAAGAGTTTTAACGACTATCAAAGCCGCTTTTACGACAACCCTGAAAACGCCGTTTATTTCGGCATGATCTGCAACCGGCTGCCCCCTTACGAATCCGACACCTTCGGTCTGCACTGCAATGTCGTTACCCAACCCGATGGTCAACGTCCTTTGTTGCAACTCCATCAAGGCGGCGAACATCCGCTGGTACGCGACTTTTATCACGGCATAGAATATGCCGAAGCGCAGGCAAGGATAGGGGCGGTATCCAAATCGGATTGTTCAGGATAAAAGGACAAAAAGGATCAACATGAAATATAAAGACCTGCGCGACTTCATCGCCATGCTCGAGCAGCAGGGCAAACTCAAGCGCGTCGCACACCCCGTTTCCCCGCATTTGGAAATGACCGAAATCGCCGACCGCGTGCTGCGTGCCGAAGGGCCGGCGTTGCTGTTTGAAAACCCGATTAAGCCCGACGGTACGCGCTATGATTATCCCGTGTTGGCAAACCTGTTCGGCACGCCCGAACGTGTGGCGATGGGCATGGGCGCGGACAGCGTGTCCAAGCTGCGCGAAATCGGGCAGACGCTGGCGTATTTGAAAGAACCCGAACCGCCCAAAGGCATCAAAGACGCGTTTTCCAAACTGCCGCTCTTGAAAGACATTTGGAGCATGGCGCCGAACGTGGTGAAAAACGCGCCGTGTCAGGAAATCGTGTGGGAAGGCGAAGACGTTGATTTGTATCAACTTCCGATTCAGCATTGCTGGCCGGAAGACGTTGCGCCGCTGGTAACGTGGGGCTTGACCGTCACGCGCGGGCCGCACAAAAAACGCCAAAATCTCGGCATTTACCGCCAACAACTCATCGGCAAAAACAAGCTGATTATGCGTTGGCTGTCGCATCGCGGCGGCGCGTTGGATTATCAGGAGTTTCGCAAACTCAATCCCGATACGCCGTATCCCGTCGCCGTCGTACTCGGCTGCGACCCCGCCACCATTTTGGGCGCGGTAACGCCTGTTCCCGATACCTTGAGCGAATACCAGTTTGCCGGACTGCTGCGCGGTTCGCGGACGGAGCTGGTGAAATGTATCGGCAACGATTTGCAAGTGCCTGCCCGCGCAGAAATCGTGTTGGAAGGCGTCATCCATCCGAACGAAACCGCGTTGGAAGGCCCGTACGGCGACCACACCGGCTATTACAACGAGCAGGATTATTTCCCTGTGTTTACGGTCGAACGCATCACCATGCGCGAAAACCCGATTTACCATTCCACCTACACGGGCAAGCCGCCCGATGAGCCTGCCGTTTTGGGTGTGGCATTGAACGAAGTGTTCGTACCGCTTTTGCAAAAGCAGTTCCCCGAAATCACCGATTTCTACCTGCCGCCCGAAGGCTGTTCCTACCGCATGGCGGTGATCGGCATGAAAAAACAGTACGCCGGACACGCCAAGCGCGTGATGATGGGCTGCTGGTCGTTCCTGCGCCAGTTTATGTACACCAAATTCATCATCGTGGTGGATGACGATGTGGACGTGCGCGACTGGAAAGAAGTCATCTGGGCAGTAACCACGCGCATGGACCCTGTGCGCGACACTGTTTTGGTAGAAAACACGCCCATCGACTATCTCGACTTCGCCAGCCCCGTCAGCGGACTCGGCGGCAAAATGGGTTTGGACGCGACCAACAAATGGCTGGGCGAAACCGACCGCGAATGGGGGAGCGTCATCAAAAAAGACCCTGCGGTTACGGCTAAGATTGATGGGATTTGGGAGGAATTGGGGTTGTAGGTTTTACGGTCTGCCGTCTGAAGCGTGGGGGCGTTTCAGACGGCATTTGTGTACGCAGGATGTTTACGGTTCTTTAGGTTTGAGCCACTGCCATTGTTCCAGCAGGGTGTCTTCGAGGATTTTCTGTTTCTCTTTGCGCGAATTGATGCCGCCGGTCAGCCTGCCGTAATCGACGGTAATGGACGGTTTGTCCACCGTACCGGTGATTTTCAGGGGAATCGGTTTGTTTTTCGGATGGACGGCGTTGCGGATAAGGACATCTTCAGACAATTCCTGCGTATCCAGATTGGTATAGCCGTTGCTGGTAACATAGAGGCTGTCGGAGAAGAGTTCGGTATCGATGTGGCGGCTGATGCCGTCTGAAATTTCGCTGTTGAGCGTGAATCGGTGGAAGGGTGTGCTGGGTGCGGCATTGTCGGCAGTTTTGCCCGAAATGCCGTTTTTCAGGATATTGTCCATGTCGATACCGTGCCACGCACCGTTGGAAATATTTAGCGACAGGCTGCCTTGAAGCGAGCGGATAAGCTCTTTTCGGGTTTCGCCGCCCGCGGTCAGATCGATGACCGCGTCGCCGTTGCCGCTGAAGCTGTGGAAGCCGAACAGGTCTTGCAGCAGCGGTTGGATTTGGATGTTGCTTGCATTCTGTTGCAGGCGGTAAGTGGCGGGACGGGTGTTGGCGATGCTGATGCCGCCTTCGGTATGGCCGCCGTAAAGCCCTGACTTGAAACGGCTGAGCGCGATATGGTCTTTGTCGGCGTGGAGGTAGGTTTCCATATCGTCCAGTTGCAGGCCGGGAAGTTGGACTTTTCCGATTTTCAGGTGCGCCTCGATGTCGCCGGACAGCTTGGCGAGGGTGTCGGGAAATATTTTGCCGTTTTGTTGCCGCACGTCGTCAAGATAGGGGGTCAGGTTCAATTTTTGCAGTGCGACGGCGGCTTCCAGATGCGGTGCGTCTTCATGTGTGTATCTGAATTTCGCGGCAACGGTTTGGCGGTCGAATGTGCCGTTTAATTCGGCATTCCAATTTTGCAGATTCGGTACGGACAGCGAACCGTCGAGCCGGCTGATGAAACGGGGTTGCGGCAGGCGGTTGACGGTATCCTGAAGGGTCGATACATACAGGCGCGGCGCGTCCAGCCCTTTGTTTTCCGTCCATACGAGCGGCGAATTGAGGGAGAAGTTGGTCTGGTGGCGCGGTGTTTTGAAGCTGCCGGAGATTTCGGCGTTGCCGATGTTGGCGATGCCGGAGTGCAGGTTGGCTTTGTCGAGTTTGAACGAACCGTCCCATTGGGCATATTCGCCGCCGGCGGTAAATGCGCCGTTGACGGTTTCAATTTTAATGCTGTTGTTCCTGAGTGCCAGCGTAGGGATTTGGGCGGTCAGGTGGAGGTTGCGGAAGGAAGTGTCTGCACGCAGGCCGAGGCCGGCGGCATCCGCTCCGCCGGCGTTGAAGCGGACAGAAGGGCTGCCGGTGGTGGAAATGGTAATGCCGTGTCCGTCCAGCGAAGTGGAAGCTTCAAAATGGAACGGTGAGATTTCGGGCGTGCCGATGCCGTTTGAAAGGAACAGCCCCCTGCTTTTCCACGGGACGGACAGCTTTCCCCAAACCAGTATGCCCGAACTTTCAAACGGCTGCCCCGACGAATCGGGGGATTGCAGGTTGAGGTTGATTTCCTTCAGGATAAGCTGTTCCTGCAGGAAATTGAGGCGGACGGTGCTGTTTTCGACGATAATGCGGTTGACTGAGGCTTGGCGTTTTTGGCTGTCGATCAGGTCTTGAATGTTCCAAACACCTTTCCCGTCGCGCGTCAGGGCAAGTTCCGCACTCGAAACCACCCATTTTTCAATCTGTATCTGATCCGACCACAGGTTTTTCCAGCTCAATCCGATTTTGGTTTCTTGGACGGAAACGGCAGTCCGGTCGCCGCCGGGTTCGGTAATGGTCAGGTTTTTCAGGATGACGGTCGGCCGGGGCAGGAGCCTGCGCTGAATGTCCGCATCAAACGAGATTTTCCGGTGTGTGTGTGCAATGCTTTGTTGGAGGCGGCTGCGGATGTTTTCAGGCGTGAAGGTGCGATATACGGAAGCGTGCAGCCCGACTGCCGCCAAAAGCAGTATCGTCAGCACGGCCACCGCATATTTCAGACGGTATTTGTGGAAAACCGATAATAAATCCATAGCCCGAACAATCTGTAAAACACGCCACAGTATAACACGGCTTGCAAAAATCCTATTTTGGGCAGGCCGTTTCTTGTGTCAGGAGGAAATATGATTATTGTCATGAGCAGGCGTGCCGCCGAAGCGGACATTGCCGGCGTTGTCGCCTTTATCCGCAGCAGAGGTCTGCGAGAACACATTTCTCACGGCGACGAGCGTACCGTCATCGGCGCAATCGGCGACGATAGGGTTTTGAGCGTCAGGGAGGTGCAGACGCTGCCGGAGGTCGAGAAAGCCGTCCGCATTTTGGATACATGGAAAACCGTCAGTCGGGAAAATCGGGCGGAAGACAGCCGCGTTGCCGCCAAAGGCGTGGCTTTCGGCGGCGGGGAAACCGTCTGTATCGCCGCAGAACCGTCAGTATGGCGCAATGCGGATGCAGTGTTTCTAGATCCGTTTTTCACTTCGGCAAACTTATACGACACTTCAAGTGCGGATGAAGGGCGGGGACGGTGCAGACGGTTGGCGGAACAGACCGCATCGGCGCATGGCGCAGGGAAACCCGTATTGGTGCGCGTCCGCAACGTCCGCCATGTCGAAGCGGCTTTGAATGCGGGGGCGGACATCCTGTATTTGGGCGGCGGGCTGATGTCCGATCTTGCCGTATTGAATGAAGCCGGAAGCCTGAACATTCCCTTGGTGCTGTGTAAAGACAAGCACCATTCTGCCGAAGATTGGTTGAATGCCGCAGAATATGTTGTCTCGCGCGGCAACCGCCACCTGATTCTGGGCGAGTCGGGCGTGTTGAGCCATACCAAAGACCATCCCTACCGTTTGGATGTCGAATCCATCGTGAAAGTCCGCCAAATCAGCCATCTGCCCGTGATTGCGAATATTACGGGATTATGGAACCGCGATATGCCGCAGGAAATCCTGTACGGCTTGGCAAAGGCGGCAGGCGCGTGCGGAATCGTCGGAACCTGTTTTGAAAAGTCGGGCGGATAGCAGGCATACCGGCAGATTCAAAGGCGGAGCAGACATTCGGACAACATGCCGTCTGCCGCCCGAATAGCGGTGTCGTCTGAAGCGCACAAGACGGTTTCAGACGGCATATAATCTGTTTTTTATTTTGGGAGGAGTTCAGATGGCACGACACGTTTGGCAGGCAGGACGGTTTGAAATCGGTTTGGACAAACCGAAAATCATGGGTATCGTGAATCTCACGCCCGATTCTTTTTCCGACGGCGGCGCGTATTCGCAAAACGCCCAAACCGCTTTGGCGCATGCCGAACGGCTTTTGAAAGAGGGTGCGGACATTCTCGACATCGGCGGCGAATCGACGCGGCCGGGTGCGGATTATGTTTCGTCCGAAGAAGAATGGGCGCGGGTTGAGCCTGTATTGGTAGAAGTCGCGGGATGGGGCGTTCCCGTCAGTTTGGACACGCGCCGCACGGTGGTTATGGAAAAAGCGTTGGCACTCGGCGGCATCGATATTATTAACGATGTGGCGGCGTTGACCGACGAAGGCGCGCTCGAATTGCTGGCGTGTCAGGCGGATACGGGCATTTGCCTGATGCACATGCGGGGCTTGCCTGAGAATATGCAGATTAATCCGAAATATCAGGATGTTGTCGGTGAAGTGGCGCGGTATTTGAAAGCGCGGGCGGCGGAATGCATCGCGGCAGGCATCGCCCCGCAACGCATTACACTCGACCCCGGTTTCGGCTTCGGCAAAACCTTGCAACACAATATCGCACTGATGAGGCATTTGCCCGAATTGATGGCGGAAACAGGCTTTCCGCTGCTGATCGGCGTATCGCGCAAACGCATGGTAGGCGAACTGACGGGCGAAACCGACGCGGCGGCGCGCGTACACGGCAGCGTGGCGGCGGCGCTGGCTTCCGTGGCGCGCGGCGCACAAATCGTGCGGGTGCATGATGTGAAGGCGACGGCGGATGCTTTGAAGGTGTGGGAAGCGTTGGGCATCAATCTGTAAACAGCGGTTCGCATACTTCATGCCGTCTGAAAAGGGCGGGGTGGTTTCAGACGGCATCAACGGTGCAGACAGCAAGGCACAAACTGACTGTATAATCTCGGACAACGGTCCACATTCTCGGAGCAACACATGGCAAAAAAATATTTCGGCACGGACGGCGTGCGCGGCGAAGTGGGGCAATTTCCGATTACGCCCGATTTCGTATTGAAACTCGGCTATGCGGCGGGGCAGGTTTTGGTGCAGCACGACACCGACCAGAAACCGACCGTCCTCATCGGCAAAGACACGCGCATTTCCGGCTATATGCTGGAAGCCGCTTTGGTGGCCGGTTTTACGGCGGCGGGTGTGAATGTGGTACAGACCGGACCGCTGCCCACGCCCGGCGTGGCTTATCTGACCCGCGCGTTGCGCCTGTCCGCCGGCGTGATGATTTCCGCGTCGCACAACGCCTATTCCGACAACGGCATCAAATTCTTTGCCGAGGGCGGCGTGAAACTGAGCGATGAAATCGAGTTGGAAATCGAAGCCAAAATCGACGAAGAAATGAAAACCCAGCCTTCTGCACGCCTCGGTCGCGCACGCCGCATCAGTGGTGCGGACGACCGCTATATCGAATTTTGCAAATCTACCTTTCCCAGCCATTCCGACCTTCGGGGTTTGAAGTTGGTTATCGATACTGCCAACGGCGCGGGGTACGGTGTCGCACCCAAGGTGTTTCACGAACTGGGCGCACAAGTCGTCAGCATCGGCGACGAACCCAACGGCTACAATATCAATGAAAAATGCGGTGCGACTTATACCAAGACACTCCAGGCAGCCGTTTTACAGCATGAAGCCGACTACGGTATCGCCTTAGACGGCGACGGAGACCGCCTGATGATGGTCGATAAAAACGGTAAGGTTTACGACGGCGACAGCCTGATTTACGTCATTGCTAAAGCCCGCGCCCGAGAAGGTATCAACATCGGCGGCGTGGTCGGCACGGTCATGACCAATATGGCGATGGAAATCGCCCTGAAAGAGCAGGGCGTGGATTTCTGCCGCGCCAAAGTCGGCGACCGCTATGTGTTGGAACAGCTGAACCAACGCAGCTGGCTCATCGGCGGCGAAGCCAGCGGCCATATTTTGTGCATGGACAAACACAACACCGGCGACGGCATTATTTCCGCGCTGCAAGTTTTGGCGGCACTGCAAACGCTGAACCAAGACCTCGCCACCGTTTGCGCCGATTGGCAGCCGTATCCGCAAACTATGATTAACGTGCGCATCCAAAAAGGTCAGAAATGGCAGGAAGCCTCAAAAGACGTGTTGGCGGAAGTGGAAAAAGAACTCGAAGGCAAAGGGCGTGTCGTGTTGCGCGCTTCGGGAACCGAACCCGTCGTGCGAGTGATGGTTGAGGCGCGGCAGGCGGATTGGGCGCGCGACGGTGCGGAACGTATTGCTTCCGCCATCGGCAGCCTTTAGGCAAAATCAGGCAAAACCGTTTCAACAGCGGCGGTTTTCCTGTTTAAATGCCGTCTGAACGTCCGGCAGAGGGCGCGAATCTGCCCCTTGCCGCTTTCAGACGGCATAATCTTTGATAGAATGCCGTTTCGCGCAGAAAATGTTTCGGCTTGTTCTGACTTTTTATCCCCCGACGATGGAATATCCGCTATGTTTGCCCTTTTGGAAGCCTTTTTTGTCGAATACGGCTATGCGGCCGTGTTTTTCGTTTTGGTCATCTGCGGTTTCGGCGTGCCGATTCCCGAGGATTTGACCTTGGTAACAGGCGGCGTGATTTCGGGTATGGGTTATACCAATCCGCATATTATGTTTGCAGTCGGTATGCTCGGCGTATTGGTCGGGGACGGCATCATGTTCGCCGCCGGACGCATCTGGGGGCAGAAAATCCTCAAGTTCAAACCGATTGCGCGCATCATGACGCCGAAACGTTACGCACAGGTTCAGGAAAAATTCGACAAATACGGCAACTGGGTTCTGTTTGTCGCCCGCTTCCTGCCGGGTTTGCGGACTGCCGTTTTCGTTACCGCCGGCATCAGCCGCAAAGTATCGTATCTGCGCTTTCTGATTATGGACGGGCTTGCCGCGCTGATTTCCGTGCCCGTTTGGATTTACTTGGGCGAGTACGGCGCGCACAACATCGATTGGCTGATGGCGAAAATGCACAGCCTGCAATCCGGCATCTTCATCGCATTGGGCGTGCTGGCGGCGGCGCTGGCTTGGTTCTGGTGGCGCAAACGCCGACATTATCAGCTTTACCGCGCACAATTGAGCGAAAAACGCGCCAAACGCAAGGCGGAAAAGGCAGCGAAAAAAGCGGCACAGAAGCAGCAGTAAATCAGATTTTCGACCGTCCGGACGCATTTCGCGTTTCAGGCGGTCTTTGCATTTTCAGGATGAGCCATGAAACAGAAAATTTTTGTCCTTTATACCGGCGGCACCATCGGCATGACGCAAAGCAGCGAAGGCCTGCGCCCCGATACCGCGCTGGTCGGGCAGGCACTCGCGCCGTTTTCAAACGGCATGGATTTCGATTGGCACGTTTGTGGGACGCTGATTGATTCTTCCGCCGTCCAACTGCAAAACTGGTGCGCTTGGCTGGACATCATTGCCGCCGCGCTGCCGCAGTACGACGGCGTTTTGGTGCTGCACGGCACGGACACGCTCGCCTATACCGCCAATCTGTTCGCCCTCGCGCTGCAGGGTTTGGACAAGCCGATCGTCCTGACCGGTTCCCAATGGCCGTACAACGCCGTGGGCAGCGACGCGCCGCGCAATCTGGCGACTGCCGTTGCCGCATTCCCACTCGGATTGAAGCAGACGCTTATTGCCTTTGACGGCAAACTTTATCCCGCCGTCGGCAGCAGCAAAGTCAGCACCGAAACCGCCGCAGGCTTCGACAATCCGCATTTCGGCGCACTGGCGGAGTGGGACGAAACCCGGGGCTGGCACAATGTCCGCATCCCGAATCAGGACGCGGCAGATGTTTCAGACGGCCTCAAAATCCGCTATCCCGATCCTCAGGCAAAAATCGCTGTCCGCACGCTTATCCCCGGCTTTGCCGTCCAAGAACTTGCGGACGGACTCGGACAGCTTCCCGCCCACGCCCTTATCCTGCAAAGTTACGGACACGGCAACACCCCGGCAGACGAAGGCTTTATCCGCGCCGTGCAAGACTTCACGCAGCAAGGCAGGCTGCTGCTCAACATCAGCCAAGTCCGACAAGGCAAAACCGCCGCCGTTTACGCGCAAGGCAATGCGTTCCGCAACTCGGGCATCATCAACGGCGGCAAATGCAACCTCGAAACCGCCACCGCACTCATAACCCTCGCCGTATCGCAAGGCTGGGGTAAGGAAGAGGTGGAAAAAGAGTTGGCAAGACTGAAGTTATAGCGGATTGAAATGGCAATGACGGGGCGTTGACCGCGCCTTATGCGCCGCCCGTACACGGCATCCCTTGCTGCTCTGCCTTATTTTTATGTGAACCTGCCGCATTGCGGAATCGAAATGAACTTCACCGACACCCACTGCCACCTTGCCGATGCCGCCCTGCGCGAAAACCTGCCGCACATCCTGACCGCCGCGCGGAAAGTTGGGGTGAAGCGGTTTATCGTTCCCGCAACCCGACCACAGGATTGGCAGGATGTGGCGGATTTGGCTCAAAGGTCGTCTGAAAATCCGCTTTGGGGCAACATCCATATCGCACTCGGCATCCATCCTTGGTTTTCAGACGACGTTTCCGAACCGGATTTCCGGCATTTGGAACAAGCATTGAAAGCGCGTCCGACGGCATGGGTCGGCGAAATCGGCTTGGATTTTTACGACAAAACCCAAACGCCGCCGCAGCGCGAACGGCAAATCCAAGTTTTCGTCCGCCAGCTTGCCATCGCGCAAACCCTGCGCCGCCGCGTGATTATCCATAATCTCAAAGCCACCGCCGACATCGCCGCCGCCGTCAAACAGACAGGCTTTGCCCAAGGCGGCATCGTTCACGCCTTCTCAGGCAGCGCGGAAGAAGCGCGCGTGTTGGCGAAACTGGGTTTCAAAATCGGCATCGGTTCGTTGTTGCTCAACCCGAACGCCCGCAAAATACGCGAAACCCTCAAAACCCTGAATGACACCGATTTCGTATTGGAAACCGACAGCCCGTTTATGCTGAAAAAAGAGATTAATACGCCTGCCAATATTCCGGGTATTGCAAAGATTGCTGCGGAAATCCGCGGAACCTGTGTAGAAGAGATTGCCAAGGTAACGGAGCGCAATGCCGATGCCCTGTTGGGACGGTAGGTTATCCATCTAAGATTATCTTTTTGAATATTCAGAAAATATATTATAATGACCGCGTTTTGATGCCGTCTGAAATTCAGGCGGCGTTTGTTATGGAAGAATTATGAAGCCGTCTATCTTAGAAAAACTGCAACAACTCGGCGACCGGTTGGAAGAAGTTACCCACCTTTTAGGGCAACCCGAAGCCACGTCTGACATGGACAATTACCGCAAACTTACCCGCGAACACGCTGAATTGACGCCCGTGGTCGAAGTGTTCCAAAACTATCAACTGGCGCAAAGCGACTTGGCAGATGCCGAAGAAATGTTGTCCGACCCCGAAATGAAAGACTTTGCCGCCGAAGAAATCGAAGCGGCCAAAGCCAAAATCGGCGAACTCGATACCGAACTGCAAAAACTGCTGCTGCCCAAAGATGCCGACGACGACAAAAACATCTTTATCGAAGTACGCGCCGGTACCGGTGGCGACGAAGCCGCGTTGTTTGCAGGCGATTTGCTGCGTATGTACAGCCGCTACGCCGAGCGTAACCGCTGGCAGGTCGAAATCGTTTCCGCCAACGAAAGCGAGTTGGGCGGCTATAAAGAAGTTATCGCCCGTATTATCGGCTTAGGCGCGTACAGCCGTTTGAAATTTGAATCGGGCGGACACCGCGTGCAGCGCGTCCCCGCCACCGAAAGCCAAGGCCGCATCCACACCTCCGCCTGCACCGTCGCCGTCATGCCCGAAGCGGACGAACTGGAAGACATCGAACTGAACCCCGCCGACCTGCGCATCGACACCTTCCGCGCATCCGGCGCGGGCGGTCAGCACATCAACAAAACCGACTCCGCCGTCCGCATCACCCACCTGCCCACCGGCATGGTGGTCGAATGCCAAGACGGCCGCAGCCAACATGCCAACAAAGCGCAGGCAATGAAAGTCCTCGCCGCCCGCCTGAACGACGCGCAAAAACGCGAAGCCCAAGCCAAAGAAGCCGCCGAGCGCAAATCCCTCATCGGCAGCGGCGACCGCAGCGAACGCATCCGCACCTACAACTATCCCCAAGGCAGGGTAACAGACCACCGCATCAACCTCACCCTGCACAAGCTGGATTTTGTGATGGACGGCGATTTGGCAGAAATCACCGATGCCCTGATTGCCGAACATCAGGCGGAGCTTTTGGCGGCAATGGGCGATTGAGTTTTGTGTTTTGAAATGGAAATGCCGTGCATGCAATCAATTTTAATCCACCATATTCTACTGATTTGTTTGAATTCAGTGTATTATGCCGTTTCTCAACCATAGACGACAACTGGACATATTGATGAAGATTGCGATTTACGGTACGAAAAGCTATGACCGCGAACATTTTACCCGCGCCAACCGGCATTTCGGCTTCGAGCTGGAGTTTTTTGATTTTATGCTGGATGCGAAAACGGCGAAAATGGCGGAAGGTGCGGAGGCGGTCTGTATTTTTGTGAACGACGACGGCAGCCGGCCCGTGTTGGAAAAATTGGCGCAAATTGGCGTGAAAACTGTGGCGTTGCGTTGTGCCGGCTTCAATAATGTGGATTTAAAGGCGGCTGAAGAGTTGGGCTTGAAAGTCGTGCGCGTGCCTGCCTATTCGCCCGAATCGGTTGCGGAACATACGGTCGGTCTGATGCTGACGTTGAACCGCCGTATCCACAAAGCCTATCAGCGTACCCGCGATGCGAATTTTTCGCTGGAAGGTCTGACCGGTTTCAATATGTACGGCAAAACGGCGGGCGTTATCGGCACGGGGAAAATCGGTATTGCAACCATGCGGATTTTAAAGGGTTTCGGTATGAACCTGCTGGCTCACGATCCGTTTTGCAACCCCGAAGCGGAAAAAATCGGCGGCAGGTATGTGGATTTGGACGAGCTGTATGCCCAGTCGGACATCATCACGCTGCATTGCCCCTCCACGCCGGAAAACCACTATATGCTGAACGAAGCGGCGTTCGACAAAATGAAAGACGGAGTGATGATTATCAACACCAGCCGGGGCGGGCTGATTGACAGTGCCGCCGCGATTGAGGCGTTGAAACGCCGGAAAATCGGCGCATTGGGTATGGACGTGTACGAGAACGAACGCGAATTGTTTTTTGAAGACAAATCCAACGATGTGATTACCGACGACGTGTTCCGCCGCCTGTCGTCTTGTCATAATGTGCTGTTTACCGGCCATCAGGCATTTTTGACGGAAGAGGCGTTGGGTAATATTTCGGAAGTTACGCTGTCCAATATCCGCGAGGTCGGACAGACCGGCGATTGCGGCAATGCGGTTCGTGCCGACGGTTGACGTGTTTTAAGAGTTTAAAGGAAATGCCGTCTGAAACAGGTTTCAGACGGCATTTATGTTCAGGGTTAAGGCTTATTTCACTTCCAACTTGGCAACGCCACCCATATAAGGCTGCAAAGCGGCTGGGATATTGATACTGCCGTCGGCGTTTTGATGGTTTTCCAATACGGCGACCAGCGTTCTGCCGACTGCCAAGCCGGAGCCGTTCAAAGTATGTACCAAGCGGTTTTTGCCGTTTTCGTCTTTGAAACGCGCCTTCATGCGGCGGGCTTGGAAATCTTCGCAGTTGGAACAGCTTGAGATTTCGCGGTAGGTATTTTGCGCCGGTACCCAAACTTCCAAATCATACGTTTTGGTTGCGCCGAAGCCCATGTCGCCGGTACACAGGGTAATCACGCGGTAGGGCAGTTCCAAAGCCTTCAGGATGTTTTCGGCATGGCCGACCATTTCTTCCAGCGTTTCGTATGATTTTTCGGGATGAACGATTTGAACCATTTCCACTTTGTCGAACTGGTGCTGGCGAATCAGACCGCGCGTGTCTTTGCCGTACGAACCCGCCTCGCTGCGGAAACAGGGCGAATGCGCGGTCAGCTTCAGCGGCAGTTGTTCGGACGGGATAATGCTGCCGGCAACGGTATTGGTCAGGGTAACTTCAGCTGTCGGAATCAGATATTGCGTGGTTTTGCTCTCGTCGCCGCCACGGGTAACGTGGAACAAATCTTCTGCAAACTTCGGCAGCTGACCCGTGCCTTGCAAGGTGGTGTCGTCCACGATATAGGGTGTGTAATGCTCGGTGTAGCCGTGTTTCAGCGTGTGCGTATCGAGCATGAATTGCGCCAGCGCGCGGTGCAGGCGGGCGATTTGTCCGCGCATCACGGTAAATCGTGCGCCGGAAAGTTTCGCGCCACCTTCGAAATCCAAACCCAAAGGTTCGCCCAAATCGACATGGTCTTTGATTTCAAAGTCAAATTCGCGTGGCGTGCCGACTTTGCGGACTTCGACGTTTTCGGTTTCATCCTTACCGAAAGGCACGTCCTCATGCGGCAGGTTCGGAATGCTCAACAACCATGCGTCCAATTCTTTTTGAACGGCATCCAAATCGGCGGCAGCCTGTTCCAAATCGGTTTTGATTTGGGCGACTTGATCCATGGCCACCTGCGCCTCTTCATGTTTGCCCTGACCTTTCAGAGCGCCGATTTGTTTGGAAATGCTGTTGCGCGAGGCTTGTAGTTCTTCGGTTTTCACCTGAACGGACTTGCGTCGTTCTTCCAGTGCGTCAAAACGTGCGGTATCAAAGTCATAACCGCGCCGTGCAAGCCGTTCGGCAACGGCGGCGGTGTTGCTGCGGAGCAATTGGATATCTAACATGGTCTGATTCCCGAATAATTTGAAACGTATTATTGTAAACTAAATTTAAGATATTTTCCCGAGTCCGTCTGTGTTTCGACATGCTTGAACCATACCGTCCGATTTGTCAAAACCGTTCGATTTGTGGGAAAATCCCAAGATTGAATTTAACGGAGGGCGACACCGTGTTGGACAGAGAAGGCTATCGCCCCAATGTCGGTATTATCCTAATTAACGAACGTAACGAAGTCTTTTGGGGCAAGCGCGTGCGCGAACATTCTTGGCAGTTTCCGCAAGGCGGCATCAAGCCGGGCGAAAGCCCCGAAACCGCCATGTACCGCGAGTTGTACGAAGAAGTCGGGCTTTTGCCGCAACACGTCAAAATTATCGGCCGCACGCGCGACTGGCTGCGTTATGACGTGCCGAACAACTGGGTACGCCGCGAATGGCGCGGATCCTATCGCGGGCAGAAGCAGATTTGGTATCTCCTGCGCCTGACCGGCCGAGATTGCGATGTCAACCTGCGCGCCACCCGCCACCCCGAATTTGACGGCTGGCGTTGGCATCAATATTGGGCGCCCGTTGACGAAGTGATTGATTTCAAACGCGACGTTTATTTGGGGGCGTTGAAAGAACTCTCTTCCCGCTTCCTGCGCGGTATGGAAAGTTATGAAGACTTTGCCGCCCGCCAATCTTCCGACAACCGCTAAAACAACGGAACGCAACGCTTTCAGGCCGTCTGAAAGCGTTGTTTTTCTTACTTTCAGATTATTCCTATGGCTAAAAACAACCAATACAGCGAATCCAGCATCACCGTCCTCAAAGGCTTGGAGCCGGTCAAAGAACGTCCCGGCATGTACACCCGCACCGACAGCCCGACCCACATCTGTCAGGAAGTGATTGATAATGCGGCGGACGAGGCGTTGGGTGGTTTCGCGACTGCAATCGACGTGCAAATTCATGAAGACGGTTCGCTTTCCGTCCGTGATAACGGCCGCGGTATTCCCGTCGGCCTGCACCCTGAAGAAGGCGTACCCGTAGTCGAACTCGTGTTCACCCGTCTGCACGCGGGCGGCAAGTTCAACAAAAAAGACGGCGGCAGCGCGTATGCCTTTTCAGGCGGACTGCACGGCGTGGGCGTATCCGTCACCAACGCCCTCTCCACCCGCCTTGAGGTAACGGTCAAACGTGAAGGCAAAATCCACCGTATCGTGTTTGCCGGCGGCGACGTGGTCGAACCGTTGGCACAAGTGGGCAAATGCGCCGTCAAAGACAGCGGCACCGAAGTGCGCGTCTGGCCGGACGGCAAATATTTTGAAAGCCCGAATTACAGCATTCCCGAACTCGAACGCCTGCTGCGTGCCAAAGCCGTGCTGCTGCCGGGTGTGCGCGTTTCCCTGACCCGTCCGGTCAAAGGCGAAGACGAAGCGCACACCCAAACCTGGCATTACCCCGACGGCCTGAAAAGCTATCTGACCGACCTGATTGCCGACGCGCAGGAAGCCGTACCGCTGTTCTCTTGCGAAAACTACATTTCAGACGAACACAACGGCGATTTCAGCATCGGCGAAGGCGCCGCCTTTGCCCTGACTTGGCTGGAAGAAGGCTCGTGTGCCAACGAAAGCTATGTCAACCTCATCCCCACCCCGCTGGGCGGCACGCACGAAGCGGGCTTGAAACAAGCCGTGTTCAACGCCGTCAGCAACTTCATCAACCTGCACAACCTCTTACCGCGCGGCGTGAAAGTGCAAAGCGACGACGTGTTCGGCAAAACTGCCTTTGTCCTCTCTGCCCGTGTCCTCGACCCGCAGTTCCAAGGTCAGACCAAAGACAAACTGACCAACCGCGACGCGCTGAAACTCGTTGCTACCGTATCGGGCGACCCTTTGGAACTGTGGCTGAACCAAAACGTGGACTTCGGCAAAAAAATCGCCGAACTCGCCATCCGTCAGGCACAGGCGCGGATGCGTTCGGTTAAAAAGATTGAAAAGAAAAAAGGCAGCGGCGTCGCCGTCCTGCCCGGTAAGCTGACCGACTGCGAAAGCGAAGACATCCGCGAAAACGAACTCTTCCTTGTCGAAGGCGATTCCGCCGGCGGCTCCGCCAAACTCGCTCGCGACAAAGCCACCCAGGCCATCCTGCCCCTGCGCGGCAAAGTGCTCAACAGCTTTGAAGTCCACCCCGACCAGCTCTTCGGCAACGCCGAAATCCACGACATTTCAGTTGCCATCGGCGTCGATCCGCACGGCATCAACGACCATCCCGATTTAAGCGGCCTGCGTTACGGCAAAATCGCCATCCTGTCCGATGCCGACGTGGACGGCTCGCATATTCAAGTTTTGCTGCTGACCCTGTTCTACCGCCACTTCCCGAAACTGGTCGCTGACGGACACATCTACGTCGCCCAGCCGCCGCTGTTCCGCGTAGATGTCAACGCACAAGGTAAAAGCAAACCCGCCCGCAAATTCTACGCCCTCGACCAAAACGAACTTGACGGCATTTTAGAGCGGCTGCAAAAAGAAGGCGTTAAAGAAACTGCTTATTCCATCAGCCGTTTCAAAGGTTTGGGTGAGATGAACCCAGACCAGCTCAAAGATACTACCATGCACCCCGACACCCGCCGCCTGTTGCAGGTACAAATCCCCGAAGGCGCGGATGACGAGACGCGCGACATCTTCTTCAAACTGATGGGCAAAGGCGAAGCCGCCGCCCGCCGCGCTTGGATGGAACGCGAAGGCGATACGGCGGAATTGGATATTTGAACCGTGATTGCCGCATACGAAAAAATGCCGTCTGAAACCAAATCGGCTTTCAGACGGCATTTCGTTTGGGGATTTATTCTGTTGTGGAAGATTCGGCTGCTTCGGCTTCAACAGACGGCGTTTCGGCGACAGCTTGGGCGGACTGCTGTTGCAAAGCCTGCTGCACGAAAGGATGGTTTTGCGCGATTGCCTGTTCTTCGGGGGTAACTTCGCCTTTGAAACGGTTGTTCAAATCGAAACGTTTGCCACCGCGCGCCAAGGCTTTCAGATAGCGCGGACGGCGGCAGTGGTTGGCGAGGACGCGTGCAATCAGTGCGGCATCGTATTGGGGCAAAGCGGCAATCAAATCCTGATCGATACCGAGTGCCAACGGTTTAAATCGTTTGAATACATCATATTTGCCGTAGATGTGGTCGGCAATCATTTCTGTCTGTTTCTTTTTGCTCATAGTTTGGACGGCGGATTTCAGTGCTGCGCCCAAAGCGGTTTCTTGTGTCATTTCGGTTGTATTCCTCTAAACAAACCCGTGCGTCAAAGCGGCACGGCAATGCTCGGTATTCTATTATAAAGTCTGTGTTTTGGCTAAATTTTTATTTGTTTGAAAGGGTAATGTCGGGCGTATTAACCTGAACATCCGCATTTTGCGCGCGATGGCGCAGGGCGTGGTCGATTAAAACCAATGCCAGCATAGCTTCTGCAATCGGCGCGGCGCGCAAGCCGACGCAGGGGTCGTGCCTGCCGTGCGTGGCGAGTTCGATGGGGTTGCCGTTGATGTCGATACTGCGGCGCGGGGTGGCGATGGAGCTGGTGGGTTTGATGGCGATATTGACGTGGATGTCTTGTCCGGTGCTGATGCCGCCGAGGATGCCGCCTGAGTGGTTGGACAGGAAGCCTTGCGGGGTGAGTTCGTCGCCGTGTTCGCTGCCGCGTTGCGTTACGCTGTCAAAACCTGCGCCGATTTCCACGCCTTTGACGGCGTTGATGCCCATCATGGCGTAGGCGATTTCGGCATCGAGGCGGTCGAATACGGGTTCGCCCAAGCCGACGGGGACGTTGGCGGCTTCAATATGCAGCTTCGCGCCGACGGAATCCAAGGATTTGCGCACGCTGTCCATATAGTTTTCCAGCTCGGCAATTTGGCTATGGTTGGCGGCAAAAAAAGGATTTTGGGAAATGTGTTCGCAGCCTTCAAACCGGATTTCTTTTTCGCCGACTTGGGTAACGTAGGCGGTGATTTCCGTGCCGAATTTTTCTTTCAACCATTTTTTGGCAACGGCTCCGGCGGCAACGCGGGCGGCGGTTTCGCGGGCGGAACTCCTGCCGCCGCCCCGGTAGTCGCGCGTGCCGTATTTGTGCCAATAGGTATAGTCGGCGTGGCCGGGGCGGAAGCTGGTGGCGATGTTGCCGTAGTCTTTGCTGCGCTGGTCGGTATTGCGGATTAAGAGGGCGATGGGCGTGCCGGTGGTTTTGCCTTCGAATACGCCGGAGAGGATTTCGACTTGGTCGGCTTCGCGGCGTTGGGTAACGTGGCGGCTGGTGCCGGGTTTGCGTCGGTCGAGGTCAAATTGGATATCCGCTTCGCTTAATTCCAAGCCGGGCGGGCAGCCGTCGATGATACAGCCCAAACCCGCGCCGTGGCTTTCGCCGAAGGTGGTAACGGTGAAGAGTTGTCCGAAAGTGTTGCCTGCCATGATTTTTCCCTTTATCGGTATAGTGTGGAAAGATGGCGGATTTTAGCACAAAAGCCCGTCCGTCATTGAAGGGGCGGCAGTCAAAGAGTTTGCGTGCGGCGAGGCAAATCGGCTTATAATCCGGTCTGATTTTTCAGGATAGCGATATGAGCGACTACACGCAGCAGCTTCAAGATAAAAAAGACCACCTTAAAACCCTTTTTGCAGGTTTGGATGTTCCTGAGTGGGAAGTGTACGAATCTCCGGACAAACATTACCGTATGCGTGCCGAGTTCCGTATTTGGCACGAAGGCGGTGAAATGTTTTATGCCATGTTTGAAAAAGGACAAAAGGCTGGCGGGGCAAGCCTGATCCGTTGCGACCGTTTTGAAGCGGCTTCCGAAGCCGTCAACCGCCTGATGCCAGAATTGATTGCCGTTGCCGCCCAATCTGCCGAACTGAGAAACCGTTGGTATGCCGTCGAATTTTTGTCTACGCTCAGCGGGGAAATGCTGGTTACCATGATTTACCACAAAAGGCTTGATAATGAGTGGATGCAGGCGGCGCAAGCGTTACAGCAACAGTTGGATATTTCCGTCATCGGGCGGAGCAGGGGACAGAAAATAGTCTTAAAACAGGACTATGTAACGGAAACTTTGAAGGTCGGCAACCGGGATTTCCGTTATCGGCAAATTGAAGGCAGTTTTACCCAACCGAATGCCGCCGTGTGTCAGAAAATGCTTGAATGGGCCTGCGGTGCAGCAGAAGGATTGGATGGGGATTTGCTCGAACTGTATTGCGGAAACGGCAACTTTACGCTTCCTTTATCTGAAAAGTTTGAACGTGTTTTGGCAACCGAAATCTCCAAAACCTCCATCAGCGCGGCGCAATGGAATATCGAAGCCAACCGCATCGGCAACATCAAAATCGCCCGTCTGTCTGCTGAAGAATTTACCGAAGCCTATACCGGAAAACGTGAGTTTAAACGCCTTAAGGATGGCGGTATTGCTTTGACGGATTACGCATTTTCCACTATTTTCGTCGATCCGCCGCGTGCCGGTATCGATGAGGAAACTTTGAAGCTGGTGTCGCAGTTTGACAACATCATCTACATTTCCTGCAATCCCGAAACGCTGCGTGCCAATTTGGACACCTTGGTGGAAACCCATGCGGTCGAACGCGCCGCCCTGTTCGACCAATTCCCGTTTACGCACCATATCGAAAGTGGTGTATTGTTGAAAAAGAAAATCCTTTGAAAAAGTAAAAGGTAAGGACTATGTACCGACACATCGAATACTATCCGGGCGACCCGATTTTGAGTTTGGTCGAAACCTTCAAAAACGACCCGCGCCCTGAAAAAGTCAATTTGAGCATAGGCATTTATTTCGACGACGAAGGCAAAATGCCCGTGTTGGAATCCGTGCGCCGTGCCGAAACCGCCCGCGCCGCCACGCCTGCGCCGTCGCCCTACCTGCCGATGGAAGGCTTGGACACTTACCGCAGCGCGGTGCAGCATTTATTGTTCGGCACAGACAACCCTGCGCTCGCGCAAGGGCGCATCGTTACCGTACAAACCTTGGGCGGCTCGGGCGCACTCAAAGTCGGGGCGGACTTCCTGCACCGCTGGTTTCCCGAAGCGCGCGCCTACGTCAGCGACCCGACTTGGGACAACCATCGCGGCATTTTTGAAGGCGCAGGTTTCGAGGTCGGCACTTACCCATATTACGACCCTGCCACTGTTGGCGTGAAATTCGACGAAATGACCGCGTTTTTCAACACCCTGCCCGAAAACAGCGTCCTGATCCTCCATCCCTGCTGCCACAACCCGACCGGCGTGGATATGTCGGAACAGCAATGGGACGAAGTGTTGCACATCATCAAAACGCGCAAACTGATTCCGTTTATGGACATTGCCTACCAAGGCTTCGGCGGCGATTTGGACAGCGATGCCTACGCCGTCCGCAAAGCGGTGGAAATGGAATTGCCCTTGTTCGTCAGCAATTCCTTCTCAAAAAACCTGTCGCTCTACGGCGAGCGCGTCGGCGGCCTGAGCGTGGTTTGCCCGAATAAGGAAGAAGCGGATTTGGTGTTCGGACAGCTCAAATTCACTGTCCGCCGCATCTACTCCAGCCCGCCCGCGCACGGCGCGTATATCGCCGCCGACGTGATGAACAGCCCCGAACTTTACGCCTTGTGGCAAAACGAGGTTTATATGATGCGCGACCGCATCCGTGCGATGCGGCAGAAACTTTATGATGTCTTAACTGCGCAAATCCCCGATCGCGATTTCACTTATTTCATCAAACAGCGCGGCATGTTCGGCTACACAGGATTGAGCGTGGAACAAGTCCGCAGGCTGCGCGACGAATTTGCCGTTTACCTGCTGGATTCCGGCAGGATGTGCGTCGCCGGACTGAATACGTCGAATACCGACTATGTTGCCCGCGCATTTGCGGAAGTCTTGAAATAAGAGTTTGAAGTAAGTCAAAAGACCGTCTGAAAAATATTTATCTTTCAGACGGTCTCTTTATAATTGGCGCACCCAACAGGGATCGAACCTGTGACCTCCAGCTTCGGAAACTGACACTCTTCCAACTGAGCTATGGGTGCGTAAAACGTAAGGTTAACGTAAATTCTGCAAATTGGCAAAGGTTATCTTGCGCCGGCAGGCGGCGTATGGCGGCATAAGGAGAGTTTTCTTGAGGATAAACCATTATTTTCAAAGGATTATTTGTTTTATACAGATACCGTTGGCAAATTTTTTCATATTTTCAATGATAGCGATTGGAAAGACCCTGTGAATTCAGTATAATCCAGCAAAATATTGTTAACTGCGTTTAACACACCAAACTATAATTTACAGCACAACCTAACCTGACGGCGAGGCCTACCAAATGAAACAACTCCGCGACAACAAAGCCCAAGGCTCTGCACTGTTTACCCTTGTGAGCGGTATCGTTATTGTTATTGCAGTCCTTTATTTCCTGATTAAGCTGGCGGGCAGCGGCTCGTTCGGCGATGTCGATGCCACTACGGAAGCGGCAACGCAGACCCGTATCCAGCCCGTCGGACAATTGACGATGGGCGACGGCATCCCCGTCGGCGAACGCCAAGGCGAACAGATTTTCGGCAAAATCTGTATCCAATGCCACGCGGCGGACAGCAATGTGCCGAACGCTCCGAAACTGGAACACAACGGCGATTGGGCACCGCGTATCGCGCAAGGCTTCGATACCTTGTTCCAACACGCGCTGAACGGCTTTAACGCCATGCCTGCCAAAGGCGGTGCGGCAGACCTGACCGATCAGGAACTCAAACGGGCGATTACTTACATGGCGAACAAAAGCGGCGGTTCTTTCCCGAATCCTGATGAGGCTGCGCCTGCCGACAATGCCGCTTCAGGAACAGCTTCTGCTCCTGCCGATAGTGCAGCTTCGGCAGAAGCGAAGGCAGAAGACAAGGGTGCGGCAGCCCCTGCGGTCGGCGTTGACGGTAAAAAAGTCTTCGAAGCAACCTGTCAGGTGTGCCACGGCGGTTCGATTCCCGGTATTCCCGGCATAGGCAAAAAAGACGATTGGGCACCGCGTATCAAAAAAGGCAAAGAAACCTTGCACAAACACGCCCTTGAAGGCTTTAACGCGATGCCGGCCAAAGGCGGCAATGCAGGTTTGAGCGATGACGAAGTCAAAGCGGCTGTTGACTATATGGCAAACCAATCCGGTGCAAAATTCTAAATTTAGATTAAAATTTCGGATTAAATAAAAACGGGGCAGGTATCTGCTCCGTTTTTTTATGGGAATTTATAGTGGATTAACAAAAATCAGGACAAGGCGACGAAGCCGCAGACAGTACAGATAGTACGGAACCGATTCACTTGGTGCTTGAGCACCTTAGAGAATCGTTCTCTTTGAGCTAAGGAGAGGCAACGCTGTACTGGTTTTTGTTAATCCACTATATTTGTTTGTCCGTGTGGAAATGACATCAAAGGGTGTGAATAGGCTTTTCATCTTTGAAATCTGTTTGCACGATCGGATGAATAAAAAGTAGGATGATAAAAAAGCTGATGTATGGATACTGGTTTAACTCATTTGTTTTAAAGTTATAGTCGAGATACGTGTATTGGTGCAACCAGTCTGCCGTTGACGAAAATGCCGTCTGAAAATGTTTCAGACGGCATTTGTCTTCGGGGTTTCAACGGTCAGTCTTCATAATTTTCCATCGGTGGGCAGCTGCACACGAGATTGCGGTCGCCGTACACGTCGTCCACACGGTTGACGCTCGGCCAGAATTTGTGTTCGCGGACGAA
The DNA here is from genome assembly GCF_900638555.1 of Neisseria meningitidis. Classification (NCBI taxonomy): domain Bacteria; kingdom Pseudomonadati; phylum Pseudomonadota; class Betaproteobacteria; order Neisseriales; family Neisseriaceae; genus Neisseria; species Neisseria meningitidis. The sequence goes on from NZ_LR134525.1 coordinate 267,068, forward strand.
TGGCAACGGAAAGACGGCTTCTTCACGGGAGTACGGATGCGCCCATTCGCCGGTTACATCGGATGCGGTATGCGGAGCGTTGACCAGCGGATTGTCCTCTTTCGGCCATTCGCCGCGCCCGACTTTCAGCACTTCCTGTTTGATTTGTTTCAGGGCGGCGATGAAGCGGTCGAGTTCGGCTTTGCTTTCGCTCTCGGTCGGCTCGATCATCAGCGTACCGGCAACGGGGAAGGAAACCGTCGGGGCGTGGAAGCCGTAGTCCATCAGGCGTTTGGCGATGTCGGTTTCAGTGATGCCGCTTTCGGCTTTGAGCGGACGCAAATCGACGATACATTCATGCGCGACGCGGCCGTTTTTGCCTGTATACAGAATCGGATAGTCTTCGCTCAGGCGTTTGGCAACGTAGTTGGCGTTGAGCAATGCCCAGCGTGTCGCCTGTTCCATGCCTTGTTTGCCCATCATGGTCAGGTACATCCAAGTAATCGGCAGTATGGACGCAGAACCGAAGGCCGCAGCAGCAACGGCGGTTTGGTCGGCACTGGCGCTGTGGGTGTCGGTCAAAGCGTGTCCCGGTGCGAACGGAGCCAGATGGGCTTTCAAGCCAATCGGACCCATGCCCGGACCGCCGCCGCCGTGAGGGATACAGAAGGTTTTGTGCAGGTTCATGTGCAACACGTCCGCGCCGACTTCGGCAGGCTGCATGATGCCGATTTGGGCGTTGAGGTTGGCGCCGTCCATGTAAACCTGTCCGCCGTTTTCATGGACGATGCGGCAGATGTCGCGGATGCCTTCTTCGTACACGCCGTGGGTGGACGGATAGGTAATCATGATGGCGGACAAAGCGTCGCGGTGTTGCTCGGCTTTGGCTTTCAAATCGTCGATGTTGACGTTGCCGTGTTCGTCGGTATCGACGACGACGACTTTCAAACCGAGCATGGCGGCGGTGGCGGGGTTGGTGCCGTGGGCGGATTTGGGAATCAGACAGATGTTGCGCTGCGCTTCGCCTTGCGCTTCCTGATAGCGGCGGATGGCAAGCATACCGCTGTATTCGCCCTGCGCGCCGGAGTTGGGCTGGAAGGAAATTGCATCAAAACCGGTGATGGATTTCAGGCTGTTTTCCATATCGGCGAGCAATTCGCGGTAGCCGGCGGTTTGCGCTTCAGGAGCGTAAGGATGGATGTCGGAGAACTCCGCCCAAGTAATCGGCAACATTTCCGCAGTCGCGTTGAGTTTCATGGTGCAGCTGCCCAATGAAATCATGCTGCGGTTCATCGCCAAGTCGCGGTCTTCGAGTTTTTTCAGGTAGCGCAGCATTTCGTGTTCGGTGTGGTAACGGTTGAACACGGGATGTTGCAGAATGTCGTCTTGACGCAGCAGTTCGGCGTTCAGACGGCCTTTGACATCATCGGCAAATGCGAACGTATCCTTGCCGGTAAACGCGCGGTACAAATCAACCAAATCTTCGCATGCCGATGTTTCGTGGAATGCAGCCGCAACTTGAGTATCGTTAACGCGGCGCAGGTTATAGCCCGATTCCAAAGCAGCGGCAAACACTTGGTCTGCTTTCTCTTTGTTGCCGAAATCGACGGTAACGGTATCGAAGAAGACTTTGTGAACCACATTAATGCCGTCTGAAACCAGCGCATCGGCAAAAGCAGAAGCCAGCGCGTGAATGCGGTTGGCGATGCGTTTCACGCCTTCAGGGCCGTGGTAAACGGCATACATACCCGCCAAATTCGCCAGCAATGCTTGTGCGGTACAAATATTGGACGTGGCTTTTTCGCGGCGGATGTGTTGCTCGCGGGTGGACAACGCCATGCGCAAGGCAGGTTTGCCTGATGCGTCTTTGGATACGCCGATGATGCGGCCAGGGGCGGAACGTTTGAACGCGTCTTTAAACGCGAAATAAGCGGCGTGCGGCCCGCCGAAGCCCATAGGCACGCCGAAACGTTGGGTGTTGCCCAAAGCAATATCCGCGCCCAATTCGGCAGGTGATTTCAGTAAAACCAAGCTCATGATGTCGGCGGCAACAGCAACGATCGTGCCTTTTGCTTTCAGACGACCGATAACATCCTGCAAGTCTTGCACATCGCCGTCTTTGCCGACGTATTGGAACAGCGCGCCGAAGTATTCGCCGTCATCCGCTTTGGCAAAATCGCTGACCACCAGCTCGAAGCCGAAATATTTGGCGCGGGTTTTCATCACGTCCAAAGTTTGCGGATACACGCGCTCGTCCACGAAGAAACGCTCGGATTTTACCTTGCCCACGCGGTGCGCCATCGCCATCGCTTCGGCGGCGGCAGTTGCCTCGTCCAGCAAAGACGCGCCCGCCACGGGAAAACCGGTCAAATCGATGCACACTTGTTGGAAGTTCAACAAAGCTTCCAAACGACCCTGGGCAATTTCCGCCTGATACGGCGTGTAGGCGGTGTACCAACCCGGATTTTCCAATACGTTACGCAAAATCACGTTCGGCACGCGGGTCGGGTAATAGCCTAAACCGATATAGGATTTGTTGATCATGTTTTTCGACGCAATGCCTTTCAATTTTGCCAACGCGTCCGCTTCGGTCAAGGCCTCGGGCAAATCGAGTTCGGACGGCATACGGATGCTTTGCGGCACGGTGTTGCCGACAAAATCGTCCATACTTTTCTCGCCGACAGCGGCAAGCAACGCCGCTTCGTCGCCGAAACTCAAATGCCGCGCGGCAAATTCGTTGGGGTTGAACAGTTCGGACAGTTTCATTTCTACTCCTTCGGGTTTGTAGGGCTGCCATCAGGCAGAATTTTTAGACATCGGATGATTCGGGCAAGGGTAGCACAAAAGACGGGATAATGGCGGACAATGCGCCAGAATGCAGCAGGTCAGGACAAGCAGCGCCACAAGCGGCAGCGATAAGGGAAAGCCGCCGCCCAAAACCATGAAACCTGCAGGCACCAGCCAAGCCAATGGATACGCCGGAAGCGGAAAAACAATATTGAGCAGAACCAAAATCACGACAAACAGCGGCAGACCCGCCATCAGGTTGGCACGCCTGTATGTTGCGTACGGGTCGGATGCTTCTTCAGGTTCGCAATATTCCATGATTTCAGCCTGTCCGGGCTTTATCCACAGCAGGCTCGGACGGTCGGTCATGCCGTCTGAACCGGCAGGCCGTCTTTTTCAAAAAACGCCATACCGCTGCAACTTCATGCGGCTGTATGGCGTAGGCTTTGCACTTCAGACGGCATATGCGTCCCGAAGCAGTTTGGTGTCCCAGTCGGTTCATGATTATATAAACAACTTGGGTGCGGATAAACCTTTGTTTATCTAAACCCCTGTTTTCTCAAAAATTGATTCAAATCTTCGGCAAATTTCCGATAGCCTTTGCCGTTGGCGTGGATTTGGTCGGATTTCAGATTATTATCGCCCAAAATTTCCGCCCACGCGCCGCCGAACAGCGGAATGCCGTATTCCTCGGACAAATCCTCATACAGCGGATGGTCGCTCAAATGTCCGAACAACGCGCCCAGTGTGATGTGCGGCACGCCGACGAGGACGGCGGGGATGTTTTCCTTCTGCACGGTTTCGATGATTTTCGCGATATTGGCGCGGGTCTGCTCCTCGGGAACTTTGCGCAGAAAGTCGTTGCCGCCTATGCCGACAATCACAAGCTTGGGTTTGCGTGCCAACAGCGCGGGCAGGCGCGACAGGGCTTGGGCGGATGTATCGCCCGATACGCCGCCGTTGACAATATTCCAACCCGTCAGTTTTTGCAGTTGCGCGGGGTAGGATTCGCCAGGGTTTGCGCCGTAGCCGAAGGCAAGCGAATCGCCCAAGGCAAGTACGGTGCTTCCTTCGGGAATTTTGGCGTGGGTTCGGGCGGATTTTCTGCCGCAGGCGGTAAGCAGCAACGCGCCTGCGCCGAGGAGGAAGATTCTTCTGTTCATTGGTTTTTCAGATGGCATCGAGCCATTTCGGGTGGTATTTCAGGGTTTCACGGTAAACCGGACAGCTTTCGGCGTGCGCGCCTTTGAGGTAGCCGGTACTCATCAGAAATTCGCCGACGATTTCGCCGCCGACGAATTTGAAATGTTTTTTAAAGAGTTTAACCCATTCGTCTTTGCTTCGCGGATGGTGCGCGTCAAGCCAGTTCTTGAACGAGCCGTATTCTTGTTGCAACGCTTGGATTTGCCGTGCATTGAAAATGGCGGCATCGATTTTCAGGCGGTTGCGGACGATGCCCGCGTCGGCAAGCAGGCGTTCGCGGTCGGTGTCGTCGAAGGCGGCAACGGTATTGATGTCGAACCCTTCAAATGCTGTCTGAAACGCCTGCTGCTTCTTCAGCATCAGCGTCCAGTTTAATCCTGCCTGATTGATTTCCAACACCAGCCGCTCAAACAATTCATTGTCGTCCTCAATCGGAAAACCGTATTGCGTGTCGTGGTAATGTTTGTTCGGGTTATCGGTGTTTTCGGGAAGTGAGGCGGCAAATTCGCAATAGTTCACGGTTTACTCGACCATCTGTTGCGCCGCCTGTTTCAGTCCCTGTTCGAGTGCGGCGGTCATCGCGGCGTAGCCGTCACCCTGCTGTTCGGTTTCGATATGGAAGGGTCTGTTCGTACCGTCGGGTAGGACGGCGTAGCCGCTGATGAGGGTTTTGCCCGTGTAGCTGCCTTGGAATGCGTCGATATAGACCGTCCATTTTTCGGTACTGCCGCTGCGTGAGGCAGGAACAAAGATGCGTGTGCTGTCCAAACGGTTGAATGCATTGCTCAACGCCGCTTCGAGCATATCGTCCAAGGTGTCTGCCCAGACGTGGTTTTGTGCGGTGTTGAGGCGGTAGGGGTCGGTTTGATAGACCAGTCCGCCGCGTTTGAGCGGTTCGGCAAGACGGACTTCGACGGCAGTTTCGCCGCCTTGCGTTGCAGGACGGATGTAGCGGCTGTCGGGCAACACGAAATATTGTGTGCTTTGCACAGTACCGCAGGCGGCAAGCGTCAGGGCGGCGGCAATCGGGAAGAGGCGCATTATCGGCTTCCTTTCGGGATAGGGTCTTTGCTGCTGCTGTTGAAAATCAGCGCGTTGGGTTTTTCTTTCAAAGTGTTAATGACGGGTTGAACGTCTTTTAAGGTTTTGTCCAAACTTTGCAGCGTATTTTGTACGTCGCCGTAGATAGGCGATTGAGGCGATACGCCTTGCAGGGTTGTGCGCAACTCTTTCAGGGTTTGGTTCAGTTCGTTCGGAATGTTTTGTGTCTGCGGTTTGCCGACCAGTTTGTCGATGGAGCTTAGGGCGGCATTGGCAGATTTGAGTGTGGATTTGAGCTCGGCAAGCGAACCGTTCAATTCGGCAACCGTCTTATCTAAAGGCAGTTTGTCGAACTTGTCCAGCAAATCCGCCAATTTGACCTGCAAATCGTCCAAACCGCCGCCCTGGGTCGCGATAACGGTATCGCCTGCATAAACGGTATGCGGTCGCAGCTTGGGCGAGGCGGAAGGCTGATCGTTCAACTCAATCATTTTGCTGCCGGTCAGCAGGTTGTTGCTGGAGATGGTGGCGGTCAGGCCTTTGTTTAAGGCCGTCTGAAATTGTTGTTTCCAATGTTCTTTGCTTTGTTCGTCGGCATTGATTTCCAAACGGGAAGACTCAATACGGATGCGTACGGGAATCCAGCCGTTTTCAAACAGGTGCAGGCTGTCGTTGCGGTCGAAATAAGGAACATCGGAAACCACGCCGACATTCAGCCCTTTGTACTCGACAGGCGAACCGACGGTCAGTCCGCGCACGGATTGTTTGAAAAACGCGGTGTAGTACAGCGAACGGTCATCAGGCAGGTTGGCGACTTCGCTGCGGCTGTCGTAAAGCGTGAAGCTGTCTTCGCTTTTGACGTTTTTACTGTTTTTGGTTTTCGGCGAATCAAATGAAATCGCGCCCGACAGCAGGGCAGGCAGAGGGGCGGAATTGAGTTTGATGCCGCTGCCTGTGGTTTCGATATTGATGCCGCTTTCCAGCCAGAAACGGCTGGCGGAATGAATCAGTTTGTCGTTGGGGCTTTGGATGAAGATGGTGTAATGCACGCTTTGGTCGGACGGGTCGAAATGCGCGCTTTCGACTTGCCCGACCATAAAGTTTTCATACAAAACAGGGCTGTTGACGTTGAGGATGCGGTCGTTTTTACCAATCAAATTCAAGCGCAGCCCGCTTTGCCCGATGGCGGTAACGGGCGGAATGTCCTGCACTTGGAACACGTCTTTTGCCTCGTCGCTTTTGCCGGGTGTAAAGGCGATGTACGAACCCGAAAGCAGCGTACCCAAACCGGTTACGCCGCTTTGGTCGATACGCGGCTTGACCACCCAAAACTGGGTATCGCTGCGGATGAGGCCGGATACGTCCGCATTGAGTTGGGCGGTTACTTCCACGCCTTTTTGGTCGTCGCGCAGTTTGATTCGGGTAACGCGTCCGACATCGATGCTCAATACTTTGATGACCGTATTGTTGACCTCAATGCCTTCCGCGCTGTCCATCAAGAGCGTAACCACAGGCCCCCTGTTGCGGATTTCCTTAACCCAAAGCCAGCCGCCGGCAATCAGCGCGATCAGCGGAACCAGCCAGACGGCAGAGAGGAAGGTGTTGTTTTTGCGGACGCGTGCTTGGGCGTGTCCGTTTGGAGGAGGGCTGTTGTCAGTCATGTTTTTCCGTTTCATTGAAAGCAATGCCGTCTGAAGCGCGTTTGTCCCAAAGCAGGCGCGGGTCGAAATAATAGGCGGACAGCATCGTCAGAATCACGACCAGGCAGAAATAGACTGCCGCACTGCCCGGAATGACGCGCGCGGCATAAGTGTGGAACGAACACATCAAAATAATAATCACAAAAATATCAATCATCGACCAGCGGCCGACCGCTTCGGTGATGCGGTAGAGGTGCGACAATTTCTTTGCACCCGTTGGCAAAGCGAAGCGGGCGGACGCAATCAAAACCGACATTGCCGCAATCTTCAGTACCGGCACCAAAATACTCGCGCTGAAAATAACCGCCGCAATCAGCCTGTCGCCCTCGTCCCACATATAAGCGATGCCGTTAAGGATGGTATTGACCTCCGTGGCGGCAGGATTGGACGAAATCATAATCGGCAGGATATTGGCAGGGAAATACAAAATAACCGCCGCCGTCAGAAACGCCGACGAAATACTCAGACTTTTCGGCCGTCGGCGGTACAGTTCCGCACCGCACACGCCGCAGGGGGATTCGGCACTGTCGCGGAAATACAGGCAGCGGCTGCAACAGGTTTTACCTTCCGATGCCGTCTGAACCGCATTATCCCCCGTCAGCCGCCCGATTTGAAAATACACCCAATGCTGGGGAACCGATACCGAAGTCCGAATCAGCATAACCGACAGCGCGAACATCAGATAAAACGCCGATCCGAAGCGAACCTCTGCCACAGACGAGAGCTTGATATACGCCACCAAAGTGGAAACAAAAAACACATCCACCATCATCGCCTGTCTCAAGCGCACCATCACACGCGTTGCCAAACGCAGCGCAGGATACGCCTGTTTCCGTATCAGCGCGGCATAGACATACAGGCACAGCAGCAGAAACAGAACCGGCGCGCCGAAGGTCAGCACAAACATCACTTCGGCCAAAAAACCATAATCCTGAAACACCATCAGGCGCATCATCTCGGGCAGCGAAAGGACGGATGCCGCACCCGGTATCCCGACCTCGATATACGTCATACCGTAAGCAAACGCCATCAAAATCAGCGAAGCCGCCGCATAAGCGGGCGGGGCGGAAAAAGGATGCCTGCCCACCCTGAAGAGCTTATAGCCGCAGCGCGGGCAGAACGCCGCCTCCCCCCCTGTCCAATTGCGGCACATCCGCGCGGCAGCCGCATTCCGGGCAATCTACCGTATGCGGCGGCAGGGCTTCGTCGCGGCAGTTGCCGCGAAGGCTGTGGGGGATATTTTCGGCAAACGGCTTCATCGGGAAAGTGGCAAATATAAGTGGCGGCATTATAAAGGAAAAAAGGCGATACACCCAATCAGGATGCAAAACCGGCAGGTTCGGCAGTATGAACAAGCCCTTGGTGTCCGGCAAAAATATTTTTCGAGCGGCTGTCCGCCGACTGCCGAACCCATTTGATAAAATCCCGATTCTGTAAAGAATAGTAAAATACCTGCTTAAAAACATCACGCAAATGATATTTTTTCCAAAAATATGTGATAATAAATTTCGTTTATGATTCTTTATTATTTTTATAGTGGATTAACAAAAATCAGGACAAGGCGGCGAAGCCGCAGACAGTACAAATAGTACGGAACCGATTCACTTGGTGCTTCAGCACCTTAGAGAATCGTTCTCTTTGAGCTAAGGCGAGGCAACGCCGTACTGGTTTTTGTTAATCCACTATATATGCGGGCAAGTGCGGATTTTGCCCGCCCCGCATCCTTATCCCTTACCGACAAAGGAAAACTTATGAGTGAAACCGAAAATCAAGCCCTGACGTTTGCCAAACGTCTGAAGGCGGATACCACGGCGGTTCACGACAGCGTGGATAATCTCGTTATGTCTGTCCAACCGTTTGTCAGCAAAGAAAACTACATCAAATTTTTGAAACTCCAATCCGTTTTCCACAAGGCGGTCGATCATATTTATAAAGATGCCGAATTAAACAAAGCCATTCCCGAGCTGGAATACATGGCGCGATACGATGCCGTAACGCAAGACTTGAAAGACTTGGGCGAAGAGCCTTACAAATTCGACAAAGAATTGCCATACGAAGCCGGCAACAAAGCAATCGGCTGGCTTTATTGCGCCGAAGGATCCAATTTGGGCGCGGCGTTTTTGTTCAAACACGCGCAAAAACTCGATTACAACGGCGAACACGGCGCGCGCCACCTCGCTCCGCATCCCGACGGGCGCGGCAAACACTGGCGCGCCTTCGTCGAGCATCTGAACGCTTTGAACCTGACTCCCGAAGCCGAAGCGGAAGCCATCCAAGGCGCGCGCGAAGCCTTTGCATTCTACAAAGTCGTGTTGCGCGAAACCTTCGGTTTGGCAGCCGATGCCGAAGCACCGGAAGGAATGATGCCGCACAGGCACTAAAAAATAATCGAACCAAATAAACAAGGTCTCGGCATAGCTGTTTGCAGGGACCTTTAATTACACGGCGCGGCTTTGTTTACATGGATTACTGTCTTATTAAATATTAATGATTATCATAAAATCTATTATTCGCTAACCGATGGATGAACAATCCATACATCTTGAGTTGATAATATGAAACCATTACAAATGCTCCCTATCGCCGCGCTGGTCGGCAGTATTTTCGGCAATCCGGTCTTGGCAGCAGATGAAGCTGCAACTGAAACCACACCCGTTAAGGCAGAGATAAAAGCAGTGCGCGTTAAAGGTCAGCGCAATGCGCCTGCGGCTGTGGAACGCGTCAACCTTAACCGTATCAAACAAGAAATGATACGCGACAATAAAGACTTGGTGCGCTATTCCACCGATGTCGGCTTGAGCGACAGCGGCCGCCATCAAAAAGGCTTTGCTGTTCGCGGCGTGGAAGGCAACCGTGTCGGCGTGAGCATAGACGGTGTAAACCTGCCTGATTCCGAAGAAAACTCGCTGTACGCCCGTTATGGCAACTTCAACAGCTCGCGTTTGTCTATCGACCCCGAACTCGTACGCAATATTGAAATCGTGAAGGGCGCAGACTCTTTCAATACCGGCAGTGGTGCATTGGGCGGCGGTGTGAATTACCAAACGCTGCAAGGCCGTGATTTGCTGTTGGACGACAGGCAATTCGGCGTGATGATGAAAAACGGTTACAGCACGCGTAACCGTGAATGGACAAATACCCTCGGTTTCGGTGTGAGTAACGACCGCGTGGATGCTGCTTTGCTGTATTCGCAACGGCGCGGCCATGAAACCGAAAGCGCGGGCAACCGCGGCTATCCGGTAGAAGGTGCGGGTAAAGAAACGAATATCCGCGGTTCCGCCCGCGGCATCCCCGATCCGTCCAAACACAAATACCACAACTTCTTGGGTAAGATTGCTTATCAAATCAACGACAACCACCGCATCGGCGCATCGCTCAACGGTCAGCAGGGGCATAATTACACGGTTGAAGAGTCTTATAACCTGACCGCTTCTTCCTGGCGCGAAGCCGATGACGTAAACAGACGGCGCAATGCCAACCTCTTTTACGAATGGATGCCTGATTCAAATTGGTTGTCGTCTTTGAAGGCGGACTTCGATTATCAGAAAACCAAAGTGGCGGCGATTAACTACAAAGGCCTGTTCCCGACGAATTACACCACATGGGAAACTGAGTACCATAAAAAGGAAGTTGGCGAAATATACAACCGCAGCATGGACACCCGATTCAAACGTTTTACTTTGCGTTTGGACAGCCATCCGTTGCAACTCGGGGGGGGGGGCGACACCGCCTGTCGTTTAAAACTTTCGCCAGCCGCCGTGATTTTGAAAACCTAAACCGCGACGATTATTACTTCAGCGGCCGTGTTGTTCGAACCACCAGCAGTATCCAGCATCCGGTGAAAACCACCAACTACGGTTTCTCACTGTCTGACCAAATTCAATGGAACGACGTGTTCAGTAGCCGCGCAGGTATCCGTTACGACCACACCAAAATGACGCCTCAGGAATTGAATGCCGAGTGTCATGCTTGTGACAAAACACCACCTGCAGCCAACACTTATAAAGGCTGGAGCGGTTTTGTCGGCTTGGCGGCGCAACTGAATCAGGCTTGGCGTGTCGGTTACGACATTACTTCCGGCTACCGTGTCCCCAATGCGTCCGAAGTGTATTTCACTTACAACCACGGTTCGGGTAATTGGCTGCCCAATCCCAACCTGAAAGCCGAGCGCAGCACCACCCACACCCTGTCTCTGCAAGGCCGCAGCGAAAAAGGCATGCTGGATGCCAACCTGTATCAAAGCAATTACCGCAATTTCCTGTCTGAAGAGCAGAAGCTGACCACCAGCGGCACTCCCGGCTGTACTGAGGAAAATGCTTACTACAGTATATGCAGCGACCCCTACAAAGAAAAACTGGATTGGCAGATGAAAAATATCGACAAGGCCAGAATCCGCGGTATCGAGCTGACAGGCCGTCTGAATGTGGACAAAGTAGCGTCTTTTGTTCCTGAGGGCTGGAAACTGTTCGGCTCGCTGGGTTATGCGAAAAGCAAACTGTCGGGCGACAACAGCCTGCTGTCCACACAGCCGCTGAAAGTGATTGCCGGTATCGACTATGAAAGTCCGAGCGAAAAATGGGGCGTATTCTCCCGCCTGACCTATCTAGGCGCGAAAAAGGTCAAAGACGCGCAATACACCGTTTATGAAAACAAGGGCTGGGGTACGCCTTTGCAGAAAAAGGTAAAAGATTACCCGTGGCTGAACAAGTCGGCTTATGTGTTCGATATGTACGGCTTCTACAAACCGGTGAAAAACCTGACCCTGCGTGCGGGCGTGTACAACCTGTTCAACCGCAAATACACCACTTGGGATTCCCTGCGCGGTTTATATAGCTACAGCACCACCAATGCGGTCGACCGCGATGGCAAAGGCTTAGACCGCTACCGCGCCCCAGGCCGCAATTACGCCGTATCGCTGGAATGGAAGTTTTAATCTGGTATTATTGAATTAATCGCCTTGTTGAAAATTAAAGCCGTCCGAATTGTGTTCAAGAATTCATTCGGACGGCTTTTTACCGTAAATCTGTGTGATGGGGTTTTATATTGATACAGTATCCGAACTCAGGCAGGGAGTAATGTTGCAGGATTAAAAATGCCGTCTGAAAAATGTTTCAGACGGCATTTTTTGATTGCCGATATGTTAACGGACGACATTGGCGCGCATGACCACGCGGACGTGGAACGAGCCTGCCTGACAGTCGTATTGCCCGCCTTGCAGCGGTTGCTTGTCAAAGTAGCTGTGGAAGCCGGTAACGCCGCGTCCGCCGAGTTTGCCTGCGGTCTGTTGGAATTTGCGGGCGGCATTGATTAGGGCGCGTTCGTAGGCTTCTGAGTCGAATTTGCCTATGCCGTTTGCCGCCTGACGGGTAACTAGATTCCTGCCGTTTGCAACCGGTACGCCCCCGCCGCCGAAGCTGACGGGAATCCCTGATTCCAATACGCCGTCTGCAATGGCTGCATTTATTGCCGCCTGACCGTTGCAGCAACGGTAAATGATGTTTTTGCCGCTTCCTGCGGTGTCGCCCCGGATGACTTTGCATGATTCTCCGGCCGGTGTGCCGGGGGATGCCGTGTGCGCGTTTTTAGGTGCGCTGCCGGATTGGCAGACTGCCAGCATCAGGGCGGCGGCGGAGAGTATGAGGATTTTTTTTCATGTCGGATATCCTTGCTTGCGGTGGGAAATCATTGCCATTGTACCGTAAGATTCAACAAAATGCCGTCTGAAAACGGGGTTCAGACGGCATTGTGGCTCAGGGGTTCAACACGCGTGCGATGAGGGCTTTTTCTTTGCCCTGCATATCGGGGATTTTGACCTGAATGCCGTTGCCGGGTGCGACATCGACAGGCTGGCCTTTTCGGGCCATTTGTTCCAATTTGATGGTTTGGTTGCCGTTCGGGTGGATGATTTCGAGTGAATCGCCGACGGCGAAGCGGTTTTTAACTTCGATGGTCGCCCAGCCGTTTTTGTCGATTTCGGTAACGTGTCCGACGTATTGGCTTTGTTTGGCGGTGGAATGGCCGCTGAGGTAGTTTTGATAGTCTTGGGTTTGGTGGCGTTCGAGGAAGCCGCTGGTGTAGCCGCGGTTGGCAAGGCCTTCGAGTTCGCTCAACAGGCTGTAATCAAACGGACGGCCTGCGACGGCATCGTCAATCGCTTTGCGGTAGGATTGGGCGACGCGTGCGACATAATAGAGCGACTTGGTGCGGCCTTCGACTTTGAGGCTGTCCACGCCGATTTTGGCGAGTTTCTCAACCACTTCAATGCCGCGCAGGTCTTTGGAGTTCATGATGTAAGTGCCGTGTTCGTCTTCCATAATCGGCATCATCTCGCCCGGGCGGTTGGACTCTTCAATCAGGAAAACTTTGTCGGCGTAGGGATGGCGTTTTTGACCGTTGATGCCTTCAAAGTTTTGGTTGGCTTCTTCTTGGGCTTTTTCAAAGTTAAAACCTTGCAGAAGCTGGGCATCGCCCGCATCGTTTTCCGTAGCGTTGTGGACTTTGTAGTCCCAACGGCAGGAGTTGGTGCAGGTGCCTTGGTTGGGGTCGCGGTGGTTGAAGTAGCCGGAGAGTAGGCAACGGCCGGAGTAGGCGATGCACAATGCGCCGTGAATGAAGACTTCGAGTTCGATGTCGGGGCATTGTTGGCGGATTTCGGCGATTTCTTCCATACTCAATTCGCGCGACAGGATGATGCGTTCGACGCCGATATTCTGCCAGAATTTCACGCCCCAGTAGTTGGTGGTGTTGGCCTGTACGGACAAGTGGATCGGCATTTCCGGCCATTTTTCGCGCACGGTCATAATCAAACCCGGATCCGCCATAATCAGCGCGTCGGGTTTCATGGCAATCAGCGGCTCCATATCGGAAACGAAGGTTTTGAGTTTGGAGTTGTGCGGCAGGGTGTTGACGGTCAAAAAGAATTTTTTGTTGCGCTCGTGCGCTTCTTTAATGCCTTGCTCGAGAACGTCGAGTTTGGCAAATTCGTTGTTGCGGGCGCGCAGTGAGTAACGCGGGCTGCCGGCATAAACGGCATCTGCGCCGTAGTCGTAGGCGGTGCGCATTCTTTCCAATCCGCCGGCGGGCAATAAGAGTTCGGGTGCTTTCATCGTGTTTCCTTTTCGGTTGAAACCCCGCCCTTTAGGGCGGTAGAATCAGACTTTATTTGGGAGGGGTGTAACCCTTTCCGAATCAGGGCAACATATAGGGCGACGCTTTATGTGTCGTCCTGTGTGTTGAAACATGATTTGTGTGCTTTGTAAAAATGTTTCAGACGGCATTGCTGCAAATGCCGTCTGAAAAGGGTTTGAGGATGGGCGGATTATCCGCCTTTTCGTGTTCGCGGTCAATTTTGCCGGGAAATTTATAAGGATTTATCAAGTATTTGCCTGCTTGGGATACAATGCGGCAATTTGAATGCGAGAGAGAATGTGATGAATCCCAAAATCGTGTTTTTCGATATTGACGATACGCTGTACCGCAAATATACGGATACCTTGCGCCCTTCCGTGAAAACGGCGGTGGCGGCTTTGCGCGGCAAAGGTATATTGACGGCGTTGGCAACGGGGCGGTCTTTGGCGACGATTCCCGAAAAGGTCAGGGACATGATGGCGGAAACGGGAATGGATGCCGTGGTAACGATAAACGGACAGTTTGCGCTGCTACACGGAAAAACTGTGTGCGAAGTACCGATGGATGCCGGTTTGATGGGCAGGGTTTGCGCGCATTTGGATAGCTTGGGTATGGATTATGCGTTTGTCGGCGGAGAGGGGATTGCGGTGTCCGCACTGTCGGAATGCGTGTGCCGCGCCTTGAAGCATATCGCCAGCGATTTTTTTGCCGATAAGGATTATTTTTCAAGCAAACCGGTGTATCAGATGCTGGTGTTTGCGGAGGAAAACGAAATGCCGCTCTGGTCGGATATTGTGGAACGGGAAGGCTTGAAAACGGTGCGCTGGCACGAGGAAGCGGTCGATCTGCTGCCTGCGGGGGCGTCGAAAACAGACGGCATCAGAAGCGTGGTTGAAGCATTGGGTTTGGAAATGGCGGACGTGATGGCGTTCGGCGACGGTTTGAACGATGTGGAAATGCTGTCAGAAGTCGGGTTCGGTGTGGCAATGTGCAACGGGGAACAGGCGGCGAAAGAAGTGGCGAAATATGTTTGCCCCAGCGTTGATGAAGACGGCGTGTTGAGGGGTTTGCAAGATTTGGGCGTGATTTGAATGCATAATAACAACCCTGCCGGTTTCAGACGGCAGGGTCGGTTTTCAGCCCTTCATACAGCCTTCGTTTTGAAGCAGGGTAAATAAGGGCGCGCCGCTTGCACGGATATTCTTGCCGCCTTGAAGGTCGGTAAATTCCAAAATGGCGGCGGCTTCGACAATTTCTCCGCCGAGTTTGCGGATCAGTTCCAGCCCGGCAAGCATTGTGCCGCCCGTGGCAACCAAATCATCGACCAGCAGCACGCGCGAACCGGGTTTGACGGCATCGGTGTGGATTTCCACCGCAGCTTCCCCGTATTCGAGCGCGTAGCTTTGCGATACGGTTTCAAAAGGCAGCTTGCCTTTTTTGCGGATGGGGACAAAACCGACGTTGAGATGGTAGGCGAGTGCCGCGCCGATAATGAAGCCGCGCGCGTCCAAACCGGCAACGATGTCGATTTTCTGATCCATATAGCGGTAAACCAATAAATCAACCAAAAGTCGGAAGTATTCCGCGCTTTGCAGGACGGGCGTGATGTCGTGGAATAAGATGCCTTTTTGCGGCCAGTTTTCGATTTTGCGGATTTTGTCGGCAAGCGCGCCGACACTCATAGCTTCGGGATGAACCAGCATTGCGTGTTCCAAGTTTGATGTTTTTAACGCCATATTGTAGCCGTCAGCCTGCCGCTTGCCAAATCAATCAAAACAATAGCGGCAAAATATGGGCATCGGCAAATAGGAAACTGGGTGTCCATTGTGATACAATCGGCTGGAAAATATACAGGTAAAAAATATGTCCGCTTATCGAAAAGGCAACATCTTTATCATTTCGGCCGCTTCTGGCACGGGCAAAACCACGCTGGTTTCTCGGCTGTTGGCAAACCATAACGGTTTGCGCGTTTCTGTGTCGCACACGACGCGCCCGCCGCGTGAAGGCGAAGCAAACGGCGTGCATTATCACTTTGTTTCCAAAGAAGAGTTTGAGTCGCTTATCGCGCAGGAGGCTTTTTTGGAATACGCAGACGTATTCGGCAACTATTACGGCACAAGCGCGGAGGGCGTGAATGCGTTGGCGGCGGCAGGCTATGACGTAATTTTGGAAATCGACGTTCAGGGCGCGGCGCAGGTTCGCAACGCGCTGCCTGAAGCCGTCGGCATCTTTATCCTGCCGCCTTCTTTCGACGTGCTTGCTGCACGTCTCAACGGACGTGGGACGGACAGTCGGGAAGTTATCCAAAGGAGGCTGTCGAAGGCAAGGCATGAAATCGAGCAGTCCGTATTGTTCGACTTTGTCGTGGTCAATGACGACTTGGCGCGAGCGGAGGAGGATTTGCGCCATATTGTGAATGCCTGCCGTCTGAAAAGGTCGCGGCAACTGGGGTTTATTGCAGATTTGTTGGAAAATTCCTAGAAAACGGCGAAAATACCCGGTTTCCCAATTTAAATATTTTTGAAAGAAAGCAAATAATATGGCACGTATTACCACCGAAGACTGTACCGGAAAAATTTCCAACCATTTTGACCTGACATTGGTAGCGGCTCGCCGCGCCCGCCAGCTTGAGAACGGCAACACGCCGCTTGTGGACGATGTCCGCAATAACAAACCGACCGTTACCGCCTTAAGGGAAATCGCCGCCGGACATATCGGTACAGAACTGTTGACGCGCAATAAATAAATTCTGCCGGAAACGCACGCCGGAACACTTTGCCGCCATGCAGTCCGACGGTTTGAAATGAAAAACACATACATACCGAAAGCCGTCTGAAATGCCCGCCCCCCAACCTTCCGCCCCTTACGACCCCCTGACCGCCGAAGCGCGTGCCCTGCTTTTCCATACCGCCTCCTACCTCAAGCCCGAGGAACAGGCGGAGCTTGAAAAAGCTGTCGCCTATGCGTTTCGCGCCCACGACGGGCAAACCCGCAAAAGCGGGGAGCCCTACATCACGCATCCGATTGCCGTTGCGACGCAGCTCGCCCTTTGGCATATGGACATACAGGGTCTTTGTGCAGGCGTGATGCACGACGTATTGGAAGATACGGGCGTGACAAAAGGGGAAATGGCGGCGGTGTTCGGCAATACGGTTGCCGAGATGGTGGACGGGCTGTCCAAACTCGAAAAACTCAAATTTGAAGATCATGCAGAGCATCAGGCGGAGAGTTTCCGCAAACTGATTTTGGCAATGACCAAAGATGTACGCGTCATCGTCGTCAAACTTGCCGACCGTCTGCATAATATGCGGACACTCGGTTCGATGCGCCCGGACAAACGCCGCCGGATTGCAAGGGAAACCCTTGAAATCTATGCACAGATTGCCAACCGCATAGGTTTGAATAACGCATATCAAGAGCTTCAGGATTTATCGTTCCAAAACCTGCATCCCAACCGCTACGAGACTTTAAAAAAAGCGATGGACAAGAGCCGGAAGAACCGGCAGGACGTTGTCGGCAAAGTCTTGCGCGCATTCGGCCAGCGGCTGGTAGGCGCGAATATAGAGGCCAAAATCAAAGGCAGGGAAAAAAACCTGTACGGCATCCATCAGAAAATGATGGCGAAAAAGCTGCGCTTTGCCGAGGTTATGGATATTTACGGTTTCCGCGTCATTGTCAACAGCATTCCAGCCTGTTATGCCGCACTCGGCGCATTGCACACCCTCTATCAGCCTAAGCCCGGGCGGTTCAAAGACTATATCGCCATTCCGAAAAGCAACGGGTATCAAAGTCTGCATACGACTTTGGTCGGTCCTTACGGCTTGCCGATTGAAGTTCAGATACGTACCAAGGAAATGGATGCTGTTGCCGAAGGTGGAATCGCCGGACATTGGAGCTATAAATCATATTCTAAGACGGTCGATCAGGCGGTGCTTCACACAAACCGGTGGCTGAAAAATATCTTAGATTTGCAGGCAAGCAGTGCCAATGCCATTGAGTTTCTCGAACACGTCAAAGTCGATTTGTTTCCGAACGAAATCTACATCCTTACGCCAAAAGGAAAAATCCTAACTTTGCCCAAAGGGGCAACGCCTGTCGATTTTGCTTATGCGGTGCATACCGATATCGGGCACAAAACCGTTGCCGCACGTATCAACAATATCATGATGCCGTTGCGTACGAAGCTCAAAACCGGTGATTCTGTTGAAATTATCACATCCGAATACGCCAAACCCAATCCCGCGTGGTTGAATTTCGCCGTGTCCGGCAGGGCGCGCAGTGCCATACGCCAATATATTAAAAACCTTAACCGGCACGATGCGGTCGTTTTGGGAGAGAGCCTCTTACAAAAAGCCCTGTCCAGTTTGCTGCCCAAAGATGTCCTGCTTTCAGACGGCATCAAAGAAAAATACCTTGCCGATCTCAACGACAAACAGACTTCATTTGAGGAAGTGCTGTACAACGTCGGTATGGGGCATACCCTGCCTGTTTATGTCGCCATGCACATTGCCGAGTTGGCAGGGGAGCATTTCGGTAGCGAGGTCAGGCTCAGTTCCATTAAAGTCGATGGTCAGGAAAGCGGGCATATTCATTTTGCAGAGTGCTGCCACCCTGTTCCCGGTGATTCCATCCGTTTGCTGTTGGTTAAGGGAAAAGGCATGATTATCCATAGGGATACCTGCCCGACGTTGTTGAAGTCCGATCCCGAACAGCAGCTGGATGCAGACTGGGAAAATATGAACGGGCAGAACTACCGTGTCGGGCTTCAAGTCCAATCGGAAGACAGCCACGGCTTGCTGGCATTAATGGCGCAAGCGATTTCCGATTCCGGTGCGGACATTGAGTCGGTCGAAACACCGTCTAAATCCCAGTCGGGAACGGAAGGTTTTGTCGAATTCAAATTCTTATTGAAAGTCAAGAATCTGAATCAATTGAATCAGATTATTCAAAATCTGCATAGTATTCCATATATCCGCAAAGTCATCAGAAGTTGAAGCAGGTAAAACGGGTTGCCTTTTGATTAACAGGCAACCCGCTTTATGGTTTATCCGTTCAATTGCTTATTTGTTCAAATATCCGGCAAGCCTTTCAACAATCTGCATCGCCGCTTCATCTTTACTTGTTTCGGGAAAAGACAGTTCCCCGTCGTCCCCGATAATGGTAATCCGGTTGGTCGGTTTGCCCATCGCGATTGAAACATCATTGGCAACTATTACCGGTATTTTTTTCTTAATACGTTTTTCTCGTGCATATGCCATTACATTCTCCGTTTCAGCGGCAAAACCGATGCAGAACGGCGGGTTCGGCAATGAGGCAATAGAAGCCAAAATATCGGGGTTCTCATCCAATTCGATGGATAACGGTTTGGCATTTTTATCTTTTTTGAATTTTTGCGTACTCCTGTTTTTAACCTTATAGTCTGAGACGGCGGCAACAGAAATAAAAGCATCTTGTTTTTCAATCAAACGATGCACTGCGCGATGCATATCTTCAGCGCTGACGGCTTGAACCGTATCGGATATGCCGAAAGGCAGTTCGGTTTGAAGCTGTCCGTGAATCAGGCTGACTTCCGCACCGGCGGCACGGCACGCCCGCGCCAAAGCTACCCCCATTTTTCCGCTGGAGGTATTTGTGATGCCCCTGACAGGGTCAATGGCTTCAAATGTCGCACCTGCGGTAATCAAGATTTTCTTGCCCCTTAAAATTTTCGGTGTCCACAAGTCCGGAAGCAAATCCAGCAATTCGGCAGGTTCCGGCATCCTTCCCATGCCATTTTCTCCGCAAGCCTGTTCGCCCAAGCCCGGCATATAGACAGTAATGCCGTCTGAAACCAGTTGTGCGATATTCCGTTGGTTGGCAGGGTTGAGCCACATTTCCACATTCATCGCGGGAGCGATGGCAAGAGGACATTTCCGTGCGGCTGCCAGATTGGTCAGTAGATTATCTGCCACGCCGTTACAGATTTTTGCCACGGTATTCATACTTGCCGGCGTAATCAGAAAAACATCCGCATTCCGGGTCAGGTTGATATGTTCCATGCCGTTTGAACCGTTGCTGCCGTGCGTGTCGGTCAGAACGGGATTGCCGCTCAAAGCCTGAAAAGTCAGCGGAGAAACAAATTCAGTTGCCGAGCGGCTCATAACCACCGTAACCGAATGCCCCTGTTTTTTCAGCAGTCGCACCAACTCGCAAGACTTATACGCCGCAATACTGCCCGTTACACCTAAAAGAATATGTTTACCCATTTTGACAATTTCTAATTACGAAGAAAAAACAGCAGCCATTCTATAACAAAGTGCGGATACATTAGTTACCGTTTGGATACAAAATGCCGTCCGAAGCCCCGAGTTTCAGACAGCATATTCACAAAGGCGCACCAGTCAGAGGAGGGAGAGGAAGGGATTGTTGGAGGCGGCGCAGCATTTAGCAGAAATAAAAAACCTTATCCGACAGCGACATGACGAATTTCCCCAAAAAAATCCCACTGAAAGCATTGACCGTTTTTCCCTGTGGGCGTATAGTTCGGTTCTTCGCTGCTGCAGAAGTGGCGGACGAACTGAAAAGTATAGCACAGAATGTTGGGGATATCGAGAGATATCTTGACAAGCGGAAGAAATACTTTATAATTCAAACGCTCTTTAACAAAACAGATTACCGATAAGTGTGAGTGCCTTGAGCCTCACACTGTTTGAAAGACAGACAAGATAATGTTTTGAACATTGTCCTGTCGGTTTCTTTGAAGCAGACCAGAAGTTAAAAAGTTAGAGATTGAACATAAGAGTTTGATCCTGGCTCAGATTGAACGCTGGCGGCATGCTTTACACATGCAAGTCGGACGGCAGCACAGAGAAGCTTGCTTCTCGGGTGGCGAGTGGCGAACGGGTGAGTAACATATCGGAACGTACCGAGTAGTGGGGGATAACTGATCGAAAGATCAGCTAATACCGCATACGTCTTGAGAGAGAAAGCAGGGGACCTTCGGGCCTTGCGCTATTCGAGCGGCCGATATCTGATTAGCTAGTTGGTGGGGTAAAGGCCTACCAAGGCGACGATCAGTAGCGGGTCTGAGAGGATGATCCGCCACACTGGGACTGAGACACGGCCCAGACTCCTACGGGAGGCAGCAGTGGGGAATTTTGGACAATGGGCGCAAGCCTGATCCAGCCATGCCGCGTGTCTGAAGAAGGCCTTCGGGTTGTAAAGGACTTTTGTCAGGGAAGAAAAGGCTGTTGCTAATATCAGCGGCTGATGACGGTACCTGAAGAATAAGCACCGGCTAACTACGTGCCAGCAGCCGCGGTAATACGTAGGGTGCGAGCGTTAATCGGAATTACTGGGCGTAAAGCGGGCGCAGACGGTTACTTAAGCAGGATGTGAAATCCCCGGGCTCAACCCGGGAACTGCGTTCTGAACTGGGTGACTCGAGTGTGTCAGAGGGAGGTAGAATTCCACGTGTAGCAGTGAAATGCGTAGAGATGTGGAGGAATACCGATGGCGAAGGCAGCCTCCTGGGACAACACTGACGTTCATGCCCGAAAGCGTGGGTAGCAAACAGGATTAGATACCCTGGTAGTCCACGCCCTAAACGATGTCAATTAGCTGTTGGGCAACCTGATTGCTTGGTAGCGTAGCTAACGCGTGAAATTGACCGCCTGGGGAGTACGGTCGCAAGATTAAAACTCAAAGGAATTGACGGGGACCCGCACAAGCGGTGGATGATGTGGATTAATTCGATGCAACGCGAAGAACCTTACCTGGTCTTGACATGTACGGAATCCTCCGGAGACGGAGGAGTGCCTTCGGGAGCCGTAACACAGGTGCTGCATGGCTGTCGTCAGCTCGTGTCGTGAGATGTTGGGTTAAGTCCCGCAACGAGCGCAACCCTTGTCATTAGTTGCCATCATTCAGTTGGGCACTCTAATGAGACTGCCGGTGACAAGCCGGAGGAAGGTGGGGATGACGTCAAGTCCTCATGGCCCTTATGACCAGGGCTTCACACGTCATACAATGGTCGGTACAGAGGGTAGCCAAGCCGCGAGGCGGAGCCAATCTCACAAAACCGATCGTAGTCCGGATTGCACTCTGCAACTCGAGTGCATGAAGTCGGAATCGCTAGTAATCGCAGGTCAGCATACTGCGGTGAATACGTTCCCGGGTCTTGTACACACCGCCCGTCACACCATGGGAGTGGGGGATACCAGAAGTAGGTAGGGTAACCGCAAGGAGCCCGCTTACCACGGTATGCTTCATGACTGGGGTGAAGTCGTAACAAGGTAGCCGTAGGGGAACCTGCGGCTGGATCACCTCCTTTCTAGAGAAAGAAGAGGCTTTAGGCATTCACACTTATCGGTAAACTGAAAAAGATGCGGAAGAAGCTTGAGTGAAGGCAAGATTCGCTTAAGAAGAGAATCCGGGTTTGTAGCTCAGCTGGTTAGAGCACACGCTTGATAAGCGTGGGGTCGGAGGTTCAAGTCCTCCCAGACCCACCAAGAACGGGGGGCATAGCTCAGTTGGTAGAGCACCTGCTTTGCAAGCAGGGGGTCATCGGTTCGATCCCGTTTGCCTCCACCAATACTGTACAAATCAAAACGGAAGAATGGAACAGAATCCATTCAGGGCGACGTCACACTTGACCAAGAACAAAATGCTGATATAATAATCAGCTCGTTTTGATTTGCACAGTAGATAGCAATATCGAACGCATCGATCTTTAACAAATTGGAAAGCCGAAATCAACAAACAAAGACAAAGCGTTTGTTTTGATTTTTTATTCTTTGCAAAGGATAAAAAATCGCTCACAAGAGAAAAGAAAACAAACACAGTATTTGGGTGATGATTGTATCGACTTAATCCTGAAACACAAAAGGCAGGATTAAGACACAACAAAGCAGTAAGCTTTATCAAAGTAGGAAATTCAAGTCTGATGTTCTAGTCAACGGAATGTTAGGCAAAGTCAAAGAAGTTCTTGAAATGATAGAGTCAAGTGAATAAGTGCATCAGGTGGATGCCTTGGCGATGATAGGCGACGAAGGACGTGTAAGCCTGCGAAAAGCGCGGGGGAGCTGGCAATAAAGCAATGATCCCGCGATGTCCGAATGGGGAAACCCACTGCATTCTGTGCAGTATCCTAAGTTGAATACATAGACTTAGAGAAGCGAACCCGGAGAACTGAACCATCTAAGTACCCGGAGGAAAAGAAATCAACCGAGATTCCGCAAGTAGTGGCGAGCGAACGCGGAGGAGCCTGTACGTAATAACTGTCGAGATAGAAGAACAAGCTGGGAAGCTTGACCATAGTGGGTGACAGTCCCGTATTCGAAATCTCAACAGCGGTACTAAACGTACGAAAAGTAGGGCGGGACACGTGAAATCCTGTCTGAATATGGGGGGACCATCCTCCAAGGCTAAATACTCATCATCGACCGATAGTGAACCAGTACCGTGAGGGAAAGGCGAAAAGAACCCCGGGAGGGGAGTGAAACAGAACCTGAAACCTGATGCATACAAACAGTGGGAGCGCCCTAGAGGTGTGACTGCGTACCTTTTGTATAATGGGTCAACGACTTACATTCAGTAGCGAGCTTAACCGAATAGGGGAGGCGTAGGGAAACCGAGTCTTAATAGGGCGATGAGTTGCTGGGTGTAGACCCGAAACCGAGTGATCTATCCATGGCCAGGTTGAAGGTGCCGTAACAGGTACTGGAGGACCGAACCCACGCATGTTGCAAAATGCGGGGATGAGCTGTGGATAGGGGTGAAAGGCTAAACAAACTCGGAGATAGCTGGTTCTCCCCGAAAACTATTTAGGTAGTGCCTCGAGCAAGACACTGATGGGGGTAAAGCACTGTTATGGCTAGGGGGTTATTGCAACTTACCAACCCATGGCAAACTAAGAATACCATCAAGTGGTTCCTCGGGAGACAGACAGCGGGTGCTAACGTCCGTTGTCAAGAGGGAAACAACCCAGACCGCCAGCTAAGGTCCCAAATGATAGATTAAGTGGTAAACGAAGTGGGAAGGCCCAGACAGCCAGGATGTTGGCTTAGAAGCAGCCATCATTTAAAGAAAGCGTAATAGCTCACTGGTCGAGTCGTCCTGCGCGGAAGATGTAACGGGGCTCAAATCTATAACCGAAGCTGCGGATGCCAGTTTACTGGCATGGTAGGGGAGCGTTCTGTAGGCCGATGAAGGTGCATTGTAAAGTGTGCTGGAGGTATCAGAAGTGCGAATGTTGACATGAGTAGCGATAAAGCGGGTGAAAAGCCCGCTCGCCGAAAGCCCAAGGTTTCCTACGCAACGTTCATCGGCGTAGGGTGAGTCGGCCCCTAAGGCGAGGCAGAAATGCGTAGTCGATGGGAAACAGGTTAATATTCCTGTACTTGATTCAAATGCGATGTGGGGACGGAGAAGGTTAGGTTGGCAAGCTGTTGGAATAGCTTGTTTAAGCCGGTAGGTGGAAGACTTAGGCAAATCCGGGTCTTCTTAACACCGAGAAGTGATGACGAGTGTCTACGGACATGAAGTAACCGATACCACGCTTCCAGGAAAAGCCACTAAGCTTCAGTTTGAATCGAACCGTACCGCAAACCGACACAGGTGGGCAGGATGAGAATTCTAAGGCGCTTGAGAGAACTCAGGAGAAGGAACTCGGCAAATTGATACCGTAACTTCGGGAGAAGGTATGCCCTCTAAGGTTAAGGACTTGCTCCGTAAGCCCTGGAGGGTCGCAGAGAATAGGTGGCTGCGACTGTTTATTAAAAACACAGCACTCTGCTAACACGAAAGTGGACGTATAGGGTGTGACGCCTGCCCGGTGCTGGAAGGTTAATTGAAGATGTGCAAGCATCGGATCGAAGCCCCAGTAAACGGCGGCCGTAACTATAACGGTCCTAAGGTAGCGAAATTCCTTGTCGGGTAAGTTCCGACCCGCACGAATGGCGTAACGATGGCCACACTGTCTCCTCCTGAGACTCAGCGAAGTTGAAGTGGTTGTGAAGATGCAATCTACCCGCTGCTAGACGGAAAGACCCCGTGAACCTTTACTGTAGCTTTGCATTGGACTTTGAAGTCACTTGTGTAGGATAGGTGGGAGGCTTTGAAGCAGAGACGCCAGTCTCTGCGGAGCCGTCCTTGAAATACCACCCTGGTGTCTTTGAGGTTCTAACCCAGACCCGTCATCCGGGTCGGGGACCGTGCATGGTAGGCAGTTTGACTGGGGCGGTCTCCTCCCAAAGCGTAACGGAGGAGTTCGAAGGTTACCTAGGTCCGGTCGGAAATCGGACTGATAGTGCAATGGCAAAAGGTAGCTTAACTGCGAGACCGACAAGTCGAGCAGGTGCGAAAGCAGGACATAGTGATCCGGTGGTTCTGTATGGAAGGGCCATCGCTCAACGGATAAAAGGTACTCCGGGGATAACAGGCTGATTCCGCCCAAGAGTTCATATCGACGGCGGAGTTTGGCACCTCGATGTCGGCTCATCACATCCTGGGGCTGTAGTCGGTCCCAAGGGTATGGCTGTTCGCCATTTAAAGTGGTACGTGAGCTGGGTTTAAAACGTCGTGAGACAGTTTGGTCCCTATCTGCAGTGGGCGTTGGAAGTTTGACGGGGGCTGCTCCTAGTACGAGAGGACCGGAGTGGACGAACCTCTGGTGTACCGGTTGTAACGCCAGTTGCATAGCCGGGTAGCTAAGTTCGGAAGAGATAAGCGCTGAAAGCATCTAAGCGCGAAACTCGCCTGAAGATGAGACTTCCCTTGCGGTTTAACCGCACTAAAGAGTCGTTCGAGACCAGGACGTTGATAGGTGGGGTGTGGAAGCGCGGTAACGCGTGAAGCTAACCCATACTAATTGCTCGTGAGGCTTGACTCTATCATTTGAAGAACTTCAAGAGATAAAAGCTTACTGACTGATTCAGTTATTACCGAATATATTGATTAAGGCTTTACCGATTTGTAACAGTTTAAGTTTGGCGGCCATAGCGAGTTGGTCCCACGCCTTCCCATCCCGAACAGGACCGTGAAACGACTCAGCGCCGATGATAGTGTGGTTCTTCCATGCGAAAGTAGGTCACTGCCAAACACCCTTTCAGAAAACCCCCGATTATTCGGGGGTTTTTGCTTTGCCCGGAAAAAATGTCGGGGATGGCGGGACAGTATCCGTACGGCGTCCGGTCGGGTTTGCGGAGGAACGGCTTGAAACTTTGGGATATTCATTTTAGAATGACCCGTTTTATCGTCGCAAGATGCGGTTTATTGTTTGCAACCCTTAAAGGAAAAACCATGAAGAAAATGTTCGTGCTGTTCTGTATGCTGTTCTCCTGCGCCTTCTCCCTTGCGGCGGTAAACATCAATGCGGCTTCGCAGCAGGAGCTGGAGGCGCTGCCGGGCATAGGCCCTGCGAAGGCGAAGGCCATTGCGGAATACCGTGCGCAAAACGGTGCGTTCAAGTCTGTAGACGATTTGACCAAGGTAAAGGGCATCGGCCCTGCGGTGCTGGCGAAGCTGAAGGATCAGGCTTCTGTCGGTGCGCCCGCACCAAAAGGCCCGGCAAAACCGGCTCTGCCCGCAGCTAAAAAATAGGGGAACCTGTAAAGGAAGGGGCATCGGCCGCCGTCGGTGCTTTTTTGTTTGGAAGGGAAATGGCTAAAATATGTAGCATTATGTTCTGTATCGTTGTTTACCGCTTCCGCACCTTTGTCCGCCTTAAAGCAGGTAGACACCGCATCGGGATTGGCAGGGCGGTCGATAAGGCTGATTTCTGTCAGCTTCAAGCCCGTGATTTGCGACTTGTTCAAATCATCGCGGGCGGTAACGCTGCCGCCGATGGAAAAGCCTTTGTAAACGCCTGTTTTGACTTTCGACACGACAACGGGGTCGATGATATGAGCACCGAAAAAGGTTATGCCGTCGTCTTCAACGTTGATTTCAATTGCCGTTCCCGCAGCGTTTGAGCCGTGCATCTCGCGCCCCGCGCCAAACTTCATATAATCGGGAATCGCCGCCTTCATAGCTGCCGCCGCGATGACTTCGCCGTCCGAATCGATTTCCTCGCTTGAAGCGTAACCCCAAACCTTGACCGTGCCGTCGTCCTGCGTCTCCATCTTGGCGATTTCTGCGTATAACTTTGTCATGGGTTTACTCCTGCCTGTATAAATGGCATGCTGAATTTAAAGCCCTTTTGTAAGGCTGGAAGCGTACTTGCCTTAACGCTATCCGCTCCAGAACGACACTGCAAAAGGGCTTTACTCATCCTTCAAGATGAAATGGTCGTAATGTTTATGTCCGTCTGGAAATTCCCTTACAATCACACCGATATTTAAAGACTCATTCCCAACCTTGGCAACGGCACGATACTTATGTGCTGCAATAATATCAGGATGACCTTTCCTATCCGAATAAGAACCCTCATATTTTGCGTAGCGCAATAAGTCATCAAGTTTTGTCATGATGGATAATTCCGCCTGATTTGCCTTTGACGTAGCGTGTTTCACACCTTGCCAAGTTACCTTCAGTTCATGCCCGCTGTTTTCATTGACATAGCTTTTGCCGATAAAGTTATCCCGCGCATACTGCATAGCCGCTTTACGAAGCTCCTTTTTTTCGGCAAATTCCCCCAATTCGCCACCCGATACGGAAACAACCTCGCATCGGCAGTTCGGATGACCGGGTATCGTCAATGTGCCGTGTGAGAAAGGCTCGTAAAGCCCGATTACGCCCATCTCGCCGTTGGCATTGCAGACATCGGACACCTTGTCGTCTTTTGCGGTTATCCACTGCTTACCGGCAACAAGCCCCGTTTTTTCCCAGCCAATCAGATTGCCCATACCGTCGGCCATTGTCGTTTCCGTTCGGGCGATGGTTTTCGCGCGGGCATTTATGTAGTTGTATGGGTAGATTGGGTGGTTATTTGGCGATATGAAAAGGTTTGCTTGTTGTTTCTGTTATAATTAAAAGTATCTATACGCAGAATGGTTCATATTATGTTTAATCAGGCAGCACAAGAATTGACGACTATCCGCGATATTTTACGTTTTGCAGTCAGCCGTTTTAATGAGGCAGGGCTCTTTTTTGGTCATGGAACAGATAATGCGCATGATGAAGCGGCTTATTTGATTCTGCATACTTTGAATTTGCCTTTGGATATGCTTGCCCCATATCTTGATGCAAAACTCTTGGAAGCTGAAAAAGAGGAAGTGCTGGCGGTTATTGAGCGTCGTGCTGTCGAACACATTCCAGCCGCTTATTTGACACACCAGGCATGGCAGGGAGAGTTTGATTTCTATGTGGATGAGCGCGTAATCATACCTCGTTCTTTTATTTATGAATTGTTGGGTGACGGACTTCGCCCTTGGATAGAATACGATGAGTTGGTGCATAATGCGTTGGATCTTTGCACCGGAAGCGGTTGCCTTGCCATTCAGATGGCGCATCATTATCCTGATGCCCAAATTGATGCGGTTGATGTGAGCTTGGATGCTTTGGAAGTGGCAGGGATTAATGTCGAAGATTATGGTTTGGAAGAACGCATCCGGCTTATTCATACGGATTTGTTTGAAGGATTGGAAGGCACTTATGATTTGATTGTTTCCAATCCGCCTTATGTGGATGCGGAATCGGTTGAGTTATTGCCTGAAGAGTATTTGCACGAACCGGAATTGGCATTGGGCAGCGGGGCGGACGGGTTGGATGCCACCAGGCAGATTCTTCTGAATGCGGCAAAGTTTCTGAATCCCAAAGGTGTATTGCTGGTGGAAATCGGGCATAACAGGGATGTATTGGAAGCAGCGTATCCGGAGTTGCCTTTTACTTGGTTGGAAACCAGCGGGGGCGACGGTTTTGTTTTCCTCTTGACGCGCGAGCAGTTATTGGGTGAAGAGTGAGTTGAAAGGGAAATGCCGTCTGAAGACGATTTGTTTTCAGACGGCATTTTTACGATACGTTGTCTCGGGTTTGATGCTTGGCAGAGAAATCCTTACCATATTGTTTATAAGTTAATTGTTTTTGGCAGTGTTTTAATATAGTGTTGATAGGCGTACTTGGCTTCAATCTATTCAATAGAATAGGTTTATTCCTAACCGGAAAATAATTGTCTTTTCCCTTGCAAATAATTGAAATCAACAGATTACTAAAACACAGCCTTGTTTTTATATCGCTATTGCAATGAAAAAATTATCTCGGATTGTATTTTCAACTGTCCTGTTGGGTTTTTCGGCCGCTTTGCCGGCGCAGACCTATTCTGTTTATTTTAATCAGAACGGGAAACTGACGGCGACGATGTCTTCTGCCGCTTATATCAGGCAATATAGTGTGGCGGAGGGTATTGCGCACGCGCAGGATTTTTATTATCCGTCGATGAAGAAATATTCCGAACCTTATATCGTTGCTTCAACGCAAATCAAATCTTTTGTGCCTACCCTGCAAAACGGTATGTTGATTTTGTGGCATTTTAATGGTCAGAAAAAAATGGCGGGGGGCTTCAGCAAGGGTAAGCCGGACGGGGAGTGGGTCAACTGGTATCCGAACGGTAAAAAATCTGCCGTTATGCCTTATAAAAATGGTTTGAGTGAAGGTACGGGGTACCGCTATTACCGTAACGGCGGCAAGGAAAGCGAAATCCAGTTTAAACAGAATAAGGCAAACGGCGTATGGAAGCAATGGTATGCCGACGGCAATATCAAAACGGAAATGGTTATGGTCAATGATGAGCCTGCCAAAATTCTGACATGGGATGAAAGCGGTCGATTACTCTCGGAACTGTCTATCCATCATCATAAACGTAATGGAGTAGTCTTAGAGTGGTATGAAGATGGTTCTAAAAAGAGTGAAGCTGTTTATCAGGATGATAAGTTGGTCAGGAAAACCCAGTGGGATAAGGATGGTTATTTAATCGAACCCTGAATCTTGATGCTGTCTGAAATAGTTTCAGACGGCATTTTGTATGTATATATTGTTGACAATATTTCTTCAAAATCCAACGGTGGTATAATTTCGGACTTTAACGGATATCTGCAAGGAGTAAGCCTGTGAACAATTCAGTCATCACCGTCATCGGTAAAGACCGCGTCGGCATCGTGTACGATGTTTCCAAAATTTTGGCGGAAAACCGAATCAACATCCTCAATATCAGCCAACAGCTGATGGATGATTTTTTTACCATGATTATCTTGGTGGACACTTCAAAATGCAGCAAATCGCGGCAGGAGGTTTTGGATTTGTTTGCGGAAGAGAGCAAAAAACTCGCGCTCGACATCCGTATGCAAAACGAAGAAATCTTCCAAGCGATGCACCGCATTTGAGCCGGAGGAATGTGATGAGTATCCAATCCGGCGAAATTTTAGAAACCGTCAAAATGGTTGCCGACCAGAATTTCGATGTCCGCACCATTACCATCGGCATTGATTTGCACGACTGCATCAGCACCGACATCGACGTGTTGAACCAAAATATTTACAACAAAATTACCACGGTCGGCAAAGACTTGGTGGCGACAGCAAAATATCTGTCTGCCAAATACGGCGTGCCGATTGTGAATCAGCGCATTTCTGTCACGCCGATTGCCCAAATCGCGGCGGCCACCCATGCTGATTCTTACGTCAGCGTGGCGCAAACTTTGGATAAGGCTGCCAAAGCCATCGGCGTGTCTTTTATTGGCGGCTTTTCCGCGCTGGTGCAAAAAGGTATGTCGCCTTCTGACGAGGTGTTAATCCGTTCCATTCCCGAAGCGATGAAGACTACTGATATCGTGTGCAGCTCCATCAATATCGGCAGTACGCGCGCCGGTATCAATATGGACGCGGTCAGACTGGCGGGCGAAACCATCAAACGCACGGCTGAAATCACACTAGAAGGTTTCGGCTGCGCCAAAATCGTCGTGTTCTGCAACGCGGTGGAAGACAACCCGTTTATGGCGGGCGCGTTTCACGGCTCAGGCGAAGCGGATGCTGTGATTAATGTCGGCGTATCCGGCCCGGGTGTCGTAAAAGCCGCGTTGGAAAATTCGGATGCAACGACATTGACCGAAGTTGCCGAAGTTGTGAAGAAAACCGCCTTCAAAATTACCCGCGTGGGCGAACTCATCGGCCGCGAAGCCTCAAAAATGCTGAATATCCCGTTTGGTATTCTCGACTTGTCGCTGGCACCGACCCCTGCCGTCGGCGACTCGGTGGCGCGCATTCTTGAAGAAATGGGTTTGAGCGTCTGCGGTACGCACGGCACAACAGCAGCTTTGGCATTGCTGAACGATGCCGTGAAAAAGGGCGGCATGATGGCTTCGAGCGCGGTTGGCGGTTTGAGTGGCGCGTTTATCCCCGTTTCCGAAGACGAAGGTATGATTGCCGCCGCCGAAGCAGGCGTGCTGACGTTGGATAAACTCGAAGCGATGACCGCCGTTTGTTCGGTCGGCTTGGATATGATTGCCGTTCCCGGCGACACACCCGCGCACACCATTTCCGGCATCATTGCCGACGAAGCCGCCATCGGCATGATCAACAGCAAAACCACTGCCGTGCGCATTATTCCGGTAACCGGTAAAACCGTCGGCGACAGCGTCGAGTTCGGCGGCCTGTTGGGCTACGCGCCTGTAATGCCGGTAAAAGAAGGCTCATGCGAAGTGTTCGTCAACCGGGGCGGCAGGATTCCCGCACCGGTTCAATCGATGAAAAACTGATTGCGGTTTTGATGGGGAAATGCCGTCTGAAAGGCTTCAGACGGCATTTTTGTTTATAGGCATCGGGTAAAATGTCTTTAGAAAAGAATATGGGGCTGTCCTAGATAACTAGGGAAATTCAAATTAAGTTAGAATTATCCCTATGAGAAAAAGTCGTCTAAGCCAGTATAAACAAAATAAACTCATTGAGCTATTTGTCGCAGGTGTAACTGCAAGAACGGCAGCAGAGTTAGTAGGCGTTAATAAAAATACCGCAGCCTATTATTTTCATCGTTTACGATTACTTATTTATCAAAACAGTCCGCATTTGGAAATGTTTGATGGCGAAGTAGAAGCAGATGAAAGTTATTTTGGCGGACAACGCAAAGGCAAACGCGGTCGCGGTGCTGCCGGTAAAGTCGCCGTATTCGGTCTTTTGAAGCGAAATGGTAAGGTTTATACGGTTACAGTACCGAATACTCAAACCGCTACTTTATTTCCTATTATCCGTGAACAAGTGAAACCTGACAGCATTGTTTATACGGATTGTTATCGTAGCTATGATGTATTAGATGTGAGCGAATTTAGCCATTTTAGCTTCGCTGAAACTTCGTTTTCGTATCAATCACAGCACACATTTTGCCGAACGACAAAACCATATTAATGGAATTGAGAACTTTTGGAACCAGGCAAAACGTCATTTACGCAAGTTTAACGGCATTCCCAAAGCGCATTTTGAGCTGTATTTAAAGGAGTGCGAATGGCGTTTTAACAACAGTGAGATAAAAGTTCTTGTTCCATCTTAAAACAATTAGTAAAATCAAGTTTATCCTAGTTATCCAGGACAGCCCCTAAATTTAAACCAGTACAGCGTTGCCGTACTATCTGTACTGTCTGCGGCTTCGTCGCCTTGTCCTGATTTTTGTTAATCCACTATAAAAAATCCCTGTGTCCTTATTTCTGCTTTCTTACGTCATTCTTTTAAAGGTGGGAATCTGGAAACCAAAAAACAACAGGAATTTATCCGAAACAACAAAACCTATCCGCCGGCATCCCCGCGAAAGCGGGAATCTAGTTTGTTGTTCAAATAAATTCTGAAACTTTAATTTTGTCATTCCCGCGCAGGCGGGAATCTAGAAATGAAAAACGACGAGAATTTATCAGAAATGACGGAAACTCAAAAAACCGGATTCCCGCCTGCGCGGGAATGACGAAATTTTAGGTTTCTGATTTTGATTTTCCGTTTTTGCGGGAAGGATGGGGTTTCAGATTGTGGGCATTATCAGTATTTTCTATTTGGCAATGTCTTTTATAATGGATTAAATTTAAACCAGTACGGCGTTGCCTCGCCTTGCCGTACGATTTGTACTGTCTGCGGCTTCGTCGCCTTGTCCTGATTTTTGTTAATCCACTATACTGATTTTGTCAAAACGCATTTATGCCGTCTGAAAGGCTTCAGACGGCATTTTTGTTTGGACTTGATTACTCGATATAAGTGAATTTTGCACGTTTGATATTGCACATCAATTCGTAAGGGATGGTTCCGGCCGCTTCGGCAACGGTATTGATATTAACCGTATCGCCCCACAGTTCGACCTCGTGTCCCAAACCTTCTTGCGAAGCGTCCAGCTCGATGGTCATCATATCCATAGAGACCCTGCCGATGACCCGGGTCAATTTACCGTCGACGGCGACGGGGGAATTGCTTGGGGCGCGGCGCGGATAACCGTCCGCATAACCGCAGGCAATCAGGCCGACGCGCGTAGATTTACTGGTATAAAATGTTGCGCCATAACCGATAGGGGAGTGCGGCTGTAAAACGCGTTCGCCGAAAATACGGGTGGAAAGCCTCATCACGGGTTTCAGCCTGTCATCGCTGCCTCCGAACGGGGAAATGCCGTACAACGCCAAGCCGGCTCGCCCCCAGTCCCTGCGTGCTTCGGGAACATTCAAAATAGCGGCGGAGTTGGCAAGGCTTTCTTCGCCTTCCAGCCCTTCCGTACCCAAATCGAATGCTTCCATCTGTATTTCCGTCATACCGCTTTCGGGTTCGTCCGCACAGGAGAAATGCGAGAATTTGACAATACTGTCCACATATTCCGACTGCTTCAATGCCGCATATACCGAAGCGTAATCATGAGGGAAAAATCCGGTACGGTGCATTCCCGAATCCATTTTCAACCAGACCTTGACAGGTTTTTTCCAATGGCGGGAAAGCAAAGCCTCAAGTTGCCATTGGTTTCCGACTGCCGGCCAGAGCGAGTATTGTTCGACCGCTTCGTACTCTGATGCTTCAAATACGCCTTCCAAAAGGACAATCGGATGGGTAATGCCACTCTCCCGTAGCCTGATTCCCTCGTCGATTGTCGCCACGGCAAAGCCGTCTGCCAAGTCTGCCAGCGCGAAAGCACATCTGACCGCACCGTGTCCGTATGCGTCGGCCTTCACTACCGCCAACAGTTTGCCTCCGTGCATTTCCTTCAAAATCCGATAATTGTGCCTAAGGTTGCCCAACCTGATCTGCACGTTCAAAGGGCGCATAAATTCATTCCTTACCAAACAAGTGTTTATTAGCAAAATTAAGAAATCAATTAGGGAATTATAATCCAACGGCAAGGCTTTTAAAATATTAAAGACCCTTGTATCTTCAAGCCGAAGCAGCAGTTTTTAGGTAGGAAGGCGGTTTGCTTTTCCTGATATAATCGCTTTCCCAAATATATAGTGGATTAACAAAAATCAGGACAAGGCGACGAAGCCGCAGACAGTACAAATAGTACGGCAAGGCGAGGCAACGCCGTACTGGTTTTTGTTAATCCACTATATACTCTATTTGTTAAAATCAATAATAAATACAAGGCAATCCAAATGAAAGAACTAGATAAAATCGATTTCCGCATTCTTAAGATCCTCCAACAGAATGCCCGCATCCCGATGATGGAGCTTGCCGAGAAGGTAGGCTTGTCCACCACGCCCGTTACAGAGAGGGTGCGCCGTTTGGAGCGGGAACATTATATTTCCGGCTATCACGCCCATCTCAATCCCCATCTGTTGGGCAAACCACTATTGGTTTTTGTCGAGCTGAAGCTGCAATCCAAATCGGGCAATATTTTCGAAGATTTCAAAAAAGAAGTGCTGAAAATTCCGCAAATTATGGAATGCCACTTGGTGTCGGGCGAATACGACTATCTGATTAAAGTACGTTTGCCCGATATGTCTGCCTATCGGGATATGCTAGGCAATATCCTATTGCAACTGCCTGCCGCTTCGGAGAGTAGGAGTTATGTTGTGATGGAGGAGGTCAAAGAAAATCCAGTTTTGGATTTGGATTGAATATTTCAGGCTGGCTATGCGGTTTGACACCTAAATGAAACATAACAACATCACGCACAGAGGCTTGTTGCTTCAGATAAAAAAATGCACACATCCGGTTGAATGTGTGCCAAGTCTACAAAGGAGAAATAGAGGAGAAACTATTAACTGACTACTCGAACCAGCTAACGGAATGAATTATGCAGCTTTTCCGGTCAAAAAGCAAGCGTTTTTCTTGTTAAATTTCTTAAAGAATGGAATTTCAAACAATAAAAGTAATTAAATTTCAAAAAAAGCGGAGATAAAAAAATGCACACATCCAGTTGAATGTGTGCTAAGTCTACAAAGGAGAAATAGAGGAGAAAAATCAAGCTGCATCAAGCAACTCGCCCGATGGCTATCCGGTAACAAATTCCTTCAAAAACCCATCAATCCGCTTATTCAAAAAAATCATATGATTTCATTGAAATAAACTTTTGATTCGCTAAATTTGCTGAAATTCAAATCCTCCGGATGTATTTTTTTGTGGGCATTGTGCGGGCAAATCGCCGTTTTGTCCCTTGCCATCTCGGGATATATCCAGCAAAATCGGCATATCGGTATTTTGATTGGTGTGTTGAGAAAATGACCCCGTTATTTAGAAAAGCCGTTTGGCTGCTGTTTGCCGTTTCGGTCTGTGCATTTGCCGGCTCTTTGGCGGCACAGTATGTTTTGGGTATGGAGCCTTGCGTTTTGTGTATCAGCCAGCGGTTGTGCGTCTTGGCAACCGCATTGTGTGCGGCAATTGTCCTGATGTGCAGACCAAGAAGAAAGGCAGGCGGTTTGTTCGGTGCTGTCTTTATCAGCATTCCCGCCGTTACGGGTATTTCTGTTGCGGCATATCAGTTGTGGCTGCAGTCGCTGCCGCCGGGTACGGCTCCTTCGTGCGGTGCGCCGTGGACGTTTCGATTGAAGGGCTGGCCTTTGTTTGATTGGTTCGAGCCTGTCGTGCGCGGGTTCGGAAATTGTGCCGAACCGGATTATCTGCTGGGGGTTGCTTTGCCTGTTTGGAGTGTGGCGTATTTTCTGGCGGTTGCCCTGACGGTTTGGTGGGCGTGGGCAAGGGCTAAATAAATCAATGCCGTCTGAAAGGTTCAGACGGCATTTTATTGTATGTCTGCTGTGCTGCGTATCAGTCCAGATTCAATACGGCGGAAGTGTAAACGTCTTGCACGTCGTCCAAGTCTTCCAGCGCGTCAATCAGTTTTTGCATTTTGACGGCATCGTCGCCGGAGAGTTCGGTTTCGTTTTGGGCGCGCATCGTAACGTCGCCGTCAACGGATTTGTAACCTGCCGCCTCCAAAGCGGATTTTACGCCCGCCCAATCGTTTGGCGCGGTAATGACTTCGATGGAACCGTCGTCGTTGGTAACCACGTCTTCCGCACCGGCTTCCAAAGCCGCTTCCATCAGCGCGTCTTCGTCAACGCCGGGTTCGAATACCAAATAGCCCTGATGCACGAAGTTGAACGCCACGCAGCCGTCGGTACCCAAGTTGCCGCCGTTTTTGGTAAACGCGTGGCGTACGTCCGCAACGGTGCGGGTTTTGTTGTCGGTCAGGCAGTCCACCATCAAAGCCGCGCCGCCGATGCCGTAGCCTTCGTAGCGCAACTCGATGTATTCCACGCCTTCCAAGTTGCCCGTGCCTTTGTCGATGGCGCGTTGCACATTGTCTTTGGGCATATTGTTTTCGGCTGCTTTTTCCAAAGCCAGGCGCAGGCGCGGATTTGCGCCGGGATCGCCGCCGCCCATACGCGCCGCAACGGTGATTTCTTTGATTAAACGGGTGAAGATTTTGCCGCGTTTGGCATCCTGACGGGCTTTTTTATGCTGGATATTCGCCCACTTGCTATGGCCTGCCATAAATTTCCTTTCTTATTTCAAATAATTAATCTGTTTTTGTCAGATTTTTTACGGTCGGCATTTTAACATAAGTTGCAAGTACCCAAAATATCCTGTTTTATGCCGTGCCGTTGTCGATGCCGTCTGAAAGCGATTTCCTCCGCTTTCCGCTTAAAAATAAAGAAATGTTTTAATTAACGATATTTTACGGTATGATGGCGCAGCTTCTCCCCGATTGTTGACAATTTAAGGCATCTGTTGCGGCAAATACGGTCTGCTCGCCGTGTTTCCTTATTGGAATGTCTTTTGGAAGGCAGTCATTTTAATTGTAAGATAAGGTTTATTTTATGGAAAATATATTGTCTGTTCTGGTGGGTACAGTCAATCGGTTCCTTTGGGACTACCTGCTGATTTACGCGCTTTTGGGTATCGGCCTGTTTTTTACGCTGTATCTCGGTGCGCCGCAGATTACCAAGCTAGGCGCGGGATTCAAATCCGTATTCGGCGGCTTGTTTGCCAAAGGCGATAAAGACGATAAGTCTTTATCGCAGTTTCAGGCGTTGGCGGTTGCCATATCCGCGCAAATCGGTACGGGCAACGTCGCCGGCGTGGCGACCGCCATCACCGCAGGCGGGCCGGGCGCGATTTTTTGGATGTGGGTTTCTGCCGTTTTGGGGATGTCCACGATTTTTGCGGAGGCACTGCTGGCGCAGAAATACCGCGTCGTCAGCCACGGCAAATACATCGGTGGGCCGGCGTTTTATATTACGCACGGTCTGACTCCGAAAATCGGCAGGGGCGCGGCGCGTTTCCTGTCGGGCTTTTTCTCCATCGCGCTGATTATCGCATTGGGCTTTATCGGTAATGCGACACAGGCAAACTCCATTGCTTCTGCCGTTACCATTGCATTTGATGTGCCTTCTTTGGCAGTCGGTATTGTGCTTGCCGTCCTTGCGGGCATGGTTGTGATTGGCGGCGTGAACCGTATTGCCAATATTGCCCAGTTTGTCGTGCCGTTTATGGCGGTTGTTTATATTTTGTGCGCCGTCGTTATCCTGTTTGAATTTTCCGACTATATTGTGCCGATGTTCAACCACATCTTTACCGCCGCCTTCAATCCTGAAGCCGTTTTGGGCGGTGCTGCGGGTATCGGTATGCGTGAAGCGATACGTTTCGGCGTGGCGCGCGGTCTGTTTTCCAACGAAGCAGGTATGGGTTCTACCCCGCATGCACATGCAACCGCTGATGTGAAACATCCTGTGCAGCAAGGTATGGCGGCATTTGTCGGTGTATTTATCGATACGATTTTGGTATGTACGGCTACGGCATTGATTATCCTGCTGACCGATGCCAACCTTTCGGGCGAACAGGGCGCGGCGGTTACTCAATTTGCCTTTAACAAGGCATTTCCGGGCTTCGGTTCGCAATTGCTTGCCGTGTGTCTGACCTTTTTCGCCTTGACGACCATTATCGGCTGGTATTATTTCGGCGAGTCCAACATCCGTTTTCTTTTCAGGGGAAGACACTTGGGCATCTATCGCGCATTGGTTCTGCTTGCCATCGTTTTAGGTACGCTCGGCAAAGTCGATTTGGTTTGGAGCCTGTCCGATATGTTCAACGGCTTTATGGTTATCCCGAACTTGATAGCCCTGTTTTTGTTGCGTAAGGAAATCCGTGCCATTTATGATGATTATTTGGCACAGAAAAAAGCGGGTCGGGATTTGTCCTATCAGTATGAATTCCACGAGTTCCACGACAAGGGCTGATGTCCGGCAAACAGAAAACCTCCCAATCTTCAGGATCGGGAGGTTTTGCTTTTCAGACGGCATTCAGATTACGTAACCGTACACGCTGACAAATTGGGTGATGCTGCCGCCCAATACGAACAGATGCCAGATTCCGTGCCCGTGTCGGATTTTTTCATCGTTTACAAACCAGTAAATGCCGACGCTGTACAGCATACCGCCTGCCGCCAGCCAAGCCAGTCCTGCCGGCGGGAGTGAGGCTGTCAGGGATTTCATTACCGCCAAGACCATCCAGCCCATTACGATATAAATCGCAATAGACAGCAGTCGTTTTTCGCTTTTCCGTCCAATGGT
This sequence comes from Neisseria meningitidis, assembly GCF_900638555.1. Lineage (NCBI taxonomy): Bacteria > Pseudomonadati > Pseudomonadota > Betaproteobacteria > Neisseriales > Neisseriaceae > Neisseria > Neisseria meningitidis. Next base: position 305,837 of record NZ_LR134525.1, read on the forward strand.
GAGTTCTTGTGCGATTCCTGCAGCCGCCAGCAGCCAGGACAGTGAAAATACCGTCCAGCCCGGCCCGTTTCTCAAAGAAACCAGTGCAAACGGTGTGTAGCTTCCGGCAATCAGCACATAAATCATGCAGTGGTCGGTTTTTTTCAAAATGCTTTTCAGTTTTCCGGCTGCAATTCCGTGGTACAGCGAGGAACTCAAATAGAGCAGAAGAAGGCTGATGCCGTAAACCGATACGCTGAAGATACGGTAGCCGTCCCCGTGTCCTATGGTTTTCAGCAGCATCAGCGCCAAACCTGCCGCCGCCAGAATCAAACCGCTCAAATGGCTGTAAGTATTGAAGCGTTCGCCTGTATACATCGCACAATCTTTCGGGAAAGTAGAGGCAGTCAGTTTACGCCGATACTTTTGCCTCTGTGTGGGATTTACTCTTTGCCTACACTGTGAATATTCTTGAAAATGCGTGTGTTAAAATCTGTTTTTTATTTTCAGACGGCATTTTATGTTGAATCCATCCCGAAAACTGGTTGAGCTGGTCCGTATTTTGGAAGAAGGCGGCTTTATTTTCAGCGGCGATCCCGTGCAGGCGACGGAGGCTTTGCGCCGCGTGGACGGCAGTACGGAGGAAAAAATCATCCGTCGGGCGAAGATGATCGACAGGAACCGTATGCTGCGGGAGACGTTGGAACGTGTGCGTGCGGGGTCGTTCTGGTTGTGGGTGGCGGCGGCGACGTTTGCGTTTTTTACCGGTTTTTCAGTTACTTATCTTCTAATGGACAATCAGGGTCTGAATTTCTTTTTGGTTTTGGCGGGCGTGTTGGGCATGAATACGCTGATGCTGGCAGTATGGTTGGCAATGTTGTTCCTGCGCGTGAAAGTGGGGCGTTTTTTCAGCAGTCCGGCGACGTGGTTTCGGGGCAAAGACCCTGTCAATCAGGCGGTGTTGCGGCTGTATGCGGACGAGTGGCGGCAACCTTCGGTACGTTGGAAAATAGGCGCAACGTCGCACAGCCTGTGGCTCTGCACGCTGCTCGGAATGCTGGTGTCGGTATTGTTGCTGCTTTTGGTGCGGCAATATACGTTCAACTGGGAAAGCACGCTGTTGGGCGATTCGTCTTCGGTACGGCTGGTGGAAATGTTGGCATGGCTGCCTGCGAAACTGGGTTTTCCCGTGCCTGATGCGCGGGCGGTCATCGAAGGTCGTCTGAACGGCAATATTGCCGATGCGCGGGCTTGGTCGGGGCTGCTGGTCGGCAGTATCGCCTGCTACGGCATCCTGCCGCGCCTCTTGGCTTGGGCGGTATGCAAAATCCTTTTGAAAACAAGCGAAAACGGCTTGGATTTGGAAAAGCCCTATTATCAGGCGGTCATCCGCCGCTGGCAGAACAAAATCACCGATGCGGATACGCGTCGGGAAACCGTGTCCGCCGTTTCGCCGAAAATCGTCTTGAACGATGCGCCGAAATGGGCGGTCATGCTGGAGACCGAATGGCAGGACGGCGAATGGTTCGAGGGCAGGCTGGCGCAGGAATGGCTGGATAAGGGCGTTGCCGCCAATCGGGAACAGGTTGCCGCGCTGGAGACAGAGCTGAAGCAGAAACCGGCGCAACTGCTTATCGGCGTGCGCGCCCAAACTGTGCCCGACCGCGGCGTGTTGCGGCAGATCGTCCGACTTTCGGAAGCGGCGCAGGGCGGCGCGGTGGTGCAGCTTTTGGCGGAACAGGGGCTTTCAGACGACCTTTCGGAAAAGCTGGAACATTGGCGTAACGCGCTGACCGAATGCGGCGCGGCGTGGCTGGAACCCGACAGAGCGGCGCAGGAAGGCCGTCTGAAAACCAACGACCGCACTTGAAACGCCCCATAAAGCCGCCATCCTTAAAAGGTCGTCTGAAAATCCATTCTTCAAAAACATCATGAACAAACAACCCCTTTCCCTCGCCGTCGTCGGGCATACCAATACCGGCAAAACCTCGCTCCTGCGCACCCTATTGCGCGACAGCGGCTTCGGCGAAGTCAAAAATGCCCCGTCCACTACGCGCCATGTCGAAGAAGCCGCCATCAGCGACGGCGCAGACACGCTGGTTTTCCTGTATGACACGCCCGGACTCGAAGACGCGGGCGGTGTTTTGGAATGGCTGGAAACCCATACGGATACGCGTTCAGACGGCATCGAACGGCTGCAACAGTTTCTCGGCAGCCACGGCGCGCACCATGATTTCAATCAGGAAGCCAAAGTCTTACGGCAAGTCTTGCAAAGCGATATGGCAATGTACGTCATCGACGCGCGCGAACCCGTCCTCGACAAATACAGGGACGAGTTGACCATCCTTTCATGGTGTGCCAAACCGGTTATGCCCGTGTTCAACTTTACCGGCGGACAGCCTCCCGAATCGTGGACAACCATGCTGGCGAGGAGAAACCTGCACGTTTTCGCAGGGTTCGACACCGTCGCCTTTGATTTTGAAGGCGAACTACGCCTGTGGGAAAACCTCGCCACCATGTTGCCCGAACGCAGCACACTTGACCGCCTGACAGCCATGCGCCGGCGCGAATGGCAGCGGCTGGACGGCGAAGCGCGCCGCGAAATCGCCGACTTTTTAATTGATGCCGCCGCCTTCAGGCAGGAAGTGGACGAAAACGAGGATACCGCCACCGTGCTGCAAACCATGCAGGCGGAAATACGCCAACTCGAACGGCAGATGCAGCAGCGGCTGTTTGCCCTTTACCGTTTCTACCACAGCGAAATCGACGGCGGCGACTGGATGCCGCAAGCCTTCCGCCAAGACCCGTTCGACAGCGAATTGCTCAAACAATACGGCATCCGCACCGGCACGGGCGCGGCAACCGGCGCGCTCATCGGCTTGGGGCTGGACATCGCCACACTCGGCGGCTCGCTCGGATTGGGTACGGCAATCGGCGGCTTTTTGGGCGGCATCCTGCCCAATACCCGCACCATTTCTGACAAACTCGCCGGCCGTCAAACCCTGCACACCGACCCCGAAACCCTGACCCTGCTCGCCGCCCGCGCCCTCGATTTGCTCCACGTCCTGCAAACGCGCGGACACGCGGCACAGTCGGATATCGAGCTGCACAGCCGCAAAGCCCCGTGGGACGCCGCCAGACTCCCGCCCGAACTCAACAAAGCCCGCAGTCATTGGAAATGGTCGTCGCTCAATACGCACCGCCCCGAAACCAGCCGCGCCGAACGCGCCGGATATGTGGAGAAACTTCAAATCCGCCTGTCGGGAAAATATAGTGAATTAAATTTAAATCAGGACAAGGCGGCGAGCCGCAGACAGTACAAATAGTACGGCAAGGCGAGCCAACGCTGTACCGGTTTAAATTTAATTCACTATAATGCCGTCTGAAGCCTGTTTGTATGGCAAGTCAGATTCAAATCGGGATAAGGCAAGAGGGCTGTCTGAGGCCGATTTGCGACAAAAAACGGGTTCTGTATGATACAGAACCCGTTTCGTATGCCGTCTGAACGCTTCAGACGGCATTTTTCCGCATCAAAATCACAGGGTGCGTGCCACTTCGACGATGTCGAAACATTCGAGTTGGTCGCCTTCCATAATTTCGTTGTAGCCTTTAATCATCAGGCCGCACTCAAAGCCCATACGGACTTCTTTGACGTCGTCTTTATAGCGTTTCAACGAAGCCAGTTCGCCCGTGTGGATGACCACGTTGTTGCGGATGAGGCGGACATGGGAATCGCGTTTGACCACGCCGTCGGTAACCATACAGCCTGCAATATTGCCGACTTTTGAAACGGAGATAACCTGACGGATTTCGACCGTACCGGTTACTTGCTCTTTCTCTTCGGGAGAAAGCATACCGCTCATCGCCGCTTTCACGTCGTCGATGGCATCATAGATGATGTTGTAGTAGCGGATTTCCACGTTTTCATTTTCGGCAAGTTTGCGCGAAGAGGCATCTGCACGCACGTTAAAGCCGATAATGAACGCGCCCGAAGCGATGGCAAGGTTGACATCCGATTCGGTAATGCCGCCTACGCCGCTGTGCAACACGTTCACTTTCACCTCGTCGGTGGACAGTTTTTTCAGGCTGCCCGCCAAAGCCTCGTAAGAGCCCTGAACGTCTGCCTTGATGATGACCGACAAAGATTGGGCCTGGGTTTCGCCCATATTGTTGAACATATTTTCCAGCTTCGCCGCCTGCTGTTTGGCAAGGCGCACGTCGCGGTATTTGCCTTGGCGGAAGAGGGCGATTTCGCGCGCTTTTTTCTCGTCCGCCAATACCATCGCGTCTTCACCCGCATTCGGTACGTCGGACAAGCCGAGGATTTCGACGGGGATGGACGGGCCGGCTTCGGTAATGGATTTGCCGTTTTCATCGACCATCGCGCGGATTTTGCCGAATGCCGTACCGGCCAGCAGCATGTCGCCTTTTTTCAGCGTACCGCTTTGAACCAGCAATGTGGCAACCGCGCCGCGGCCTTTGTCCAAGCGCGCCTCGACGATGATGCCTTTGGCGGGCGCATCGACAGGTGCGGTCAGTTCCAATACTTCGGCTTCGAGCAAGACTGCTTCGAGCAGCGCGTCGATGTTTGTTCCTTTTTTCGCGGAAACGTCGATAAACTGTACATCGCCGCCCCATTCGTCAGGCACGACTTCGTGTGCGGTCAGCTCTTGGCGGATACGCTCTGGGTTGGCGGCTTCTTTATCGATTTTGTTGACGGCAACCACCATCGGTACGCCTGCCGCTTTGGCGTGGGCAATCGCTTCGATGGTTTGCGGCATCACGCCGTCGTCGGCGGCGACCATAAGAATCACGATGTCGGTTGCTTTCGCACCGCGTGCGCGCATAGCGGTAAAGGCTTCGTGACCCGGGGTGTCCAAGAAGGTAATCACGCCGCGCGGCGTTTTGACGTGGTACGCGCCGATGTGCTGCGTAATGCCGCCCGCTTCGCCCTGTACCACTTTGGCGCGGCGGATGTAGTCCAGCAGCGAGGTTTTGCCGTGGTCGACGTGTCCCATGACGGTAACAACGGGCGGACGCGGCAATGCTTCGGCTTCCACTGCTTCTGCGCCCTCGTCCAAGAAGGCTTCGGGATCGTCCGCTGCGGCGGGTTTGCCGATGTGTCCGAGTTCTTCGACGACAATCAGGGCGGTGTCTTGGTCGATGGATTGGTTGATGGTAACCATCATGCCCATCTTCATCAGGGCTTTGACCACTTCCACGCCTTTGACTGCCATTTTGTGTGCCAAGTCGGCAACGGTAATGGTTTCAGGCACCAAAACTTCGTGTACGACAGGTTCGGTCGGTGCTTGGAAGGCGTGTTGGTTCGGCTCGAGTTTGAGTTTTTTGCCTTTTTTGCCGCCGCGTACGCGCTCGTCGTCGCCATTGCGTGCATTGTTGCGGTCGCGTCCGCCTTTTCCGCCTTTGCCTTTGGCGTTGCGGCCTTGACCTTCGTCATCGCGGTTGCGGCGGTCTTCTTTTTTCGCTTTTGCCGGATTGACAGGTTTGTTTTCGACGGCCGGCGCGGCTGCCTGCGGTTTCTCGGCAGGTTTGGCGGGACGCTGTCTGCCGTTTTTGGCTTCCTGTGCGGCTTTTGCCTGTTGTTCTGCCTGTTGTTTCATGGCTTCGCGGCGTGCCTGGCGTTCCTGTTTCTCTTTCAACAGGGCTTCCTGGTGGGCGCGAAGTGCGGCGGCACGGCGTGCTTCTTCATCGCGTTGCGCCTGTTCTTCCGCGCTGACCACGGGTTGCGGCACGGCAGGTGCGGCAGGTTTCGCCGGTTTTTTGGCATCTTTGCCTTTGCCGTTTCGCTCGTGTTTCGGCTTGGCGGCTTTTTCTTTGGGCTCGGCGGGTTTTTTAGACGGCATTTTGTCGGCTTGGGCTTTTTCCGCTTTGCTTTCTTCGGCGGGTTTGGTTTCCGCCGCAACGGGTGCGGTTTCGGCTTTTGCTTCGGTGGGTTTCTGCGCGGCAGGTTTGGCTTTGTTGCCTGCTTTTGCCGCTTTCAGTTTTGCCGCTTCCGCTTCTGCCTTGGCACGTGCTTCTGCACGTGTGGCAGCTTCGGCTCGGGCTTTTGCCGCGTCTTCTGCCGTCTGCTCCGGCCGGACAGGTGCGGCTTGGGTTTGGGCGGCTTTTACCTGTGCTGCCAACTCTTCGGCAGAAGGAATGTTGACAGTGCGTCCGCGTTTGCGTGTTTCGACTTTTACGCCGTCAACGGTGCTGACTTCGGTTTTGGTGCGGCGGATGCTGATGGTGCCGCCGTTGCTGCCGTTTTTCTTGGTCAGGTAGGCGTTCAGAAGCTGTTTGTCGTCCAGCGTCAGGGAATCGCTGCCGCTGTTTTTGCTGACGCCGGCTTCTTTCAACTGTTTCAACAGGTCTTCGACGGGGCGTTTCAGCTCGGCGGCAAATTGTTCTACGGTTGTGTTACTCATCTGTACCCCCTTTATTTGTCTTCGGTAAACCAGTGTTCGCGTGCGGTCAGGATGACGGCTTTTGCGGTTTCTTCGTTTACACCGGTGATTTCAATCAGTTCGTCCACAGCAAGCTCTGCCAAGTCGTCGCGGGTGGTAATGCCTGCTTCGGCAAGGCTGCGGAGCATATCGGCATCTATGCCTTCGAGGTTGCGCATATCGTCGGACACTTCGCCCAGTTTTTCTTCGGCGGCAATCGCCATGGTCAGGATGGCATCGCGGGCGCGGTTGCGGAGCATATCGACGATTTCTTCGTCAAATCCTTCAATGGCAAGCAGTTCGGCGGCAGGAACATAGGCGACTTCTTCCAAGGTTGCAAAACCTTCCTGAACCAGTACGTCGGCGGTTTCTTCGTCCACGTTCAAGTGATCCATAAACAGGCGGCGGATGGCGGCATCTTCTGCCGCATTGCGTTCGTCTGCCTCGGCGGAAGTCATGATGTTGAGCTGCCAGCCGGTCAGGTCGGAAGCAAGGCGCACGTTTTGACCGCCGCGTCCGATGGCGAGCGCGAGCTGGTCTTCGGCAACGATGACATCGACGGCGTGTTTGTCTTCGTCGATGACGATGCGGCTGACTTCGGCGGGTGAGAGCGCGCTCATGACGAATTGGGCAGGCTCGGGCGACCAAAGGACAACGTCGATGCGCTCGCCGGACAATTCGTTGCTGACGGCATTGACACGCGAACCGCGAACGCCGATACAGGTGCCTTGCGGATCGATGCGCTGGTCGTTGGCTTTGACGGCGACTTTGGCACGCTGGCCCGGGTCGCGGGCGACAGCGCGGATTTCAAGCATGCCGTCTGCAATTTCAGGTACTTCATTGGCGTACAGTTTGACGAGGAAATCGCCGGAAGTACGGCTCAGGATGACTTGTTTGCGGCCGGTGTTGCCGATTTCTTCGACGCGCAGGAAGAGGGCGCGGATGCGGTCGCCGCTGCGGAAGTTTTCGCGCGGAATCATTTGGTCGCGCGGAATCAGCGCGTCCAGTTTGCCGGCAACGACTTCGACGATGATGCCGTGGCGTTCGACGCGTTTGACCGTGCCGGACACGATGTCTTCTTTGACGGCGAGAAACTCGTTCAGATTCTGCTCGCGCTCGGCATCGCGGATGCGTTGCAGGATGATTTGTTTGGCGGTTTGCGCGGCTTGGCGGCCGAAGCCTTCGTTGGGCAGCTGCTCTTCGTAGTATTCGCCGATTTGGATGGTAGTGCCGGGAATTTCCTCTTGGATTTCCTCGATGGTTTTTTCGACATCGGGATAGGTATAGTCTTCATCGGCGACAATCAGCCAGCGGCGGAAGGTTTGGTATTCGCCGGTGTCGCGGTTGATTTGGACGCGCACGTCCATGTGTTCGCGGTCTGCCTTTTTCTTGGCGGCGGTAGACAGGGCGAATTCCAGTGCTTGGAAGACGACTTCCGCATCAACGTTTTTTTCGCTTGCCAGTGCTTCTGCCAGCTGTAACATTTCACGACTCATTTTGAACATCTCCAATATTGTTGTGTTTTAGAATTTGAATTCGGGGCGCAGACGGGCTTTGTCGATGTTGCCCAATTCGATTTGTACGGTTTTGCCGTCGAAGGATACGGTAACGGTATCGTTTTCGCAGCCTTCGATTTTACCGATAAAGTTTTTCTGACCGTCTATCGGCAGGCGGGTTTTGATTTTGGCATTCTGACCGGCAAAGCGCACGAAGTCGGCGGCTTTTTTCAAGGGGCGGTCGAGTCCGGGGCTGGAAATTTCCAGGTTTTTGTAGTCGATGTCTTCAACCATGAAGACGCGGCTCAAGTGGTTGCTGACGGTTGCGCAGTCTTCGACGGTAATGCCGCTTTCTTTGTCGATGAACACGCGCAATGTTCCTTGCGCGGTCAGTTCGAAATCGACCAGTTCGTAGCCCAGGCCGGGCAGGGTTTTTTCGAGGATGGTTTGGATATCCATGCTGCTCCCTATGTACATAATAAAAAAATGGCCCCGTGGCCATTTTTCGTCAAAGTTGAAAAATCGGCGTGATTATAACCGCTTTTGCGGAGAAATGAAAGTGTTGATTTATTTTGTGTTTTTGGGACGGAAAAAAGCGGGTGTAAGGGAGGTTTGTAATGGGAAATCGTGAATATTGTTGACAAAACAAATGTATCTATTTGTCGCGTGCATGATTTTTATGTTTGTAAATCAATATATTGATATTATTTTCCGTGTTCGGGCGGCATGGAATCGGGCGGAGGACAGGTATTTTCCATCCTTGCACAAAGCCTGCTGCAAGCCTAAAATCGGGCGGGTTATTGTTCAGAATCAAGGCTGCATCATGTCTCTTTATCCGATTTACAATTTTTCCGCCGGCCCTGCCGTATTGCCCGAAGCCGTGTTGGAAACGGCGCGGCAGGAAATGTTGGACTACAACGGTACGGGTTTTCCTGTGATGGCAATGAGCCACCGTTCGGAAATGTTTTTGAGCATCCTGCATCATGCGGAACAGGATTTGAGGCAGCTTTTGAAAGTGCCTGACAACTATAAGATATTGTTTCTGCAGGGCGGAGCAACAACCCAATTTAATATGGCAGCCATGAATCTGGCACACGGTTTCCGCACTGCCGACGCGGTGGTAACGGGCAACTGGAGCCGTATCGCTTATGAACAGATGAGCCGTTTGACCGATACGGAAATCCGTTTGGCGGCGCATGGCGGCGAGCAGTTCGACTATCTCGACCTGCCGCCTGTGGAAACGTGGGATGTTGCACCCGATTCGGCGTTTGTCCATTTTGCCGTCAATGAAACGGTCAACGGGCTGCAATACCGTGAAGTGCCGTGCCTTTCAGAAGGCATGCCGCCGCTGGTGTGCGATATGTCCAGCGAGATTTTGTCGCGCGAGTTTGATGTTGCCGACTACGGACTGATTTACGCAGGCGCACAGAAAAACATCGGGCCGGCAGGAGTTACGGTGGTGATTGTGCGTGAGGATTTGCTCGAGCGTTGTCCGAACGATATTCCCGATGTGTTCAACTACCGTTCGCATTTGAACCGCGACGGTATGTACAACACGCCGTCAACTTACGCGATTTATATGTCGGGGCTGGTGTTCCGCTGGCTACAGGCGCAGGGCGGTGTGAAAAAAATTGAAGCGGTCAATCGGCTGAAGGCGCAAACCTTGTATGAGACGATAGACGGCAGCGATGGTTTTTATATCAACCGTATCCGTCCGAATGCGCGTTCTAAAATGAATGTCGTGTTCCAAACGGGGGATGAGGAGCTTGACCGCCGTTTTGTGCTGGAAGCCGAATTGCAGGGCTTGTGCCTGCTTAAGGGCTATAAAACCGTCGGCGGTATGCGTGCCAGCATTTATAATGCGATGCCGCTTGAAGGCGTGCGGGCTTTGGCAGATTTTATGCGCGATTTCCAACGGCGTTACGGTTGATGTCCCGATGTTGTCTGAAGCGGCTTCAGACGGCATCGGCTGTTTCGGCGTTCTCCGGCGGCGTTTTGGAGGTGGTAAGATTGTGCTGCCGGCGGCTATCCGTCCTTTTCAATCCGAGCGTGATGCTGTTTGTGCCGGACTGTCCCGTCGGCGGCGCGGCCGGGTTTTTCCAATATGAAATGCTTTGCCCGTTTTTCTGGCAGGGGCGGTTGCAGACCGGTTCGAATCTTGCTTACGATGTTTTTATGTCTGCCGGACGTTTGAATGGCGGGCGGAACCCCCCGCACAGCCGCCGTTTTCTTGCCCTGCTTTGCTCCGTTGCCTTATAATTAAGAATCTTTTTCAATAATCCGGATTCCAAATGCCGGATGCCTTTTCCAACCCTTATCCGACACATTCCAAATGATAAAACCGAACCTGAGGCCGAAGCTCGGCTCTTCCGCGCTGATTGCCTTCCTTTCCCTGTATTCCTCGCTGGTATTGAATTACGCCTTTTTTGCCAAAGTTGTCGAGCTTCATCCTTTTAACGGCACCGGGGCGGATATCTTCCTCTATACGATGCCGGTGGTGCTGTTTTTTTTAAGTAATTTCGTTTTTCACGTCATTGCCCTGCCTTTCGTGCATAAGGTATTGATTCCGTTGATATTGGTTATCAGTGCGGCGGTGTCTTACCAAGAAATATTTTTCAATATCTATTTCAACAAGTCGATGTTGAATAATGTCTTGCAAACTACGGCTGCCGAAAGCGCGCGCCTGATTACGCCGGGCTATGTGCTGTGGATTGTATGTTTGGGCGTATTGCCCGCGCTGGCGTATATCGCCGTCAAGGTTAAATACCGCGTTTGGTATAAGGAGTTTTTGACGCGCCTTGTGCTTGCCGCCGTTTCCTTTTTGTGCGCGTTGGGCATCGCAATGTTGCAATATCAGGATTACGCCTCGTTTTTCCGCAACAATAAATCAGTAACCCATCTGATTGTGCCGTCTAATTTCATCGGCGCGGGCGTGTCGAAATACAAAGATTGGAAGCGTTCCAATATTCCTTATACGCAATTGGATATGGCGGTCGTGCAAAACCGGCCGGCCGGCAGCCTGCGCCGTTTCGTGGTGCTGGTCGTGGGCGAGACCACGCGTGCCGCCAACTGGGGTTTGAACGGTTACAGCCGCCAAACTACGCCGCTGCTTGCCGCGCGCGGCGATGAAATTGTCAATTTCCCGCAGGTCAGAAGCTGCGGCACATCGACCGCGCACTCCCTGCCGTGTATGTTCTCAACCTTCGACCGCACGGATTATGACGAAATCAAAGCCGAACACCAAGACAACCTGCTGGACATCGTGCAGCGCGCCGGCGTGGAAGTTACCTGGTTGGAAAACGATTCCGGCTGCAAGGGCGTGTGCGGCAAAGTGCCGAATACCGACGTTACCTCGCTCAACCTGCCCGAATACTGCCGCAACGGCGAGTGTCTCGACAATATCCTGCTGACTAAGTTCGACGAAGTCCTCAACAAAAACGATAAAGACGCGGTTTTAATCCTGCATACCATCGGCAGCCACGGGCCGACGTATTACGAACGCTATACCGAAGCCGAACGCAAATTCACGCCGACCTGCGACACCAACGAAATCAACAAATGCACCCGCGCCACGCTGGTCAACACTTACGACAATACGGTTTTGTATGTGGACCAGTTTATCGACAAGGTTATCCGCAAACTTGAAAACCGCGACGATTTGGAAAGCGCGGTGCATTATGTTTCCGACCACGGCGAAAGTTTGGGCGAAAACGGGATGTACCTGCACGCCGCGCCTTACGCCATCGCGCCTTCCGGGCAGACGCATATCCCGATGGTTATGTGGTTTTCCAAAGCCTTCCGCCAACACGGGGGCATAGATTTCCAATGCCTCAAACAAAAAGCGGCGGAAAACGAATATTCGCACGACCACTATTTCAGCACGGTATTGGGGCTGATGGACATTTCCAATAGCCAAACCTATCGGAAGGAAATGGATATATTGGCAGCCTGCCGCCGTCCGCGCTGATGCCGGATATGCCGTCTGAAGCCTTCGGACGGCATATGTGTCCGAACACCCGACCGATGACCGGAGTATAACGATATGGATGCTTTAAAATTATTGACGAACCGCCGATCTTCCAAAAAGCTGAAGCACCCCGCCCCCGATGCGGCGGAGTTGGAACAAATATTTCAGGCGGCAACCCAAGTTCCCGATCACGGCAATATGCGCCCCTTCCGTTTTACCGTGATTCAAGGCGAGGTAGGATTGCAACGTTTTCGCGATGTGTTAAAGCAAACGGTTGCCGAATTGAATTTCGGCGACGATGCGATGAAAAAGGCGGAAAAAGTGGGCAATATGGCGCCGATGGTTATCGGGGTAACGTTTGCGCCGAACCGCGATGTGCCTAAGCCGAAACCGGAATGGGAGCAGATGCTGACGGCGGGTTGTGCGGCGTATGCGCTGCAACTGGCGGCAACGGCGCAAGGTTTCGACAATGTCTGGATAACGGGGATGTGGGTCAACAGCCCTCTGTTGCGTGAGGCTTTCGGATGTGCGGATAAGGATAAAATCATCGGGCTGATGATGGTCGGCACGCCGACAGAGGAAGTGCATAAGCCCAAGAATACCGATTTGGAAGCGTTTGTCAGCCATTGGTAAACGGAATCTCAAGCGAAATGCCGTCTGAAAGGCTTTCAGACGGCATTTTTCCATGCGTTTTAAACCGGATTCATGAAACGCCCGATGCGTTCGGCGGAAATGTCGGGTGTCGCGCCATGTTCGGAGGCGACCAGCGTACCAAGTACGCAGGCAAAGGTCTCATGCCGTCTGAAGGTTCAGACGGCATCGGTGTCGGGGAATCAGAAGTGGTAGCGCATGCCCAATGAGACTTCGTGGGTTTTGAAGCGGGTGTTTTCCAAGCGTCCCCAGTTGTGGTAACGGTATCCGGTGTCCAAGGTCAGCTTGGGCGTGATGTCGAAACCGACACCGGCGATGACACCAAGACCCAAGCTGCTGGTGCTGTGGCTTTCGTGATAGGCAGGTTTGGTAACCAAACTTGGGATCTTGCCTGGCTCTGTAGCACCTTTCGATGGTTTAAGGAAAGCAGTCGTGGTTTCTTTTCTCACTGAATGAACCTGATGTTTAACGTGTCCGTAGGCGACGCGCACACCGATATAGGGTTTGAATTTATCGAATTTATCGTTGAGTTTGAAATCGTAAATGGCGGATAAGCCGAGAGAAGAAGAGGCGTGGAATGTACCGTTTTCCTGATTTTCCGTCTTCAGTTCTTTCCAGTTGCCACTGGTATTGTTTCTTTCCACCTCTTTTGTGTTGACGGAATATTTATTGTTGTTCCATTTTCTGTAACTGGCATAATCTGCCGCTATCCTCCAGCCGCCGAAATCATAGCCGACCGACACCCGGGGGTGGATGGAATGCGCACGGATGTTTCTGAAATAATCGCTTACTGTGCTTGTGTTGTTTGCACCGGTTGCTTGCGGATAATCGTGGGTAATGCGTTCGGCGGCATAAGCTAAATCCGCCTGCACATAATACGGGCTGCGCCCGCTGTCTTCACTTGCCGCCTGCGCTGCGGAAGAGAAGAGAAGAGAAGAGAAGAGAAGAGAAGAGAAGAGAAGAGAAGAGAAGAGAAGAGAAGGTTTTTTGGGGCTGGATTCATTTTCGGCTCCGTATTCGGTTTAACTGATTAAAAAAGAAAGATTTTCAATGATGTTGCAGGAGCGGACTATATCAGGTTTGTGGCGATGTTTCAACACAATATAGCGGATGAACAAAAAAGAGAACGATTCTCTAAGGTGCTGAAGCACCGAGTGAATCGGTTCCGTACTATCCGTACTGTCTGCGGCTCGCCGCCTTGTCCTGATTTTTGTTAATCCACTATAAAGACCGTCGGGCATCTGCAGCCGTCATTCCCGCGCAGGCGGGAATCTAGAATTTCAATGCCTCAAGAATTTATCGGAAAAAACCAAAACCCTTCCGCCGTCATTCCCACGAAAGTGGGAATCTAGAAATGAAAAGCAGCAGGAATTTATCGGAAATGACCGAAACCGAACGGACTGGATTCCCACTTCCGTAGGAATGACGGTTCAGTTGCTACGGTTACTGTCAGGTTTCGGTTATGTTGGAATTTCGGGAAACTTATGAATCGTCATTCCCGCGCAGGCGGGAATCTAGAATTTCAATGCCTCAAGAATTTATCGGAAAAAACCAAAACCCTTCCGCCGTCATTCCCACGAAAGTGGGAATCTAGAAATGAAAAGCAGCAGGAATTTATCGGAAATGACCGAAACTGAACGGACTGGATTCCCGCTTTTGCGGGAATGACGGGATGTGGGTTCGTGGGAATGACGTGGTGCAGGTTTCCGTGCGGATGGATTCGTCATTCCCGCGCAGGCGGGAATCCAGACCTTAGAACAACAGCAATATTCAAAGATTATCTGAAAGTCTGAGATTCTAGATTCCCACTTTCGTGGGAATGACGTTTCAGTTGCTACGGTTACTGTCAGGTTTCGGTTATGTTGGAATTTCGGGAAACTTATGAATCGTCATTCCCGCGCAGGCGGGAATCCAGACCTTAGAACAACAGCAATATTCAAAGATTATCTGAAAGTCTGAGATTCTAGATTCCCGCTTTTGCGGGAATGACGGTTCAGTTGCTACGGTTATTGTCAGGTTTCGGTTATGTTGGAATTTCGGGAAACTTATGAATCGTCATTCCCGCGCAGGCGGGAATCCGATCCGTTCGGTACGGAAACTTATCGGGAAAAAAGGTTTCTTGAGATTTTACGTCCTGGATTCCCACTTTCGTGGAAATGACGGGATTTTAGGTTTCTGATTTTGGTTTTCTGTTTTTGTGGGAATGACGGGATGTAGGTTCGTAGGAATGACGTGGTGCAGGTTTCCGTGCGGATGGATTCGTCATTCCCGCGCAGGCGGGAATCTAGTCTGTTCGGTTTCAGTTATTTCCGATAAATGCCTGTTGCTTTTCATTTCTAGATTCCCACTTTCGTGGGAATGACGGGATTTTAGGTTTCTGATTTTGGTTTTCTGTCCTTGTGGGAATGACGGGATGTAGGTTCGTGGGAATGACGTGGTGCAGGTTTCCGTGCGGATGGATTCGTCATTCCCGCGCAGGCGGGAATCTAGACTTTAGAACAACAGCAATATTCAAAGATTATCTGAAAGTTTGAGATTCTAGATTCCCACTTTCGTGGGAATGACGAAAAGTTGCGGGAATGACGAAAAGTTGCGGGAATGACGGAAAGTGGCGGGAATGACGGTTCGGGCATTCCTTAAATCACCCGTGTATCGCTGTAAATCTTAGAGATGGCGGAATATAGCGGATTAACAAAAACCAGTACGGCAAGGCGAGGCAACGCCGTACTGGTTTTTGTTAATCCACTATAATTGAAGGGGTTATCGGCTTGTGCAACGGAAGCCCAAGTTGTGCAAGACGTATTTGGATTGCAGGCTGGTGCGGATGCCGTAGCGGAGGAAGGCGGCATAGTTGGACGAGTCGCTCGACCCGACAGATGCGCCGCTGCAAAACATTTGGGCGTTGGCATTGCCGGAAGAAAGCAGGCTGCTGTTGAAATCTTCCGTCCATTCCCAAATCAGACCGTGCATATCATAAACGCCCCAGTAGTTCGGGCGACCTTTGCCGACATCGTGCAGGTCTTTCCGTCCGCCGTCGGCATACCAATCGAGAATAGTGCGGTTGTAGCCGGGTTCGTTTGAGCCGTTTTTCTGCGTGGCGGAAGCAAGTCCAGCAAATTCCCATTCGTCAATAGTCGGTAGGCGTTTGCCTTGTGCGGCGCAATAGGCGTTGGCAGCAAACCAGGAAACATTGGTTACCGGTTGTTTTAATTCGCCCGCCTTCGGCGCATAGCTGCGGCTGCCGTTTTTCATCCAATGCTTCAGGTAAGCGGGTTCTGCCTGTTTGGAACCGATCCTGCCTTTTTGCCATTGGGGGTGGCTGTTGACAAATTCGGCAAACTCGGCATTGGTAACGGGATATTTATCCAGTTTGAACGGTTTGACTTTAATCAGACCGGTATCTTTTTTCAGATAAAGCGGGCGGTAGCTGCCGCCTTCGATTTGAACCATTTCGGCAGCTGCCGCTTGAGTGCCGGCGAGTGCCGCACAGAGAAAGAGTAACCGGGTAAACTTCATATCATGCCTCCTGACAGGCAGTTAAAATTGATTTTTCAGACGGCATTTTAAACAAAAAGCCGCGAATGCCGTCTGAAGAATCAATCTTCCGAAAGGAAAGATTGGTTGTTAAAAAACCACTGCCGTGCGTAATTAAGTACGGCGGCAGTGGTTCGTTTGCCTAAAAATGGGTGTTCAATTTAGTAATCGCTTTTTGCAGGAGCAGAGGCTGCAGGAGCAGAAGCTGCGGGAGCGGAAGCAGCAGGAGCTGCACCGTTACCGGCGTAAGCGGTATCACTCAATTTTTGAGTCATGATTTCAGGGTTTTCTGCACCTTCTACTTTCAATTGACCCAGTGCGCCTTTGTTGAATGCGCGGAAGATAGAGTGGTCAACCAAAGTGTAGCTGCCTGGGATGTCGACTTTGAATTCGACAATGGCAGAGCCGCCGGCAGGAACGATGGTACTTTGTACGTTTTCGTTAATCAGTTTGCCGCCTTCAACATAAACTTTGTCGAAGATTTCACCGATTACGTGGAAGGAAGACACCAAGTTCGGACCGCCGTTACCAACGTACATACGTACAGTTTCGCCTGCTTTGGCTTTCAGGGCGTTGTCGCCGGCGATAGCACCTACGTGACCGTTGAATACGACGTATTCAGGCTGTTCGGCAACGGCTTTGTCCATATCGAACGGTTGCAGACCTTGCGCGCCTTTTTTGCCTTTGGTGTAGAAGTCGCCTTGGACGATGTAGAACTCTTTATCCACTTTCGGCAGGCCTTCTTTAGGCTCGACCAAAATCAGGCCGTACATACCGTTGGCGATGTGCATACCGACCGGCGCGACGGCGCAGTGGTAGATGTACAGACCCGGTTGCAGGGCTTTGAAGCTGAATGTGGAAGTGCGGCCCGGGGCGGTAAAGGTCGCGGCTGCACCGCCGCCCTGACCGGTTGCGGCGTGGAAGTCGACGTTGTGCGGAACGGTAGAAGAAGGATTGTTGGAAAATTCCACTTCAACCGTATCGCCTTCGCGTACGCGGATCATGCGACCCGGAACGTCGCCGTCAAATGTCCAGTAGCGGTATTCCACACCGTCGTCCATTTTCATGGTTTTTTCGACGGTTTCCATTTTCACGCGTACTTTGGCAGGGTAGTCGCGGTCGATTGCGGGAGGTACTTCAGGAGCGTGGGTGGTAACCGCATCGATAACGGGCAGTTCGCCTGCCGGAGTTTCGGCGGCAGCTTGCGTAGCGGAGCTTGCAGCTTCAGCGGAAGCGGCAGGGGTTTCGGCAGGGGCTTGAGCAGCTTGTTCGCCACCGCAGGCGGCTAAAGCAAACATAGAAGCGATAATTGCAGCTAAGGCTTGGCGTTTCATGATGTTTTCCTTTTGTAAGAAAAGTAAATTGTCCTGAAAGGATTGGTTAAGAACTGGTGTGATTATGCGGTTGCTTACCTATGTATATTTTGATTTAGGTCAAGTAATTCAATAAATATGAACTTAAAATGACACTTCTAATACTTTATAACTACTAAAAATTACAATGAATAGGCTGATTTGCTAGGGGCTTCGGCAGAGCAGGCAAAGGCAGGGCAATTTCCGAGTAAAGAATAATGATAGTTATTATCATATATGTATTTGTTTTATATGTGAGTTTGTTTGAACAAATGTTTATTTGCGCGGTAAACCGTGCTACAATCTTTAACATTCATATTCTGTGAATTTTAAACAACTGCTTTATTAAAAGGAGCTCTCAAAATGGGACAGTACAAGAAGCTGTGGTACTTGCTGTTTGCCGTTCTGGCGGTATGCTTTACCATTCTTGGCTATATGGGCAGCGAGGTTTATAAGAAAGCCCCGCCTTACCCCGAACAGGTCGTTTCCGCATCAGGCAAAGTGCTGATGACGAAAGACGATATTTTGGCAGGTCAGTCTGCGTGGCAGAGTACCGGCGGTATGGAAGTCGGTTCGATTCTGGGTCACGGCGCATATCAGGCTCCGGACTGGACGGCCGACTGGCTACATCGTGAGTTGTCCGCTTGGTTGGATTTGACCGCGCAACAGACTTACGGCAAAAAATTCGATGAAGTTTCCCCTGAAGAACAAGCCGTTCTGAAAACCCGACTGGCTGACGAATACCGCAACCAAAGCCGTGTGAAGGAAGACGGTTCCGTAGTCATCAGTGATACGCGCGCGAAAGCCATCGAAAGCATCCTGCCTTATTACCACGGTGTTTACGGCGACGATCCCGCGCTGCAAACCACCCGCGAACACTTTGCAATGAAAAACAACACATTGCCAAGTCAGGAAGCGCGTGAAAAACTGTTCGACTTCTTCTTCTGGACTTCTTGGTCTGCTTCGACCAACCGTCCCGGCGAGGTCTTTACCTACACCAACAACTGGCCGCACGAGCCTTTGATTAACAATGTACCGACTACTGAAAACTACATGTGGTCGTTTACCAGTGTCGTACTGCTCTTGATGGGCATCGGTTTGTTGATGTGGGGTTATTCCTTCCTGACCAAACACGAGGAAGTGGAAGTGCCGTCTGAAGACCCGATTTCCAAAATCCAACTGACCCCTTCGCAAAAAGCATTGGGCAAATACGTCTTCCTGACGGTCGCTCTGTTTGTGGTACAAGTATTGCTGGGCGGCCTGACCGCGCACTACACCGTCGAAGGTCAGGGTTTCTACGGCATCGATGAGGCGTTGGGCTTTGAAATGTCCGACTGGTTCCCCTATGCCCTGACCCGTACTTGGCACATCCAATCCGCCATCTTCTGGATTGCAACCGGCTTTTTGACGGCGGGTTTGTTCCTCGCGCCGATTGTCAACGGCGGCAAAGATCCCAAGTTCCAACGTGCAGGCGTGAACTTCCTCTATATCGCCCTCTTCATCGTGGTCGGCGGTTCTTACGCGGGCAACTTCTTCGCGTTGACGCACATCCTTCCCCCCGAATTGAATTTCTGGTTCGGACACCAAGGTTACGAATACCTCGATTTGGGCCGTTTCTGGCAACTCCTGCTGATGGTCGGCCTGTTGTTGTGGCTGTTCCTGATGTTGCGCTGCACGGTTTCCGCCTTCAAAGAAAAAGGCGTGGACAAAAACCTGCTGGCAATCTTTGTCGCTTCTATGGTCGGTGTGGGCGTATTCTACGCACCGGGTCTGTTCTATGGCGAAAAATCCCCGATTGCCGTAATGGAATACTGGCGTTGGTGGGTGGTTCACCTGTGGGTGGAAGGCTTCTTTGAAGTATTTGCCACTGCCGCCTTTGCCTTTGTCTTCTACAATATGGGCTTTGTCCGCCGCAGTACCGCCACTGCCTCTACTCTGGCCGCTGCCGCCATCTTTATGTTGGGCGGCGTTCCGGGTACGCTGCACCACCTGTACTTCTCCGGCTCTACCTCCGCCTCTATGGCAATCGGCGCCTGCTTCTCCGCTTTGGAAGTCGTGCCGCTGGTGTTGCTGGGCCGTGAAGCATACGAGCATTGGTCTTACCAACACCTGTCCGACTGGGCGAAACGCCTGCGTTGGCCGCTGATGTGCTTCGTGGCAGTCGCCTTTTGGAATATGATCGGTGCCGGTGTATTCGGTTTCCTGATTAACCCGCCGATTTCCCTGTTCTATATCCAAGGTTTGAATACTTCTGCTGTTCATGCGCACGCCGCCTTGTTCGGTGTGTACGGTTTCTTGGCATTGGGCTTCGTATTGCTGGTTGCCCGTTATTTGAAACCGAACGCGCAGTTTGACGACAAACTGATGACTTGGGGCTTCTGGCTGCTCAACGGCGGCTTGGTCGGTATGATTGCCATCAGCCTGTTGCCGGTTGGCGTGATTCAGGCATACGCCTCCATCACGCACGGTCTGTGGTATGCCCGCAGCGAAGAGTTCCTGCAAATGGAAATCCTCGATACCTTGCGTTGGGTACGTACGGCAGCTGACTTGGTCTTTATCGGCGGTGCAATCTGCGTTGCCATCCAAGCTACTAAAATCGTATTCGGCCGCGACAAATAAGTTTTGCGGTATGAAATGAGCAACTTATGGGGTAGGTATTATTTTGACACCTTTAGAAAGAAAGCAAAAGAAGGCGAAAATTTTAAAGGAAACAAAAATTTGAACGGAAATTTAGGAAAAAGCGGCTTTGACACCTTTAGGTGCAAAGTAGGTAGAAAGTGATATAACTTTGATACCTTTTTTGCACGGTTTTGATGAGGTTTTGGGTTGATTTTGGTTTTATTTGAATTGAACGGCGTTTGGAATATCCAAACGCCGTTTTTTTAGTTGACGGTACGGCCATACCATTCTACGCGTCCGATGATGGCTACATTTTGGTTGTCGTCGGTTAAATCTATTTCGAAAGGCTCATAAACCGGATTGGCTGATTTGACGAGCAGCTTGCCGGGTAGTTTTTGGATTTGTTTGACAAACAGGTGATTATCGATGCGGATAACGTACAGGCCGTCGCGCGGGGTGGTTTCGGCGTGATTCACTAGGATGTTGTCGCCGTGGTTGAGTACGCCCTCCATCGAATCGCCCTTTACGGCGATGACGGACAGTTTGTCAAGCTGGCGGGTAACGTAGTTTTCTATCCAATAACGCCTGAATGCCATGCAGAATAAGGGCTTGTCGTCTTCTGCGGGATAGCCGTGCCCTGCGGCGGCGTAGACGTCGTAACGCGGGATAAAGACGAACTCGTCTAAGTTGATGGGGTTGCCGAGGGTATCGGTAGCCGTACCGTCGGTATGGGTACGGACTTCGACCGCTTGGCCTTTATTCATGTATGGCGAGCCTTGGCCGGTAAGAAGCCAGTTTAAATCGCAACCGGTTACTTCTTGAATTTTAATCAGATAGTCTGCTGTTGGAATGGCACCGTCTTTCCAGACACGGCTAAAACCGGAGGCAGACATATCAATCTTATTGTAGAAGTCGGCGGGTTTGGCATTGTCCGGCCACAAAGATTTCAAACGCTCTAAAAAGTCCATGATTGTCCTTTTGCTTAGAATTTCGCATTTAAGCAAAAAATACACTTCTTTTGCTTAAAATTAATTCGTCAAATAATCAAATAGATGGCTAATATTTTGCTTTTTTGCGTTATATTTCTAAGCAAAAGAGTTGCAATAACCTTTTTTGCTTAGTATTATTCACTCACTTAATCAATTAACGAAGTAAATCACATTACTGAATGGAATAAGTCAATTATGCAAAAAAACGCAACGCCGAAAAACTGGCACCGCGCGGATATTGTTGCTGCTTTGAAAAAGAAAGGCTGGTCGCTTCGAGCACTTTCAATAGAAGCGGGGTTGTCGCCGAATACGCTTAGAAGCGCACTGGCCGCCCCTTATCTTAAGGGAGAAAGGATTATTGCCGCTGCAATCGGAGTGGAACCGGAAGAGATTTGGCCCGAACGGTATGCAGATCGGAATTTAAAACCTGTTTTCCCCAAAAGAGTAGTTAATGGATAAGTGGTTTTCGATTTAGTTCCTTAAATGCTAAAGGTTATACGCATTTAAGTAAAACACAAAAAGAAAGAAATAGCAAAATGTTGATTTCAGCGGTTGAGTTGGCGGGCTTGCAACTTCCAAAGCTGCCGAACAGTAGACAAGGCATCGAGTACCACGCCAAAAAGAATAATTGGCCGTTTGAAGAGGTTGTAGGACAGGCTCGAGGCGGCAAGCTTAAGAAATATTTGGTTTCCGCCCTCCCTTCGGAGATTCAGGCGGCCATACAGGAAAAACAGGCGGCAACATTGTTGGCCAAGGTGCCGATGTTGCCGGCAGAAGTAAAAAAACCGCTTCGGCAAAATAAAAAGATGCGGCAGTTGGGTTTGATACCGTGCGAGGAAGGTTTGGCGCGGTTGGACGACAGGCAGACGGAAACGGCCCACGCGCGTTGTGCGATTGTCGCCTATGTATTGCCGCTGCATGAATTGGCGGGTATGCCGATTAAGAAGGCGGTGGCGTTTGTGGCAGCTGAAGCGGCAGCAGGCAGGTTGCCGGAGGATGTGGCCAAGCTGATTCCGTTGGCGAATGCGCGGAACAACGGCGAACGCAGTTTAAGCGAACCGACTTTATACCGATGGGTGCGGGCTTACCGTGCGGCATCGGACAGTATGAGCCGCCTCTTGGCACTTGCGCCGGTGAAAACACGGGAAAAGACGCCGCTGCTGGCGATTGACTGGCTGCCTTACTTCTTGATGTTTTATCAGCGGCCGAACAAGCCGACGATGATGGCGGCGGCGAAGAAACTGGCGCAATGGTATCTGGAACAGGGAAAAATCGAGCAGATGCCGAGCTATGACCAGATTCAAACAGTGATGAAACGGTTGCCGGAACATATGAAGGAGCGCGGCAGGCGCACGGGGTCGGCTTATAAGGCTTTGCTGCCTTACATTGATAGAGATTGGACGGCGTTGAAACCGAACGATGTCTGGGTGGGCGACGGCCACAGCTTTAAAGCAAAAATCCGGCATCCGATGGGCTATCTGTTTACGCCGGAAGTGACAATGATTGTGGACGGTTGCAGCGGTGCGGTCGTGGGTTGGAGTGTGGCGCTGTCGGAAACGGCGGTAGCGGTGGCGGATGCTTTGCGCCACGGGATGACGCATTTCCCGCCACCTTTGGGTTATTACTCGGATAACGGCTCGGGTGAAACGGGCGATATGCTGGATAAGGAAACGACGGGTATTTTGCCGCGTATCGGTATCGAGCATTTTACGGGCATTCCGGGCAATCCGCAGGGGCGCGGCAAGATTGAACGGCTGTGGCAGACCATTACGATTCCTTTGGCCAAGCAGTATGCGACTTATCAGGGCAAGGATGCGGATGCCGAAACATTGAGAAAGGTATCGAATGCGCTGGCGAGTGCGCAGAAGGTGCAGAAAAAGGGCAAGGAACTGAGCAAGGCGCAGGAAGCGGCGCTGTCGGCGGCACCGACTTGGGCGCAGTTTATAGCGGATTTGGAAGAAGCGGTACGCCGATACAACTTTGAACACGAGCACCGCAGCCTGCCGAAAAATCCGGAAGCGGGACGGCATTTTACGCCGATGAAATATTACGAATACCGGATGGAAACGGACGGCATGAGGGTGAAAACGGATGTATTAAGCCCGCTGGAGTTGGATTTTATGTACCGTCCGGAGGAAGAACGCATCCCCGACCGCGGAGCGGTGTCTCTGCACAATAATACTTACTTCCACCAAGAATTGCTGGATTACAGCGGTCAGAAGGTACGGGTGGCTTACGACATCCACGATGCCGACCATGTGATTGTGAAGGATATGCAGGGCAAGGTGATTTGCAAAGCGGTATTCAACGGCAACAAACGGGCGGCATTTGCGGAAACGCGGATGGAACAACTGGCCGAACGCCGCCGCAAAGGCCAGGCCAAACGTCTGCAAGACAAGATGGATTTAATCGAGGCACAACGCCAATCGGCCGCGCCGATTATCGAGCAGCAGCCTGATTTCGGCGAATTTTTGAAGCTGGAAACGGAAAGCGGCGGGTTGGTAGAGGTGGAAAACAGGCCGTCTGAAAGCGGCAGGGGCAAGAAGAAGTTACGCGATTTTTTATGGGAAGACGCCGGTTAGTAAAACGGCACATCTTTGACACTTTTTAAGGAAAACGAAAAATGATTGAGAAATTAAGACAATTTCTGGAAACCAGCGGCATGAGCCAAAACAAGGCGGCCGACCGCATGGGCGTATCGAGAAGTGCATTGTCGGGCTATTTGAACGGCAAATACGACGGCGATATTGCGGGGATGGATAAGAAAGCCGCGCTGTTTCTTGAACAGGAAGGCGACCGGGCGGAATTGAAAAAGCTGGATATTCCCTATGTTGAAACGGGCACGGCCAAGAAGATGAAAGGTTGGCTGGGTTTGGCGGCATGGCTGGGGCAGCTCGGTATTGTGTATGGCGGTGCGGGCTTGGGTAAAACCACGGTATTGAAACAATATGCGGCCACTAACCCGCTGGCTTTGTTGATTGAGCCGGATACAGGCTATACGGCAAAGGTGTTGTTGCAGGAAATCTGCCATGCACTGGATTTAAGCGAGAGAGGCAATATCCATGAGCTGACGGAGCGGATTATCAACTGCCTGAAGCGTGATAAGAAGAGCCGCAGCCCGCGTGATGCACACCGTATTTTGCTGATTGACGAGGCGGAACAGTTACCGACACGCGCACTGGAGAGCCTGCGGCGGATACATGATAAATCGGGCGTGGCGGTGGCGTTGGTGGGTATGCCAAAGCTGCTGCTGAATCTGAAGGGGCCGAACAGTGAATTCAAGCAGTTGTTTTCAAGGGTATCGGTCAAGATGGAATTGGGCGAGATGCTGCCGGAAACGGATTTAAAACAGATTGCGGCGGCAGTGTTGAAGACGAACGATGAGGCGGTATTGCAGAAGGTGGTGAAAACGGCCAAAGGCAATGCGCGGAAACTGTCGAAGCTGCTGCTGATTGTGGACTATTTGTTGCAGGTTAACCCTGATGTTGATTTGGATGATGATGTAATCGAACACGCGGAAACCTATTTAATCCACTAAACCTTTGACAGATAAGGCAATAATTTTTTTACCTTGTTATTTTGTTAAGTTATTGAAATTAAAGGAAAACTAAAAATGGAAAATTTGAAAATGCGGCATCTGCTCGCCATACCGGCGATTGTGATTGCGGTAACGGCGTGTGCGAACCGCTGCACCGAGCCGGTGCCGGCGTGGAGCCTGTATCAGAACGAGACCAGTCAGCAGCGGCTGATGCGGGAAAAACAGAATGCGGCTGACTTTGCGGTATTGCAGGCAGAAAAAGCCTATGAACGGATGAGCGATAAAGAGCGGATGAAAGGGGTGGTTTATGAAAACTGAGACGAAAATCTGCAAAAAATGCGGAGAAGAGAGGCCGTTGTTCCGTTTCAAAAAAGACGATGCGTATGCGGGCGGGTATAGGCCTGTATGTTACGAGTGTTTAAACGCCAGAGCAAAGGAACTGAAGGCAGTCCGAGACAGTATGGCGGAAAGAAAGATTATCTCTAAAGGCATCAGCATAAATGGAGGGAAAACGCATATGGAATTTCCTGAAGAACCTGAATTTATGAAAAACAAATACTGGACCGTTACAAAAACGGATTATAGAAGACCATTAAAAGGACTTTAACCATGAGTAAACGGTTGGCACGACGGAAGATGCCGAAACACGAATTGAAACGGGTTAAAGCGTTCGCCCTGAAACAGGCGGTCGAGAAGATTCGGGCACGGTGGGGCGAGAAAGCGATACGGCTTGCCTCAACAGACAACAAACAGACTGATTAAACAAGGAATAAGAAAATGATGAATGAAATGAATGCGGTAGCGGCTTTGTTGGTTATTGCCATATTGCTGGCGGCGGTAATGACTGTGTTGGTCGAGATATTGGTCGAGCAACGGGTTAAGGAACGGCTGGGGAAACTGCTGGATAAGGCGTGCCGACCGGATGACGGGTGGCAGGAATGATAAGGAAGGAAATGTGATGAATATGGTACTGACAATTTATTTTTGGTTGGTGGGGCTGGTCTGTTTTGCCCGTTCCGCCAAAGAGACTTATTACGCGGAATCTTTATACGGTCTGCTGACTGGGCTGTTGGGGGTGATGTGTTCGGCTTTTGTGGTGTCAGTGTCGGTGGCAAGGGTGATGGGGTGGTTGAAATGAATCAATTGAAAATGACGATCGCCAAACCTGAGACGGAAGATTTTGAAGATGCCTGGGCATTTATCAGAATGCTTAATTTGGTGACTTATGATTTGAACCCTCTGAAAACTGATACCGACGGCGAATACGAATATTTGGCGGATGAAGACAAATCTGATGTATTAGATGCCGTTGTCGAAAAATTTAACGAATGTAGTCTTGAGTGGATGTTGTCGGCGCTGCAAGCACTGATGTCGCCGGAGATGGGGATTATCAACCAAGATTCGGATACGTTGGAGTTGCATCCCAAACTGAAAGGCGGTACGGAATGAAAGTGCGCTGCCCTACCTGCGGTGCGGTGATGAGCTTAGATGTATTAATCGCCCATGATGATGCAGCGAAGCTCTGATTGCCCTGACAGGCATTTCAGACGACCTTTTTAAGGCGGTATTGCGGTATCTGACGCTGTTTCGCCCCGCCGAAAAGGATTTAAGTTTTAACCGAGTTTCAAAGCTCGTCGGCGAGATTGCGCCGATGATACGGGACGGAAAGATTGTCCGCAACCGCAAAACTTATCCGGCCCCGCGCGAGGCTTGGATTTGGGCGGCAACGCGATGCCTTGAGGCACGGGACGCGGGAAAACTGACACCGCCACTGACCAGCCACGGTTATTTGTTGGAAAACATTACGTTTTGGTCGCCTGAAAAGACGGCGGGAACGGCGGTTTTGCCCTCTCCCCAACCATCTCACACGAGAGAGGTGGCAAGCACCAAATTGAGGAGCGGGTTGGGCGGCTTGATGGAGTGGTCAAATGGAGGAAAACAATAGCTGGCTGAAAAAAGCAATCGCGCAGGGTTTCATGATGCTCGCCGCCCTAAACCTCAAAGGCCGCCCTGCCTCGGCGGATTTGACGGCAGTCGCCGAACTTTGGTTGGTCATACTAAGCGGCCGGTCGTGGCAGCCGGAGCATGACGGGATCAGGATACAGGCAGCCTTTAGGGCTATCGCGGCGTCCTCGTCAGAGTGGCCAAACCCTGCCGACCTTATCAAGCACCTGCCACCGGGCGAAGTCAGGATGGTGCCGAGGCTGGAAAAGAAGCACTGCCCGACGGAATACGGCAAAGAGCAGGCCGCCGAACTGAAAAAGATTGTCGGCAGATTGAAAAACGCACCCTGCATGAATAGAGATTGGATACACGGGCAACGCCACCGGTCGGTGGACGAATGTAAAAGGATTTATGCCGAAAGGCAGAAGGGAAATAAATAGCCAAATGAGTACGTTTTTTGACAATCAGGAATCCGACTTAATAAACGAATTTCTGACGGAATACTGGGAAGAGTTTGAAAAATTCTCCGCCAACAACGGATTTGATGACGATTTATTGAAGCAAATATCAATGGAATTGGAAGGACATAGGAACCATTATGAGTAACTTAGACATGAAACAATACAAACAGGATGCCAAAGGCAATCTCGTGCCGCTGGCCAATATTAAAGAAATCGACCTGCTGCGCGACGAGCTGGTGCAGGAAATTGCCGCCAAAGCCCGCGCGGTACAGGATAACTTGATGGCGTTCAAACGCGAGGCGATGGACGATATCGCAGCGTTTGTACAGTTGAGTGCCGACCGCTATGACGTATCTGTCGGCGGTAAGAAAGGCAATATCAGCCTGCACAGCTTTGATGGAGCGTACCGCGTCAACCTTGCCATACAGGACACGTTGGTATTTGACGAAGGTTTGATTGCCGCCAAAGCCCTGATTGACGAGTGTATCAACGAATGGACGGAAGGCAGTCGCACGGAATTGAAAACACTGATTAACGCGGCCTTCCAAGTGGACAAAGAAGGCAATATCAGCACTGCCCGCGTCCTCGGTCTGCGCCGCCTGCAAATCACGGATGAAAAATGGCAACGGGCGATGGATGCGCTCTCCGACAGTTTGCAGGTGCATATCAGCAAACCGTTTGTGCGGGTATATCAGCGCGGCGAGGATGGGGAGTATCAGTTAATGAATTTGGATGTGGCGAAGGTGTAGGAAAAATGAACGCAAATATAATGATTTATTTGATTGAAGTTAATGATGGGCCGGTTGCAAAAGCACTGCGAAGTTTTCAGCAGGACAAGGCCGCAATGCGGCAGGCGTGGCTTGATTGGGCGCGAGAACACTTGCCGTCAGACGCGCTAATGCGGGAATGGAGCGATGGGCAAGTGGCAGGGTTTGCGTTCCCTTCAGGCATACCCGATGGATGGAAAAAGCCCAATAAGAACGGAATTTGTTGGCCACGGCAAAACAACCCAATCCTCAAAACCATGCCACTTAACAAAAGATTTAAACGCCCCGAAGAGTATTTGGAAGAAGTTGGCATCACCGCACCAACAATGATTTTTGAAAAGAATAGCGACGGAGAGACTTGGGCATCTTGGGGTATCGGTAATTTCTTTAATCCTGTTCAGTTCGTTTGGGCGGGATTGGAGGAGGACGCGCCAAAGGGCGTGGTAACTCCTGATTATGCCTACGAGCTTAGAGAAGGGGCTAAGAGAATCAGAAACGGCTGTACGATGCAGCCGCCCGAAGATTTTGATTGGCAGAATCTGTTACCGGGCTGCCGTGTCATTCCTCGGTATGAGTGGGATTACTTGGTTGGGAAATGGCAGGAAACACGGAATGATGCCGAAGAACAGGAGGCTTAAATGGCAAAAATCATTATTGAAATCGAAGACCTGCCCGAGGGCACCGACATTAATTTTAAGGGCGACCTTCCGGCGGCGGATGCAAAAGACAAAACAGGTGCGCAGCAAACGGCTGTGTTAATCAGCAAGATGATTCAGGCGGCGCAGATGATGGCATCCCCATCCGTAAACATTAGGCCGTCTGAGACTGCAAATCCATAACCCGCGCGGCACGGTCTGCCGCATTTAAATCTAAATAGGAGTCAAAAAGTGAATAAATCCGAATTAATCCAAGCCATCGCCGACGAGGCGGAATTGAGCAAACGCGCTGCGGCGGAGTTTGTCAATGCGTTTGTCAGCGTGGTAACGCAAGAACTGAAAGACGGAAACGACGTTACGCTGGTCGGCTTCGGCACGTTCCACGCCGCCCAATCCGCCGAGCGTCAGGGACGCAATCCGAAAACGGGCGAACCGCTGACCATCGCGGCGCGCAAAACACCCAAGTTCCGCTCGGGCAAGGCGTTAAAAGATGCGGTAAACGGTTAAACGTCTGAAACCCCAAATCCAAGCGGATTTTTGAAAAGTCCGCTTCAGTTTGAAGTTTTAGCGACGAGGAAAACCATGATGAACACAAACGAACAGTACAAACGCAAGGGGCTGATTGCGAAAATCAAAATCGCGCAAAGCCAGCTTGGGATGGAAGACGATGTTTACCGTGCGATGCTGGCGCGTGTGTGCGGCAAAACATCCTGCACGCAGATGAATCTAGCCGAATTGCAGGCGGTGGCGGCGGAAATGAAGCGGATGGGCTTTAAGCAGACCGCACCGAAGGGCAAAGGTATCCGCCCGCATTTGACACAGGACCGTGCCGCGCTGTTGAACAAGCTGGAAGCGCTGTTGACGGTGGGCGATAAAAGCTGGCAGTACGCCGACGGGATGGCCAAAAGGATGTTCGGCAAGGATTTGGTACGATTTTTGACACCCGAGCAGCTATACAAACTGGTGCAGGCGCTGCAAATCCATATCAACAAAGCGAAAAAGGCGGCAGAGCAATGATCAGGGTGGATGAAGAAGATTTTGAGGCGGTGCGCCACCTGCTGCCCGAAAGTGTGCTGGCACTGATTACGATCATCGGGCTGACAGAAACGGTGGAGCTGGTGAAAAACTTAGGCGGCACGACCTACCCGTTGCGGCAGGGATGCACCAAAGGCAGCGAATCGCGGCTGGCTTATTTGGAGGAAATCGTCGGCGGTGCGGCGATGGAAAAAATGGTGGAAGCACTGGCCCCCTGCGATTTGTTTATTCCGAAATGCGAGCAGGCTTTGCTGGAATTGCGTGACCGCCATATCCGCCGCCGCTTCGATGCGCAGACGGGTAAAGGCGTACCGGCTTATGAGGCGGTGAACGATTTGGCTTTGGCGCACGCGCTGACCGACCGCCATATCTGGCGGATTCTGAAGAAGCCGGATAATGAGTGTGAGCAAGGCGGGTTGTTTTAAATTATAATGCCGTGGGGATAACACGGCATTTTTTATGGGAAATCAAGATGAAGACGTTTTATGTTCTGATGTTGGCCGCAATGCTTGCGGCTTGCGGCGGACAAGAAAACAAGCCTGCTGCCGGCGAAAGTCAAACCGATAATCGGGCGCAGCAATATCAGAATCAGCAAAAACAGATTGCCGCACGTTTGGCTGATGAAGAATATTTCATCGGTGAAAACAATTTGGAACAAATCCGTCT
This sequence comes from Neisseria meningitidis, assembly GCF_900638555.1. Classification (NCBI taxonomy): domain Bacteria; kingdom Pseudomonadati; phylum Pseudomonadota; class Betaproteobacteria; order Neisseriales; family Neisseriaceae; genus Neisseria; species Neisseria meningitidis. The sequence continues at coordinate 335,934 of NZ_LR134525.1, forward strand.
GCACGCCAATTTGAAAGAGCGCGCTCAAAAGCTGTTGTCTTTATTGGCGCAGGCCGACAAGGAAAGCCGTGTGTGGGTTTTGCCCGGCGATGCAGCCAAAATCAAAGAATTCAATGCGGCTTTCGCGGCGGTGGCAAAATCTGCCGAGGAATCTTTCGGCGGCCCTTTTCTTGCGGATAAGGCGGGGCTTTATCAATGTACCGCTGCGGCCAATGCGGCTTACGATTATTTTTTCGCCCGGCAGAGAAAGGATGCGCTGACCGAAAATTACCGTCAACAATACACGGACAACATAGCTGCCTGCCAAGGGCAAATCCGCACCCCGCCAGCCGCCCAAGCGACAGTGTATGCGCGTAAAGGTATCAGGCTGCCGTTGAATAATTGTTTGCCGGTATTGGCCGGAGATGAAGAATTTGATACCTACACCTGCCCGATGGAAGTAAAATAGGCCGTCTGAAACCCAGCCCGAGAGCAAAAGCCCTCGGGCTTTTTGCTGCCTGTCTGACATGGGGCAGGCGCGGTGCCAAATAAGCGGACAGGATAATCAAGGCTCGATAACAGACTAAGCAGGACGAATCTATGAGCAAGATTATTGTGCTGACCGCAGGCCACAGCAACACCGACCCGGGTGCGGTCAACGGAAGCGACCGTGAGGCGGACTTGGCGCAGGATATGCGCAATATCGTGGCTGCTATTTTGCGCGATGACTACGGTTTGACTGTTAAAACCGACGGCACGGGCAAAGGCAATATGCCGCTGCGCGAAGCGGTCAAGCTGATTCGCGGCTCGGATGTGGCGATTGAGTTTCACACCAACGCTGCCGTCAGCAAAGCGGCGACAGGCATCGAAGCCTTGAGTACCGTTAAAAACAAACGCTGGTGTCAGGTGTTGAGCAAAGCCGTTGCCAAGAAAACCGGCTGGAAACTGCGCGGCGAAGACGGCTTTAAACCCGACAATGCGGGCCAGCATTCGCGCCTGGCTTATGCACAAGCCGGCGGCATTGTGTTTGAGCCTTTTTTCATCAGCAACGACACTGATTTGGCCTTGTTTAAGACGACTAAATGGGGCATCTGCCGCGCGATTGCGGACGCGATTGCGATGGAATTGGGGGCGGCAAGAGTATGAATATTATTGGTAAATTGAAAGAAGCTGCTTCCTATTTTCTTACAAAATTGATTGGAGAAAATCCTAGTAATGAGCAGGTAAACCGCGCACTTATACAGATGCCAAATGTTCGTCCGATACACACCTATCCACGCCCAAATTTAAGAAACTCAGGCGTGGCAGCCGCGAAACGCGCGGCGCGCAAACGCAAGAATCGTCGTTAATCATGGGACAGGTTGCGTTTTACGAAAAGATGATTGGGCTGTGGTCGGCCAAAAGCCGTGAGGCAAGCGAACAGGCAGACTTGGCGGCGTTTGAATTTGCGGAGGGCGAACTGGCCAATTATCAGGAAATGCTGAAACGGCACCTGCAAACCAAAAGTGTGGAATAGCAATGCGTATTTTGGATATTTTTAAAAACCCAGCGACAGGCAATGTGTCGCACTCGAAACTGTGGGCAAACGTTGCCTGCGCGGCGGGGACGGTTAAGTTTGTGATGCTGCCCGACCCGTCGGCGGAGATTTGGGCGGTGTATTTGGGCATTGTCGGCGGCTATGCGGTGGCGCGTTCGTTGGTCAGCGTCAAACGTCAGGAGGTCGAGAATGAATCTCGTGAAACTGCTGGCGAATAACTGGCAACCGATTGCCATCATCGCGCTTGTCGGCACGGGTTTGGCGGTGTCGCACCATCAAGGCTACAAGTCGGCTTTTGCGAAGCAGCAGGCGGTCATTGAGAAAATGAAGCGCGACAAGGCGCAAGCCCTGCTGTTGTCGGCTCAAAACTACGCCCGCGAACTGGAACAGGCGCGTGCGGAAGCTAAAAAATATGAAGTCAAGGCGCACGCCGTCGGCATGGCTTTGGCGAAAAAACAGGCGGAAGTCAGCCGTCTGAAAACGGAAAATAAAAAGGAAATCGAAAATGTCCTTACTCAAGACCGTAAAAATGCAGGCGGCGGTTGTATTGACGGCTTTGGCCATCACGGCTTGCAGCTCTACAAGCGCGCCCTCGGCTACGGAAATTAAGGTTGTCGAAAAGGCGGTCATGCCGACACCGCCTGCCGCATTGATGGTCGCGCCGGTACGCCCAAATCCGCCGAAAGACGGCAAGACAGTAACGCTGTTGGAACACGCCGCCGAGTTTGGCGGCTATGTTGCCGAACTTGAAAACCAAAATCAGGCTTGGCGCGACTGGGCGGGCAATCACTCCCGCAAAGTCGGAAACTGACAAAAAAGCCCGCGTAGGGCGCGGGCTGAGGGTGAAAGCGGATTTTATACCTCTTTTACAGGGGTAGCGGCGGTAGTGCTTTTCAGCAAATCGACTGCGTGCTGGCAGTTTTGCTTGCTGGTGTAGCCTTCGCCCTGAGCGATGATTTCATGGTTGGCTGCTTTCAAACGCCAACGGTATTCGCCTTTTGCGTCTTTATAGATTTCAAAATACATAAGGTTTCTCCTATGAATGAGTACACGTTTTCTTACCGCTTTAACGGCAAGTCCTGGTCATTGAGCATTTGGGCGGACAACCCTGAAGAAGCCAGGGCGAAATTTCGGGCTGCACGAGAAAATGCGCACTATGACGGCGAAGTTGTAGCAAAGGTTTATACATTTGTAAATATTTCGTGGGTTAAGAAATTGTACAAGCGGACAAAATATTTAATGGGTATCAAAGAATGACCTACCGTGAATTAGTTGAACGTCAGTTGGCTGTGCGCCAAGCGGGTTTGCAAATCGGGCTGCAAAAGGCCAACGAGCAAGAGCCGTTCATCGCGGCGGTGGCCGAAACTTTAAGCCGCACGATGTGGGGCTATGTGATGCGGATGGATGCGCGGTTTGAAGTAACGTTTATCGTAGATTTGGGCCATGTGGCCTTCGAGCATCAATTCACTGCGGTCAAACAGGCGCTGAAGGAAAAATTCGAGGTTGAAGCCGATGGGGATGCGCTGACTGTGGAATCCGACCGCCTGCCCTATGGTATTGCGGCCTGCCGGGTGGTGTTCGGAGATGTGTTATGAGCGGAGATACACCGATTACCGTGGAATATGTGTTCGGCACGTTGGTGTCGTTTCTGATTGCTTTATTGTGGTATTGGGTAAAAAGCATTTCAGACGGCCTGAAAGAAGCCCGCAAAGATCGTGATGAACTGCTCGGCAGGTTGCACAGCGTAGAAACATCTTATCAGACGAAAGCGGAAGCAAAAGACAACAGGAACGAAATCTTAAACTTGTTGCGTGAAATCAAGGCTGATTTGAAAGAAGTCGGCCAGAAAATCGAACGGAAGGCAGACAAATAATGCAAAACCAAGACCCTATTTTAAGAGCGTTGGCAGAAATCAACGGCAAGCAGGACAAATTGTTACAAAATCAGGAACGCATGGATGCGGAAATCAAGAAAATCCATGCCGATTGCCGCCGCACGTCGGCAACCACCGGCGCGGCCGCGGGCGCGATTTCGGGCGGTATTGTGGCTACGGGCATCGCATTTGCCCGCGCCAAGTTGGGGCTGTAACGATGGCGCATCCGAAGGCGACCCGCGACAAGCTGCGGGCACTCTACTGCAACGGCGAGCAGAGCCTTGAGACGGCGGCGGCTTTATGCGGCGTATCGCTCGGCACCGCCCGCCGCTGGCGCGATGAGGCCAAGGCGCAGGGCGACGACTGGAACAAGCTGCGCGCGGCCCATACGCTGGCCGGCGGCAGCATAGACGAAATCGCGCGGGCGATGATGACGTCGTTTCTGGTGCAGTATCAGGCGACGATGACGATGTTGCAGGATGCGGAAGTGGAAGATTTGCCGCCGAGCAAACGGGTGCAGCTGCTGGCGAGTTTGGCCGATGCGTTTACCAAAACGGTGGCGGCGAACAAGCGGGTGTTGCCGGAAACCTCGCAACTGGCGACGGCTTTGGAGTTGTTGCAGTTTTTGATGGTATTCGTGCAAGAAAAACACCCCAAACATTTGGCTGCCTTTGTGGAAGTGCTGGAGCCGTTCGGGGCGGAGGTGGAGAGGAAGTTTGGTTAGTTTAATCGTGAAGTAAACGTGTCATCAGAATGTTTACCGGCAACACCAATTGCAACCAATAGATCTAGATGATCGGCTAATTTTTTCAGTGAAATTTTAAAGCCTTGCTCCTCCAATAAATCTTGTATTTCAGACGGCGTGTATTTGCCCGCATCTAACAGTTTGGATATTTCTAAATCAATCGATTTCATTTTTTGCCCTTATGAAAAATAAAGATTTCCTCAAATCCCTGTCCGCCCTCGCCGCCAATCTGCGCCAAGTCATCGAGGCCGAAGTAGACGGTTTCGATGCTTCGCCGACGGCGGTGGCCGAGCGGCGGGCGAAGGTATTTGACCCGGTAGGCGGTTACGAGTATTTCGTCAACACCTACTTCCCGCATTATATCCGTTCGCCTGAAAAATCCGACCTGCACCGCTTCTTATTCAGGCGTTTACCGGAAATCGTCGAATCCCCGGAAGGCGAGAACGAAGCGGTTGGCGCGCCGCGCGGCGAGGGTAAGTCGACGCAGGTGACGCAGTTGTTTACTTTGTGGTGCATTGTAACGGGACGCAAGCATTACTGCGTGATTGTGATGGACAGCATAGACCAGGCATACCCGATGCTTGAGGCCATCAAAGCGGAATTGGAGTTTAATCCCCGCCTGAAAACCGATTTTGCGGATGTCTGCGGCCAAGGCCGCGTGTGGCAGGCAGGTACCATCGTAACGGCCAACGACATCAAGGTGCAGGTAGCGGGCAGCGGCAAAAAGCTGCGCGGATTGCGCCACGGCCCTTACCGCCCCGACCTGACGATTTTGGACGATATTGAAAACGACGAACAAGTCCGAAATCCCGAACAGCGCGACAAGCTCAATGCGTGGCTGACGAAAACCGTGCTGCCGCTCGGTGGTGTGGGGCAAAAATACGATGTGATTTATATCGGCACGATTTTGCATTACGACAGTGTGTTGAACCGAACGCTCAATAATCCGTTTTGGAAAGGCATCAAGTTTAAAGCCATGTTGAAATGGCCCGACCGCATGGATTTGTGGGACAGATGGGAAGAGTTGTACCGCAATGAAGGTGAGTTGGTGGCCGATGCGTTCTATCAAACGAACAAAGCGGAAATGGAACGCGGGGCGGAAACTTCTTGGGCAGCGCGCGGCGTGCTGGCTTTGATGAAAATCCGCGCCCGCGACGGACACGCGGCTTTCGATTCGGAATATCAGAATGATCCGGTGAGCGGTGAAGATGCACCGTTTGCCCAAGCCATGCAGTTTTGGGCGGAACTGCCCGCCGATTTGGTGTATTTCGGCGCGCTCGACCCTTCGCTCGGCAAAGCGGGGGCCAGCCGCGACCCGAGTGCGATTATCGTGGGCGGGTATCAAAGAAGCAGCGGCAAGCTGTTTATCGTGGAAGCGCAAATTAAGAAGCGTTTGCCCGATTTGATTATTGAAGACGTTATCCGCTTGCATGCGCAATATAAGTGCAAGCTGTGGTTTGTGGAAACGGTGCAGTTTCAGGAGTTCCTGAAAGACGAGCTGGTAAAACGAAGTGCGGCAAAAGGCATTCCCGTGCCGGCGCGGGCGGTCAAACCGATTGCCGACAAGCTGCTGCGGATTGAGACTTTGCAGCCGCACATGGCCAACGGGTTGATTTTACTTCATGCCAATCAGCAAACCTTAATCCAACAGTTTCGCCATTTTCCCAAGGCAGACCATGACGACGGCCCCGATGCGGTGCATATGTTGTGGTCGGGGGCAACGGCCAACAGTGCGCCGGTGGAATATATGGCGGTGACGAAACATGGGACGGACGGCGGTTTCGGCAGCGGCGCATGGTGAAACTGACACCGGGCAGGGCTTACGATTAATGCAGGCAGCAGAGAATTGGGGCAAGTTTAACTTGCCCTTTTTTTATTTATGAAAAACATTTTCAGCAGTGCATTGAGCAAAATTCTGCCGGGCCGCTATACACCGAAATCTACCCCGCAAACGGCGGAAATTACCCAAAACACCCAGACTCACGAACACCCGAGCAAAGGTTTGACACCGCAGAAGCTGCACGGCATTTTGGAAGCTGCCGAGCGCGGCGATATGAAGGCGCAGTCGGAACTCTTTGCCGACATCGAGGAGAAAGACGGCCATATCTTTTCCGAGATGAGCAAGCGCAAGCGGGCGGTCATCGGGCTGGATTGGCGCGTGATGCCGCCGCCGAACAGCACCGACGCCGAACGGCGGCTGGCCGAAGAAGTCAAGGGATGGATTGAGCGTCTGCCCGATTTCGAAGACATGATGTTCGACCTTTTAGATGCGGTCGGGCACGGCTTTGCCTGTGTGGAAATCGAATGGCAGCAAATAGGCGGCCTGTGGCTGCCGAAAAACTTTATCCACCGTCCGCAAGGCTGGTTTAAGGTGGACGGTGCCGATAATGTGCGGTTGGCCAAACAGGATAATCCGGATGGGGAAGAGCTGTGGGCGTTCGGCTGGCTGGTACACAAACACCGCAGCCGTTCGGGTTTGCTGGTACGCGGCGGGCTGATGCGCACGCTGGTTTGGCCGTATCTGTTTAAGAATTATTCGGTGCGCGATTTGGCCGAGTTTCTGGAAATCTACGGCCTGCCGACGCGTTTGGGCAAATATGCGGTGGGGGCGGACGAAACCGATAAAACCACGCTGCTGCGGGCGGTAAAGGAAATCGGACACAACGCCGCGGGCATTATCCCCGAAACCATGAATATCGAATTGCTTAATGCCGCCAACGGCAGCAGCGAGCCGTTTATGGCGATGATCGACTGGGCGGATAAAACATCGTCGAAAGCGATTCTGGGCGGTACGCTTACCAGCATGGCCGACGGTAAAACCAGTACCAACGCGCTGGGTCAGGTGCATAACGAGGTGCGCCATGATTTGTTGGTGTCGGATGCCAAGCAGCTTGCCGGTACGATAACGCAGCAACTGATTCTGCCCCTGCTGCGGCTGAATAAAGGCAACGTGGATGAAACCTGCCTGCCGCGTTTCCAGTTTGATACGCAGCTACCCGAAGATATGGCGGTTTACGCCGAATCTTTGCCTAGGCTGGTAGAGATGGGCATGAAGATTCCGCTGGCGTGGGCGCAGGAAAAACTGGCGATTCCGCTGGCTTCGGACGACGAGCCGGTATTGGCTTTGCAGACGGCTGAAAGCGAAGGTGTCAAAGTTGCGCCGTTAAGTTACCGCCGCGTGGCCTTGAGCAGGCAGGGCGAAATCTTGGATATGGGGCAGGCGGCCATCGATAACGCAGGTTTGGGCAAAATCGCCCTGCCCGAGCATATTGAGCCGTTTTTGCGCGGGTTGGGTCAGGCTTTGGCCGAGGGCGACAGCTATGAAGAGGTGCAGGAGCGGCTGTTGCGTGCTTATCCGCATTTAGACAGCGCCGAATTTCAGACGGCCTTGGCGCGGGTGATTTTCATCTCCGACCTGTGGGGGCGGCTCAATGGCTGATTTGGGTTTTGCCTTCGGTTTGGAGCCGGAAGCGGCGGTCAAATATTTTGAAGGTTTGGGCTACCATATCCCGCCCGACTGGGATGTGAAATGGAATGAGGCGCAGACCAAGGCGCGGACGATTGCAGGCATACACAGGCAGGATATTGTCGGCGAGTTTCACGCGGCAATGTATGAGGCGGCGAAATCGGGCAAATCGTTTGAGGCTTGGCGCGATGAAGTGCAAGGCCGTCTGAAAGCGCATGACTGGCATCTGCTCAAAGACGGCGATATTGTGGACGGAGACACCGGCGAAGTCCTCGGACGCGGTATTACCAAACACCGCATGGAAACGATTTTCCGCACTCAGATGCAATCGGCTTACATGGCCGGTCATTGGCAGGCGTTTGAAGAAGGTCGGGATGATGCGCCGTGGCTGCAATATTCGGCCATTTTGGACAGCCGCACCCGCCAAAGCCATGCGGCGGCGCATGGTGCGGTGTATCACATCGACGACCCGTTTTGGGATTACTTCTACCCGCCCAACGGCTTCAATTGCCGCTGTACCGTGCGGGCGCTTTCAGACAGTGATTTGAAACGGCGCAATCTGCTGCCGCAAAAAGCGCAGCTTGAAGATACGGAAGTGGTGGTCAACCGCAAGGGCGATACCCGCCCCGCCAAAGCGGTAAAGCTGCCGGACGGCCGCCGCTTTTATACCGATGCGGGCTTTCAGCACAATGTCGGTAAAAGCCATTTGGCCAACTTGGGGCAGTTGCAGATGCAGCGTGCAGTGGAACTGCCGCCGAAACTGGCGAGCGTATCGATTCAGACGGCCTTAAAACAGCCTGATTTGATGCGGGCGGTATCGCAACAGGCGGCGCAAATGGTACGGCGGGTGGATGCGGAAAAAGTAGCGCGCGGGAAAACGCTGTATGTGGGCGCATTGGCCCTGCCCGTGTTGGACGCATTGGCGGCAAGGAAAATTTACCCGCAATCCGCCGTGATTGCCATAAGCGACGAGCGGGTATTGCACGCTTTGCGCGACAAGAAGGTCAAGCCGCTGCCGGTATCGTTTTGGGAGAAGATACCCGAACTACTGCAAGAGCCGGAGCAGATTTTATTGGGCAAGGCGGGACGAAATGACGATGCCAAACAGTTTTTGGCATTTGTGTATCCGCTGTCGGCAGGCAAGGGGAAGCTGGTGGTAACGCTGGACTATGATGTGAAAACCCGACATCCGTTGACAGGTAAGAAAGAACATCTGACCTTGAATATGGTCAACACCGGCATGATTGCAGAAACGGATAAACAGGTGGATAGCTTACTGTACGGGTATGAAACAATATGGAAAAAGCCATAAAACTCTTTGCCTGATTCGAACAGGATAATACGCGACACGGTAACGTGGCCGTAACCTTTCCAGTAGGAAACCCGAGTTTTATGGCTGTTGGAACCAATATACCATGATTGAGATAAAAATCAACACAGACACCCTGCAAAACAGCTTAAACGCTGCGGCGCGGCATACCTCCCACACCAAGCCTTTGATGACGCGGCTTGCCCGCATCATGCGCAACGCCGTACTGGAGAATTTCGCCGCCGGAGGCCGTCCCGCTTGGGCGCCGCGCAAATATCCGACTGCGCGTGAAGGTTCGGGGCTGTTGCAAGCCAGCGGCCGCCTGCGCAATTCGATTACGCCGAGCAGTACCAACGATACGGCGGTGGTCGGCACCAATGTGGAATATGCGGCTATCCATAACTTCGGTGGGAAAACCTCGCCACACTTGATTAGACCGAAAAAAGGCAAAGCGTTGAAATTCGGCGGCCGCTTTGCCAAGCAGGTTAACCACCCCGGCAGCAATATTCCCGCACGCCCGTTTATGACCCTGCAACCGGAGGACGAAAAGGCCCTATCCGATGCGGTGGCGGAATATCTGGCACAGGCCATTCAGGGGCGGTAATCATGCCTGCCTGAAAAATGCCGAAAAACAGCCCGAAAACGCCCTAACCCATACTTACCCCTACCCATCGCCTGAAAATCAATCCTGCGCGCGTTTGAACACCTTTTGAACACTATCCCACGCGTATCTCTGCAAGTACATTTCCCTTCCCTAGAAATTCATCTGTCTGACATAGGCCAAGCTTTGACGAGGGCGCGGCTGCCGCACAATGCGGGCTATGGACACCAAAACCCTTCTTGCCGCCTTATCCGCCGCCCATGTCGGCGGTTCGGACGGCTTAATCAAAATCGTACCCAAAGGCCAATTCGCACCGGTTGACGGCCGCACCGATACGGGTGTGCCGCACTGGACGATGTCTGCCGATTTGGCACAGCAAATCATTGCCGCCTTTGACGCCGCGCAAACCGACCTTGTGGTCGACTACGAACACGCCACGCTGAAAGCCGCCGAAACGGGGCAGCAAAACCCTGCCGCCGGCTGGATCAGCAAATATGTATGGGATGACGAGCGCGGCCTGATGGGCGAAGTGAAATGGACGCAACGCGCCAAAGACATGATAGACAGCGGCGAATACCGCTATCTGTCGCCGGTACTCGAATACGACACGCTGGGCAATGTACGCGGGCTGCACAGTGTGGCGTTGACCAATTCGCCCGCACTGGACGGCATGGCTCTGGCTGCATTGAGCCGCCAAAACTCTATCAACCCCAAACAGGAAACAAGTATGAACAAGGAAGCTTTAATCAAGCTCTTGGGCTTGGCGGCGGATGCCGACGACAAAGCCATCGAAGCGGCTTTGGCCGAAGCACAGGAAAAGCTGGGCGGTAAAACGCTTGCCGAAGCACTGGCCGCACCCAAAGAAGAACCGCAAGGTAGCGAAGGCGATAAAGGCGATGCCGGCAAACCCGAAGACAAGCCGCAAGGCGGCAATGCCGACGACGGCGAGGTAGCCGAACTCAAAGCGCAAGTGGCCGCGTTGAGCAAAAAAGTGATTGCAATGGAAGTGGGCGGTACTTCAGACGGCCTGATCCGTGCCGCGCTTTCAGACGGCCGCCTGTTGCCGCATCAAGAAGCATCGGCGCGCCAACTGGCCGCCAAAGACCCTGAAGCGTTTAAAGCCCTGATTGACGGCAGCTTGGCACTGGCCGCTTTGAGCAAAACGCAGACCGGCGGCAAAGGCGGCGCAGACGGTACGTCCGCGCTGACCGCCGAAGAAGCAGCCGTCGCCGCGCAATTGGGCATCTCTGCCGAAGATTATGCGAAGGCCAAGTAATCCGATAAAGGAAAAGACAACATGATTATCACACCAGACACCTTAAAAGCCCTGTTCACCGGCTTTAAAAAGAATTTCCAAGACGGCCTGAAAATGGCGGAAAGCCAATACAAGGAAATCGCCACCGTCATTCCGTCTTCCACTGCGTCCAATACTTACGGCTGGCTCGGCCAATGGCCCGCTTTCCGCGAATGGGTGGGCGACCGCGTATTCCAAGATATGAAGGCGCACGGCTATGCCATCACCAACAAGCATTTTGAAAGCTCGGTCAAGGTCAACCGCAACGACATCGAAGACGACAACGTCGGCATTTACGCGCCGATGATGACCGAGATGGGCCGTGCTTCGGCGGTGCATCCCGACGAATTGGTGTTTGCCTTGCTGAAAAACGCACACGCCACGTTGTGTTACGACGGTCAGAACTTCTTTGATACCGACCATCCCGTGTATGAAAAAGTGGACGGCACCGGTCAAGCCAGTACCGTATCCAATATTTTCGCCGGCAGCGAAGCGGCCTGGTATCTGCTGGACACTACCCGCGCCCTGAAACCGTTGATTTACCAAGAGCGTAAAGCGAAGCAGTTTACCGCCATGACCGCCGATACCGACGAAGGCGTATTCATGCGCAACGAATACCGCTACGGCGTGGACGGCCGTTGCAACGTGGGCTTGGGCTTCTGGCAGATGGCGGCGAAATCGCAAGAGAAACTGGACGCTGCCGGTTTCGAGAAAGCCTACAACGCGATGGTGAGCCTGAAAGGCGACGGCGGCAGACCGCTGGCCATCCGCCCGAATGTGCTGCTGGTACCGCCTGCTTTGGAAAATGCGGCCAAAGAGCTGGTGGAAGGCGACCGCCTGGCCAACGGCGCGTACAACCCGAACAAAGGCAAGGCGAAAGTCATCGTATCGCCTTGGTTGCTGTAACGAACAGGCGGACACCGCCCGCCGGAAGGGATAGAAAATGGCAAAAGAAAAAAACGGACAGGAAGTTGGCGCGACCGTCGATGTCCAACCGGAAGAGGTAACCGTAACCGCTGCCTTACAGGCCGAGATTGAAGCCTTGAGAGCCGAATTAGACAAAGCCAATGCCGAAATTCAGGTAGCGCAGGCAGAGTTGGCCGCCGCGCAAGAGCGCAATGCCAAATTGGAAAGACTGCTTGAAGCCGGCCTTGCACCCGGCGGCATTTCAGACGGCGAAACTTTGACACCTGAAGCGGAAGCCGCCTTTTACACCGGCAGCGGAGCACCCGCCGCAGATGCCGAAGTGGTGGCGATTAAGAGCAAACACGGCCATGCGTTTTTCCGCGCCGGCTACCATGTACAGCCGAACTGGACGTTTGTGCGCCGTGCCGACTTCGAACCCGCCGACTTTGAGCGCCTGATTGGCGACCGTATGGTTGAAGCGCGCGAAGCCCTGCCGACGGACGCATCATGAGCTACGCCGCCGTTGCCGATTTGGTGGCGCGTTTCGGCGAAGCCACCATCACCGGCCTGACCGACTTGTCCCGCAAGGGCGCGGTGGACGAAACCGTCGCACAGCAGGCTTTGGATGATGCCGCCGCCGAAATCGACGGCTATCTGATGAACCGCTATACCCTGCCTCTGCCCAAGCCGCTGCGCATCTTAACCGTGTATTGCTGCGATATTGCGGTGTACCGCCTGTGTACCGGCAAACGGCAGCTTACCGAAGACATTGTGCACCGCTATGAAGCGGCAGTGAAATTCCTGCAACTGGTGGCGGCGGGGAAAGTCGGCTTGGGCGTTACCGAACCCGCAGGCGAAAAGCCCGCCGTACAAGGCAACGGCGTGATGTTTACCACACAGGAAAAGGTGTTCGGTCGTGATAGCGTCTATTGAACAAGCCATCAGGCAGCGGCTTTCAGACGGCCTCGGCCAAATGGTAACGGGTGTCTTTACTTACGGCGGCGAGTTCGACGGCGAAGGTTTGGCGCAGGTGGTCAACCAGTTCCCCGCCGTGTGGGTCATGTTTGCCGGCATCAAAGACACCATCCGCCACGATACGCGCGGCAGCCGTTTTAAAGCGATTGGCCAATTCACGGTATTGGTGGGAGACCGTGCCAGCGGCAGCGAAGCAGACAGCCGTTTCGGCGGCCTGCACCGCCATGATGTCGGCACCTACCGCCTGATGCAGACCTGCCGCCACCTGCTGACCAATCAATCGCTGGGCTTACAGATAGACCGTCTGCAACCGGGGGCGGCCAAAAGCCTGTTCAGCCGCCAAATGGAGCAAGACGCCGTTAGTGTGTTTGCGCTGGAATTTGAAACGTATTGGTTTGAAGACGCGCTGCAAGACGGCGATTGGCCGCGGCCTGCGGTTTCAGACGGCCAACAGGCGAAAGTATATGCCGACGTATCCGAATACCAAGGCCGCACCGAACCCGAACATCCCGACTTTAAAGGCGTGAACCTTGAATTGCGTATCCCGCCGAAAACCCCCGACCAACCCGCCGATATGGCGGCCACCGTTGAAACCAAGGTGAAACCATGAACGAAACCATTAAAGTACGCGCCGCCGACGGCCTGCAAGTGCCGCTGGCCGGTAAACCACATGAATACATTACCGACCAAGAAACCGTTACCGTACCCGATGCCGCCTATTACCGCCGCTGTATCGAATACGGCGACCTTGTGGTCGTAACCGAAGACACCCAACCCGCGAAAGGCAGCAAATAATGGCATCCGCAAACATCAATTTCGAAAAAATCCCCGCCAGCACCCGCAAGCCGGGCGTGTACGCCGAGTGGAACACCAAGCTGGCCGTGCGCAACCTGCCCACCAACAAACAGCGCGTGTTGATTGTGGCGCAGCACAACAATCCCGCTTTGGGTGAGCTTACCGAGCTGGAAAACGTGTTTTCCGCCGCCGATGCGGCCGCCAAATACGGCGCAGGCAGCATGGCGCACCTAATGGTTACCGCCGCGATTAAAGCCTATGCCTATGCCGATTTAAGCCTGATTACCGTAGCCGACAACAAGGCCGGAGTGGCCGCCGGCGGTAAAATCACCTTAAGCGGTACTGCCAATACCCAAGGCGTGTTGCGTGTGAGCATTGCCAATGCTGACACTTTAACCATCGGCATCGGCGCCGAAGACACCGCAGCCACCGTTGCCGCCGCCGTCAAAGCCGCCATCGATGCCGTGCCCGATTTGCCGGTTACCGCCACCGTTGCCGAAGCAGTGGTGACGCTTACCGCCAAAAACAAAGGTACGGCCGGCAACGCCATCCGCATCAAAACCAGCAATACCGCCGAAGGCATTACCGCCGCCGTTACCGCCATGACGGGCGGCGATGCCAACCCCGATATTGCCGCCGCGCTCAATGCCGTAGTCGCCGAAGGCCACCACATCATCGCCTGCGGTATCAACGACGAAACCAACCTGCTGAAACTGCGTGCCCATTTGGATACCGTAGCCAGCCCGATGGAAAAACGCTGGGCAATATGCGTATACGGCCAAACCGGTACGCTGGCGCAAGCCACCACCTTGGCAGGCCGTCTGAACCACGGCCATATCGTCAGCGCGTGGTATCGCGGCACCCCCAGCCTGCCTTGCGAGCTGGCCGCCGCCTTTGCCGCTGTGATGGCGAGCGAAGAAGACCCCGCCCGCCCGTTGAACACGCTGGCATTAAACAGCATCGGCGTGTGCGAAAGCAAAGACAAAACCATGCGCACCGAGCAGGAAAACGCCCTTTATAACGGTGTTACCCCGATTGAAACCAGTCCGGCCGGTACGCAGGCGCAAATCGTGCGCGCCATCACCACCTACACCAAAACCGCCAACGGCACGGCAGACGAAAGCCTGCTGGACGTAACCACCGTGCGCACCCTGATTTATGTAAGCCGCGCCTGCGTCGACCGCATCGCCCTAAGATTCCCGCGCGACAAATTGAGCGACCGCACCCCGCCGCGCGTGCGCAGCGAACTGATTGACGTATTGATGTGCTGCGAAGAGCTGGAAATTTTGGAGCGCGTGGAAGAAAACCTGCCGAAACTGATTGTGGAACGCGACCTGCAAAACACCGGCATGTTGAACTGCCGCATTCCCAGCGATGTCGTCAACGGCCTGCATGTAGTAGGTATGGTTGTAGATTTATATTTGTAAGAAAGGCTGAAACATGAGTACCGAATACGTTGGCAGCGTCATCCTCTATCTGGGCGCGAACGAAGTCCAAGTAACCAAAATCGACGTGAAAGACAACACCGGCAAAAAGCCCGTAAAAACCATGAACCGCACCCGCCGCGTCAAAGGCTTTACCCGCGGCGTCGGCCAATACGACATTACCTTTACCGCCGTGGTGCCGACCGACGGCACGGCGGTGGACTGGGCAAAGATCGACGACGCCAAAATCAGCCTAGTTCCCGACGTGGAAGGCGCGCGCCCGACATCGTACCTCGGCTTCTGCGCCACCGAAGCGGGTGACAGCTATACCGTAGATAATGAGCTGGTGGTGGATGTGACCGGTTTTGCGATTCGGAAGGTGTTGGAGTAAAGATTTTCTTGTTAACAGAAGCCGCTGAAGCGGCTTCTGTTGTTTTTATTACACTGTTTTTAATAAAATTCAATTTTTCAAGTAAAATACTTGAATTTTAAAAAAGCCTTTGATATTATTTAGCCACGTTGAATGTGGCAGTAATGCTGCAAACACATGAAAAGGAGCTTGAACAATGGGACTGACTAAATTCGGCGCAGCCGTTCGTGAGGCTCGTCGTCAAACTAAACAAACTCTGCAAACGATGGCTGCTACATTAGGTACTTCTCCTGCTTTTTTGAGTGCTATTGAAACTGGTCGTAGTAAAGTGCCAATGGATTTTGTTAAAAAGGTTGAAGATTTTTTTGAAAACTTAGGCCAACCAATAGACGGTTTAAAGCAAAAAGCGATGGTTTCTAATGAGAATGTATCGTTAAGCGGCTTAAGCCTGCAACAACAAATGCTGGTGGCTGGTTTTGCCAGTTCAGACTTCAGCAAAGAGCAATTGGACAAATTTGCTGAATTATTAAGAACCATTCATCATAAAGATTCACAGAAAGAAGGGATGATGCAGCAAACTAATTATTCAATGCGTGGTGTGCGTGTGGGAATGTTAAGCGAAGAAACGATTCAGTTTTTTGCAAACGAAGCTGCCAAATTTTTGGTAGTAGATAAGCGTACTCGTAAAAAAATGGATGCATTTATGGAAATGCTGGAAGAGTATGGCATTGTAATTGATGTTGTTGCTGATTCTGAATGGCTAGTCATTACCAACGCAATGTGCCATAACGGAACGATTCTGATGCCTAATAGCCTCTATACTCGCATTTGCAATGGCGAGGACGAGGCTATCTTTATTTTCTTTCATGAATTGGGGCATTTGCTTTTAGGGCATAAAGCCATGTTGCATTATAGTGAAGTTCTTCCCACGAAACAGGAAGATTCAGAATGGCAAGCTGATGAGTTTGCAAAATGTATTTTAAGAAACATGGGAATTAAATATGTACCAGAACAGTTAAGCTTACGATTTTAAAAAGAGAAATGACTTGGAATGTTGGCGCATCCCAAGCCATTATTGTGGTGTACTAGCATACTTCCAATATGCTGTACAAGTGTAGTTCTCCATCCGCTAACTGCAAACAGATTTCAAAGAGAAATACTTGAAAGGGACTTGAGTATATATTTTTCAGATTTGTTTGTCCACGAAAAGCGAAGTGATGGCCACCATTTTTACAATTGGAGGTGCCATTATGGCTATGACTAAGGCTCCCGTTACCCCCGACTTGGTGGACGATACAGGTGCATACATTTTTAGAAAGTCTTTTACCACCAAAAGTGGTAAGAAAATTGTTTCTAAAAATGGGAAGCCATTTAAAATTCCTGTGAAAGTTTAGGAATATATAAGCCCCGCTAAGCGGGGTTTTTTCATTACTGACGCGTGTTTAGTCGCCCATCTCATCTCCTTAAGTGACAATTAAGCCTTGATTTATACAAGGTTTAACCAACGTTTAAGGGCTTTTTTATGTCTGAATTTTCCCCCGAACTCACCCGCGCTATCGAAGATTACGAATTACGCGTTTCTCCCGACCTGAAAACCGTTGCCGGCCGTCTGAAATACGGCATCGGTGTGATTGATGGCGAAATGCACCATGATTTTTCCATGCACCTTTTAACCGTGCGCGAGGACATGGCGATTGATCCGCAACTTGAAGGCCAGCCGCGGCTGGTTGCCGCCTATGCCGCGTCACTGGATAAATTGGGTGGTTTAACAGCCGAATCTTTGACACCTGATTTGCTGCTTGATGAGATGGCTGCTGCTGACTTTGACGCGCTGTACTGGGCGCAAGAGCTGCTGCAAAAAAAGCGGCTTTGCCCGCACCCCGCGCCGACCGTTACCGATACGCCGTCTTAAAACTCGGCCGATACGGCATCACGCCCGCCCAAATCGACGGCATGACCCAACCCGAACTGGAAGGCTGGTTAAAACAGGCCGACTTAATCGAGCGCGGCCGTGCCGCGCCGGTAGTGATGCCGTGGTTTATTCCTGCGAACGTCAAACCATCTGCCGCCACGGGCGGTCAGACCCAAACCTTTATCAGCAAGCGTAAGAAAAAATGAGCCAGCATAGTGTAGAACTGGTTGCTAAGTTTAAGGACAACGCCACGCCCGGCCTCCGCCGTTTGGCGGCGGAAGCGGAAAAAACAGGCAGCCGGCAGTTGCAGAAAGCCGCAGCAGTCAAGCTGAAACATCAAGAGATGTACAGCGCTACCGCCCGTTTGGGCATCCGTACTGAACACCAAATCCGCCGTGAAATCCAACAAACGCAGGCGGCTTACAACCGTTTGGCCAAAAGCGGCATGGCTTCGCAACGCGAACTGGCGAGGGCTGCACAGATAACGCGCAGCCGTGTACGCGAGCTGACTGCCGAAATCAACGGCGGTGCAAGCCGTTTGCAACGTATCGGTTCGGGAGTCCGGACAATCGGGCGCGGTGTGGCCGGCGTGGCGGCGGGTGCGGCGGCAGGAGCTTATGTATTGGCGCAGCCGGTCAACCGGACGATGGACTTTGACACATCATTGCGTCATGCCGCCAATACCATGTATGCAGGCAAGAGCATGGCCGAGAAGCGCGCAGGTATGGAGGAAATCAAGAAATCGGTCATGGATGCCGCCTATGTCGGCGGAACGACGCGTGATGCCGCTTTGGAAGCCATGAATACAATGGTGGCCAGCGGAGCGATGAGCGACGAAGCCGTGAAAAAACTGCTGCCGACCGTTATGAAAACCGCCACCGCCGCCAATACGGAAGGAAACGATATTGCCAACATCGTAACCAAGGCGTTGCAGGCGGGGTTTAAAGAGGCGGATATTCCGTCGCTGCTTGACCGTGCGTTGCAATCGGGCGCGGACGGCGGTTTTGAATTGAAAGACATGTCGCGCTGGCTGCCGCAGCAGTTGGCTGCAATGAAAAACGCCGGTATGGGCGCGACGCTGGATAATTTTTCCAGCCTGCTCAATGCCAACCAATTGTCGTTTATGACGGCGGGCAGTACCGACGAAGCCGGCAACAACTTAGTCAACCTGCTGGCAAAAATCAACAGTCAGGATATTGTGACCAAAGCCAAAAAAATTACCATCAACGGCAAAGAAGGTTTCGATTTCACCGCTAGCATGAACAAACGGCAGGCAGCAGGCATGAACTCGCTTGATGCGCTGGTGGACATTGTCGGAGAAATCACGGCCAAGGATAAGAAGTCCGCCGCTCTGATGAAACAGATTAATGCCGCGCAAGGCGATGAAGCCAAGCTGGCTTTGCTGGAAAACCAAAAGGCCTTGGTAGACGGCACTGCCATCGGGAAGCTGGTTTCCGACCGTCAGGCATTGATGGCATTGCTGGCATTGGTCAACAACAAACAGGAACTCACCCGCCTGCAAGCAGGCCAGACAAATGCGGCGGGTGCGGTGGACGGTGCATACGGATTCGTCGCCGAAGGTTCGGGGTTTAAAAAATCCCAATTCTCCCTCGCCAAATCAGAAGCCGAATACGGCGCATTTGAAAAATTCAGCGACCGCATCGGCGGCGGCCGGTACAAGCTCTATGTTTGGGGGCGGCGGCCTGCTTTCCAAACTGTTCGGCGGAAGCAGCAGAACCTTACAGGCGGGCCGTCTGATGCCCTCGGCCTCCTCGCTAGGCCCCGTCGCGCTCGGTGCGACACCGTTGGCCGTAATGGGCGGGGCAACCCATTTGGCGGGGCAGCGCGACAAATATGCGGAATGGTCAAAACCGTTTGCTAAATTATCGTCTTGGCTGGAAAGTATCCTGCCTGATTTTTCAGCGGGGGCGAAAGCCGAATATCTGCGCAAACGTGAAGAACTGGGCGGCAATAATGCCCCGCTCGATAGTCCTGTTTTAAAAGAGAGTATGGCGCAGCTTAACCAATCGGCACAAACCAACCAGCAGGCAAGCCAGCAGTATGTGCAGGCGGCGGCGGAGAATCAGGCGGCAACGGCGCAGATTACCGGCGCGGCGGCACAGATGACGGCTGCTGCCGCACAAATGCAGGCGGCGGCAGGCAAGCCGATTCCGATTACCGTTACTGTGCAAAACGGCAACATTATGGCCTATGTGAATCAGGCAGTAGAACGCAACAGTAGGAAAAATTAATGGCTTGGAAAGACACTTTACTGGATGCGGGCTTCAAGGGCGTTACCTTTGACGTCATCGACGACACGCTGCGCGGCACCCACGCGCTGGCGGAACACGAATACCCGTTCGTACAGGGCGCGGACATCGAAGATACGGGTGTATCTGCGATGGATATGGCCTTGACCGCCGTATTGTGGGGTGAAGATTACGAAGGCCGCCTGCAAAACCTGCTGAACGTATTGTGCGAAACGGGCGCGGGCGAATTGATCCACCCGATTTACGGCAGCGTGCCAGATTGCGTAGTGGCGGATTTCGAGGTCGCGCACAACGAAGAAAACCCCGACTACTGCACCGTGCGGATGACCTTTAAGCAAAGTGTCAAAGCCGCGCCGTTTTTCGACCGCGACTTGCCGATAGCCTTGGCCGACGAAGTGGATTTCCTTGCCGACTTGGCCGCATGGCAGGGCTTCGAGGTGTTTCAGACGGCCTTAAACAAAATTCAGAAAGCGCAAAGCCGCTGGAATGCTTTTCATGCCACGGTATTAATGGTGGTGGGCGTATTGTATGGGCAGGTAAACGGCATCTTCACCGGCGGCCTGAACCTGCTGAACAGCCCGCGCGTATTGGTGGCGGAGCTGAAATCTGTGTTTGGTGCGCTGGCCAATATGCACAATGTCGGTAAAAGCGGGCTGGACGGCTGGCGCGACATGGTGGGCGGCGTATCTAAAGCGGCCGCTACGCCGTGGCAGGTCAGCCGCGGAACCGAAGGCAGTGTGGCGGCGGTAGATTTAATCCAACGCGCCAAGCCCGAAGATGTGGCTGCCTTTACCGCGCTTACCGCCACCGTTGGCGCGTGTGCGCTGGCCGAACAAGCCGCCGATATTTTGGCCGTACAACTGAACGAGCCGACTTTGACGCCTGTGGAAATCTCGCGTCTGCTGGCCGATACCCGTGCCGCCTTGCAGCGTGCTTTGGCCGCCCAGCGCATCTTGGCCATGATGCTGGCGGATGAAACCAAAGCCGACAAGCTGGCCTATTGCCTGCTGCGGCTGTATCAAACACCGGTAGACAGTGCCGATGATGTGTACCAACGCATCGAAGTGGCCGGGCTGCTGCCGCAAGCCCCTTATCTGGAAACTGCCGCCGCGCTTACCGAAAGTCTGCGCAATACGGCGCATAAACTGCAAAAACAGGCGTTTACAGTCATCAATATGAAGCCGCCGCTGGTACAGAAAACCGTCACCTGCGATATCGGCCTGCACCTGCTGGCCTTTGAGTGGTACGGCGACTACAGCCGCTTTGGCGAACTCTTGCGCCTGAATCCGCAAATCCGCCACCCGAATTTTATTGAGAAAGGCACGGTACTGAATGCCTACGCCAGATAACACCGTTACGCTGCTGATTAACGGTAAAACACACGGCCAATGGACGAATTACGACATTGTTTCCGACCTGCTCACCCCCGCCGATGACTTTTCAGTCATGCTCGGCCGCCCCGTCGATGCCAAACCCGATGCGGTGCGGGCGGGCGACAAGGTGGAAGTGCGTGTGGGCGGCGATACGGTATTGAGCGGCCGCATAGACCGCGTGCAGACCGTTACCGAAAAAGGCGGCAAAACCTTAACCATACAAGGCCGCGACGATGCGGGCGTGCTATTGGACTGCTCCGCCCCGCTGTTTAACGCGCAAGATATGGATTTAAACCAAATCATCGAAAAAATCGTCAAGCCTTTGGGTTTGGCCAAAATCCGCATTGATGCCGCCAAAACCGACAAAACCCACAAAGTGCAGATCGAGCCGGGCAGCCGCGCGTGGGACGCCCTGCTGGAATATGCCGAGGCAAACGGTTTGTGGCCGTGGCTGGAGCCGGACGGCACGCTGGTAGTCGGCGGTCCCGATTACACCGCCGCACCGGTGGCCGAACTGGTTTTACGGACCAACGGCCAAAACAACAACATCAAGCGTCTGGAAGTAAACCGCGATATGGCGGCACGGTACAGCGAAGTTACCGTATTGGCGCAAAGCCACAGCGGCAAAAACAACATCAAAGCCACCGCCAAAGACGAATCCGTCAAACTGCACCGCCCCCTAATCGTCACCGAGCCGGACATCGACAGTCAGGCTCAAGCGCAGCGCAAGGCGAAAAAGCGGCTGGCCGACAGCAGGCTGGAAGGCTTAACAATTACCGCCACCGTACAAGGCCACCGCACTGACGACGGTACCTTGTGGCAGCCCGGTCAGCGCATCAACGTATTGAGCGAACCGGACGGCATCGACGCGGTGTATTTCCTGATGGCGAGAACCTTCATCGGCGGTCGCGGCCAACCCACCGAAACCGTGCTGACACTGAAAGAGGACGGCGCATGGGTATTGGATGCCGACCCGCCGAAGAAATCGGGCAAAACCAAAAGGCCGTCTGAAAGCCGCAAAGCCAACGGCCACGCAGCCGCCAAACCGAAAAAACGCCGCCAAGCCAAGCAGGCCGGACAGGAATTGCAGGTGATTTAAATGGATGCAAAAACCATAGACAACCGTATCCGACGGGCATTTAACGGCATCCGCCAAGCCTTCCGCGGCAAAATCGCCCGCGTCAAAGCAGCCGGCGGCGTGCAGCAAATCCAAGTGGAAGGTTTGGAAGGCGAAACCGTGCAGGACTTGGAACACGCCGAAAACTTCGGTTTTACGTCGAACCCGCCCGCAGGCAGCGATTGCGTCGTCGTACCGTTGGGCGGCAAAACCAGCCACGGCATCATCGTCACCACCACCAACGGCGCATACCGCATTACCGGCCTTGCCGAAGGCGAAACGGCGGTTTACAACGCCGACGGTGCCAAGATGGTGTTAAAGAAAGGCCGGATTATCGAAATTGACTGCGAAACGCTGAATATCAAAGCACCGGGCGGCGTGAATATTGACGCGCCCAATGTAGGCTGCACCGCGCAGATTACCGCCGAGGGTCAAATCAACGGCAACGGCGGCATGGCAGTGAAAGGCGGCAGCGGCACATCATTTACCGGCAATGTGCAGATGGTCGGCGATTTGGACACTACCGGCAAACTGACCAACAACGGCAAAAATGTCGGCTCCGACCACAAACACAACGGCGACAGCGGCGGCACGACATCCGACCCGCTGTAATTCAGACGGCCTGACATCCATCAAACCAAACTCCAAGCGTCCTTACCTGAAAATAAAGGTATGGACGCTTTACTTAATCCCCAAACGGGCGGCTATGTGGTCAACCAATCCGCCCAATCCATCGAAAACGAGTTGTATATCCGCTTGGTCACGCCCTTGGGCAGTTACTGGGCAGACCGCACGCTCGGCAGCCGCCTGCACGAATTGCGCCGCCAAAAGCATTTAAAGCGCATCGAAGTACTGGCCAAACAGTACGCCGAGCAAGCCTTGCAGCCCGTGATTCAGTCCAAACGCGCCCAATCCATCCAAGTAACCGCATCCGCCCCGCAGCACGGCTGGCTGAAGCTGCATATTGAAGCCGTCGATGCCGCGGGCGATACAGTAACCCTGAACCACAAGGTAGCCGTGATATGACGCAGGCACTGAATTTAGAACAAATCCGCGCCAACTATCTGCGCGACCTGCAAAACCAAAACCCTGCCGCCCATGTACACGCGGGCAGCGACAACCATGTACGCGCCACCGCCATTGCCGCAGTGGGCGAAGGCCAATACCAGCATCAGGAGTGGATTTTGCGCCAAGCCTTTGCCGATACCGCAGACAGCGCCTACCTAGAAAAACATGCCGCTAAATACGGCATCTACCGAAAAACCGCCACCTTCGCGGGCGGCAAGGTGCGTGTTCGCGGCGCGGTCGGCGCAACGGTGCCGGTTGGCCAACAGATCAATGTGGGCGATAAGGTGTATTTAACCGCCGAATCCGCCGTTATCAGTGCGCTTGGAAGTGCCGAAATAGCCGTTATCGCCACTGTTGCGGGTAGTGCTCAAAATCAAACCGCCGAAACCGCGGCTACGCTGCAAAGCGTACCTGCGGGGATTGACAGTTCCGCCGTCTAACGATGGTCGGCGGTACAGATGCCGAAAGCGATGAGAGCCTGTTGGCACGATATGAAGAACGTCTGCGCCGACCCGCTGCGGGCGGTAATCAATACGACTTCCGCAATTGGTGCTTGGAAGTACCGGGTGTGGTTGATGCCTTTATCTACCCTTTGCGTCGCGGCAACGGCTTTGTCGATGCCGTCATTTTGGGTGAAAACGGTATCCCCAGCGCAGAAACACTGGCCGCCGTACAAGCTCATGTCGATGCGGTGCGACCTGTTACCCGTAAAAACGGCTTTCTAGCCCTTGCGCCCAGTATCCAGACCGTGAATGTGGCCGTCACCATTACCTTAAGCAGCGGCACGGATACCGATACGGCCACCGCTGCCATCAAATCAGCTGTAAACGCCTATTTTGATGCCTTAAAGCCCGGAGACCCCCTAATTAAAAGCCAGTTGGAAACCTTAATCAGCGAAGTGTACGGCGTGCGTGACCGTGTCTTAACCACCCCTGTGGGCAATATCAAGCCTCAGGAGAGTGCCGAAGACATTTACTGGCTGCGCCCGGGCAGTATTAACGTGGAGTACACCACGTGATCCATCAAACCTTACTCGCCGCCATGCGTCCGCCCGTCAGCTACGACACCGTAGGAGAAACGGCAGAAATCAAAGCCGAAGCGGGTGTGTTTGATATTGTGGCCGACCATGCGGAAGGAGTGAAAAATGCGCCGTTCCCTGATGCGGAAAACGATTACCTGTACCGCTGGGAAGAGCTGCTCGCCATCACCCCGCCCGCAGGAGCCAATACCCAACAACGTACTGATGCCGTGCTGGCCAAACTCAATGCCTTGGGCGGTTTGAGTATTGCCTACTTTACCGCCATCGCCGAATCGGCAGGCTACACCGTCACCATTTACGAAGAAGACCAATTCCGCGCAGGTGAAAGCTGTGCGGGTGATTGTTTGAATACCGAAGACGCCATCTGGCGTTGGTGCGTCGACATCGCCGACGGCAAAGCCACCGCCTATATTTTCCGAGCCGGTCAAAGCCGTGCGGGCGACCGCATCAGTGTGTACACCGACCCGATTATCGAAACGATGTTTGAAGAATTAAAACCGGCATGGACGTATTGCCGCTTTGAATATGAAGAAGAGGTATAAAAATGGACTTAATCCAAACCCCGAATAAGCAATTTGTCGACGGCGACCGCCGCACGCCCGGTACTCCCGTACCCGCATGGTGGCTGAACCAGTTACAAGGCGAGTTGTACAGCATTTTAAACGCGGTTGGCATTGAGCCTAACAAAGCCGACCATGCCCAAGTCTTATCGGCCATTAAAACGTTGGCCGCCGATGCTTCGCAGGTTGCCAGTATCGATGCTCTGCGTAAATACAGCGGCACAGGCTATGTGAACGTCAACGCCTATCACGCCAATACAACAGTGGGCGGCGGCGTGTTTGTGGCGGATAAAGCCGATAAATCTACCGCTGATAACGGCTGTACCGTTATTGTTTCTACCGACGGCACGCGCTGGAAGCGTGTGTTTTCAGGGATGCTTAACCTGCATGATTTTGGATATGTGGCCAGCAAAAACAATGCACTATCCACTTTGAATGCCGCTGAATCTGCCGCGCTTGACGTAGTTGTTGATTGCTTGGGTTTGTCAATTGATACGGGTAATACCTACCCGCAAAAAAACAAATACACAAACGGCAAGTTTGTGATTAACGGCAAAACTGTCGATGTTCAATACCAGCCTATCAGAAGCGGTATCGGTCGATTCATCTCCGGAACTGGTGCAGCAGCCAACCTCAAATCGAATGAATGGACTGGCGCGGGTTTAATCGTTATTGGCGAAGGCGCAATGGAGCAGATGGAGAAATGTGTTTCCTCAATCGCTATTGGCGACCGTGCGCAGGGCTTTTCTAAAGTAAGCAGGGACAACATCGCCATTGGGGCCGACAGCCTGATTAATGTGCAGGCCGCTACTGAATGGTACGACCAGTCACGCATGGAAGGCACGCGCAACATCGGTATTGGTGGTAATGCAGGACGCGGCATCACCAGCGGTTACTCTAATGTGTCAATCGGGCGCAATGCCGGACAGGGATTGGGTGAAGGCTCGTCAAATATTGCACTTGGCGCAGGCGCGATGGCTGGTACTGCTCCAGTCGGTTTTAGTGGCGACATTGAAGTTTTTTGGCCGTCTTCGACCTCAAGAACAATCGCAATCGGCGAGGCTGTCTTGCAAACATATCAGGGCCGCGCCGCTCAAACCGCAATTGGTGCCAATGCGGCGCGAAATACAAAAAAGGCCGAAAAAGTTACCGCAATCGGTTCTGCCGCGATGGAGAATCTTGAGCGAAACCGCGCCCCAAATGGCGGAGATGTTGTCTGGACGGGAACGGAAGCAGGTACCTACGCCCAATCTGGAAAAAACATCACGCTTACATTTCCCAACATTCGCGGTGCGCAAGCGACTTATTGGGTGGGCATCCGCCTTACATCAGGCACGGCGCAAACCTTACAAAACGACGTCGTACCGGCTCAGGTCGTATCAGTGAATGGCAATACATTAATCATCCAAAGCTCAAAAGAGCTGACCGCCACCGGCGCGGCCGAACTGAAATACGTTTATTCTGTAAATTCAACCGCTACTAAAAACGAAGAGTTGACCATCATCGGCGCGAACGCCATGAATAAGGCATTGACCGCAGGATACTCAACTATCATCGGCGTAGATGCCGCGTTGTTGGGAGACAATTATCAAAAAACAACCGCAATCGGCGCATCATCTTTACGAACAGGTAGTCATATTTCCACAACTGCTATTGGGTATTGGGTAATCCCTTTGGCAAGTAGTGAGAAATGTGTTGCCATTGGAGATAGTGCGGGCTATCGGAACGTTCAAGGCGACTTTTTGACTGGGAAAATAACAAACTCCATCGCCATCGGATATGGCGCAAGAATAAACGGCGATAACGAAATCCAAATCGGTACGACAGGGCAAACTTTATATGCTCCAACCGCGGTGAACATCCGTTCTGACGGCCGCGACAAAGCAGATGTTAAGCCGTTGACGAACGGTTTAGATTTTGTAATGAAGCTCAAGCCGATGACTGGCTACTACGACCGCCGGGATTCCTACGTTGACGAATTATTCAAAGACTTGCCGGCAGATGAACGAGCGGACAAAGTCCGCGAATGGTGGGCGAATCCAATCAAGGACGGCAGTCATAAAGAAGATCGGTTGCGGCATTGGTTTATTGCCCAGGACATTGCTGCGCTGGAAGATGAATATGGTCGATTGCCGATGGTAAATAAAACAAACGATACCTACACCGTCGAATACGAAACGTTCATCCCCGTTTTGACTAAAGCCATTCAGGAAATGGCCGCAAGAATTGAAACATTAGAAACCGAAATGAAGGAATCGAAAAAATGACAAGATGTGTGATTGATCAAGACGGCTTGTTCGTAGAGGAACAGTATTTTGATGACGGCCGCCAAAGCATCGAAGCTGAAATGCCTGATCTCGCACAATATCAGGCCGCCCAGTGGGATGGACAAGGTTGGAAGATAATTCCCGACTATCGCGGATGCGTAGTTTTTGCCGGTGGGCAAGAGCAGGTGTGGGATAAGTTAGGTGATTTGCCCGATGGCGTCAGCCTGACCCCGCCTGAATCGGTAAATATTGACGGCTTAAAATCCGTAAAACTCGTCGCATTAAATGCTGCCGCTCAGGCTTTTATTAACAAGCACGCCGGTATCGACAGCGTACCTGAATTTGAGTTTGCAAGCTGGGCAATTCAAGCCGCTGAAGCGAAGGCTTGGCAGGAAGATAAAGCCGCGCCAACGCCAGTGCTTGACGGCATTGCCACCGCCCGCGGTATGTCAGCAGACACGCTTAAAGCAGCGGCTTTGCGTAAAACGCTGGCTTACGAACAACTCGCCGCACATGTGGCAGGTCAACGACAAGCGCTGCAAAGCAAAATCGAAGCAGCGAAAACGCAGGCCGCGCTTGATAAGATTGCAGTCGTATTCACACTGCCGGAGGCCGTCTGAATGGTTCAAGTCTATTTGGCACTCTATAAAGGCAAAGCCGCAATCAACACCCCGCGCGATGTGGTTAAACGCATTGCCGACAGCGTTGTACGATTGGCAACATGCAGCCCGTACAGCCATTGTGAAATCGCTGTTAAGCACCCACGCGACGGCCTGTTTGATTGTTATTCGTCTAGCGCGAGAGACGGCGGGGTGCGCATTAAAACCATGCCGCTGCCTGCTGATAAATGGGACTTAATCCCGCTGCCGCAATCTGTTGCCATATCGGCCAGCCGCTTGTTCCACCGTACACACGGTGCAGGTTACGACTGGCTAGGTGCGATTGGCGTGGTACTCAAATCACCACACAGCAAAAGCCGCTGGTTTTGCAGCGAATGGTGCGCATATGTAATAGGCTACACTAACCCGTGCCGATACAGCCCGCAAACCCTGTATGCCGCGGTATCAACTAAAGATAGGCCGTCTGAGAAAATGGAGGAAACAAAGTAATTTAGAAAGTTTTAAATAAAGAGGAGCGGCGACGTGTCTGTGTTGCGAGCACCGGCACGCCAGCCAAGCAGATGTACCCTGCATTGACTTCAAGGCCGCTTTGCCTAGCTAGGCGGCGGTAATTCTAACCTAAACGGAGTTAATGCGACATGGTTTATTATCGTGAATTACGTTGTGTCTACTGCAAAAAAACTATTGGCCAAAGGCAGCGGTAACGTACAAATCAAGTGTAACCGTTGTAAAACGGTTAATACTTTCAGCTAGACAACCATTACTAAGAATGCCGTCGAGCATCATTTTAAAACTGATTTCAGAACACCAGCGAGAGTGTCGGAGAGTAAGTAAAAATGATGCAAAAATACCACTCAACGGCCCCGCTGCCATTCGTCGGACAGAAGCGATATTTCATTAAACACTTCACTAAAGTATTGTCGCAAATTCCCGCTGACGGCAAACATTGGACAATTGTAGACGTATTCGGCGGCAGCGGCCTGTTGGCGCACGTTGCAAAACGTATCAAACCGCAGGCGCGGGTAATTTACAACGACTATGACAACTACTCAGACCGCCTGCGGCACATCCCAGATTACAACCGTTTGCGTGAACAAATCGCGCAGATAGTTGGCGGCATCCCCAAAGGCTCAAGGCTAGACCCTGAACGTACCCGATCAGTGCAACAAACAATCACTAATTTCCAAGGCCACATTGATGTGCGCGTACTTTCATCATGGCTTTTATTTAGTGCCAAACAGGCAAATTCGCTTGAACAATTGCTGGGGTTTGAGTTCTACAATAAGGTACGCCAATCCCCATACTCCATCGCTGCCGACTATTTAGACGGCCTCGAAATCACCCAGCAAGACTATAATCTTTTGATGGCTGAGCATCAGCATAACCCCAATACTCTGCTGGTATTAGACCCGCCTTATGTGTCCACTGCTCAGGGTGCGTATGCCGCTGATAAATACTTTAATATGGTTAGCTTCCTGCGTATGATTCAGTATATGCGCCCACCGTTTATCCTATTTAGCTCCACCCGTAGCGAGGCGCTGGACTACTTCCAATTTTTGCAAGAGTGCGAACCGGACAAATACCGGCGCTTCAGCGGCTACAATATCGTTTCACTAGATGCCAAGATGGGCAAAGGAATCGAGTATCAGGACAATATGATTTATAAAATAGATTAACCCGCCTAAACGGCGGGCGGTATCAAAGTTCCACCTTATAGCGCGGCCTAACTAGGTGTCAAAGATTTTCCGAAAAGGTGCTAAAGTTCGCGCCGCCTTATAAACTGCACCCGTTTTCGGGTGCAGTTTTTTATTGCGGATTGGGACGGGAATGGAAAAGGATGTGGATTTTTTATTTTAATCGGCTATACAATTGCTGCTTTCATGCCGTCTGAAGCACGTTTCAGATGGCATCGGTTTACATCAGATAAGGATAAAAATGGGTATTTACGATTTTCAAATGAAAGATGCAGAAGGCAATGCGGTTGATTTGTCAGGCTATCGCGGCAAGGTTCTGCTGATTGTCAACACGGCAACGCGTTGCGGTCTGACCCCGCAATACGAGGCTTTGCAGAAGCTGTATGCACAATATACCGCAGAAGGCTTGGAGATTTTGGATTTTCCGTGCAACCAGTTCCGCGAACAGGCTCCCGAAAGCAGCGGAGAAATTGCCCAAGTGTGTATGATGAAGTTTGGCACGAAGTTTAAGATTTTCGACAAAATCGAAGTCAATGGAGCAAATACCGCGCCCTTGTATGCCTACCTGAAATCCGTCAAACCGCAAGATAAAGGCAATCATCTGTTTAAAGATTTCGTGTTGAAGCTCGCAGCTTTGGGAGAGAAGCGCGACGAAGGCGACATCAAATGGAACTTTACCAAATTCCTCGTCAACCGCGACGGCGAAGTGGTCGAGCGTTTTGCGCCTAGTGTTACGCCCGAAGAAATCGAAGCCGATATTCGGGCATTGCTGTAATCTGCCGCCGTCTTGGGAAATGCCGTCTGAAGGCTTCAGACGGCATTTGTCCGTTTGCGGGTTTATTCCGAAATATCGGCAACACCGCTTTCGGGGAAGATGGGCAAATCCGGCGGTGGGAGCAGGGTATCCAAAGTCAGGGCGGACGCATCGAGTGTGGGGTAGCCTTCAAACGCGACCGAATAACCGCTGTTTCCGTTCATACGGATTCGGGCGTGCGCGCCCAGAGGGAAAGTGATTTTGTCGGCAATGTGCCCGAAGGGAAAGCCCGTCAGCACGGGGATTTTCGCCGTGCGCGAAACATGGTTGGCAACGGCGGAAAAATCATAAGACGGATCATAGACATCTCGAATTTTTTCCATACGGAAATTGCCGAACACGATGGCGCGCTGTTTCTTCAAAATACCCGAAAGATACAGCGTATTGAGCATACGTTCGATGCGGTAGGGCTGTTCGCCGACATCTTCGAGGAACAAAATGCCGCCGTCGATGTCGGGCATATAAGGCGTGCCGGCGAGCGAGGCGAGGACGCTTAAGTTGCCGCCCCACAATATGCCTTCGGTTTCGACATCGGCGCGTTGGATATAAGGAACATCAACGGTCAGGCGGTTTTGGGTTGCACCCT
The DNA here is from genome assembly GCF_900638555.1 of Neisseria meningitidis. Lineage (NCBI taxonomy): Bacteria > Pseudomonadati > Pseudomonadota > Betaproteobacteria > Neisseriales > Neisseriaceae > Neisseria > Neisseria meningitidis. The sequence goes on from NZ_LR134525.1 coordinate 366,528, forward strand.
TGATAAAGGCATCCATCGTAAACGCACCGGGGGCGGGTTTGCCAAAATCGCTATAAGCCATCGGGCCGGCAAAACTCATCATATTGCCTTTTGCCAACAATGCCAGCTGGACGGCGCATACGTCGCTGAATCCGAAAAACAGCGTGCCGTGTTCGCGCATCCTTGCGCCGAGCGAAGCAAAATCGATATGCGGCAGAATGCGTGCCGCACCATAACCGCCGCGCAAGCCCATCAGCACTTTAGGTGTGGCAACGCGACCGGAAGCGACATCTTGGAAATCGGCGGCACGTTGTGAGTCCGTGCCGGCAAACCGTTGGAAACGGCGGCTGCCCGCCTGTTGGTTGGTTACGGTAAAACCGGCATTGTAAAGGCGGGTTAAGGCTGTGTTGACGCGGTTGGTGTCTTCGGCAAAGCCTGACGAAGCGACAACGCGCAGAAGGTTGCCGTCCGAACTTTGACGGCGTGGCGTTTGGAGAGGCACGGTTCGGGCTTTCACAACGGAATGGAAAGAGGGAAGGGGCGAAACGGATGTGGCGGATGTGCCGCAAGCCTGAAGCAGTCCCGCGCCGATGGCGGCGGTGCAGGTTTTCAGGAAACGGCGGCGGGAGGTCGGTTCGGTCATAATTTCCCTTTCATACGGTTTCAGACGGCATCGGCGGGCTTAAAGCAGCTTTTTAAGCTGTTCCGTCCAATCTTGCGGCAGGGTCATACCGTGTTTCCGGACGGGGTTTGCCCAAATCGGTGCAGGGAAAGACGCATCGTTTTCAAAGCGGGCGATAATATGCCAATGCAGGTGCGGCACGACATTGCCCAAGCTGGCGAGGTTAATCTTGGCAGGTTGAAACACTTGGCGCATAGCGGCTTCGACTTTGTACACCATTTCCATCAATTCGCCGCGTTCCGCTGCCGAAAGGTCGGTCATTTCGGCAATATGCTTACGCCAAATGACGCGGCAGAATGCAGGCGAACCGCTATCATTATGGACGGCGATGACGCGCAGCTTGGGGGTTTGCAGCAAAACGTCTTCATTTTGCGCCGTGCAGATGGGGCAGGGTTGGGCGGTCATTTTTCCTTATTCCTGAAAGTGTTTAAAAAACGGTAGGGTAATTTCTGATATAGCGGATTAACAAAAATCAGGACAAGGCAACGAAGCCGCAGACAGTACAAATAGTACAGAACCGATTCACTTGGTGCTTCAGCACCTTAGAGAATCGTTCTCTTTGAGCTAAGGCGAGGCAACGCCGTACTGGTTTAAATTTAATCCACTATAGTTTAATTTGTCTGTCCGCATTGCCGCTAATTGTACCACTTCATCGTATTTCCTTTTCGGTTGAAACCCCGCCCTTTAGGGCGGCAGGATCAGACTTTATTTGGGAGGGGGTGTAACCCCTTCCAAATCAGGACGACACATAGGGAGGTGCTTTATGTGTCGTCCTGTGTGTTGAAACATATCGGACGCGTTTGAACAGTTGTGCGGCAAACTGTTTTAGCGGCAGGCAAGAGATGCCGTCTGAAGCCCATTGTCCGTCATTCCCACACAGGCAGTTGCTACGGTTGCTGAAGCCCCTTAGCCGTCGCGCAGGCGGTTGCTACGGTTACTAAAATCCCGTCATTCCCGCGCAGGCGGGAATCCAGTCCGTTCGGTTTCAGTTGTTTCTGATAAATCTTGCAGCGTTGGGTTTTTAGATTCCCGCTTTCGCGGGAATGACGGGGCGGTCGGATGCCGCCTGAAACTCCGTCATTCTTGCAACTTTTCGTCATTCCCGTGAAAACGGGAATCTAGAACTTCAAACTTTCAGATAATCTTTGAATATTGCCGTTGCCCGACGGTTTGGATTCCCGCTTGCGCGGGAATGACGGTAGAGCGGTTTCAGTTGCTCCCGATAAATGCCGCAATCTCAAATCCCGTCATTCCCTCAAAAACAGAAAAACAAAATCAGAAACCTAAAATCCCGTCATTCCCGCAGCTCTTCGTCATTCCCGTGAAAGCGGGAATCTAGACCTTTTAAATTTTCACACGGCTTTTGAATATTGCCGTTACCCGAAGGTCTGGATTCCCGCCTGCACGGGAATGACGGCAGAGCGGTTTCAGTTGTTTCTAAATAAATTTTTGCAGCGTTGGATTTTTAGATTCCCGCTTTCGCGGGAATGACGGGGCGGTCGGATGCCGCCTGAAACTCCGTCATTCTTGCAACTTTTCGTCATTCCCGTGAAAACGGGAATCTAGAACTTCAAACTTTCAGATAATCTTTGAATATTGCCGTTGCCCGACGTTCTGGATTCCCGCCTGCGCGGGAATGACGGTGGAGGACGATGCCGTCTGAAGCCCATTAGCGGTTTCAGACGGTATTTTTGTCGGTGCGGCAGTCAGGAAAACTGCGCCGCGCCACGGTTTGCCAAATCGTCGGCGCGTTCGTTTTCCGCGTGTCCCGCGTGTCCTTTCACCCAAGTCCAGCTGACTTGGTGCCGTCCGACCAGCGCGTCGAGTTCTTTCCACAAGTCGTCGTTTTTGACGGGCTGTTTGGCGGCGGTTTTCCAGCCGTTGCGCTTCCAACCGTGTATCCAGTTTTCCATGCCGTTTTTGACGTATTGCGAGTCGGTGCAGATGATGACGGTGCAGCGGCGTTTGAGCGATTTCAGTCCTTCGATGACGGCGGTCAGTTCCATACGGTTGTTGGTGGTTTGCGCTTCGCCGCCGAAAAGTTCTTTTTCGTGGCTGCCGTAGCGCATTAATACGCCCCAGCCGCCCGCGCCGGGATTGCCTTTGCACGCGCCGTCGGTGTAAAGGTAAACGGTTTGGTCCATTATTGTGCCTTTGTGTGGTGTCCGGCGTGATTATAAGCGGTTTGTGCGCCGTGCCGTCTGAAAGATTGCGGCGGATTAAAATAGGCATATAATGTGCAACTTTATTTTTGAATATGAAGGAGTGGATAGTGGGTCAAAGCGGCGAGTTGTTTTGTTTCGGACAGATGCCCGTATGGAAGGCGGAAAACCTGCCGGAAGTTTTGTTGTCGGGCTATTCGTCTGAGGAAGGGGAGTGGGTCTGCCTGAATGTGTTGCAGGGCGATGTCGAAGTCCGCACGCAGGACGGGGCGGCGGAGGTTTGGTCGGCAGAAAGCGGCGATTGCGTGTTTGCGCCGCAGCAGGTGTTTTCGGTCAAACCGAAAACGGACGATGCCGAAATCCGTTTGTCGCTGTATTGCGCGGCGGCAGACTATTTTCACAAAAAATACGGGATGAGTGCCACGCATTCTGCGGTCGCGGCGGCACAGGATACCGTACCGGCGGGCAGGGCGTTGGATATGGGCTGCGGACAGGGGCGCAACGCGCTGTTTCTCGGTTTGAAGGGGTTTGAAGTTACTGCAGTCGATCACAATCCCGCCGCCTTGGCAAACGTGGCGGAGCTGGCAGAGGCGGAGAGTTTGAACGTCCGCACGCTGGAATATGATTTGAACGCCGCCGCCTTGCAGGGCGAGTTTGATTATATTGTGGCAACAGTGGTGCTGATGTTCCTGATGCCGCAGCGCGTGCCTGAAGTGATTGCCGATATGCAGGCGCATACGGCGGTGGGCGGGTACAACTTAATCGTATCGGCAATGGATACGGCGGATTTCCCCTGCCCGATGCCGTTCCCCTTCAAATTTAAAGAGGGCGAGCTGAAGGATTATTATCGGGATTGGGAGCTGGTCGAATATAAAGAAGAATTGGGCGCGATGCACGCCAAAGACGAAAACGGCAATCCGATACGGTTTAAATTTGTAACCATGCTGGCGAAAAAGCCTGAATAATCCTCAAAAATGCCGTCTGAACATTTTGTTTCAGACGGCATTTTTACGGTTAGTCCCGATAGGCCCAATGATTGACCGGGCCGTGTCCCGCGCCGATTTCCAAAGGGCTTGAGATTGCCGCCGTGATGTAGGCCTTGGCAGTCTGTACGGCTTCGCAAACGTCTAAGCCTTTTGCCAACTCGGCGGTAATGCAGGCGGAAAACGTGCAGCCCGTGCCGTGCGTGTGGGCGGTCGGAAAGCGCGGGCTGTCCAATTCCAGCGTTTCGTTTTGCGTAAACAGCCAATCCGTGCAGCGTCCGCTGCTGCTGCCATTCAAATGTCCGCCTTTGATGACGACATTTTTGACACCGTAATCAAGCAGGATTTTTGCCGCACGTTCCGCATCTTTACGGTTTTCGATATGCACGCCGGTCAGGGCTTCCGCCTCGGGCAGGTTGGGGGTCAATACATCCGTATCGGGAAGCAGCAGGCGCGTCAGTGCCGCAACGGCGGAATCCTGCAACAGCGGCGCACCGCCTTTGGCAATCATCACAGGGTCGAGTACGCGCCTGCCGAAGTCGCAGTGTTTCAGCTTGTCGGCAACGCATTCGATGATTTCCGCCGTGCCGAGCATTCCTATTTTGTAGGCGCGGATGTCAAAGTCTTCCCTGATTGCTTGGATTTGTGCGGTGATGGTTTCGGTCGGGACGAGATGAACCGCCGACACGCCCAAGGTATTTTGTGCGGTAACGGCGGTGATGACGCACGTTCCGAACACGCCGCGCATCTGAAACGTTTTCAAATCCGCCTGAATGCCCGCACCGCCGCCCGAATCCGAACCGGCGATGGTAAGCGTTTGCACAAAAGAGCTTTTCATTTGTTCCTCCTTAATATTGTGTCCGATAAAAAGGGCTAATGCCTGTAAAAAAGCACGGCGATGCCGTCTGAAAACCGCAGCGCGGGGGTTTGTGGTGCATTATATGCCGTATTGCAGGACAAGGCACAGGGCAGGGCGGCGGGGTGCATCGTAGCAACTGTATTTTTGCCCGACGGGGTGAAAAATACAGTTGCTACACCCACTGATAATGAAAAAAGAGAGCAATGCCGTCTGAACCGCGTGTTGCGGCGAGCATAAACCGGCACGCTTTATTCGTCATTTCCACAAAAACAGAAACCTAAAATTCCGTCATTCCTACGAAAGCGGGAATCCAGTGTGTTCGGTTTCAGTTGTTTTTGGGTTTCGGGTGATTTCCAAATCATCATTCCCGCGCAGGCGGGAATCTAGCCCTTGGGGCAGCGGCAATATTTATAAAGCCGTCTGAAAATTCAGAAGTTCTAGATTCCCGTTTTCACGGGAATGACGAAGGGTTGTGGGAATGACGAAGTTTCAGACGGCATCGCCCCGCCCCGTCATTCCCGCATAAGCGGGAATCCAAACCATTGGGCAGAGCAGCCTTAAAGGTTATAAAAGACTCGTCATTCCCACGAAAGTGGGAATCCAGACCTGTCGGCACGGAAACTTATCGGATAAAACGGTTTCTTCAACCCTACGCTCTAGATTCCCGCTTTTGCGGGAATGACGAAGTTTCAGACGGCATCAAATGCTTTGTCAGGCTTCAGACAGCATCGTCCACCCTCTGCCGTCCTTCCCGCGCAGGCGGGAATCCAATGTGTTCGGTTTCGGTTGTTTTTGGGTTTCGGGTAATTTCCAAATCGTCATTCCCACGAAAGTGGGAATCCAGACCATTGGGCGGCGGAAATATTCAAAAGTCGTCTGAAAATTCAGAGGTTCTAGATTCCCGTTTTCACGGGAATGACGAAGGGTTGTGGGAATGACGAAGTTTTAGACGGCATTGAATACTTTGATGCTTTGGTGGGCTGAAGCCCACCCTACAATATAGAGAAAATGCCGCCAAACGGTATGGAAGCGGAAACAATGGTGGGGCTGGCTTCAGAAACAATGGTAGGGTGGGCTTCAGCCCACCGCTTTAGACGGCATCCGCGCACCGTCATTCCCGCGCAGGCGGGAATCCAGCCTTGTCGGCACGGAAACTTATCGGATAAAACGGTTTCTTCAACCCTACGCTCTAGATTCCCGTTTTCACGGGAATGACGAAGAGTGTGAGAATGACGGTTCATAAATAAAAAAACCTGCTTAAAACAAGCAGGTTTTTGAATTGGCACGCCCACGGGGATTCGAACCCCGGTTGCCGCCGTGAAAGGGCAGTGTCCTAGGCCTCTAGACGATGGGCGCGTGGGAATGGGCATTATACATACTTCTAGAAATTTAGCAATACGATGCCGTCTGAAACTTCGTCATTCCCGCGAAAGCGGGAATCTAGAATCTCCAAGTTTTCAGACAACCTTGGATTCGGATTTCAAGTGCAACACTAGTGTATTAGTGGTTGGAACAGATTCAAGAATAAAACACTTGGCGTTTCGTAGCCAAGTGTTTTTCTTGGTCGGTGGTTCAACTCATCTTGAACCCTGCGTATCTCCCGATCACTGATGTTACGGAAATCGGTTTGTTTGGGGAAGTATTGCCGGATGAGTCCGTTGGTGTTCTCATTCAGCCCTTTCTCCCAAGAATGGTAAGGGCGACAAAAATAAGTCTCCGCTTTCAATGCTTTGGTTATTTTGGTGTGTTGGTAGAACTCTTTGCCGTTATCCATGGTGATGGTGTGCACCCTGTCTTTATGTGCCTTTAATGTCCTAACAGCTGCCCGGGCAGTGTCTTCGGCTTTGAGGCTATCCAATTTGCAGATGATGGTGTAGCGGGTAACGCGTTCGACCAAGGTCAATAATGCGCTTTTCTGTCCTTTGCCGACAATGGTGTCGGCTTCCCAATCGCCGATACGGGATTTTTGGTCGACGATAGCGGGTCGGTTTTCTATGCCGACACGGTTGGGTACTTTGCCTCTGGTCCATGTGCTGCCGTAGCGTTTGCGGTAGGGTTTGCTGCATATTCTGAGATGTTGCCACAACGTGCTGCCGTTGCTTTTGTCTTGGCGAAGGTAGCGGTAAATGGTGCTGTGGTGGAGCGTGATCTGGTGGTGTTTGCGCAGGTAGGCGCATACTTGTTCGGGACTGAGTTTGCGGCGGATAAGGGTGTCGATGTGCTGAATCAGCTGCGAATCGAGCTTATAGGGTTGTCGCTTACGCTGTTTGATAGTCCGGCTTTGCCGCTGGGCTTTTTCGGCGCTGTATTGCTGCCCTTGGGTGCGGTGCCGTCTGATTTCGCGGCTGATGGTGCTTTTGTGGCGGTTAAGCTGTTTGGCGATTTCGGTGACGGTGCAGTGGCGGAACAGGTATTGGATGTGGTATCGTTCGCCTTGGGTCAGTTGCGTGTAGCTCATGGCAATCTTTCTTGCAGGAAAGGCCGTATGCTACCGCATACTGGCCTTTTTCTGTTAGGGAAAGTTGCACTTCAAATGCGAATCCGCCGACCTTTGAATATTGCCGCTGTCCAATGGTTTGGATTCCCGCCTGTGCGGGAATGACGATTTGGAAATTACCCGAAACCCAAAAACAACTGAAACCGAACAGACCGGATTCCCGCCTGCGCGGGAATAACGGTGGGGGACGATGCCGTCTGAAGCCCACCTACCATTATTCCGCTTCCATACCGCTTGGCGGCAATGTGTCCGGAATGGGGCGGTTTATCCGAAAAAGCCCATTTTGACTTGGATGAGTTTTTCCAGTTCGTTCAGGATGCGCCGGCGCGAGACGAAAAAGATGATGTGGTCGCCGTCTTGGATGACGGTTTCGGTATGGTGTCCCATAATGGTTTCGCCGGTTCCGGCGCGGACGACGGCGGCAATGTGGCAGCCTTCGGGCCATTTGATGCCGCTGATGCGCCTGCCGATGATGGCGGAAGTTTTTTTGTCGCCGTGTGCGACGACTTCGATGGCTTCCGCCGTGCCGCGCCGGATGGGGTGGACGGCAACGATGTCGCCGCGCCGGATGTGGGCGAGTATCGAGCCGATGGTGATGAGGTGGGGGGAGACGACGATGTCGATTTTGTTGCCTTCGAGCAAATCGACGTAGCTTGAGCGGTTGACGATGCCGATGACGCGCTTCGCGCCGAGGTTTTTCGCCAAAAGGGCGGACATAATGTTGCTTTCGTCGTCGTTGGTCAGGGCGCAGAATACGTCGATTTCGTCGATGTATTCGTTGTCGAGCAGGGTTTCGTCGGTTGCCGAACCTTGCAGGACGAGGGTGTTGTCGAGGTTTTCGGCTATCCATTCGGCACGGCGCGGCCGGCATTCGATGATTTTGACGTTGTATGCGTGTTCGAGCTGCTTGGCGAGACGGTAGCCGATGTTGCCGCCGCCGGCAATCATGATGCGGCGGGTGCTGGTTTCTTTGGGGCGCAATTCGGGTATGACCGCGCCGATGTTTTCGGCGGCGGCGGCAAACAGGATTTCGTCGCCTTCGATGATGACGGTTTGCGGCGCGGGGACGATGAGGCGGTTGTTGCGGTAAACGGCGCAGATTTGGCAGTCGGCCCCGTCGGGCAAATCTTGGGCGATGTCGGCAATGCTGCGTCCGACAAGCAGTCCGCCGCGCCGCGCCTGTATGATGACCATCCGCACGCGGTCGTCTGCAAAACGTAAAACCTGCAATGCGCCCGGGCAGTCTATCAGGCCGGCAAGCTGTTCGGTAACGAGCTGTTCGGGGCTGATGGTTTCGGTTATGCCGAATATGGAAAGGCTGCCGTTTTCGTTGTTTTCGAGCTTGGGGCTGAGGTATTCGAGGTATTCGCTGGAACGGACGCGCGCGATGCGGCCGGGGATGTTGAACAGGTCGGCGGCAACTTTGCAGGCGACGATGTTGGTTTCGTCGCTGCGGGAGAGCGCGAGCAGCAAGTCGGCATCTTCCGCGCCGGCGCGTTCTAATGTGAAGGGGGATGCGCCGTTGCCGAAAACGGTTTGGACATCGAGGCGGCTGCCTGTTTCCTGCAATGCTTTTTCGTCGATGTCGATAACGGTTACGTCGTTGTTGGGTATGGCGGCAAGGTTTTGTGCGACGGTAGAACCTACCTGTCCGTTGCCTAAAATGAGGATTTTCACGGTGTGGGTCGCCGAGTGATGAAATGGTGGATTGTACCGCAACCGGGGGCGGAAATGCCGTCTGAAGGCAGATTTTGTGTTCAGACGGCATGGCGCCTCAAGATTCGACAGGGATGATGCCGATTTTCGCCTGCCATTTGGGCGGGGCGGTGGCGTGGATGGATTCGCCTTTGCTGTCTACGGCGACGGTTACGGGCATGTCTTTGACTTCAAATTCGTAAATGGCTTCCATGCCCAATTCGGGGAACGCCAAGACTTTGGAAGATTTGATGGCTTTTGCCACGAGATACGCCGCGCCGCCGACTGCCATGAGGTACACGGCTTTGTTGTCGGCGATGGCTTCGCAGGTGGCCGCGCCGCGCTCGGATTTGCCGATCATGCCCAAGAGGTCGGTTTGTTCGAGCATTTGGCGGGTGAATTTGTCCATGCGGGTGGCGGTGGTCGGACCTGCTGGGCCGACGATTTCGTCGCCGACCGGATCGACGGGGCCGACGTAGTAAATCAGGCGGTTGGTGAAATCGACGGGCAATTCTTCGCCTTTGTCGAGCATATCGACGAGGCGTTTGTGTGCGGCATCGCGGCCGGTGAGGATTTTGCCGTTCAACAGCAATACGTCGCCGGTTTTCCAGCTTGCCACTTCTTCTTTGGTCAGCTTGTCGACATCGACGCGTTTGCCGTTGTCGGGGCTGTAAGTCAAATCGGGCCAGTCTTCGACGCGCGGCGGCGTGAGTTCGACAGGGCCTGAGCCGTCCAATTCAAATTCGACGTGGCGGGTGGCGGCGCAGTTCGGAATCATGGCAATCGGTTTGGAGGCGGCGTGGGTCGGGTAATCGAGGATTTTCACGTCCAACACGGTGGTCAGACCGCCCAAGCCTTGCGCGCCGATGCCTAGCGCGTTGACTTTTTCAAAGAGTTCGAGGCGCAGGGCTTCGGTGGTGGACAATTCCGCGCCGGACGCGGCTTTTTCCTGCAATTCTTGGATGTCGATGTGGCTCATCAGGGATTCTTTCGCCATCAACACGGCTTTTTCGGGCGTACCGCCGATGCCGATGCCCAAGATGCCGGGAGGACACCAGCCCGCGCCCATGGTCGGAATGGTTTTCAATACCCAATCGACGATGTTGTCGGAAGGGTTGAGCATGGCGAGTTTGGATTTGTTTTCAGAACCGCCGCCTTTTGCCGCGCAGGTTACTTCGACTTTGTCGCCCGGCACGATGCTCATATGGATGACGGCGGGCGTGTTGTCTTTGGTATTTTGGCGTTTGCCGGCGGGGTCGGCGAGAACGGAAGCGCGCAGCGTATTGCCTTCCCAAGTGTAGGCGCGGCGCACGCCTTCGTTAACCATCTCTTCGACGCTCATGTCTGCATCCCATTGCACATCCATACCGACTTTCAAAAACACGGTCGCGATACCGGTATCTTGGCAGATGGGGCGGTTGTTTTCGGCACACATGCGGCTGTTGACCAAAATCTGCGTCATCGCGTCTTTGGCGGCGGGGTTTTCTTCCTTCTGCCACGCCTTATAAAGCGCGTCGATGTAGTCTTTGGGATGGTAGTAGCTGATGAATTGGAAGGCATCGCAAATGCTTTGGATAAAGTCTTCCTGTTTGATGACGGTCATGATTGTGTTCCTTTTCAAGGTTGTGGCGGTAAGTGTCTGCTGCTGTTTTAAACAACCTTTTTGAAGGCTGTTTTTTATCAGGTTGAAATAGTGCCAGCGTTTGTACGGTAAAGACAATACATAATTCTAATCTCTTGATTATCAATTTGTTTTAATAAAATACTGTTTTACTCGGATTTTGATATTTGTAATCTTTGCCTGTTGCTTTGCGGTAGGGAGAAATCAGCAGGCAGTTCATTGTAGGCCGATTGATGAACAATGCCGTCTGAAAGGGCTTCAGACGGCATTGTGTTCGGATGGGCGGGCTTATTTTGCGGCCTGTCCGTCTTCTTTTGCAAAATATTTGGCGTAGATTTTGTCGTATTCGCCGCTTTCGCGTACTTTTTTCAACGCATCGTTCAGCATTTTGACGGTTGCTTCGTCGCCTTTGCGTACCGCGATGCCGTAGTGTTCGGTGGTGAAGTCGGGCAGGGTAACGAAGTCCATCCCTTTGGTCGGATTGTTTTTCACATAATTGGCGATGACTGCGCTGTCGCTGACCACGGAATCCAAGCCGCCGTTTTCCAGTTCTTTGATAATCAGGGGAACGTTTTCAAAGCGCGCGATTTTCGGGTTGTCGTTGCCCAAGAGTTTGGATACGGAGAAATCGCCCGTGTAGCCGGTTACCACGCCGACTTTGTTCATGTTTTTCAAATCTTCGGAAGAAGATATTTTTTTGCCTTTCGGAACGAGGACGACTTGGGTGATTTCAAAATACGGGTCGCTGAAGTCCATAGACTGTTTGCGGTCGTCGGTAATGGTTACGCCCGACATCACAACGTCCGCATCGCCGTTGTTCAAGGCGGGGAAAAGGCTGTCCCACGGCTGGTGTTTGAATTCGATTTTAAAATTGCCCGCCTTCGCCATCGCGTTCATCAAATCCACATCGAAACCTTCGACATTGCCTTTCGAGTCTAAAGATTCAAAGGGGGCAAACTCGGCGTTGGAAGCCACGCGGTACACTTTGTCGGGATTTGCGGCGGGCGCGGCGGCATCTTTACCCTGACCGCCGCAGGCAGACAGCGCGAGCGCGGAACAGGCAAGGGCGGCGGCAATCCATTTTTTCATATTCATCAAAATTCCTTTCGGTAATCAAAAAGCCTAAAAAATCAGTTTAACATAAAATTAACGTTCTTTTTCACGGAAAAACGCATAAGTAACGTCGTGGAACAAATCCGTATGCGGGCTGTCCTCATAGCTCAATTCTGCCAAGGCGTCTTCAAATGCAAGCTGGATGGACTCGACCGCGACTTCGGCGGTGTCGGCGGGAAGGGCGCGGATCAGGGCTTTGAAGGCGGTGGACAGGACGTGGTTCTGCATACGCAGCACGTCGTTCGCCTCTTCCAGATATTCCAAACGCTGTTCGATGCTGCTCATGATGTATCCTCGCGAATCTGTTAAAATGCGCCATTATATCAAACCGCGCTTTGGGCGCGGGTTTGTCTGCCTGCAAAGATTAAGAACCGGAAGCCGAAAATGGATGCGAATAAAGAGCCGAATTGGGAAAAACGTTTGGAAAACCTGCGTCAGACGCGCCGTATGAAGGCAGTGCCGACTTACGCGCCGCTGTCCCGCCCCTCTGAAACCGGAACGGACGCGCCTGTGCCGAAACTGGACGATGAGAGCCGAGCCCGTGTGTTGAAGGCGTATCTGAAAAAATGGCAGGAGGAACACAATGCCGCCGTTGCCGATTGCGGCGAGGAAGTCGAAACCGACCCGATGATCGTCCTTCAGGAAAACTGGCTCAACGCGCAGGCTTCCCTGCAAATGTCGGTTTCGGAAAAACACATCGAATCGCGGCGGAGAATCCGGTTTGATGCCAAAAAAGACAGTGCCGAATTTGAAACCGGACAGATTGAAGGCGGGGAAAACGCCGATGCGGCAGAATCGGGTACGGCGGCAGACGGGGTTGCGGAAAACGGCGAAGGCGGTGCGGAAGAAGCGTTGATGCCCGTCCAAATCAATATTCTGAACCCGAAAGCCGTCAACCGGCGCGAAGTGTTCTGCCTGTCCGAACAGGAGCTGACCGAACGGCTGATCAAACGCCTGCGCCCGCATCTGACCGATACCGTCAACGGTATCATCCGTACGGCGGTGCAAAAGCAGATGGCGGTTTTTACCTATCAGCTCCAGCAGATGCTGCACGAGCAGGCGGGTGCGGTAGTCGAAGACGTGTTGGAACACGATGTCCGCAAAATCCTCAACGACATCAAGTACGAGTTAAAATACAAACGCTGATTGCCATGCCGTCTGAAAGCCGTTTCAGACGGCATTTGCATTCTCACCCGACTTGAAAGCATCATAGAACAGGCGCAAAATATTAATATAGTGGATTAACAAAAATCAGGACAAGGCGACGAAGCCGAAGACAGTACAAATAGTACGGAACCGATTCACTTGGTGCTTCAGCACCTTAGAGAATCGTTCTCTTTGAGCTAAGGCGAGGCAACGCTGTACTGGTTTTTGTTAATCCACTATAAATTAAACAACGGGCGCACGCTCCGTTGCCGAACGGATAAAACCGAGGAATCACCGATGAGCAAAAAACTCCATCCGCAAACGCTCGCCATACGCGGCGGCAAAGAACAAACCGAATACCGCGAACACAATCAGGCATTGTTCCTGACCAGCAGCTTCATGTGGGACAACGCCCAACACGCTGCCGATTTGTTTTCAAAAAAAATCAAAGGCTTCACTTATACCCGTACCGCCAACCCGACCACAGCCGCCTTTGAAAAACGCATCGCCGCTTTGGAAGGTGCGGAACGCGCGGTCGCCACTTCGACCGGCATGTCCGCGATTCAGGCGGCGTTTTTCACCTTTTTGCAGGCGGGCGACCATGTGATTTCCAGCCGCAGCCTGTTCGGCACGACCGTCGGCTTTATCAATAACATCGTTACCAAATTCGGCATCGAAGTGAGTCACGTGTCGCCGACTGATATAAACGAATGGAAAGCCGCCGTCAAAGCCAACACCAAACTGCTGTTTTTGGAAACGCCGTCCAATCCCTTGGGAGAAGTGGCCGACTTGGAAGCCTTGGCGGAATTGGCGCACGGCATCGGCGCGCTCTTGGTGGTGGACAACAGCCTGCTGTCGCCTGTCGGCTCTCAGCCTTTGAAACACGGCGCGGATATTTCCGTTTCCTCCGCGACCAAAGCCATAGACGGACACGGGCGCGTGATGGGCGGCGTGTTGGCGGGTTCGGAAGAACTGATGGCGCAGGTCGCCGTTTACTGCAACTCTTGCGGGCTGGCAATGTCGCCGTTTAACGCATGGCAGTTGTTGAGCGGCGTGGAAACCCTGTCTCTGCGTATGGAAAAACAGTTCGACAACGCCTTGAAAATCGCGCAATGGCTGCAAGCGCAGCCGCAGGTTCAAGCCGTGTATTACACCGGATTACCCGACCATCCTCAGGCGGAGCTTATCCGCAAACAGCAAAACGGCGGCGGCATCGTCATCGGCTTTGAAGTCGCCGACCAAGCAGCCGCGTGGAAAGTCGTGGACGGCGTCGAACTTTTCTCCCGTACCGCCAACCTCGGCGACGTGCGCTCGACCATTACCCATCCGTGGACAACCACGCACGGCAGGATGCAGCCCGAAGAAAAACTCGCCGCCAACATCCGCCCCGGATTGGTGCGCCTGTCGGTCGGTTTGGAATATGTTGGCGATTTGATTGACGATTTGAAACAGGCACTCGCGCGCTGATTGCGTGTTCAGACGGCATCGGCGGAAAAACACCGCAAATGCCGTCTGAAACCCTTATCTTATATGACATACACGTCAACAATAGGAAAAAAATATGGATGAAGCGGTTTTTGCCGATTGGGCGTTGAAAATCTGCCTGACCGGCTTGATTATTTTTTTGGGTTTTATCGTTTGGAATTTGGGCAAGGAGTCCAAAGCGGGCAAATTCGGCATCGCCATTTTGTTTTTGGTTTTGGGCTTGGGCGTGTTCGGTTTTGTGTTCAAAGAGTTATTGATTAAGTTTTTGGTATTGCCGAAATAGGTTTGCGGCCTGTCAAAATGCCGTCTGAAATCATAAAAAGTAATCTGCACCCTAAAAGTTTGATTTAACCGCCAACTGATTAAGGTGCGGATTTTTATGACAAAATATAGTGGATTAACAAAAACCAGTACGGCGTTGCCTCGCCTTGCCGTACTATTTGTACTGTCTGCGGCTTCGTCGCCTTGTCTTGATTTAAATTTAATCCATTATAAAAATCATCTTTCCGCAGTCATTCCCACGGATGTGAAAGCCTGTCTTTTTGAATCCCGGATAATTTTACATCGTCATTCCCGCGCAGGCGGGAATCCAAATCATTGGGTAGCGGCAATGTTCAAAAGTCGTCTGAAAAATCAGAAGTTCTAGATTCCCGTTTTCACGGGAATGACGGAATTTCAGACGGCATCCTCCCGCCCCGTCATTCCCGCGCAGGCGGGAATCTAGTCCGTTCGGTTTCGGTCATTTACGATAAATTCCTATTGCTTTTCATTTCCTGATTCCCACTTCCGTGGGAATGACGGCGGAGCGGATAAATTCTCGCAATCTAAAACCTCGTCATTTCCATAAAAAACAGCAACCCGAAACAGCAACCTGAAACCTCGTCATTCCCGCGCAGGCGGGAATCCAGATCATTGGGTAGCGGCAATGTTCAAAAGTCGTCTGAAAAATCAGAAGTTCTAGATTCCCGTTTTTACGGGAATGACGGAATTTCAGACGGCATCCGCCCGCCCCGTCATTCCCGCGCAGGCGGGAATCTAGTCCGTTCGGTTTCGGTCATTTACGATAAATTCCTGTTGCCTTTCATTTCTAGATTCCCACTTCCGTGGGAATGACGGTTTGGAAGTTGCCTGAAACTCGAAAACAGCTATAGTGGTTTAAATTTAAACCACTATAAAACTGAATGAATCGGATTCCCACTTCCGTGGGAATGACAAACTTTAAGGTGTGATGATTTATCCAAAACAGTCGAAACGCAAAAACCGGTTTCTCGTTTGCATAAGAACGGCAAATTTTTCGGTGTCTTGTTTTATGGGCGTTATCCCTTGTCCGTCCCGTAGGGCAGGTAAACGTCGAAGCGGGTGCTTTTGCCGGTGTATTGGTAGGCAGGGGCTTGTCCGGCAAG
Organism: Neisseria meningitidis; assembly: GCF_900638555.1. Taxonomy (NCBI): domain Bacteria; kingdom Pseudomonadati; phylum Pseudomonadota; class Betaproteobacteria; order Neisseriales; family Neisseriaceae; genus Neisseria; species Neisseria meningitidis. The sequence continues at coordinate 382,153 of NZ_LR134525.1, forward strand.
GTGTTCGCCGAGGCGGGGGCGTTTGACGACGACGCGTTTTTTTGCTGTTTGGCGTGCGGTATGCAGGAGTGCCGCTTCATCTTGCGCTTCGCCGACGAGCCGATGGAAGTAGGTCATTTCTTTTTTAACGGCGGCACTTTTGCGGCGTTCGGGATACATGGGGTCGAGATAGACGATGTCGGGTTTGCCTTGTGTTTGGACAAGTGCGGGCATTTGTTCGGCGGCGTTGCCGAAATGGAGGTTGATGTGCGCGGCGGTGTCTTGCGTTTCGGGATTGAGGAGGGCGCGGCGGATGCCGTCTGAAAGCAGGCAGGCGACGGCGGGATGTTGCTCGAAGGCGGTAACGGCCAGCCCGAGCGAGGCGAGGACGAAGCTGTCGCGCCCCAATCCTGCGGTTGCGTCCCAAACGGTGGGGTGCGCGGTGTGGTTGACGGCTTTGGCGATGAGTTCGCCCCCGCCTTTTGTGCGCCGGTATTGTGCCGCGCCGGAGGCAAAATCGACGATGACGCTGCTTTTTTCCCCGACAAGCCTGAGGCTGACGGTATCGTGTTCGGCAAGGAGGTAACTGCCTTGTTCGGGCGGTTGGGAAACGGGCACAAGGGGGAATGCCCGTATCAGGGTGCGGACGGTTTCGGTGGCGGTGTTGTCAATAAGGATGTCGGTCATGGTGTTTTGTGTCCGTTCGGGCGTGGGGCGAACCCGCTTTCCCGTGCCGTTTCAGACGGCATTTTTTCGGGTGGGCGGAGATGGTGCGGATGCCGTTTTGTCGTCAGCCGATGTTGAGGCGTTCCATACGGTAGCGCATGGAACGGAAGCTGATGCCCAAGCGTTTGGCGGCCTGCGTGCGGTTGCCTTCGGTTTGTTTGAGGGTTTGTTCGATGATGTCGCGTTCGATTTGGTCGAGATAGTCCTGTATCTGCATGGTATCGGGGTCGAACGCGCCGCAACGCAACGCTTCCTGTGCCTGATCGGCGTTGCCGAAGGCGGTGATGACGGCAACCGGCGTATCGAGCAGGCGGCTGTTGATGTGTTGGACGACTTCCAGCCCCGAGCCGTCCGGCATACGCATATCGGTCAGGACGAGCGAATAGCGTTGGCTGTCGAGCTTGTTTTTGGCTTCGGCAACGCCTGACGCGGTATGGACGCGCAAGCCCATTTTCATCAGGGTCATTTCCATCAGGTCGAGAATGTCGGTTTCGTCATCGACGACGAGGACGGGGTGTTGCAGTTCAGTCATTGGTTTTTTCCGGTAATGTGAGTTCGAAACATTTGGCTTCCGGTAGGTAGGTCAAATCGCCGAAATTGGCGTGCGCCAGTTCGCGGGCGACATACAGCCCGAGGCCGGTGCCGTTTTCCGCCGTGGTGTAAAAGGGTTCGAACAGGTGTTCCTGCACTTCGGGCGGTCGGCAAAGAGGATGCAGACGGTGTTTTTTTTGCGCGGGGCGGATGGTGACGGAAATCGAGCCGGGCTGTTTGCGGCTGTGCCGCCACGCGTTGTTGGCGAGATTCCACATAATCTGCCGCAGGTGGGCGGGATCGAAATAGGCGGTCGGGTGATTGCCCTGCATATCCAAGCGGATGCAGCCGGCGGCATCGGGATGGCCGAGCAGGAACTCTTGTTTGAATTCTTCCCAAAACGGTATCAGGCCGATGGTTTCGCGTTCGGTTTTGTTGCGCTTGTTGAGTGAGGAAATGTCTTCGAGCATTTTGTCGATGCGGCAGACGTTGCCGTCGATGATTTTGCACAATTTGGCGTTGAACGGATCTGCCGCCCCCGCTTCCATATTTTCGCGCAGCAGGTCGTTGGCGTGGCGGATGGCGGACATCGGGTTGCGGATTTCGTGGGCAAGGTTGGCGGTCAGTTGTCCGAGCGCGGCAAGTTTGACGGACAGGGCTTCTGCCTGAATTTCGCTTTGCGGGCGGATGTAGAGGATAAGCAGCTTGTCCGGCTCTTTGTTCATCGGCACGGCGCGGATGCGGGCGGTCAGGCCGAGTGTGCCGAGGACGTATTCGAAAGTGTGCGGAGAGGCTTGGTCCCACAGTTCGGCGGCAGAATCGGACAGGTCGGCGCGCCGTCCGATTTCGAGTGCGGGGAAAAGGTCTTTCGCCTTCCGGTTGAACAGCACCGCCAGCCCTTCGGTATTGATGACGACGACGGCTTCTTGAACGCGTTCGAGTACGGTTTGGCTCAAGCCTTTGATGCGCCGGTAGGCGAGGTGGTTGTCGCGGGCCAGTTGGCCGGCGCTGTCGATGTATCTGACCGACAGTGAGGTGAAGATGGCGGAAAGATAGGAGGCGGCGACGAGGATGAAGGTTGCCGAGGCGGTTCGGGCATCCGATATGTGCGGATATTTGCCGATATCGCCGTCGGCAATGGCGTTGAATATCAGCAGGATGGCGGCGTAGCTGGCATAGAGCAGGGGGTAACGCCCGTAGCTGAGCAGGCAGGAGCAGACGACGAAGGGCAGAATCAGGATGCCGAAGCCGGAATCGATGCCGCCGAACAGGTAGGTCAGCACGCCGATCATCGTGATGTCCGCCACCGCGCTGAAACGCGGCATTTTCAGCGACTGCCATTGCCAATGCGGATGGATGATGGAAAAGAAAATCAGCCAGCAGGAAATGGCGAGCCAAACATAAAATGCCCACGCCGTCCACGAAGCGTGCAGGTTTTCATGTCCGCTGACCTCCAACCCGAAGATATGCATAATCAGCAGGGGGAAGACGATGGCGATGCGGGCGATGTTGATCAGATTGGGAATCCGGTCTTTGAGTTTCTCAAGTTCGCGGGTATTGGAAATTACCATAGTATGTGCAGAGTCGGGTTTATTTCGGGGAAGAAAGCTGTTTCAGGCTGCCCGATATGGGTAATAGTTTGCCTTTTTTGCCGCGTTTTGCCTCAAGCAGGGAGATGGGGATGCGGTCTTTGTGCGCTGCGCCGCGCCTGCCTTCGCTTTCAATCAGGATTTCCGGCTCGGAAGAAACGGCGGTATGCGTCATCGATTCGCCGGCGTTTAATCCGATGATTTGCAGCCCTTTGCCTTTCGCCATAATTTTCAATTCGCCGATGGGGAAGGCGAGGGCGCGGTTTTGATTGGTGGCGGCAATGATTTTGCAGTCGGGGTTGATGAACGAGGAGGCATAGACGGCAACCGGCGGCAAAACGGTTTCGCCGCTGTCTGCGGTCATCACCACTTTGCCCGCTTTCACGCGCCCGACCATATCGCCCAGTTTGGCGATGAAGCCGTAGCCGCCGCTGCTTGATAATAAATAATGTTGTTCCGGCAATCCTGTCAACATCGCAACGGGTTTCGCGCCGTTTTGCAGCTCGATCAAGGATGAAACCGGCACGCCGTCGCCGCGCCCGCCGGGGATTTCGGCGGCATCAAGGGTGTAGGTTCTGCCCGATGAATCGAGAATGACGACGGGTAAAATCGTTCTGCCTTCGAGGGTTTGTTTGAGGCGGTCGCCTTCTTTGAACGCGGTTTGGCTCAAATCGAGATTGTGTCCGGCGCGGCTGCGTATCCAGCCTTTTTCCGACAGAATCAGTGTGATGGGTTCGTCGGCGGTGGTTTGTGTCAGCACGGCGCGTCCGGCTTCTTCCACCAGCGTGCGGCGCGCGTCGCCGAACTGTTTCATGTCCGCCTGCATCTCTTTGACAATCAGCTTGCGTTTTTCGTTTTCGTCGCCCAAAAGGATGTTCAGACGGCCTTGTTCTTCGCGCAATTCGTTCAATTCTTTTTCGAGTTTGAAACCTTCCAAACGCGCCAACTGACGCAGGCGGATTTCCAAAATGTCTTCGGCTTGGATTTCGGTCAGCCCGAACGCCGCCATCAAATCGGTTTTCGGGTCATCTGATTCGCGGATGACTTTAATCACTTCGTCGATGTGCAGAAAGACTTTCAGACGGCCTTCGAGGATGTGCAGCCGTTTTTCCACTTGGTTCAAACGGAATTTCAGACGGCGTGTTACGGTTACGGTGCGGAAATCCAGCCATTCCTGCAAAATCGTTTTCAGGTTTTTCTGCGCGGGGCGGTTGTCCAGCCCCATCATCACCAAGTTCATGGACACATTGCCTTCCAGCGAAGTTTGCGCCATCAGCGTGTTGATGAAGGTATCGGTATCGATGCGGCTGGATTTCGGTTCGAACACCAGTCGCACGGGATGTTCGCCGTCGGACTCGTCGCGCACGCGGTCGATTAAATCCAGCATCAGCTTTTTGGTGTTGAGCTGGTCTTGGTTGAGCTGTTTCTTACCCGCTTTCGGTTTCGGGTTGGTTTGTTCTTCGATTTCGGCAAGGATTTTGGCGGAATTGGCGTTCGGCGGCAGCTCGGTTACGATGACGCGCCACTGTCCGCGCGCCAGCTTCTCGATTTCATAACGCGCACGCACGCGCACGCTGCCTTTGCCGGTTTCGTAAATCCGGCGCAATTCGTCCGCCGGCGTGATGATTTGACCGCCGCCGGCAAAATCGGGCGCAGGAATATATTGCATCAGGTCGGCGGTTTCCAGCGTCGGCTTCTTCAACAGCGCAATCGCTGCCTGCGTCACTTCGTTCAAATTGTGCGACGGAATCTCGGTCGCCATGCCCACCGCGATGCCTGACGCGCCGTTGAGCAACACCATAGGCAGGCGGGCGGGCAGGTGCAGCGGCTCGTCAAACGCGCCGTCGTAGTTCGGCACGAAATCCACCGTTCCCTGATTGATTTCGGACAACAGCAATTCCGCAATCGGCGTCAGCCGAGCTTCGGTGTAACGCATCGCCGCCGCACCGTCGCCGTCGCGCGAACCGAAGTTGCCGATGCCGTCGATTAAGGGATAGCGCAAGGTAAAATCCTGCGCCATCCGCACCATCGCCTCATAGGCGGAACTGTCGCCGTGCGGGTGGTATTTACCCAAAATCTCGCCGACCACGCGCGCCGATTTCACCGGCTTCGCCCCCGCCGTCAAACCCATATCGCGCATGGCAAACAAAATGCGCCGCTGAACGGGCTTTTGGCCGTCTGAAACTTCAGGCAGCGCGCGGCCTTTGACCACGCTCATGGCGTATTCGAGATAGGCGCGTTCGGCGTATCGGCCGAGCATCAGCGTATTGGAATCGGTATGTGGAGCGTGCGGTTGCATATTTATCGTATTTCCTTTTCGGTTGAACCCCCGCCACTTGGACATCTGTCCTTCGGGGCGGTAGAATCAGACTTTATTTGGGAGGGGGCAACCCCTTCCAAATCAGGGCAACACATAGGGCGGTGCTTTATGTGTCGTCCTGTGTGTTGAAACATTGTGTATGCGGAATGTAAAGCAAAGGGCATTATTGTAAATCAAAACGGCAAACCATAGTGGGCGCGTGTCTGAATCTGAATCAAATACGGGAATGTGAAAATATGTTATAAATAAGGCTTTCCCACTTTCACACATTGGAGACGATATGGAATTGGTATTTATCCGCCACGGACAAAGCGAATGGAACGCGAAAAACCTGTTTACAGGCTGGCGCGACGTGAAGCTGAGCGAGCAGGGGCTTGCCGAGGCTGCTGCCGCCGGTAAAAAACTGAAAGAAAACGGCTATGAGTTCGACATCGCCTTCACATCCGTCCTGACCCGCGCGATTAAGACCTGCAACATCGTTTTGGAAGAATCCGACCAACTGTTCGTACCGCAAATCAAAACATGGCGGCTGAACGAACGCCACTACGGCCGACTGCAAGGCCTGGACAAAAAACAAACCGCCGAACAATACGGCGACGAGCAAGTCCGCATCTGGCGGCGCAGCTACGACACCCTGCCGCCGCTTTTGGACAAAGACGATGAGTTTTCCGCACACAAAGACCGCCGCTATGCCCATCTGCCTGCCGATGTTATCCCCGACGGCGAAAACCTGCAAGTAACGCTGGAGCGCGTATTGCCGTTTTGGGAAGACCAAATCGCCCCCGCGATTTTGAGCGGCAAACGCGTCTTGGTGGCGGCGCACGGCAACTCCCTGCGCGCGCTGGCAAAACACATCGAGGGCATTTCCGACGAAGACATCATGGGCTTGGAAATCCCGACCGGTCAGCCGTTGGTGTACAAATTGGACGACAATTTGAAAGTCATCGAAAAATTCTACCTGTAAGGGTGTGAAATAAAAAATGCCGTCTGAAGGCTTGAGCGTTCAGACGGCATTTTTGACGGTAAACGTAGCAACTGCTTTCGCGAGAACGACGGGATTTTAGGTTTTTGTTTTTCTGTTTTCGTGGGAAGGATGGGTTTTAGGTTGCGGTCATTTATCGGAAAAGCAGAAACCGCTCCGCCGTCATTCCCGCGCAGGCGGGAATCTAGAACCTCTGAATTTTCAGACAACCTTTGAATATTGCCGCCGTCCCGCGTTCTGGATTCCCGCCTGCGCGGGAATGACGATTTATAAGTTCCCGAAACGCCCGAAAAAACCGAAATCCGACAGGCAGGATTTTCGCTTTCGTGGGGATGACGGGATTTTTGTAACCGTAGCAACTGCTTTTGCGGTAATGACGGGATTTTAAGTTACGGTAAGTTATCGGAAAGACAGAAACTTCTCCGCCGTCATTCCCGCGAAGGCGGGAATCTGAACACGTCCGTAGGGAAACCTATATCCCGTCATTCCCATGAAAGTGGGAATCCAGGATGCAGGGGAAATCGTTTTATCCGATAAGTTTCCGCCCCGAAAGGTCTGGATTCCCGCCTGCGCGGGAATGACGGGATTTTTGTAACCGCAGGGTGGGCTTCAGCCTGCCAATCAACAACCGAAAATGAAGAAAAACGGTGGGCTGAAGCCCACCCTACGCAATTGCTTTTGCGGAGATGACGGGGTTTTAGGGTGAAGATGGTGGGAGTTGGTGGGAGTTGGTGGGCTGAAGCCCACCCTACGCAACTATCCTACGCAACTACTACGCAACTACTACGCAATTGCCGCCGCCTTGCGGTACAGCTCGAACAGGAAGGCGACGCGTTCTGCCTCGTCGTCGGTATTTTTGCCTGTTTTGTAGCCGTAGGCTTTATCGACTGCCTTGTCGAGGGTGGCGTGGGCTTTGTCGAGGGCGGTATAGCCTGCGTCGGGCGCATAGAGTTCGGCGAGGGTCGGCTCGGGCAAACCGGCTTCCTGCGCTTCTCGGCGGTATTGTCCGCGCGCGTCGAGGACGGTTTGGGCGGCGGCTTCGACGGCGGCGCGGAGCGGGTCGGGGCGGTCGTTTTCAGACGGCAACCGGCAGCTTTCGGGGAAGGGGAAGTTGTTGTACACGACGGTATTAGAGTAGCGATAATCGCTTTTCAGACGACCTGCAACGGTACGCATAAAGGCGTTGTGCATGGTGGAGCTGAGGATGCCGAAGTGGTAGAGGGTGGCGTTTGGAAGGATAAATGCCAGATTGCTGACAACTGTTTCAAACGACAGATAACCGATGGGGATGAAACGGCGGCTTTCAGACGACACGCTCGGAATAATCAGATAATTGCCGTCTGAAGGCTGGCGGATTTTTTGAAAAAGCCACGGGGTTGCTGCATCTTTTTGAGTTTGTTTGTCGCTGCTGGCTTCGCGCATGGTTTTGACCGCCTGAATACGGGCTTGAACTTGGGGCATTTGTTTCAGGTCGTGGTTGCGTTTGACATCGGATACGCCGTGAAACCACAGGCACCAACGGGTTTTGCCGTTGAGAAACTCATCCGCGCCGATAAAGGGGCGGATGTATTGCTCCGCCAAGGGTTCGGCGGCAATCAGGGCATCTTTTTCGGCGGTTGAAAGGATAAGGTTGCCGCCTTCGGTCGGTTTGCTTCCGTTGACCATATCAGGTTCGCAATGTATGGGACGGCTGCGCTTGGCGATAATCAAATCGGGCGCATCGATCAGATAAGGATTGATGTTGGCTACGGCGTGTTTTTCGGGTTCGCCTTTGATGTCGGGATAGTCGTAGAGGGTTTTTTCAGACGGCATTGGCGGCTTTTGGCGGAAGCCGACGATGATGCAGTGGACGGCGGCTTTGCCTGCGGCTTGGCTCGTCCATTGGAAGGTGCGGTGGGCAAAGTGGATTTCGATGCCTTGGTTTAAAAGGCTGCCCCAGAGGATTTCGACCTGCTGGCCTTGGCAGATGGAATTGGTGGAAACAAATGCCGTCTGAACTTGGGGATGCTGCGCCATGATGCCTGCGGCTTTGACGTACCAGTTGCAGACGTAATCCAACAGGCCGTAGCCTTTGATATGGCCGCAGATGCTTTCGAGGTCGTTTTTCTGCTCTTTGGTTTGGTAGGTCGAGCCGATAAAGGGGGGGATTGCCGAAGATGTAGTCCGCCGCCTGCCAAGGTGTGCGGAGGCTGTTGGCGTGGATGATTTCGGCGGCGTCTTCGAGCGGCAGCGTATGGCAGGCGACTTCGCCGTCGAAGCGGATTTGTGTGCGGATGTTGCATTGGTGGTTTTTGAGCCACATGGCGGTGCGGGCGATGAGGACGGCAAATTCGTCTATTTCGATGCCGTGAAACTGTTTCAGACGGCATTGGACGGACGGGCTGTCGAACAGGCCGTCTGCTTTGTCTTTGAGGGCTTCGGCGATGATGTCGTCTTCAAGGGCGCGGATGCGGTCGTAGGCGACGATAAGGAAGTTGCCGCAGCCGCAGGCAGGGTCGAGGAATTGCAGGTTTTGGATTTTTTGGTAGAAGGCGGCGAGTTTTTTGGCTTTGTCGCGTTTGAGGGCTTTGACGGCTTCAAATTCGGCACGCAGGTTTTCTAAAAAAAGGCCGTTGATGACTTTGTCGATATTGGCGGCTTCGGTGTAGTGCGCGCCCGCTTCGCGCCGCTCTTGCGCGTCCATGACGGATTGGAAGAGCGTGCCGAAGATTTCTGGACTGATGTTGCGCCAGTCGAAATTGCCGCAGTCGATTAAGGCGCGGTGCTGCTTGGCAGTGAAGTCGAAAGTGCGCAGGCGTTCTTTGAAAAGACCGCCGTTGACGTATTCGAAACCTTTAAATTTTTCGCTTTGGGTCTTGCTGCGCTTTTGGTCGGGTGTGTTGAGAAATTCAAAGAGTTGATTGAGCTTGTCGCCGAGCGTGTCGGCTTCTTTGCAGTTTTCTAAAAAGTCTTGGAAAAGGTAGTTGCGCCGGAAAACGGCGCTGTCGTCGGCAAAAAAGAGGAAAAGCAGGCGCGTGATGAAGAGGCGCAGCTCGTGTTCTTCGTAAATGCCTTCTTCTTTGAGCGCGTCGTGCAGCCTGCCGATGGTCGCCGCCGCTTGAATGTTGGCTTCTTCTTGAATTTGGCGGACTTTGGCTTCGATGCCGAACATGAAGTCGAAAACGCCGCGCGTGATGTATTCAGGCAATTCTTCCAAAGGGAACTGCCATTGGTTTTCTGCGCCTTCTTCAGGTACGCGGCGGTAAAGGTGGAAATGGGCAAAATCGCTGACGGCGTAATATTCGGGCAGCGCGGAGGGCTTGGTGCGCCCGATTTCCTGTAAATAACGTTCCGCCTGCTCTTTGGCCTTGGTCAGGTTTTTGTTGGCGGATTTGTGTTCGGCAAGGAAGATGCCTTCCCAAAATATATCGACGAATTGGGTGTTGTCGGCAGGGTCTTTGACGGGGTATTCGAAGTGGGCGACGTTTTTGCGGTCGATGCCGAAAATGGCGAAAAATTCGTTCTAGAAGGTGTCTTTCTCGCGGCGTTCGTCGGTTTGGTCTTTGTAGTAGGCGGCGAAGTTTTGTGCGGCGGTTTGGAGTTGGAGCAGGGTTTTCATCGGCTTGGGTTTCTATAACGGGGACGGGCGAATTGTATAGTAAATTCAAAGAAAAAAACCCATATCCTTATCTTTGCCCTATTTGCGCTGTTATTTGTGCGAAAGTGGGAATCTGGAAATTTAATGTTGCGGCACTGTCCCTAAAAAACCGAAACCGAACAAACCGGATTCCCACCTGCGAGGTAATGACGGGATTTTAGTAACCGTAGGGTGGGCTTTAGCCCACCAATCAACAATCAAAAATGAAAAAACGGTGGGCTGAAGCCCACCCTACGTAACTAAAAATTACCAACTATGCTTTTTCTTTTATTCCTTCCAAACATGACCATCTATGAGGCGAACTTTGTTGCAATAGATATTTGCTAGAGATTGAGCAGCGGATAGTACTTCTATCTCAAGACAATTCCATTCATATCCTTTTTCTAATGGTAAAACTACTAAAATAGTATCATGTTCTTCACTAAGAGATAATTTATCTTCATTATATGGATTACCGAGTTTTAAAAAATTTGCTGCTTTTTCTATAGCAACTTGCCAAGTTTTATATTTATCGTAATTTTTATCAAAATGTACTCCTCCTTGTTTATTGGATAAAAAAGTAATTATCTGATTCATATTAAAAATATTTCCATTATGGAAAACTCGTTTTAAAGTTAAAAATTTTTCAGCAGGACATAAAATTATATTTGGTTCAGCATAGATTATTGGTTCACCAGAAAATTCTTGTGATGAATGATATATAGAGCTAATAAATTCTCCGCCTAAATAAACTCCACCAGCCATATAAAAATTAACTTTATTCTCTAAGGTTGACAATTTTTCAAATACCAAACTTGTATCAAGGATGGGCAATTCTATAGTTAAACCTATTTCTTTTGCGAGAATATTTAATTGTTTGTCAATTAACCATCGACGGACAATAGGAGTTGCAATGCTACGTACATATCTTGGAGGAAGAGCATCTGCACAAATTAGTGTTTCTGTTAAAGTTGATATATCCTCTTCTAAAAGTTTTTGTAACTCTGTTTTAGTATTCATTCTAACAATCCAAAATATAAGCCATTTGAACAAGACTCAAATGGCTTATTAAGATTTAAATTTAACTTAATTTCTGACAAAGCCAGCTTTCCACGCTTACCAGCATTTCGGGCAATTTGCCGGCATCCGTGCCGCCGGCCTGCGCCAAGTCGGGACGGCCGCCTCCTTTGCCGCCGACTTGTTCGGCTGCAAATTTAACCAGATCGCCTGCTTTCACTTTGCCGGTCAACGGTTTGGATACGCCGGCGCACAGGGAGACTTTGCCGTCGTTTACTGCCGCTAAAAGAATCACGGCGTTGTCGGATTTTCCGGTCAGGTCGGTTACGATTTCGCGCAGGGCGGCTGCGTCGGCTTCGATTTGGGCGGCAACGAGTTTGGCTGCGCCCAAGTCTTTTGCGTCGTCCAAGAGTTTTGCGCCTGCGTGGACGGCGAGTTCGGCTTTGGCGCGTGCCAATTCTTTTTCCAATGCTTTGGCGTGTGCCGCGCCTGCTTGGATTTTCGCCAGTACGTCTTTTTCGGTTTGGGCTTTGGTTTCGGCAATAATGTCTTTCACCAAACGCTCTTGCTCTTGCGCCCATTTGAGTGCGTTCAGGCCGGTGATGGCTTCGATACGGCGCACGCCTGCGGCAATACCGCCTTCGCTGATGATTTTGAAGAGGCCGATGTCGCCGGTGCGTGAAACGTGTGTGCCGCCGCACAATTCGGTAGAGAAACCGCCCATTTGCAGTACGCGCACTTCTTCGCCGTATTTTTCGCCGAAGAGCATCATCGCGCCGGTTTTTTGCGCGTCTTCCATGCTCATAATGGCTGCATTGACGGCAACGTTCGCCAAAACGGCTTCGTTGACGCGGCGTTCGACTTCGGCGATTTCTTCGGCAGTGACCGCTTGGGGATGGGAAATGTCGAAACGGGTGGATTCGGCGGTAACTAAAGAGCCTTTTTGTTCGACGTGTCCGCCCAATACGTCGCGCAGGGCTTTGTGCATCAAGTGGGTTGCGCTGTGGTTGCGCATATTGGCATTGCGGATTTCGTCGTCCACTTTGGCGGTAACGCTGTCGCCGACTTTCAGACGGCCTGAAGTTTGTACGCCGAATTGTCCGAACACGGCCGCTTTGATTTTTTGGGTATCGCGTACTTCAAAGCGGTTTTCGCTTGAGAAGATATAGCCGACATCGCCGACTTGGCCGCCGGATTCTGCATAGAACGGGGTAAAGTCGATGACGACTGCGCCGCTGTCGCCTTCGTTCAATTCGTTGACTTGCTCGCCGTCTTTGTAGAGGGCGAGGACTTTGGATTCGGTTTGGCGTTCGCTATAACCTTTAAACTCGGTGTCTTGACCGTCATAAGGCAGTTGGGCGTTGGCTTTGAAGCTTTGGGCGGCGCGTGCGCGTGCGCGTTGGGCTTCCATTTCGCGCTCGAAGCCTGCTTCGTCCAGTTCGATATTGCGTTCGCGGCAGATGTCGGCAGTCAAGTCGTATGGGAAGCCGTAGGTGTCGTAGAGTTTGAAGATGATTTCGCCGTCGAGTGTTTTGCCGCCTTTGGCCAGCGCGTTTTCCAACAAAGCCATACCGGTTTCCAGCGTTTGGGCAAAACGGCTTTCTTCGTTTTTCAATGCTTCTTCAATTTGTGCTTGTTTTTCTTTCAATTCAGGGTAGGCACCGCCCATCTCTTTGACCAAATCGGCCACCAGTTTGTGGAAGAACGGTTTGCTTTGACCCAGTTTGTAACCGTGGCGCACGGCGCGGCGGATAATGCGGCGCAATACGTAGCCGCGGCCTTCGTTGGACGGCAATACGCCGTCTGCAATCAGGAAGGAGCAGGAGCGGATGTGGTCGGCGATGACTTTCAGGCTGGGTTCATCCATGCTGAAAGCTGCGCCGGTTTCGCGGGCAACGGCTTTGAGCAGGTCTTGGAACAAGTCGATTTCGTAGTTGCTGTGAACATGCTGCATGACGGCGGCCATACGTTCCAAGCCCATACCGGTATCGACGGACGGCTTGGGCAGCGGATTCATATTGCCTTGTTCGTCGCGGTTGAACTGCATAAATACGCAGTTCCAAATTTCGATCCAGCGGTCGCCGTCTTCTTCGGGGCTGCCGGGAATGCCGCCCCAGATTTCTTCGCCGTGGTCGTAGAAAATTTCGGAGCAGGGGCCGCAAGGGCCGGTGTCGCCCATTTGCCAGAAGTTGTCGGACACGTATTTCGCGCCTTTGTTGTCGCCGATGCGGACGATGCGCTCGGACGGCATACCGATTTCGTTCAACCAGATGTTGTAGGCTTCGTCGTCTTCCGCGTAAACGGTCGCCAACAGTTTGTCTTTAGGGATGTTGAGCCATTCGGGGAAGTCAGAAATTCCCAAGCGAAGTGGATGGCGTCGCGTTTGAAGTAGTCGCCGAAGGAGAAGTTGCCCATCATTTCAAAGAAGGTGTGGTGGCGGGCGGTGTAGCCGACGTTTTCCAAGTCGTTGTGCTTGCCGCCTGCGCGTACGCATTTTTGCGCGGTGGTGGCGCGGCTGTACGGGCGTTTGTCGAAACCTAAGAATACGTCTTTAAACTGGTTCATGCCCGCGTTGGTAAACAGCAGGGTCGGGTCGTCGTGCGGCACGAGGCTGGAAGAGCGGACGACGGTGTGGCCTTTGGTTTCAAAAAATTTTAGGAATTTTTGGCGCAGTTCGGAGGTTTTCATAATTTTTTCAATGTCTCTCAAATGTCTTGTCATGGTAAAAGCAGGGAAAACGAACGGCGGTATCTTACCGCAAATCCCTGTTTCTAGCTATGGAAGCGGCGGTTTTCGGAAGAGTGTGGCGGGATTTTGAATGCCGTCTGAAGCCCTGTTGCCAATATCGGCTATAATGGCCGCTTTCTCCAACCCGATATGCAAGGAATGATAATGACCAAACATCTGCCCCTGGCCGTCCTGACTGCTTTGCTGCTTGCAGCGTGCGGCGGTTCGGACAAACCGCCTGCCGAAAAACCGGCGCCGGCGGAAAACCGAAACGTATTGAAAATTTACAACTGGTCGGAATACGTCGATCCGGAAACCGTTGCCGATTTTGAAAAGAAAAACGGCATCAAGGTTACTTATGATGTGTACGACAGCGATGAAACGCTGGAAAGCAAGGTGCTGACCGGAAAATCTGGTTACGACATTGTCGCGCCGTCCAATGCGTTTGTGGGCAGGCAGATTAAGGCAGGTGCGTATCAGAAAATCGATAAGTCGCTGATTCCCAATTATAAACACCTCAACCCCGAAATGATGAGGCTGATGGACGGGGTCGATCCCGGCCACGAATACGCCGTGCCGTTTTATTGGGGGACAAATACCTTCGCCATCAATACCGAACGCGTGAAAAAGGCTTTGGGTACGGACAAGCTGCCGGACAACCAGTGGGATTTGGTGTTCGACCCCGAATACACGTCCAAACTCAAGCAATGCGGCATCAGCTATTTGGACAGCGCGGCGGAAATCTATCCTATGGTGTTGAACTATTTGGGTAAAAACCCGAACAGCAGCAATACGGAAGACATCAGGGAGGCAACCGCCCTACTCAAGAAAAACCGCCCCAATATCAAACGCTTTACTTCGTCCGGCTTTATCGATGATTTGGCGCGCGGCGATACCTGCGTAACAATCGGTTTCGGCGGCGATTTGAACATCGCCAAACGCCGTGCCGAAGAAGCGGGCGGCAAGGAAAAAATCCGCGTGATGATGCCCAAAGAGGGCGTGGGGATTTGGGTGGATTCTTTCGTGATTCCGAAAGATGCGAAAAACGTCGCCAACGCGCACAAATACATCAACGACTTCCTCGACCCGGAAGTGTCGGCGAAAAACGGCAATTTCGTTACTTACGCGCCTTCGAGCAAGCCTGCGCGTGAGCTGATGGAAGACGAATTTAAAAACGACAATACGATTTTCCCAACCGAGGAGGATTTGAAAAACAGCTTTATCATGGTGCCTATCCAGCCGGCGGCATTGAAGTTTATGGTGCGCCAGTGGCAGGATGTGAAGGCGGGGAAATAAAGCCCGATATGCCGTCTGAAGGATGTTCGGACGGCATTTTTTATCTTTGGCGGAACAGGGATTGCAGCCGCTGTTTGAAGGCAGTGGGGCGGATGCTGCTCAAAATACCGCTGAGGATGATGATGCACATACCGAGTATTTCCTGCCAGAAAAGCTCTTCGGCCAGAAAAAATGCGGCAGACAGAGCGGAAAAAACGACGGTCATATAGGAAAGCGAGGCAACCGTGAATTTGTCGCCGACTTTGTAGGCGCGCGTCATCGACAGTTGGGCAATCAGCGCGGACACGCCGATGCACGACAGATAAACTGCCGATGGAAAGGACAGGGTGTGCCAGCCGGTCAGCGTCGCCCAAACCGATGACATCGCCACACCTGTCACGGAAAGGTAAAACACGACGCGCCAGCCGGGTTCGCCCGCCAAAGACAGTTCGCGCACTTTCAAATACGCCCAGCCGGACATCGCGCCGCCCGCCAGCCCGGCGAGTGCCGCCGTTTCCTGACCGCTGCGGAACGAGGGATTAAGCAGCAATACCACGCCGGCAAAACCAAGGAGCAGCACCGCCTGCGTGTAAACGGAAATCCGTTCTTTCAAAATCAGGAAGGAAAATACCGCCAAAAAAATCGACGAGGTGTAACTCAGGGTAACGCCGGTGGCCAAAGGCAGATGCGTTACCGCGTAAAACAGCAGCAGCATCGCCCCCGTCCCGACCATACTGCGGTTTAAGTGGTTTTTCCAATGGGGCGTGCGGAAGGTGTCCCGACGCAATACGGCGGCAGCCCCGAGCGCAACGGTTGAAAACAGCATGCGCCAAAAGACCAATTCGCCGCTGCCGAGGGCAAATTTTGCCGATGCCTCTTTAATCAATACGTTCATAATGGTAAAGCAGGCCGCCGCCACCAGCATCCAGCCCGATCCTAAAATGTCTTTTTTTGCGGTATCCATAAACGGTCGTTGCGATAAGGACGGTCGGATTGTAAACCTTGCGGCAAGGCTTGTGGAATGTGTTTTTGCCTGCTTCTGATGCCGAAATTTTATTTTTCTTGCCGAACAATTTGTTTTCTCAAGGCAAACTTGATTATAATGGGGGCATGAAAAAATACCTTATCCCTCTTTCCATTGTGGCAGTTCTTTCCGGCTGCCAGTCTATTTATGTGCCCACATTGACGGAAATCCCCGTGAATCCTATCAATACCGTCAAAACGGAAGCACCTGCAAAAGGTTTCCGCCTTGCCTCTTCGCATTGGACGGATGTTGCCAAAATCAGCGATGAAGCGACGCGCTTGGGCTATCAGGTGGGTATCGGTAAAATGACCAAGGTTCAGGCGGCGCAATATCTGAACAACTTCAGAAAACGCCTGGTCGGACGCAATGCCGTCGATGACAGTATGTATGAAATCTACCTGCGTTCGGCGATAGACAGCCAGCGGGGCGCAATCAATACGGAACAGTCCAAGCTGTATATCCAGAATGCCTTGCGCGGCTGGCAGCAGCGTTGGAAAAATATGGATGTCAAACCCAACAACCCCGCATTTACCAACTTTTTGATGGAAGTGATGAAGATGCAGCCCTTGAAATGACGCGGTACGCAAATGCCGTCTGAAAGCCTTTTCAGACGGCATTTGCGTTTGAAGCCCCGATTTATTTTTGCCCGCCTTCTTTCCGGTATTGACCCGGCGAAACGTGATATTGCCGTTTGAACGCCTTGCCGAAGTGCGTTTCCGACTGAAAGCCTACCGACAGTGCGACCGACAAAACCGAATCCGGGTTTTTTTTCAGCAGCAACGCGCCTTTTTGCAGGCGGATATGGTTCACAAAGGCGTGCGGGCTGAGTCCGACCCGGCTTTTGAAACGGCGCATCAGTTGCGCGCGCGACATATTGGCAGCCGCCACCATTTTGTCGACATTCCATTCGTCTTCCGGTTTGTCTATCACCTTTTGGATTAAATGTCCCAAACGTTTGTCCTGCCAACCTTTCAATACGCCCGAGAGTTCGACATCCTTATCCTGTTCGAGATAGGCGCGCAGGATAAGCACCAGCAGGACGGACGACAATGCGTTGACCATGGAAACCGTCCCCGTCAAAGGTTTTTTGCTTTCCAGTTGCAGCATTGAAACCACATACTGTAAACTCGGATGGGCAATGTTCAGAAAAACGGTTTCAGGCAGCCCGTTCATCAAATCGGCGTGGGTGTCGTAGCGGAAACGGGCGCAAAACAGGCTCATATCCTGTCCGTTGCCGCACTGCTTGACCGTAAACGCACCGTGCTGCCGCATATCCGGTTGTAAACTTTCTCCGCATTTTCCGTCGTGGCTCAACACATGACCCAAGCCGCGCGGGAAAAATACAATATCCCCTGTACTGACCGGACGCGGGGAAGTTTCGCCGTCGATGCAGAGATAGCCGCTGCCCGATGTAACAATGTGTACCAATCCTTCGCGTTGCAAGGTTTCATGCCGTACCGACCATTGTCCGCCCAAAAGGCACTGCACATCCACACTGCCCGTCAATTGGGCGAAATCGACCAGTTTGTCCAGAATGTCCATAAATCTTTTTGAACCATAAAATGAGATGATTAAACGAGAAACACAACTGAATAATTGCAATAATACGCACATCGAAAACAGATACGCAAGCGCGTATCAGGGTTAAACGCAAGAGAAAGGAAAAGAAAATGTTTAAAGATTGGAAAGAACATACCGCATTGGTTAAAAAATCGTTCGGCGAGCTGGGTAAGGCGCATCCTAAAATGCTGCAGGCCTACGGCGCATTGGAACAGGCCGCCGCCGCCGAAGCACTTGATGCCAAAACGCGCGAACTGATTGCCATCGCCGTTGCCATTACCACTCGTTGCGAGAGCTGCATCAGCGTTCACGCCGCCGCTGCCGCCAAAGCCGGTGCGACCGACAGCGAAATCGCAGGCGCATTGGCAACCGCCATCGCCCTGAATGCCGGTGCCGCTTACACTTACGCCCTGCGTGCATTGGAAGCGGTTGAAACGCAAAAATAATCCGTTTCGGATAAGAAATGCCGTCTGAAAATATTTCAGACGGCATTTTGTCTGTTATGCTTCCCAATACTGTAAACAATATATTAAGCCGCTTATTTCAGACGGCATTTGAGAAACAAGGGGTAAGCGTGAAATATAGTGGATTAAATTTAAATCAGGACAAGGCGACGAAGCCGCAGACAGTACAAATAGTACGGCAAGGCGAGGCAACGCTGTACTGGTTTAAATTTAATCCACTATATTATCGCTGGGTATGGTTTGCCGCCATAAGCTGTCTGCTGTTGTCCGCCGTTTTTATTGCACCTTACCTGACGGCATTTCACGAACAAGAAAAAACATTCGAATATGCGGAATTGACCGTTACCGCCCCCAACCGCAGCGGACGGGCAATCAAACTGGATGCAGACGGGCAGCATTACCGGCTTTCCTGCTATGGGTTCGACAGTTTGTGCACAGGCGGCAATATCGGCAGAACCATCAGGGCGGAGCAGGTTAGAGCCGTTTTAAGCGAAACCGTCGGCAAAGGTTTTTTAAACGGCGTTCTGTTGGAATACCGCAACAGTGGCAGTGTCTATAAGCAATAAAGATTTTGCCCGCACGGAAGACCGCCTTGTCGAAGTGTTGGCACAACCTGCCGTTTTCTGCCTGAAACTGGGTATTTTGCTTTTATTGCCCGCCATTTTCCTGCGTTTGAAAAGAATGTGAAAACAGATTGGCGGGGCGGGGGAATGCCCATGCAGCAATTTTACGTTTTGGGTTATGAGGATAACCGTTATAATCACAACTTTACAGTCTGCACAGAGAAAACCGATGCCTTGGAATCTCCCTATCTTCCTCACATGGTTGAGGGTCTTGCTCATTCCTGTCATGACAGCCCTTTTTTACCTGCCTTTTCCGTGGTTCGCGGAGGAAACGATTAATCTCACCGCCGCCGTCATTTTTGCCGTTGCCGCCTTAACCGACTGGTTTGACGGATTTTTGGCAAGACTGTGGAAACAGACTTCCGATTTCGGCGCCTTCCTCGATCCCGTCGCCGACAAGCTGATGGTTGCCGTATCGCTACTTTTACTGGTCAAACTCGACCGGACCTATGTTTTGTTTGCCATGATCATTATCGGCAGGGAAATTACCATTTCCGCATTGCGCGAATGGATGGCGCAAATGGGCAAAAGGAACAGCGTTGCCGTCGCCACCGTCGGTAAGTTCAAAACCGCCGCGCAAATGCTGGCAATTTTCCTGCTGCTGCTGAATATTCCCGATTTTTACGGATTTAATCTTGTTGTTATCGGCAATGTATTGATGTTTATCGCATCTTTGCTGACAGTCTGGTCGATGCTGTATTATCTGAAAATGGCGTGGAAAGAAATCGCCTGAAAAAAACATAAAAATAGCTTGACGGCAAAAACAGAATCCATAATAATTGCGTCTCTTCGATGTTGGAGAATGAAATCGGGCGGGAATAGCTCAGTTGGTAGAGCGCAACCTTGCCAAGGTTGAGGTCGCGAGTTCGAGACTCGTTTCCCGCTCCAAAAATTTCATTTTCCCACAATCATTGCGGGAATAGCTCAGTTGGTAGAGCGCAACCTTGCCAAGGTTGAGGTCGCGAGTTCGAGACTCGTTTCCCGCTCCAAGTTTTATTTCAAACATATCAACGCGGGAATAGCTCAGTTGGTAGAGCGCAACCTTGCCAAGGTTGAGGTCGCGAGTTCGAGACTCGTTTTCCGCTCCAAAAACCGATATGTTTGAACGCGCGGGAATAGCTCAGTTGGTAGAGCGCAACCTTGCCAAGGTTGAGGTCGCGAGTTCGAGACTCGTTTCCCGCTCCAAGTTTTTTAGATAAGCCAGTTTTAGGGCGAGATAGCAAAGTGGTTATGCAGCGGATTGCAAATCCGTCTACGCCGGTTCGATTCCGACTCTCGCCTCCATTATCGTACTACGGCGGGGTGGCAGAGTGTTTATGCTATGAGGAGTGCAATCTTCATATAGGCCGGTTAAAATCCGCGCCCCCGCCTCCACCTTTCACAAATGCCCGGGTGGTGAAATAGGTAGACACAACGGACTTAAAATCCGTCGGGACTAAACATCCCGTGCCGGTTCGATTCCGGCTCCGGGCACCAAGCTGAAAATGACAATGCCGCTCCAAGCGGTTATTTTTTTATCTGTCGGACGGTGATGGACAATATTGACATGTTCATGCCTGAACAAGAGGAAATCCAATCAATGTGGAAAGAAATTTTACTGAATTACGGTATTTTCCTGCTCGAACTGCTTACCGTGTTCGGCGCAATTGCGCTGATTGTGTTGGCTATCGTACAGAGTAAGAAACAGTCGGAAAGCGGCAGTGTCGTACTGACGGATTTTTCGGAAAATTATAAAAAACAGCGGCAATCGTTTGAAGCATTCTTTTTAAGCGGGGAAGAGGCAAAACATCAGGAAAAAGAGGAAAAGAAAAAGGAAAAGGCGGAAGCCAAAGCAGAGAAAAAGCGTTTGAAGGAGGGTGGGGAGAAATCTTCCGAAACGCAAAAATCCCGCCTTTTTGTGTTGGATTTTGACGGCGATTTGTATGCACACGCCGTAGAATCCTTGCGTCATGAGATTACGGCGGTGCTTTTGATTGCCAAGCCTGAAGATGAGGTTCTGCTTAGATTGGAAAGTCCGGGCGGCGTGGTTCACGGTTACGGTTTGGCGGCTTCGCAGCTTAGGCGTTTGCGCGAACGCAATATTCCGCTGACCGTCGCCGTCGATAAGGTGGCGGCGAGCGGTGGTTATATGATGGCGTGTGTGGCGGATAAAATTGTTTCCGCTCCGTTTGCGATTGTCGGTTCGGTGGGTGTTGTAGCGGAAGTACCGAATATCCACCGCCTGTTGAAAAAACATGATATTGATGTGGATGTGATGACGGCGGGCGAATTTAAGCGCACGGTTACTTTTATGGGTGAAAATACGGAAAAGGGCAAACAGAAATTCCGACAGGAACTGGAGGAAACGCATCAGTTGTTCAAGCAGTTTGTCAGCGAGAACCGCCCTCAATTGGATATTGAGGAAGTGGCAACGGGCGAGCATTGGTTCGGTCGGCAGGCGTTGGCGTTGAACTTGATTGACGAGATTTCGACCAGTGATGATTTGTTGTTGAAAGCGTTTGAAAACAAACAGGTTATCGAAGTGAAATATCAGGAGAAGCAAAGCCTGATCCAGCGCATTGGTTTGCAGGCGGAAGCTTCTGTTGAAAAGTTGTTTGCCAAACTTGTCAACCGGCGGGCGGATGTGATGTAGTTTGCCGAACGGATGGAAATGCCGTCTGAAGCGTGTTCAGACGGCATTTTTCAAGTTCCGGCTTTGATGTTCCGTTTCGACCACTCTATCCGTTGTCCGATGTCTTTCAAATTGGAATATTGTTCGACCAATCGCGGCACGTCGTCCAAACTCATGGCAAACATCCACAGATAAGTGCCGACCGAATAGACATGCCCCGCGCTGCTGTAGCCTTTGAGCGTCATCATCACAAAAGCAAAGCCGAACAAAATACCCATCGCCGTGCCGACGCAGAGATAGCCGAAGGCTTCGCGGTTGGAAATCAGCACACGCAGGCGCGCAAGCAGTCCGTAATGGCGGTCCAGCTGCCGCTCGTCGCCTTTTCGGATAAAGTGGTTGTCGCGTTCCAAGCTGTTCTTCAGGCGGAAATACAGGTTTTCGCTGATGGCGGCAAAACGTGGCAAAAGCCATAAAAACAACGCAAGTATGCCCACCGCCGACACGCCGACCCAAAATTCCAGCACCAGCAGCATGATGCACGCGCCGAATATGGATACGACGGATGTCGCGGCAATCGGCAGGTGTTCTTCAAAAAAGCTGACAAACTCACGCGACAGGGCAACCCGCGCAGTTACCGCCGAATGCGGGACTTGCCGCTGCCGCTGTTCCAACACAACCGGCACGGCGATTTCGGTATAAATCCGCGTAAACGTGCGCGTATCGGCAATCCGCCGCGCCGCACCGACCAGCCACATCAAAAGCACAACCAAAGCGTACAGCAACGCCTGCCACGCCTGCCCCGCAATCACGGCATTAATCGCCCAGCCGCCAAACACCGGATACACCAGCATCAAAAGGTTTTCCAGTCCGACCAGAAAAAATGTGCCAATCAATCGCTTGCGGTGGTTTTGGCTATGTGTTTCAACATTTTCCACATATTTGCCCCCCTATTTTTTATTTTCCGAGATTGTTTTTTCCATCACTTCAGCCAGTGCATCCAAATCGGCAAACAGCCGGGTTGTGCGCTTGTCGCCGAATGTGGCAAATACTTTGTGAGACCTTTGCAAAATTCCTTTCCCTCCCGACAGCTGACACCCAAACACAGGTTTTCGGCTGTTTTCGTTTCAAATATCCACTAATTTTACCCCAATACCCCCCTAATCCTCCTCGGATACCCGATAATCAGGCATCCGGGCTGCCTTTTAGGCGGCAGCGGGCGCACTTAGCCTGTTGGCGGCTTTCAACAGGTTCAAACACATCGCCTTCAGATGGCTTTGCGCACTCACTTTAATCAGTCCGAAATAGGCTGCCCGCGCATAGCGGAATTTACGGTGCAGCGTACCGAAGCTTTGTTCAACCACATAACGGGTCTTCGACAAATACCGGTTGCGTTTGGTTTGCGCCTCCGACAGCGGACGGTTGCGGCAGGTTTTGCGCATAATGCCGTCCAACAACTGACGCTCTTCCAGATGTTGCCGGTTTTCCGCACTGTCGTAGCCTTTGTCGGCATAGACGGTCGTACCTTCGGGTAACCCTTCCAACAACGGCGACAGGTGTTTGCACTCATGGGCATTGGCGGGAGTAATGTGCAGTTTCTCGATATAGCCTTCTGCATCGGTACGGGTATGTTGTTTGTAACCGAGTTTGTAGAGGCCGTTTTTCTTGATCCAACGGGCATCGCTGTCCTTACTCGGTGTGGTTTGGCCGCTGACTTGTCCTTCTTCATCGACTTCTATGGTCTGACGCTGTTTGCTGCCGGCGGTCTGAATAATGGTGGCGTCAACGACAGCGGCGGATGCTTTCTCTATTTTTAGGCCTTTTTCGGTCAGTTGGCGGTTAATCAGTTCCAGCAATTCGGACAGGGTGTCGTCTTGCGCCAGCCAGTTGCGGTAACGGCATAAGGTGCTGTAATCGGGGATGCTTAGTTCGTCAAAACGGCAAAACAGGTTGAAATCGATGCGGGTAATGAGGCTGTGTTCGAGTTCGGGATCGGAGAGGCTGTGCCATTGTCCGGGCAGGATGGCTTTGAACATGGACAGCAGGGGATAGGCAGGACGGCCGCGGTGGTCTCGAAGGTAACGGGTTTTTTGACGATTCAGGTATTGTTCGATCGGCTGCCAATCAATCACTTGATCCAACTTCAATAGAGGGAAACGGTCGATGTGTTTAGCAATCATGGCTTGCGCGGTTTGTTGAAAGAAGGTGCTCATGGAAAATCTCCTAAATGTCTTGGTGGGAATTTAGGGGATTTTGGGGAATTTTGCAAAGGTCTCTTTGTCGCTGAATTCCTGCGCGCTTTCTGTTAAAGGTGCGGCATGGGCTTTGCCTTTTTCGGTCAGCGACAGCAACCGTTCGCGCCGGTCCTGTTCGCTTTCCTGCCATTCAATCAACCCTTGTCCGGCAAGGGTTTTGCATACGCCTGAAACGGTCTGTTTGGGCAGGCTCCACTTTTCGCCGATATGCTTTTGCGTGCGGCTGCCTTCGGTTGCCAGGGTATAAAGTACGGCAAAGAGGTTGTAATTCAGATCCTGCTGCCCGATCCATTTGTCGAAGACATTGCAAATCAGGTTGATACGGGTGCCAAGTTGGTCGAGTTGGTTCATAATTGGTCTTGATATTGACTAAATTTGTGCGGATTATAGTGGATTAACAAAAACCAGTACGGCGTTGCCTCGCCTTAGCTCAAAGAGAACGATTCTCTAAGGTGCTGAAGCACCAAGTGAATCGGTTCCGTACTATTTGTACTGTCTGCGGCTTCGTCGCCTTGTCCTGATTTTTGTTAATCCACTATATAGTCATAATCGGGACTGATTTTAAGCGTGGGGTGATAAAAATGCCGTCTGAAATATGTTCAGACGGCATTGTGTTTGGAAAAGGCAATCAGTGTTCTGCCAATTTCAGGTAAACGCCGGAAACGTCCTGTTCGCCGTAGCCGGCTTCGACTGCTTTGCGGTAGCTGGCAGCAACGGTTTCGACGGCGGGCAGGGTGTTGCCTGCCTGTTCAAGCTCTTTGACGGCGAGGTTGAGGTCTTTGGAGGCGTGTTTGAGGGCGAAGGCGGGTGGGAATTCGCGGTTTGCCCACAGGGATTTTTTGGTTTGGAACATGGGCGAGTCCATTGCCGAGCCGCCGATGGCTTCGACGATGGTGTCGGTATCGATGCCGAACTGCCGCGCCATCAGCATCGCTTCGCTGTACGCTTCGCCGAAAATGCCCAAGAGCGAGTTCAAGACGAGTTTCGCGCCCGAACCTTTGCCGACATCGCCGAAATGGAAGGTTTTTTTGCCGACGAGGGAAAATATTTTTTGCAGCGGGTTTAAAACGGCTTCGCTGCCGCCGAACAGAATCAGCAGCGTGCCGTTGGTGGCGGGCCCGACCGATCCGGAAACGGGTGCTTCGGCAAACTGTCCGCCTGCGGCTTCGACAAGTGCTTTGACGGCGAGGTTTTCGGTCGGGGAGATGGTGCTCATGTTGACGATGATTTTGCCGGCCAATCCGTCGCGGACTCCGTTCAGGATGTCGCACACGGCGGCATAGTCGGAAACCATCAGGAAAATGACGGGATAGTCGCGGACGAGTTCGGCGGTGTTGCCGTAAACTTTTGCGCCTTTGGCGGAGATGGGGGCAGTTTTGTCGGGCGAGCGGTTGTATACGCCGACTTCGATGCCGCCGTCCAAGAGCCGCGTTACCATAGGCAGACCCATTTGCCCTAAGCCTATCCAGCCGATTTGTGTGTATTCGTTTGCGGACATGATGTTTACTCCTTTTCTGTTTGTAGTGTAGTGTAATCTTATCTGTTCCGATACCGTCTGAAAAGCCTGCGGGTGTTTCAGACGGTATGGTTTTTTATGCGGTCAGCGTGCCTTTGGTCGAGGGGGTCTGTCCTGCCATGCGCGGGTCGTGTTCGACTGCCATACGCAGGGCGCGCCCGAAGGCTTTGAATACGGTTTCCGCCTGATGGTGGGCGTTTTTGCCGCTGAGGTTGTCGATGTGCAGGGTCATCATACTGTGGTTGACGATGCCGTGGAAAAATTCTTCAAACAAATCGACATCGAAACGTCCGATTAGTGCGCGGGTAAATTCGATGTTGTACACGAGTCCGGGGCGGCCGGAAAGGTCGATGACGACGCGGCTGAGGGCTTCGTCGAGCGGGACGTAGGAATGTCCGTAACGGCGGATGCCTTTTTTGTCGCCGAGTGCCTGCCGGATTGCTTGTCCGAGTGTGATGCCGATGTCTTCGGCGGTGTGGTGGTCGTCGATGTGCAGGTCGCCTTTGCAGCTGATGTCGATGTCAATCATGCCGTGGCGGGCGATTTGATCGATCATGTGTTCGAGGAAGGGTACGCCGGTATCCAGCCTGCTTTTGCCGCTGCCGTCGAGGTTGATGGAGACGGTGATTTGGGTTTCGCAGGTATTGCGGTTGACGGTAACGCTGCGGCAGCCGGCAGCAGATGCGGTTTCGGCAATTTGGGTTTCGGCAGTTCCGGTGCTTTCTGCGGCGGTTTCGGGGACAGTGCGTTCGCGGTGTTTTCTGTCGAGCCAGCCTTTGGGTTTGCCGGTGTGTTTTTCGAGTTTTGCCATCAGGCTGGGACGGATGCCGCGTGCATCTGGGTCTTCTGCCTGCTTTTCAAGGCGTTGTTTGAGTTTGTAGAGTGCGACGGGGGTACGGTAGCTGCAGAGTTTGGCGAGCTTGGACAGCGAACCTGCTTCTTGGGCGAGGGTCAGAAAGTTGTGCAGTTGGCGTTGTGTTTTAGTCAAATTCATAGGAAATCCGTTGGTTGGCAGTAAAGTTGGCGAATGATGTTGAGAACGGCATCGTTTTGTGCGGGGCTGCCTACGGTAATGCGCAGGCAGTGTTCCAAAAGCGGGTGCGCGCCATGCAGTTTTTTAACCAAGATGCGGTTTTGTTTGAGCGTGTCAAACAACAAATCGGCATCGGGTACGCGTATGGTAATGAAGTTTGCCTGACTTGGAAAGGTGTTCAGACGGCATATTTTGCCCAATTCGGCGAACATCCGTTCGCGTTCGTTTTTCAGGCTGTCGATGTTGGCAGAGATGATGCCGTAGTGTTGCAGGGCGAGTTTGGCGGTGGTCAGGCTCAGTTGGTTCATATTGTAGGGCGGCAGGATTTTTTGCAGTTCGCCGATGACTTCGGGACAGCCTGCCGCATAGCCGATACGCAGTCCGGCAAAACCGATTTTGCTGACGGTACGCATGACGATGAGGTTGGGAATGCTGCCCGCCTGCGGCAGGAAGCTGTCGCCGTTGAATGCGCCGTAGGCTTCGTCGACGACGACGATGCCGTCTGAAGCTTCGATGACGGCTTCGATTTCGGCACGCGTGAAACATACGCCGGTGGGGTTGTTGGGGTAGGCGATAAAGGTCAGGGCAGGGCGGTGCTTCCTGACGGCTTCGAGGACGGCGGGCAGGTTGAGGGTGAAATCTCCGTTCAGTGGAACGCCGACATAATCCATGCCGTACAGCGCGGCGTTGTGGCGGTACATGACGAAACTGGGTTCGGCTGCCAACATTGCCGCGCCCGGTTTGGCGGTCAGCATCGTGATGAACTGTATCAGCTCGTCCGAGCCGTTGCCCAGCGCGATGTCGGCGCAGTCGGGAATGTCGAACGCCGAACGTAATGCTTCCTGTAAACCGCTGCCGGAGGGATTGGGGTAAAGATGGATGGGCGCGGCGGCAAGCCGTGCCTGCCATTCCTGCAACAGCGTTTCATGTCCGGCAAAAGGGTGGACGGGACTTTCCATCGAATCGAGTTTGGCAAAGCCGGGCGGAACGTCGGCAATCTGATATGCCGACATAGCTTGTATGTCGTCGCGGATGAAGGAGCGGACGGATTTCATCGTGTTTCCTTAATGGTTGGAATATGCCTGTACGCCGTTTCGGCATTATTTCATACGGAACTCTGCCGCGCGGGCGTGGGCGGTCAGGCTTTCGCCGTGTGCCAGCACGCTGGCGGTTTCGCCTAATTTTTGCGCGCCCTGTTCCGAAACCTGAATCAGGCTGGAGCGTTTTTGGAAATCATATGTCCCCAAAGGCGAGGAAAAGCGGGCGGTTCGGCTGGTGGGCAATACATGGTTTGGACCGGCGCAGTAGTCGCCGAGGCTTTCGCCGGTGTAGCGTCCCATGAAAATCGCACCGGCGTGGCGGATTTTTTTCGCCCATTCCTGCGGATTTTCGACTGACAGTTCCAAGTGTTCGGGGGAAATGTAGTTGGCGATTTCGCAGGCTTCGTCCAAGTCTTTGGCGAGTATCATCGCGCCCCTGTTGCCGAGCGAGGCTTCGATGATGTCGCGGCGCGGCATAGTTTCGATCAGGCGGTCCATAGCGGCTTCTACTTCGTCGAGATACGCTTGCGACGTGCCGATGAGGATGGCTTGGGCAATTTCGTCGTGTTCGGCCTGGCTGAACAAATCCATCGCCACCCAATCGGCAGGTGTCGTGCCGTCGGCGATGACCAGGATTTCAGACGGCCCCGCCACCATGTCGATGCCGACCACGCCGAACACGCGGCGTTTGGCGGCGGCGACGAAGGCGTTGCCTGGACCGGTGATTTTATCGACTTGGGGGATGGTTTCCGTGCCGTAGGCGAGGGCGGCAACCGCCTGCGCGCCGCCGACGGTGAAGACTTTGGTTACGCTGGCGACGTATGCGGCGGCAAGTACGATGTCGTTGCGTTCGCCTTTTGGTGTCGGCACGACCATGATGATTTCTTTCACACCTGCGACGTGGGCGGGCATGGCGTTCATGATGACGGAACTCGGATACGCCGCCTTGCCGCCGGGGACGTAAATGCCGACGCGGTCAAGCGGTGTGATTTGTTGTCCCAACAGCGTGCCGTCTTCATCGGTGTAGCTCCACGATTCCATTTTTTGGCGTTGGTGGTAGCTTTCGACACGGCGGGCGGCGGTCTGCAATGCCGTCTGAACGTCGTTCGGAATGCGCTCGAACGCCGCTTTCAAATCGGCTTGCGTGAGTATTAAATCATCGATGCTTTTAGCGTTTGTCTGATCGAATTTGTTGGTGTATTCAATCAAAGCCGCATCGCCGCGCTTTTGCACGTCGGCGCAAATGTCGGCGACGATGCGTTCGGTTTCGGGGTTTTGCGCGGTTTCAAAAGCCAGCAGGGCTTTGAGTCCGGCTTGGAAATCGGGCGATTGGGTGTTGAGTTTTTTCATGATTTGGTTTTTTCCTTTTTTATTTTTGGATTGGGGGTCGTCTGAATATTCTCTTGTTCAGTTTCTGTCTCTGTTTTGGGTCTGATATACGCTTTTTCTCCCCCGCTACCAAACTTCAATTCGGGCAGGCATTTTTGTTGCAGACCGAGTTTGGCTAATACCTCTTCGCTACGAGAGGTAGTGCGGAAACGGTAACGGGATTGTTTTCTACCGTTTTTGGTTTCCTCAACCATTGTTTCAAAACCGTCCACTTCGTATGCACTGACAACAGCGTTTTGCAGACCGGTGTGAACGCCGATAACGTATTTCACTTTTGAAGCAACATCTTTACCGATAACCCAGTTGCCCAACGTACGCGATTTGAGGTTGGCATCGTCTTGGTTGTCGAAAAGGTAGTCTAATTCTTCGTCAGTATCTAAATCGAAAGCATTGTGGATTTTGATGGCGAGAATCAGCCCGTCGGGGTTAATCTCGTTAAGTGGGAGAGAAGAGAATCCAAAGCGGCGATCTAGTTCTTCTACGCTAATACCACCCGGACCATGCCCGGCAATTTTATTTTTGAGTTTTTTACCCAAGACAGATTTAACAAAATGAATTAAGGCAGATTCGGCGGCGAGTGCTTCGACTTCAGTCAGATGATAGCTGATGATATAGCGACCGAGTTTCTTGCATTTGGAGATGGCTTTGAGTTTCCGATCGATAATCTCGCCGGAGACTGGATCTTGTGAACGACTAGCAACCCATTCATGCTCGAAGATACGATTACCGCAGCCTTTGCCGATGTAGAGGATTTTGTCTTTTTTCAGGTCGGTCAGACAATAGACATAAAACCGACGCTCGCCGTTATTCAAAACGGAAAGGGTTGAATCTGAGAATTTTTTTATTTTTGCAACCATTTTAACTTCTCCTATACAGTTTACTGCCGGTGATATTTTCAGACGACCTGTCGGCGGGAACGGATAGGGTCGTCTGAAAACGCATCTTTATTCAAATGAATGCTTACTTCGCCTTCACTGCGCCGCCGAACGCCTGAATAATCGGCTCCAGCAGCGCGTATTTCGTTTTCAAAGCAGCCTTGTTGACCACCAGGCGGCTGGAAATGTCGACGATGTGTTCGACTGCTTCCAAGCCGTTTGCCTTCAAGGTGTTGCCCGTCGAAACCAAGTCCACAATCGCATCGCTCAAGCCGACCAGCGGCGCAAGTTCCATCGAGCCGTACAGTTTGATAATGTCCACATGGACACCCTTGCCGGCAAAATGAGATGCCGCGATTTCAGGATACTTTGTGGCAATCTTCAGACGGCATCCGGGTTGCGAAGCTGCTTCGTAATCAAACCCTTTACGCACAGCAACCATCATGCGGCACTTGGCAATCTCCAAATCCAAAGGCCGGTAAAGCCCCGTGCCGCCGTGTTCGATCAGCACGTCTTTGCCCGCAATGCCGAAGTCCGCCGCGCCGTAGCGGACATAAGTCGGCACATCGGTTGCGCGGACAATGACAAGGCGGATGTTTTCATGGTTCGTCCCGATAATCAGCTTGCGCGATTTTTCAGGCTCTTCAGTCGGAACAATGCCGGCAGCGGCAAGCAGCGGCAGCGTCTCCTCAAAAATGCGCCCCTTGGATAAGGCGATGGTCAAAGCATTATCCTGCATGGTGTGGATGTCCTTTGTCGGTTGAAACAATAATGCCGTCTGAACAGGCGCCGACGGTGCAGATGGCATACGGTTTTATCAGAGCAGGGTCCTTACATCGGCAGCAATCGTTTCCGGCTCGCTTCCGTAAGGCGAGAAAATGGCAACCTCACCGTTTTTGTCGATGAGATACGCACCGGAAGAGTGGTCGACCAAATAGTTTTCGCTGTCGTCTTTTTGATTGACTTTGGCAGAAACCACGCGGTATTGCTGCTTGATGACCGGCAGGTTTTGGTCGCCCGTTGCCGTCAGACCGATAAAGTCCGGATTGAACTGTTTGGCATACTTGCCGATGATTTCAGGCGTGTCGCGTTCCGGATCGATGCTGACGAACACCACTTTCACGTCCTTAGCCTGCCCGCCCAACTGCTTCAACGTGTCGCTGTACGTCAAAAGCTCTGTCGGGCAGACATCGGGACAGTGCGTAAAGCCGAAAGACAGAATCACGACCTTGCCTTTCAAATCGCTCAGGTTGAAAGGCTTGCCTTCGCCGTCGGTCAGCGTGAAATCGCCGCCGATGTCTTCCTTACGCATATCCGTACCGCGCGTTTGCGGCTTTGCCGCATTTTCCGCAGCCGACGCGGATGCACTTGAAGAAGCGACTTGCGCCGCACTGTTGTCTTGAGGTTTGCAGGCGGCAAGCGCGGCAAGTACGAAAACGCCCGGCAAAAAGGAACGCGGTACGGAAAACATGACAATCTCCCAAGAATAAATAGCAAAACCTGATTCGTACGGAATTTGAATATTTCCATCTTAACGCGTTTGGCAGATTTAATGTAGTATTTTTTTACGTTGTCTGCACGGCAGGAATTGCCGAATCATACAGAATCTTTGGAGCGGAAAGAACAGTAAGATTAAAATAATAAAAATTCTATTTAAAATCAAAAATAAAATAAAAACAGATAAAATAATTTCAAAAAAAAGGTTTACAGAATTTCAAAAGCCATTATAATGACGACTTCTTCACCAGCCCAGGTGGCGAAATTGGTAGACGCAGGGGACTCAAAATCCCCCGCCGCAAGGTGTGTCGGTTCGAGTCCGACCCTGGGCACCACAACCGCTTTTAGAGCGGTTATTTTTTTGTCTATTGCTGTTTAATGAAATAGATAAGACTAAATATAGTGGATTAAATTTAAACCAGTACGGCGTTGCCTCGCCTTAGCTCAAAGAGAACGATTCTCTAAGGTGCTGAAGCACCAAGTGAATCGGTTCCGTACTATTTGTACTGTCTGCGGCTTCGTCGCCTTGTCCTGATTTTTGTTAATCCACTATACAATCAATATATTAAGTCGTTGTTAGCCCTCTTGGTTCTGTTAATGCCGTCCAATACAGTCCGGTGCAATGAGCCATTTTCAGGAAGTATGGTTGGGAATATTTTTGATATATCAAAAATAAAATCAAGTTCAATCAATATCCCGAGTCTTTATTGGGATGAAACCCTGTAAATTTTACAATTCTTGATATCGAAGAAGGGTTTTTCACATCTGCCCCTCCTACACAAACTGTCAACAATTTCCATCTTTCAAAAAAGGTACTCCTGATTTTATTCTTTTAAAATCAATCAATAATTTCTCTGCTTTCAAAAAATAATTAAAAGATGAAAGATTTTTCTTGATTGAACTGTCGGTTTGCGTTATCGTTTCTACTCTTTTTCACAAACTCTGTGTTCCTTTCCAATTGATTGGATAATCCGTCTGTTGCCGTGTTCCCCCAATGCGCGTACCCTAAATCGCTGCTTGGTGGAATTGCATTACAGGTGCTGTGGCAAAGCGGTTTGTCCCTATTGGTTTGAAACCGTATAAAAGAGGTCGTTATGCAGCTATCAGGCGCGCAAATCATAGTGCAGAGTCTCAAAGCTGAAGGTGTCGAGTACGTTTTCGGTTATCCCGGCGGTGCGGTTATCGAAATCTACGATGCCCTTTTCCAACTCAATAAATTCAAGCACATTCTGACCCGTCACGAGCAGGCGGCAGTACACGCGGCAGATGCGTATGCGCGCGTCAGCGGTAAGGTGGGCGTGGCATTGGTTACATCCGGCCCGGGCGTTACCAATGCACTGACCGGTATTGCTACTGCCTATACGGATTCGATTCCGATGGTGGTCATCAGCGGGCAGGTAGGCAATTCCCTGATTGGTACGGATGCGTTCCAAGAAGTTGATACGGTGGGTATTACCCGTCCGTGCGTCAAACACAATTTCCTGGTTACGGACATCAATGAGTTGGCGGAAACCATTAAAAAGGCGTTCCAAATTGCCGCAAGCGGCCGACCGGGGCCCGTGGTGGTTGATGTCCCGAAAGATGTTACGCAGGCGATGGCGAAATTCAGCTATCCTCAGGAAGACATTTTTATCCGTTCGTATCAACCGGTTGTTCAAGGGCATATCGGTCAGATTAAAAAGGCCGTGCAGATGTTGGCATCTGCCAAACGTCCGGTCGTCTATTTTGGCGGCGGCGTGGTGTTGGGTAATGCTTCTGAAGAGCTGACCCGATTTGTCCGAATGACGGGTGCTCCGTGCACGGGTACGCTGATGGGCTTGGGCGCTTATCCTTCCGGCGACCGCCAATTCCTCGGTATGCTCGGTATGCACGGTACTTACGAGGCAAACCTTGCCATGCAGAATGCGGATGTCGTTCTTGCCGTAGGTGCGCGTTTTGACGACCGTGTGGTTTCCGTACCGTCCAAATTTTTCGAGAAGGCGAAGAAGGTTATCCATATCGATGTCGATCCTTCCAGCATCGCCAAACGCGTGAAGGCGGACATTCCGATTGTCGGCGACGTGAAAAACGTTTTGTCCGAGATGGTTGCGCTGTGGCAAAAACAAGAGTCCGTGCCGTCTGAAGATGCTTTGGGCAAATGGTGGAAAACCATAGAGGAATGGCGTTCCCGCGATTGCTTGTGGTTTGACAACGGCAGCGAAATTATCAAGCCACAATATGTGATTCAGAAGCTTGCCGAGATTACCGGCAATTCGGCAATCATCACATCGGATGTAGGGCAGCATCAAATGTTTGCGGCTCAATATTATCCCTTCGAACGTCCGCGCCAATGGCTCAACTCCGGCGGTTTGGGTACGATGGGCGTTGGTCTGCCTTATGCGATTGGTGCAAAACTTGCCGCCCCGGATCAAGACGTATTCTGTATTACCGGCGACGGCTCGATCCAGATGAACATCCAAGAGCTGTCCACCTGTTTCCAATATCGGATTCCGGTTAACGTCATTACGCTGAACAACGGTTATCTCGGTATGGTACGCCAGTGGCAGGAAATATATTACGGCGGACGAGAGTCGGAAACCTATTTCGATTCTTTGCCCGATTTCGTCAAACTTGCCGAGGCATACGGCCATATCGGTATCCGCGTGGACAAGAAGTCTGATGTGGAAGGTGCGTTGTTGGAAGCATTGAACCAAAAAGACAGGCTGGTGTTTATCGACTTCCTGACCGACCAGAAACAGAATGTGATGCCCATGGTCGGCAACGGCAAAGGTTTGGACGAAATGGTACTTCCGCCGCATATGCGTGCGGACGGAAAGGCGTAAGGAGAGGCAAATGCGACATATCTTATCTGTTCTGATCGAAAACGAATCAGGTGCGATGAGCCGCGTGGTCGGTTTGTTCTCTGCACGCGATTACAATATCGATTCTTTGGCGGTTGCGCCGACCGAAGACAAAACCCTGTCCCGTATGACCATCGTTACACACGGCGACGAGCAGGTTATCGAACAAATCACCAAGCAACTCAATAAATTGATTGAAGTGATTAAAGTGGTCGATTTGAACGAAAGCCGTTTTGTCGAACGCGAACTGATGTTGGTAAAAGTCCGTGCCGCCGGCAAAGACCGCGACGAATTTTTACGCTTGACCGAAATCTACCGGGGCAGCATCATCGACGTAACCGACCGCAGCTATACGATTGAAATTACCGGCTCGACAGACAAGCTGGATTCCTTTTTGGAAACGGTCGGACGCGCCCAAATTTTGGAAACCGTACGTACAGGCGCGGCCGGCATCGGTCGCGGTGAGCGTATTTTGAAAATTTAACGCCGTAACCTTTCAGACGGCACGGTATTTGAATGCCGTCTGAAAAACGAACGGCAGGAGAGATTTATGTCGAACATTAAAATTGTCGCACTGGTTACCGTTAAACCGGAATACACAGAAACACTGGCAGCACAGTTTAAAGAACTGGTCAAAGCCAGCCGTGCGGAAGAGGGCAACATCAGCTATGATCTCCATCAGGAAATCGGCAAACCGAACCGTTTTGTTTTCGTGGAAAATTGGAAATCCCAAGCAGCTATTGACGAACACAATGCCAGCGCGCATTTCCAAGCCTTCGTCCAGTCCGTCGACGGCAAAACCGAAGCGTTGGAAATCGTATTGATGAATGAAGTTGCCGCTTAAGCGGCACACTCTGTTTAACCCGTCCGAAGCCGCTCAACATTTTAAGGCTTCGACAACCATTTACCTTAAAGGAAATCAAATGCAAGTCTATTACGATAAAGATGCCGATCTGTCCCTGATCAAAGGCAAAACCGTTGCCATCATCGGTTACGGTTCGCAAGGCCATGCCCATGCTGCCAACCTGAAAGATTCGGGTGTAAACGTGGTGATTGGTCTGCGCCAAGGTTCTTCTTGGAAAAAAGCCGAAGCAGCCGGCCATGTCGTCAAAACTGTTGCTGAAGCGACCAAAGAAGCCGATGTCGTTATGCTGCTGCTGCCTGACGAAACCATGCCTGCCGTCTATCACGCCGAAGTTGCAGCCAATCTGAAAGAAGGCGCAACGCTGGCATTTGCACACGGCTTCAACGTTCACTACAACCAAATCGTTCCGCGTGCCGACTTGGACGTGATTATGGTTGCCCCCAAAGGCCCGGGTCATACCGTACGCAGTGAATACAAACGCGGCGGCGGCGTGCCTTCTCTGATTGCCGTTTACCAAGACAATTCCGGCAAGGCCAAAGACATCGCCCTGTCTTATGCGGCTGCCAACGGCGGCACCAAAGGCGGTGTGATTGAAACCACTTTCCGCGAAGAAACCGAAACCGATCTGTTCGGCGAACAAGCTGTATTGTGCGGTGGCGTGGTCGAGTTGATCAAAGCAGGTTTTGAAACCCTGACCGAAGCCGGTTACGCGCCTGAAATGGCTTACTTCGAATGTCTGCACGAAATGAAACTGATTGTTGACCTGATTTTCGAAGGCGGTATTGCCAATATGAACTACTCCATTTCCAACAATGCGGAGTACGGCGAATACGTTACCGGCCCTGAAGTGGTCAATGCTTCCAGCAAAGAAGCCATGCGCAATGCTCTGAAACGCATCCAAACCGGCGAATACGCAAAAATGTTTATCCAAGAGGGTAACGTCAACTACGCGTCTATGACTGCCCGCCGCCGTTTGAATGCCGACCACCAAGTTGAAAAAGTCGGCGCACAACTGCGTGCCATGATGCCTTGGATTACTGCCAACAAATTGGTTGACCAAGACAAAAACTGATTGTTTTCAAACGGGACTGCCTACACATCGTGTAGGCAGTTTTTTTATAGTGGATTAACAAAAATCAGGACAAGGCGACGAAGCTGCAGACAGTACAAATAGTACGGCAAGGCGAGGCAACGCCGTACTGGTTTAAATTTAATCCACTATATATGGATACCGTCTGAACATCGTGTTCAGACGGTATCTGTGTTGCGGATGAATTTAAACAGGCACAGTTCTGTCAGTCGCCCAGAGCCGCGACCATTACCGCTTTAATCGTGTGCATACGGTTTTCCGCCTGATCGAACACGATGCTGGCGGGGCTTTCGAATACTTCTTCTGTAACTTCCACACCGTTCAGCCCGAAGGTTTCGTAAATCCATTCGCCGACTTTGGTTTCGCGGTTGTGGAAGGCGGGCAGGCAGTGCATGAATTTGACTTGCGGATTGCCCGATGCCGCCATCAGTTCGGGCGTAACGCGGTAATCTTTCAGCAAATCGATGCGTTCCTGCCAGACTTCTTTCGGCTCGCCCATGCTGACCCACACATCGGTATGAATAAAATCAACATTCTTCACGGCTTCATGCGCGTTTTCGGTCAGGGTAATTTTTGCGCCGGTTTCTTTGGCGGCGGCGTGTGCGGCGGCAATAATGCCTTCAGACGGCCACAGGCTTTGCGGTGCGCCGATACGCACGTCCATCCCCAATTTTGCCCCTAAAATCAGCAGGGAATTGCCCATGTTGTAACGCGCGTCGCCGACGTAGGCAAACGCGGTTTGGTTCAAAGGTTTGCCGCTGTGTTCGCGCATAGTCAGTGCGTCGGCAAGCATTTGTGTGGGATGGAACTCGTTGGTCAGCCCGTTGAACACGGGTACGCCCGCGTATTTCGCCAATTCTTCGACAGTTTCCTGACCGAAACCGCGATATTCGATGGCATCGTACATCCTGCCCAACACGCGGGCGGTGTCTTTGATGCTTTCCTTATGCCCGATTTGGCTGGCGGACGGCTCTAAATAAGTCACTCCCGCGCCTTGATCGCGCGCGGCGACTTCAAACGCGCAGCGCGTCCGAGTAGAGGTTTTTTCAAAAATCAGGGCGATGTTTTTCCCTTTCATCCGCTGAATCTCGCGCCCTGCTTTTTTGGCGGCTTTCAATTCGGCGGCAAGGTCGAGGTAGGCGGTGATTTCTTCCGGCGTGAAGTCTAAAAGTTTCAGAAAATGGCGGTTTTTCAGGTTCACTGTCGTTTCCTTTATGTGGGGGCGTGAACGCCGTATTTGCAGCGTTTGCGGAAAGAAGGGTTAGCGGAATGTTGCAATGCCGTCTGAAGGTTGTTCAGACGGCATTGCGGTCAATCCCTTACTTCATACGGATGACGGGGATTAAACGTTCACGGTCTCGGCTACTTCGTTGTAGCTGTCGATTTCGTTGAAGTTCATATAGCGGTAGATTTTATCGCCCTGTTCGTTGATGATGCCGATATTGGCTTGATATTCTTCAACGGTCGGGATTTTACCCAGTTTGGAGCAAATCGCTGCCAATTCCGCCGAACCGAGGTAAACAAAGGTGTTTTTACCCAAACGGTTCGGGAAGTTGCGGGTGGAGGTGGACATAACGGTCGCACCTTCGCGTACTTGCGCCTGATTACCCATACATAAGGAGCAACCCGGCATTTCCATACGCGCGCCGGCACGTCCGAGTACGCCGTAGTGTCCTTCGTCGGACAATTGTTTCGCGTCCATTTTGGTCGGCGGCGCAATCCACAGGCGGACGGGGGTGTCTGCCTTGCCTTCCAAAAGTTTGGAGGCGGCGCGGAAGTGGCCGATGTTGGTCATACACGAACCGATGAATACTTCGTCGATTTTGGTGCCGGAGCGTTCGGACATGAAGCACACGTCGTCCGGGTCGTTCGGGCAGGCGATAATCGGCTCTTTGATGTCGTCCATGTTGATTTCAATCACGGCGGCGTATTCGGCATCTTTATCCGCTTCGAGCAACTCGGGATTTGCCAGCCATTTTTCCATAGCTTTGATGCGGCGTTCCAAAGTGCGCGGGTCTTGATAGCCGTTGGCAATCATGTTTTTCATCAACACGACGTTGGATTTCATGTACTCGATAATCGGCTCTTTGTTGAGCTTCACGGTACAGCCGGCGGCGGAGCGTTCGGCGGATGCGTCGGTCAATTCAAAGGCTTGTTCCACTTTCAAATCAGGCAGGCCTTCGATTTCGAGGATGCGGCCGGAGAAGATGTTTTTCTTACCGGCTTTGGCAACGGTCAGCAAACCTTGTTTGATTGCGTACAGCGGGATGGCGTTCACCAAATCGCGCAGGGTTACGCCCGGTTGCAGCTTGCCGCTGAAGCGTACCAATACAGACTCGGGCATATCGAGCGGCATTACGCCCGTTGCGGCGGCAAAGGCAACCAAGCCGGAGCCGGCGGGGAAGGAAATACCGATGGGGAAACGGGTATGGCTGTCGCCGCCGGTGCCGACGGTATCGGGCAGCAGCAGGCGGTTGAGCCACGAGTGGATGACGCCGTCGCCCGGACGCAGTGACACGCCGCCACGGGTGGAAATAAAGGCGGGCAGTTCTTTATGGGTTTTTACATCGACAGGTTTCGGATAGGCGGCGGTGTGGCAGAAAGACTGCATCACCATATCGGCGGAGAAGCCCAAACAAGCCAAGTCTTTCAACTCGTCGCGGGTCATCGGGCCGGTCGTGTCTTGCGAGCCGACCGTCGTCATACGCGGTTCGCAGTAAGTACCCGGGCGCACGCCTTGTCCTTCGGGCAGACCGCAGGCGCGGCCGACCATTTTTTGCGCCAAGGTGAAACCGGCTTTGCTTTCGGCAGGCGCTTGCGGCAGGCGGAATGCAGTAGAGGCAGGCAGTTTCAGGGCTTCGCGCGCTTTGGCGGTCAGACCTCGGCCGATAATCAGGTTGATACGGCCGCCGGCTTGCACTTCGTCCAGCAATACTTGTGATTTCAATTCAAACTCGGCAACAGTCTCGCCGTTTTTCACGATTTTGCCTTCATAAGGCAGGATATCGACGACATCGCCCATTTTTAGAGCAGATACATCGACTTCAATCGGCAGCGCGCCGGAATCTTCTTGGGTATTGAAGAAAATCGGCGCGATTTTGCCGCCCAAACATACGCCGCCGAAGCGTTTGTTCGGCACGAACGGAATGTCTTCGCCGGTATGCCAAATGACGGAGTTGGTCGCGGATTTGCGTGAAGAACCAGTACCGACCACGTCGCCGACGTAAGCAACCGGATGGCCTTTGGCTTTGAGTTCTTCCAACAATTTAATCGGACCGACTTCGCCCGGTTTGTCGGGCGTGATGCCGTCGCGCGGGTTTTTCAGCATGGCCAGCGCGTGCAGCGGAATATCGGGACGACTCCACGCGTCGGGCGCGGGGGAGAGGTCGTCTGTATTGGTTTCGCCGTCAACTTTGAAAACGGTAACGGTGATTTTTTCGGGAACTTTGGCGCGTGAGGCGAACCATTCGGCATCTGCCCAAGATTGCAAAACTTCTTGCGCGTATTTGTTGCCTTTTTCGGCTTTTTCCTGAACGTCGTGGAAGGAATCGAACATCAGAAGCGTATGTTTCAAGCCTTTGGCGGCAATGGGCGCGAGTTTGTCGTCGTCCAAGAGTTCGATTAAGGCGTGGATATTGTAACCGCCGAGCATCGTACCTAAGAGTTCGGTCGCATATTCGGGGGAGATCAGCGGGCTGGACGCGCTGCCTTCGGCAACGGCAGCCAGGAATGAGGCTTTGACTTTGGCGGCATCGTCCACACCGGGCGGAACACGGTGGGCAAGCAGTTCGACCAAGAACTCGCCTTCGCCTGCGGGCGGGCTTTTCAGCAGCTCAACCAAATCGGCGGTTTGCTGCGCGTTCAAAGGGAGGGCGGGAATGCCGAGGGCGGCGCGCTCGGCGGCGGCTTTACGATAGGCTTCTAACATCTCTTTGTTCCTTTTTCTGTTTTTCTTTTGTCGGGTTGCAAATGATTTGCGTTAAATATTGTAAACAATATTTGTACCGCTATCATAGACTAGTTTTAACAAAAATGGAACTGTTATGACAGGTAATGTATAGTGGATTAACAAAAATCAGGACAAGGCGACGAAGCCGCAGACAGTACAATAGTACGGCAAGGCGAGGCAACGCCGTACTGGTTTTTGTTAATCCACTATAATAGGGAACGGCTATCTGTCTACAGGAATATGATAATAAAAACCAATGCCGTCCGAAGGGGGTCAGACGGCATTGGTTTAGCGTTTTTCCTGTTTGCGTATCAGCCAAACGGCGAGCAAGGCGAAGGCTATGGTAGGTAGTGCGCCGGCGAGGAAGGGCGGGATGCCGTAGAGTTGGCTGGTAAACCCGAAGAGCCGTCCGGCAAGGTGGAACAGCAATCCGAGACAGATGCCGCCGAAGAGTTTTAAGCCCATATTGCCGTGGCGGGTGGTTTGCGGGGTAAAGGCAAAGGCGACGAGCGCCATCACCCAGGCTGCGGCGGGGTAAACCAATTTGCGCCACCATGCGATGGCGTAGATTCGGGTGTTTTGGCTGTTGTTTTGGAGGTGGCGGATGTAGGTGGTCAGTTCGCCGACGGACATTTGGTCGGGTTTGACGAGCAATACGTCCATCAGGTTGCGTTTGACGGAAATCGGCCAGTTTTCTTCAGCCGCAATAGAGACCTCGACTTTGTCTTCGCCAAGCGTGCTGCGGCGGATGTTTTTCAACTGCCAACTGCCGTCGCTGTTCAAAACGGCGGAATCGGCTTCCACTGCCTCTGCCAGTTCGTTTTTATCGTTGCGGGCCCAGATTTTAATGCCCAGCAGGGTATGGTCGGGCAACATTTCGCGCACATTGATAATGCTGTTTTTTTCTTTCAGCCAAAGGCCGGTATTGCCGGTACTGATTTTGCCGTTGATGGCCGCGGCTTTGATGTTTTCGGCTTTTTGGCTCAGTGTGGGCGCAACCCATTCGCCGAGCGCGACGGTGGCAATAGCAAAAATAAAACCGAACTGCGACAGAATCAACAGCAGCTTTTTGGTGCTCATGCCGCTGGCTTTGATGACGGTCAGTTCGCTGCCGGCGGCAAGCTGGCTGAGAGAGACCAGTCCGCCGATAAGGACGGCGAGGGGCATCAGTTCGTAGGCGCGGGCGGGCATTTTGAGGGCGGTGTAGCCCAGCATTTCCCATATGCCGTAACTGCCTTTGCCGAGGTTGCCGGTTTCGTACAGGATTTCAAAAAAGCTGTACAAAGCGAGGAAGGCAAGGAGCGCGTAAACCGCCATAACCGCCATTTGACGGATGATGTAACGTGAAATCAGGTTCATTTTCCGCCTTTCAATGTCAGACTTTTGCCAACCGCCTGCCAGAAGGGCTGGCTGGGCATGCTGCGGACGCGCAGAAGTACGATTGCGATGACGAACATGATGATGTGCATAGGCAGCAGTCCGAGCCAAAAATGGATTTTGCCGTCTTCCACGGCTTCAAAAAGCAGGGTCAGCCCGTTTTGGTAAATTAAAAACAAACCGATGGCAATCAAGATATTGTAGGTATGTCCGCTGCGCGGGTTGAAATAGGAAAGCGGCACGGCAAGCAGGCAGAGTAGGAGGACGCTGACGGTCAGCGAGATGCGCCACATCAATTCCGCCTGATGTTGCGGGTTGCTGCTGCCAATCAGTTGGGCGGTCGGAATGGTACGGCGGTGGGAAACGGGGTCGATGAGTTTGGGCGTGGTGCTGATAATCAGGTTGAGTTTTTGGAAGGAAACCTGATTGTAGTCGGCGCGTCCGGGCGTGCCGCTGTAACGGTAGCCGTGGCGCAATTCGAGCGTGCGTTTGTTGTCGTTCAGCGAGAAGTTACCTTCTTTGGCGAAGATGATGTTGTCGCCGCCGTTTTTGTCCTGTTCGCGCAGGAACAGGTTTTTCATGATGCCGGATTCGGTATCGAAGGTTTCGACAAAATAAACCCTGCCGTTGCGCTTGCCCAAACTGTTGAACCCGCCTGCCTCCACCAAAGACAATTCCTGCTTCTGCTTCAGAATTTCAGCGTATTCGCGGCTGCGTAGCTCTGCCCACGGTATCACCCAAAGCTGCATGACGGCAACCAAAACGGCAAACGGCACGGCAAACTGCATCACCGGGCGTATCCATTGTTTCAATGCCAATCCGCAGGATAGCCAGACCGACATTTCGCTGTCGCGCCAGTAGCGGGTCAACACGGTCAACGTACTGATAAATGCGGTCAACACCAGCAAAAGCGGCGTCATACCGATGACCCAGAAGCCGACCAATGCCAACACGGCATCGATGGCGACACGCCCGTCGGCGGCACGGCCGAGCAGGTTGATTGCCTGCGTGGAGACCAATACCGCCAAGAGGACGACGAAAATGCCGACGGCGGTAAAAGAGAGTTCTTTGATGAGGTTTCTTTGATAAATCATAGAATCGCGGTCAGGGGGCGGTAAGCGGTTCGGCGCAGGCGGATTGTCCGCGCAAGGTTTCAGACGGTGCTTCAAATGGGGTACAATCGTGCCAGCCGTCTTCAGACGGTCTTTTGAGCGAAAGGCCGTCCGAAAACTACCGACAACCGTCTCAATCAGGAGAATAAACGTGGAATTTAGCACAAAAACCGAAATCTTGCAGGAACAGCAGGCAGGCGCACAGTTATTTGTCTGCACCGAAGAGGCGCAATTAAACCATCCGACCGCCCTTGCCCTTTTGTCTTCGCTTGAAGAAGGTCAAAATTTTGCCGACACAAAAATCCCGACAGGCAACGGTTTGCAGGCTGTTGCCGTATGCTGTCTGAAAAGCACCGGCCGCGCCGCATTGAACAAGGCCGCTGCCGAAGCCGCCAAATGGGCGCAAAATCAGGAAACGGTCAATGTGGACGTTCATGCCTTTGAAGAAGCGCAAGCCGCAGCCGTTGCCGAAGCGTTT
Organism: Neisseria meningitidis; assembly: GCF_900638555.1. Lineage (NCBI taxonomy): Bacteria > Pseudomonadati > Pseudomonadota > Betaproteobacteria > Neisseriales > Neisseriaceae > Neisseria > Neisseria meningitidis. Next base: position 424,510 of record NZ_LR134525.1, read on the forward strand.
GCGATTGCTTTCGGCAATGCCGCCTACCGTTTCGACCGCTATAAAAAAGAAGCCAAGCCCGCCAAATTTGCAGAAGCCGTGTTCCACAGCGCACACGAAGCCGCCGTCAAAGAAGCCCTGCGCGTTGCCGAAGCGCAGGTTTACGGACAAAGCCTCTGCCGCGACTTGGGCAACGCCGCGCCCAACGAATGCACGCCCGAATTTTTAGCGCGCACCGCCAAAGCCGAAGCCGAAAAATTGGGCGCACACGCCAAAATCATTGAAAAAGACTACATCAAAGAAAACATGGGTTCGTTTTGGTCGGTCGCCAAAGGCAGTGTCGAAGATCCCTATTTGGTCGAACTGAGCTATTTCGGTGCGGCGGACAAAGAAGCCGCGCCTGTGGTATTGGTCGGCAAAGGCATTACCTTCGACACCGGCGGCATTTCCCTCAAACCCGGCCTGAACATGGACGAAATGAAGTTTGATATGTGCGGCGCGGCAACCGTCATCAGCACCTTCTGCGCCGCCGTCAAACTGCAACTGCCGATTAACCTGATTGCCGTCGTCGCCACTTGTGAAAATATGCCTTCCGGCGCGGCAAACAAACCGGGCGATGTCGTGAAAAGTATGAAAGGTCTGACCATCGAAGTGTTGAACACCGATGCCGAAGGCCGTCTGATTTTGTGCGACGCGCTCACTTACGCCGAACAGTTCAAACCCAAAGCCGTCATCGACGTCGCCACCCTGACCGGCGCGTGTATTGTCGCCTTGGGGCACGATGTCAGCGGCGTGATGGGCAACAATCAAGATTTGGTCGACAGCCTGCTTGCCGCTTCCTACAACGTGGACGACAAAGCGTGGCAACTGCCGCTCTTTGAAACCTACAAAGACCAGCTCAAATCCAACTTTGCCGACATCCCCAATATCGGCACGCCCGGCGCGGGCACGATTACCGCCGCAACATTCCTGTCTTACTTCACCGAAGGCTACCCGTGGGCGCACCTTGACATCGCGGGTACGGCGTGGAAATCCGGAGCGGAAAAAGGTGCGACTGGCCGTCCCGTTCCCTTGCTGCTGAACTATCTGCGGAATCTTTAATTTTGCCACAATGCCGTCTGAAGCCTTTCAGACGGCATCGTCCTGCCAAATGCTCAAACAATATGCCGAAAGCCACCTTTTACACGCACGTTGCCCAAGTTCCGATTTTCACCTGCCGCCTGATTGCCCGTGCGATTCGGGACGGCGGCAGGATACTGGTGTGGTCCGATTCGTTCGGGCAGCTTCAGGAATTGGACAAAATGCTTTGGCAATACGAGGCCGAGAGTTTTATTCCGCACGAAATTTGGGAAACGGAAGAAGCCATGCCGTCTGAACCATCCGTCCTGCTTGCCTGCGGCGGCAATCTGCCCCGAATTCCCGAAGGCATGGCCGTTTTGAACCTGTCCGACGGTTTTTGGAACACCGCTCCGGTCTTGCCCGCGCGCGTTTTAGAAATCGTCGGCAACAGCCTGGAAGAGCTCGCCGACGCGCGCGAACGCTTTACCGCCTACCGCCGAAGCGGTTTTGCCATCGAACATCACGGCATGGAGGGCAAGGCATAAAATGCCGTCTGAAATGCCGCATTTACAAAATTTAAACAGGCTTGATTCTATTTGATTAAAATTTCCTTATCGGTTGAACCCCGCCACTTGGACATCTGTCCCTCGGGGCGGTAGAATCAAAACTTATTTTGGAAGGTTCAATCTTTTCCAAAACAGGGCAACACACGATTGACGCTTTATGTGTCATCCTGTGTGTTGAAACATTCAAACTCGGCTATAATCCCGTTTTTCCGACCTTATCGACAGCGAAGATCCATCATGAACACCATTTTCAAAATCAGCGCACTGACCCTTTCCGCCGCTTTGGCACTTTCCGCCTGCGGCAAAAAAGAAGCCGCCCCCGCATCTGCATCCGAACCTGCCGCCGCTTCTTCCGCGCAGGGCGACACCTCTTCGATCGGCAGCACGATGCAGCAGGCAAGCTATGCGATGGGCGTGGACATCGGACGCTCCCTGAAGCAAATGAAGGAACAGGGCGCGGAAATCGATTTGAAAGTCTTTACCGAAGCCATGCAGGCAGTGTATGACGGCAAAGAAATCAAAATGACCGAAGAGCAGGCTCAGGAAGTCATGATGAAATTCCTTCAGGAACAACAGGCTAAAGCCGTAGAAAAACACAAGGCGGACGCGAAGGCCAATAAAGAAAAAGGCGAAGCCTTTCTGAAAGAAAATGCCGCCAAAGACGGCGTGAAGACCACTGCTTCCGGCCTGCAATACAAAATCACCAAACAGGGCGAAGGCAAACAGCCGACCAAAGACGACATCGTTACCGTGGAATACGAAGGCCGCCTGATTGACGGTACGGTATTCGACAGCAGCAAAGCCAACGGCGGCCCGGTCACCTTCCCTTTGAGCCAAGTGATTCTGGGTTGGACCGAAGGCGTACAGCTTCTGAAAGAAGGCGGCGAAGCCACGTTCTACATCCCGTCCAACCTTGCCTACCGCGAACAGGGTGCGGGCGACAAAATCGGCCCGAACGCCACTTTGGTATTTGATGTGAAACTGGTCAAAATCGGCGCACCCGAAAACGCGCCCGCCAAGCAGCCGGCTCAAGTCGACATCAAAAAAGTAAATTAAGTCCGAATCCATGCCCGAAACAGGTTTTCGGGCATTTTTACGGCAAATGCCGTCTGAAACCACCAAACAGCGGTTCAGATGGCATCCCTTTCAAAAGCGCACCATTATGAAAAACATCGTCATCCTGATTTCCGGACGCGGCAGCAATATGCAGGCAATCGTCAATGCCGCCATTCCCAACGTCCGTATTGCCGCCGTGTTGAGCAACAGCGAAACGGCTGCCGGTTTGCAATGGGCGGCCGGTCAGGGTATTCCGACCGACAGCCTGAATCATAAAAACTTTGAATCACGACTTGCCTTCGATACCGCCATGATGGAAAAAATCGACGCATATCAACCCGACTTGGTGGTTTTGGCAGGTTTTATGCGGATTCTGACCCCTGAGTTCTGTGCCCATTACGAAGGCAGGCTGATGAACATTCACCCGTCCGTCCTGCCCTCGTTTACCGGACTTCATACGCACGAACGCGCTTTGGAGGCGGGCTGCCGCGTTGCCGGCTGCACCATCCATTTCGTTACTGCCGAACTGGATTGCGGCCCGATTGTATCGCAAGGGATTGTGCCGATACTCGACGGCGATACGGCAGACGATGTTGCCGCCCGGGTTTTGGCTGTTGAGCATAAACTTTATCCGAAAGCCGTTGCCGATTTTGCCGCCGGCCGCCTGATTATCGAGGGAAACCGCGTCAGAAATTCGGAAAACGCCGATGCCGCCCGTTTCCTGACGGCGTAAACCGGGCGGGAGCAAATGATGAAGACTTTTAAAAATATATTTTCCGCCGCCATTTTGTCCGCCGCCCTGCCGTGCGCGTATGCGGCAGGGCTGCCCCAATCCGCCGTGCTGCACTATTCCGGCAGCTACGGCATTCCCGCCACGATGACATTTGAACGCAGCGGCAATGCTTACAAAATCGTTTCGACGATTAAAGTGCCGCTATACAATATCCGTTTCGAGTCCGGCGGTACGGTTGTCGGCAATACCCTGCACCCTACCTACTATAGAGACATACGCAGGGGCAAACTGTATGCGGAAGCCAAATTCGCCGACGGCAGCGTAACCTACGGCAAAGCGGGCGAGAGCAAAACCGAGCAAAGCCCCAAGGCTATGGATTTGTTCACGCTTGCCTGGCAGTTGGCGGCAAATGACGCGAAACTCCCCCCGGGGCTGAAAATCACCAACGGCAAAAAACTTTATTCCGTCGGCGGTTTGAATAAGGCGGGTACAGGAAAATACAGCATAGGCGGCGTGGAAACCGAAGTCGTCAAATATCGGGTGCGGCGCGGCGACGATGCGGTAATGTATTTCTTCGCACCGTCCCTGAACAATATTCCGGCACAAATCGGCTATACCGACGACGGCAAAACCTATACGCTGAAACTCAAATCGGTGCAGATCAACGGCCAGGCAGCCAAACCGTAAATCGATTTTCAGGCGTTTTTTTGCCGTTTTGTCCATATTTCTGCATAAGCCGCTTGAAATTGTTTACAATAACGCCATATGCAAAGCGGTTTTAACGCTATTTTCAGGAATGACACCATGCAGGTTACATCAAAATGGATAGACGGAATGTGCTTTGTCGGAACAACGGAAGGCGGGCACAGCGTCGTTATGGAGGGGTCGGCGGCAGAAGGTGCGGCCAAGCGCGGGCCCAGCCCTTTGGAAATGCTGCTGTTGGGCGTGGCGGGCTGTTCGAGCATCGATGTGGTGATGATTGCCGAAAAACAGCGTCAGAAAGTGACTGACTGCCGTGCGACGGTTACGGCGAAACGGGCGGACGATGCGCCGCGCGTGTTTACCGAAATCCACATCCATTTCAAAGTATTCGGGCATGATTTGAAAGAATCGGCCATTGAGCGCGCCGTTCAGATGTCTGCCGAAAAATACTGTTCGGCTTCGATTATGTTGGGCAAAGCGGCAAAGATTACCCACAGTTTTGAAATTGCCGGGGCAGATAAATAGGCATCGGGCGGCATTATGGGGAAACGGCTGATGCCGTCTGAAGGGAAAGGTGCGGCAGGCAATCCGGAGGCGCATAAAAAAGCAGATATATTCGGACTGCACCTCCCGAATATATCTGCCTGCTGTTTCCTCTTTATTCAGCCTTTATAATACTTGGACTTGTCGGGGTATTGTGCAGACTTGATTCCGGATTGTCAACAATTTTCGGTCAAATTTTAAATGCCGCGTTTTAAAATGATACCCGCCTGCTTCTGCGGGCGGGCGGGAGGCGAGAATCCCGTTATTTTAAGCCATATATTAATTTATTGAATTATAGTGGATTAACAAAAACCAGTACGGCGTTGCCTCGCCTTGGCTCAAAGAGAACGATTCTCTAAGGTGCTGAAGCACCAAGTGAATCGGTTCCGTACTATTTGTACTGTCTGCGGCTTCGTCGCCTTGTCCTGATTTTTGTTAATCCACTATAAAATAAATTTGTGCAATGCTTTAATTTCCCCGACACGATTTGAAACACAGCCGCCTTAAAACATCTTAAGAAATTTGAAAGCGTAAAAATACGGAAAACATCATGAACTTTGAAAACGACGACATTATCCATGCGCCGACCACGTCTTCCCTGATTCTCGAAGAGCGGCACGATTCGGAGCTGTTCCGTGTTTACGCCCTGATTTTGGACGGCATTACCGATCAGGTGCTGCTGCCTGGCAAAAAGCTGACCGAATCCGAACTTTGCCGCCAGATGGTGTGTTCGCGCAACACCGTCCGCGGCGCGCTGTCGCTTTTGGCGCACGACAAGATTGTCGATTTGCAACCCAACAGGGGCGCGTTCGTCCACGTTCCCGATTTGAAAGAAATGCAGGATGTGTTCAATGCGCGCATCGAAATGGAGACGATGATTTTGAATATCCTCGCAGATTTGCCGGATTTGGAAACGCGCCTCAAGCCGCTTTATGCGATGATACGGCGCGAAGAAGAGGCCTCCGGCAGGGGAGACCGCGTTGGCTGGAACCGCCTGTCCAATGCCTTTCACGTCGAACTGGCGCGCCTGGTGGGCAACGATGTGCTGTTCGACATTATGAACACGCTGTGCGCGCGGTCTTCCCTGATTGTCGCCGTGGCGGGCGTGCATCGCGAGGAAAAACACGCCATCAATACGCATACGCATTCCGAACACCGCGAAATCCTCGACCTGCTGCTGGCGGGCAGGCGCAACCGCGTGGTCAAAATCCTGCGCCGCCATTTGGGCAACTGTATGGAGCGTTTGGAAAAGACTTTGGAAGATTGAATGCCGGAGCGGATAAGCCGCCTGAACCTTCAGGCGGTTTTTTAATGGCGAACCTGATGCCGTCTGAAATATGGATGCGGGTATCTGCAATTTTCAGACGGCAATTTTTAAACCGCATATATCATGCGGCAATAAAGGAGGTCAGGAGATGGACAGCCTGATGACGTTGCTTTCGGTATTGATACCGATGTTTGCCGGATTTTTTATCCGTGTGCCCAAGCCTTACCTGCCCGCTTTGGATAAGGTGCTATCGGTCTTGGTGTATGCTGTGCTGCTGCTGATCGGCGTCTCGTTGTCGCGCGTGGAGGATTTGGGTTCGCGGTTGGACGATATGGCGTTGACGGTTCTGTGGCTGTTTGTTTGTACGGTCGGGGCGAACCTGCTTGCTTTGGCAGTGTTGGGAAAGTTATTCCCGTGGCGGATAAAGGGGAAAGGGAAGGGCGTTTCGGTCGGTGTGTCGGGCAGTGTGGGGCAGCTCGGATGCGTGCTGCTCGGATTTGCATCCGGCAAACTGATGCGCGATATTTGGATGCCGTCTGAAAACGCGGGTATGTATTGTCTGATGCTGCTGGTGCTCCTCATCGGCGTACAGCTCAAAAGCAGCGGCGTATCGTTGCGGCAGGTTTTGGTCAACCGCAGGGGTATTCGGTTGTCGGTCTGGTTTATGCTTTCATCTCTTTCAGGCGGGCTGCTGTTTGCCGCATCGGCAGACGGTGTGTCGTGGGTGAAAGGTTTGGCGATGGCTTCCGGCTTCGGTTGGTATTCCCTCTCGGGTTTGGTGATGACCGAGGCTTACGGCGCGGTATGGGGCAGTATCGCGCTTTTGAACGATTTGGCACGAGAGCTGTTCGCGCTGGCATTTATTCCGCTGCTGATGAAGCGTTTTCCCGATGCGGCAGTGGGGGTCGGCGGCGCGACCAGTATGGATTTCACATTGCCCGTGATTCGGGGTGCGGGCGGCTTGGAAGCCGTACCGGTAGCGGTCAGCTTCGGCGTGGTGGTCAATATCGCCGCTCCGTTTCTGATGGTGGTGTTTTCCGCTTTGGGCTGAACGCGGTAAAATCGGCATCCCGATGCAAGGAGGCAGAAAACGATGAAACCGAAAATCCAAAGGCACGGAGAGATTTTAAGCCTTGTCCGCCGGCATCAGTTTATGTCGGTGGACGAGCTTGCCGCCGCATTGGACGTTACCCCGCAGACGATACGCCGCGACATCCGCGAATTGGAGGATGCTGGCAGCCTGAAACGCCACCACGGCGGCGCATCCTCGGGCGGAAACTTGCCGGAGGGGCTGCCTGCCAGCCGCCAAATTCAATGTCAAAACGAAAAAAACGCCATTGCCCGGCTGATTGCGGAACATATTCCCGACGAGTCATCGCTGTTTGTCAGTATCGGCACGACGATGGAAGCCGTGGCATCGGAGCTGGTGAGACGGCGCGGCAGCCTGCGGATTATTACCAACAATATCCACGTCGCCTCCATCGTTTCGGCGCGGACGGATTACACGGTCATCATCACTTCCGGAGTCGTCCGCCCTTTGGACGGCGGCATTACCGGCGTGGCAACCGTCGATTTTATCAACCAGTTCAAAGTCGATTATGCCGTGATGAGTACGCACGGCGTGGAAAGCGACGGTTCGCTTTTGGACGACGACTACAAAGAAGTCAGCGTGATGCAGGCGATGATTGCCAACGCGCGCGTCCGCTTCCTCGGCGTGGACCACAGTAAATTCCGCAGCAACGCGCTGGTCAGGCTCGGCGACATTACGGCGTTTGACAAAGTATTTACCGACCGGCTGCCCGATACCGCGATGCAGAAGATGCTGAAAGAGGCGGGGGTGGAATGCCTGATTGCCGATGCCGTCTGAACGCTATGTCAAAGCGCGCAAGTCGGGTACAATAAACACATCATCAAACCGCTTCAGACGGCATAAGGAACCGCCCCAATGCCGTCTGAAGCCATCTGTTCAAAGAAAACTATGCTCAATAAAGACCAATTTGCGGACAACCATTTTATCCGCACCATCATCGAAGACGACCTCAAAAGCGGCAAACACGAAGCCGTCCAAACCCGTTTTCCGCCGGAGCCCAACGGTTACCTGCACATCGGACACGCCAAATCCATCTGCCTGAACTTCGGTTTGGCGTATATTTACGACGGCTTGTGCAACCTGCGTTTTGACGATACCAACCCCGAAAAAGAAAACGACGAATACGTCAACGCCATCAAAGAAGATGTCGAGTGGCTCGGTTTCCATTGGGCGGGCGAGCCGCGTTTCGCTTCCAACTATTTCGACCAGCTTTATGACTACGCCGTCGGTTTGATTAAAGACGGCAAAGCGTATGTCGATGATTTGACGCCCGAAGAAATGCGCGAATACCGCGGTACGCTGACCGAAGCGGGTAAAAACAGCCCTTACCGCGACCGCAGCGTCGAAGAAAACCTCGACCTGTTCACACGCATGAAAAACGGCGAGTTCCCCGACGGCAGCAAAACCCTGCGCCTGAAAATCGACATGGCATCGGGCAACATCAATATGCGCGACCCCGTCATCTACCGCATCCGCCGCGCCCATCACCACAACACCGGCGACAAATGGTGTATCTACCCGATGTACGACTACACGCATTGCATCTCCGATGCCATCGAAGGCATCACGCATTCCTTGTGTACGCTCGAATTTGAAGCACACCGTCCGCTGTACGACTGGGTGTTGGATAACATCCACGCGCCGCATGCCACCCGTCCGCGCCAATACGAGTTTTCCCGTTTGGAGCTTTTGTACACCATTACCTCCAAACGGAAATTGAATCAGTTGGTTGTGGAAAAACACGTTTCCGGCTGGGACGATCCGCGTATGCCGACTATTTCCGGTATGCGCCGACGCGGCTACACGCCCGAAGGCCTGCGTCTGTTTGCCAAACGCGCCGGTATTTCCAAATCTGAAAACATCGTCGATATGAGCGTGTTGGAAGGCGCGATTCGCGAAGAGTTGGAAAATTCCGCCCCACGCCTGATGGCGGTGTTGAACCCGCTCAAAGTGACCCTGACCAACTTTGAAGCCGGCAGAACCCAAAGCCGCCGTGCCGCGTTCCATCCGAACCACGAGGAAATGGGCGAGCGCGAAGTACCTATTTCACAAACCATCTATATTGAAGCCGACGACTTTGCCGAAAATCCGCCCAAAGGCTTCAAACGCCTGATTCCCGGCGGCGAAGTACGCTTGCGCCACGGCTATGTCATCAAGTGCGATGAAGTCGTCAAAGACGAAGCAGGCAATGTGGTTGAACTCAAATGCAGCATCGACCACGACACCTTGGGCAAAAATCCAGAAGGCCGTAAAGTTAAAGGCGTGATTCATTGGGTTTCCGCCGAACACGCCGCCGAAATCAAAGTCCGTCTGTACGACCGCCTCTTTACCATCGAGCGTCCCGATGCCGTGCGCGGCGAAGACGGCGAATACCTGCCGTTCACCGATTTCCTCAATCCGGAATCCGTCAAGGAAATCACCGCCTACGCCGAACCTGCCGCCAAAGATTTGCCGGCAGAAAGCCGTTGGCAGTTCGAGCGTATCGGCTACTTCGTAACCGACCGTAAAGACCACGGCAAAGACACGCCGGTGTTTAACCGCACGGTCACGCTGAAAGATTCTTGGCAGCCTAAGTAAAACCCCATCCTTGCCGTCTGAATATTGTTCGGACGGCATTTCCCCTTTGCCCGCGAAATGCGGCACATTCGGCACACCGGAAAGGAAATATGATGAAAGTCCTCTTTATCGCCGACCCGATGGCAAGTTTCAAAACCTACAAAGACACCACCTACGCCATGATGCGCGAGATGGCAAAACGCGGTTGGCGGCTGTTTCATACCTTGAGCGGGGAATTGTCGGTTAAAAACGGTCTGGTGGTTGCTGATGCGTCTGCTTTTGAGTTTCTCGGCGCACAAGACGACCACGACAAAAACTGGTTTGCCGCCGCCGACAAAGTTCAGACGGCATTGAAAGCATTTGATGCCGTGATTATGCGTACCGATCCGCCGTTCGATATGCAATACCTCTACGCCACCCAATTACTGACGCTGGCGGAACAGCAGGGCGCGAAAGTCTTTAACAGCGGACAGTCGATGCGTGACTTCAATGAAAAACTGGCGATTTTGAACTTCAGCCGCTTTACCGCGCCCACGCTGGTAACGACCCGTTCCGCCGATGTCCGCGCATTTTTGAAAGAACACGGCGACATTATCATCAAACCGCTGGACGGTATGGGCGGTATGGGTATTTTCCGCCTGACCGAAAAAGACCCCAACATCGGCAGCATCCTCGAAACCCTGATGCGGCTTGATTCCCGCACCATTATGGCGCAACGCTACATTCCCGAAATCGTACACGGTGACAAACGCATCCTGATTATCGGCGGCGAAGTCGTCCCCTATGCTTTGGCGCGTATCCCGCAAAACGGCGAAACACGCGGCAACCTTGCGGCAGGCGGACGCGGCGTGGCGCAGGAATTGGACGGACGCGACCGCGAAATTGCCGAAACGCTCGCCCCCGAACTCAAACGGCGCGGCATCCTGCTGGCCGGTTTGGACGTTATCGGCAGCAACCTGACCGAAGTCAACGTAACCAGCCCGACCGGATTCCAAGAAATTATGAAACAAAAAGGTTTCGACGTGGCGGCAATGTTTGCCGATGCCGTTGCCGCGTGGTCGGTACGTTAAACCGATGCCGTTTGAAAGGCTTTTGCTTCACAACCGTTTGGTTTGTTCGGGCAGGCAGGGTTTTCCCTCAGCCGGCAGGGATGCGGTTAATGCCGTACGGACACCCCGCCGCCCCGTTTTCAGACGGTATATATAGTGGATTAACAAAAATCAGGACAAGGCGACGAAGCCGCAGACAGTACAAATAGTACGGAACCGATTCACTCGGTGCTTCAGCACCTTAGAGAATCGTTCTCTTTGAGCTAAGGCGAGGCAACGCCGTACTGGTTTTTGTTAATCCACTATATTGAGAACATTTTGAAAGGATACCGATGGAACCTTCTTCTTACGCGGCAGAAAAAAAAGGCAAAGGCGGCATCAGGCGCGTCATTAACGCATTCGGCTATTCGATAGACGGCATCGCCGCCGCCTACCGTTACGAAGCGGCATTCCGTCAGGTTTTGTGGCTGAACGTACTGCTGGTGTGCGCGGCATTTTTTTGGGTTTCCGAAACCGCCGTCCGCCTGCCGTTGATTATCGCGTCTTTTGTGTCGGTCATTGTCGAACTGTTCAACACCGCCGTCGAAGCTGCCGTCGATCATACTTCGACCGAAAAACACGAGCTGGCCAAACTCGCCAAAGACGCAGGTTCTGCCGCACAATTGTTCGCGATGCTGATGTTGGCGGCGGTTTGGCTGTCTGCCCTGTTCGGGTAAAACGCTTGCAGCAGGATTTGTAATCCTTTAGGATTAGTATGTGGTATTTATTATTCACTTAATCCGCTATAAGATTAAGCACATTCCCCGTCTGATATTATAAGGAGCAGAAAGATGAAAAAATTATTGGCGGCCGTGATGATGGCAGGTTTGGCAGGCGCGGTTTCCGCCGCCGGAGTCCACGTTGAGGACGGCTGGGCGCGCACCACCGTCGAAGGTATGAAAATAGGCGGCGCGTTCATGAAAATCCACAACGACGAAGCCAAACAAGACTTTTTGCTCGGCGGAAGCAGCCCCGTTGCCGACCGCGTCGAAGTGCATACCCACATCAACGACAACGGCGTGATGCGGATGCGCGAAGTCAAAGGCGGCGTGCCTTTGGAGGCGAAATCCGTTACCGAACTCAAGCCCGGCAGCTATCACGTGATGTTTATGGGTTTGAAAAAACAATTAAAAGAGGGCGACAAGATTCCCGTTACCCTGAAATTTAAAAACGCCAAAGCGCAAACCGTCCAACTGGAAGTCAAAATCGCGCCGATGTCGGCAATGGACCACGGTCATCACCACGGCGAAGCGCATCAGCACTAATCTGCTGAAAATATTTGAAATGCCGTCTGAAAAAGCCCGGGCTTTCAGACGGCATTTTTATGACCGCCTTTAAAATGTGTTAAAATCTGCCTTTAAAAACCGCCGTTTCCAACCATATTCTACGCATGAATACGACAGCAAACCCTTCCAATATCATCGTCGGGCTCTCCGGCGGTGTCGATTCTTCCGTAACCGCCGCCCTGCTCAAGCAGCAGGGTTATCAAGTGCGCGGTGTGTTCATGCAGAACTGGGAAGACGACGACAACGACGAATATTGCAGCATCAAACAGGATTCGTTTGATGCCATCGCCGTTGCCGATATTGTCGGCATCGATATCGACATCGTTAATTTCGCCGCGCAATATAAAGACAAAGTCTTTGCTTATTTTCTTCAGGAATACAGTGCGGGGCGCACGCCGAATCCCGATGTGTTGTGCAACGCCGAAATCAAATTCAAATGCTTTTTGGATTACGCCGTAGGGCAGGGCGCGGATACCATCGCCACCGGACACTATGCGCGCAAAGAAGTCCGCAACGGCGTGCATTACCTGCTCAAAGGTTTGGATCGAAACAAAGACCAAAGCTATTTCCTCTACCGCCTCAAGCCTTTCCAACTCGAGCGCGCGATTTTTCCGTTGGGCGGTTTGGAAAAACCCGAAGTCCGCCGCCTTGCCGCCGAGTTCAAACTGCCGACTGCCGCCAAAAAAGACAGCACGGGCATCTGCTTCATCGGCGAACGCCCGTTTCGCGAGTTTCTGCAAAAATACCTGCCGACCGACAACGGTAAAATGGTTACGCCCGAAGGGAAAACCGTCGGGGAACACGTCGGACTGATGTTCTACACGCTGGGGCAGCGCAAAGGTTTGGGCATCGGCGGCGCGGGCGAACCGTGGTTTGTTGCGGCTAAAGATTTGACGAAAAACGAACTGATTGTCGTGCAAGGACACGACCATCCGCTGCTCTATACCCGCAGCCTTGTGATGAACGATTTGAGTTTCACGCTGCCCGAACGCCCGAAGGCAGGACGCTATACCTGCAAAACGCGTTACCGTATGGCGGACGCGCCTTGTGAGTTGCGCTATTTGGATGATGAAACCGCCGAGCTGGTGTTTGACGAACCGCAATGGGCGGTTACGCCGGGCCAGTCTGCCGTGCTGTACGACGGCGACATCTGTTTGGGCGGCGGTATCATCCAAACGACCGACAAACCCGTCATCATCACACGATAAAGGTAATGCCGTCTGAAACGGTTTTCAGACGGCATTGTTCCGCTCAATTCCACTTTAAAGACCGATACCTATGGAAAAAATCTGGTTAGACAGCTACGAGAAGGGCGTCAGTGCCGAAATCGACATCACGCAATACAATTCCGTCAGCGACGTATTCCGCCAAAGCGTGGAAAAATTTGCCGACCAACCTGCTTTTCAAAACATGGGTAAGACGCTGACTTATGCCGAAACCGGCAAACTGGCAACAGATTTTGCTTCTTATCTGCAAAACGTCCTTAAATTGCCTCGAGGAGAGAGCGTGGCAATAATGTTGCCCAATGTACTGCAATATCCGGTTGCCCTTTTCGGCATTTTGCAGGCAGGTTTGGTAGCGGTGAACACCAATCCGCTCTATACCCCGCGCGAGCTGGAGCATCAGTTGAAAGACAGCGGCGCGACCGCCATCATCGTTTTGGAAAATTTCGCCAACACGCTGGAGCTGGTGCTGCCGCGCACGCAGATCAAACACGTCATCGTCGCCTCTGTCGGCGAAATGTTCGGGCTGCTTAAAGGTTCGCTGATCAATTTCGTCATCCGGAAAATCAAGAAAATGGTGCCCGAATACCGTATTCGGGAAACCGTTTCCTTTCAGACGGCATTGAAAGAAGGGGCGAAGCACGTTTTCCAACCTGTCGCATTAAACCGCGAAGATACCGCGCTGTTGCAATACACGGGCGGCACGACAGGTGTTGCCAAAGGGGCGGTGCTGAGTCACGGCAACATCTGCGCCAATATGCTTCAGGCAAAAGAATGGATTAAAAACCAGTTGCGCGAGGGCAAAGAAACCGTTATCGCCGCCCTGCCGCTGTATCATATTTTTGCCTTAACCGTGAATCTGATGATTTTTGCCAATGCCGGCTCGAAAATCATCCTGATTACCAACCCGCGCGATATGAAAGGCTTTATCGGAGAACTGAAAAAACAGCGGGTTAATGTATTTATCGGCGTGAACACGCTGTTTAACGCGATGGTTAACCGTCCTGATTTTGCCGAAGTCGATTTTTCAGAATTGCGGCTGACTTTGGGCGGCGGTATGGCGACCCAAAAAGCCGTTGCCGAAAAATGGAAAAAAATCACCGGCACGCCCATCGTCGAAGCCTACGGTCTGACCGAAGCCAGCCCCGGCGTGTGCTGCAACCCCTTAAACATCGAATCATACAGCGGCAGCATCGGTTTGCCCGTCTCGTCCACCGAAGTCGAACTGCGCGACGCAAACGGCAAAGAAGTCCCCGTCGGACAGCCGGGCGAACTTTGGGTGCGCGGCCCGCAAGTCATGAAAGGCTATTGGAACCGTCCCGAAGAAACCGCTAAAGCCATAGACGCGCGCGGTTTCTTGGAAACCGGCGATATTGCCGTCATGGACGAAAAAGGCTGGTTGAAGCTGGTCGATCGTAAGAAAGACCTCGTCGTCGTTTCCGGATTCAATGTTTATCCGAACGAAATCGAGGAAGTCATCGCGCATCACGGCAAAGTGATGGAAGTCGCCTGTATCGGCGTTCCCGACGAAAAAACCGGAGAAGCCCTAAAAGTATTTGTCGTCAAAAAAGACCCGTCATTGACCAAAGAAGAACTTATCGCCTTTTGCCGCACCGAATTAACCGCATATAAAGTACCGAAAAATATCGAATTCCGCGACGAGTTGCCCAAGTCCAACGTCGGCAAAATCCTGCGCCGCGAGTTGCGGCAAAGTACCGGGAAATAAAGAAAAGATGCCGTCTGAAAACAGCCGTCCACCGTTCAGACGGCATCCGTCCGTTTGCCAGAACCGCGCGCTTCACGTTAAAATCACGCATTCCAACATGGGTATTCCATCATGACCAAATTCATTTTCGTAACCGGCGGCGTTGTCTCCTCACTGGGTAAAGGTATCGCCGCCGCTTCTATTGCCGCCATCCTCGAATCGCGCGGCTTGAACGTTACCATGCTCAAGCTCGATCCTTATATCAACGTCGATCCCGGCACGATGAGCCCGTTCCAACACGGCGAAGTGTTCGTAACCGACGACGGCGCGGAAACCGACCTCGACTTGGGACACTACGAACGCTTTATCGATTCCACGATGACCCGCCGCAACAGCTTCAGCACGGGACAGGTGTACGAAAACGTTATCGCCAAAGAACGACGGGGCGACTATTTGGGCGGCACGGTTCAAGTCATTCCGCACATTACCGACGAAATCAAACGACGCATCCATGAAGGCGCGGCAGGTTACGATGTGGCGATTGTCGAAATCGGCGGCACGGTCGGCGACATTGAATCGCTGCCGTTTTTGGAAGCCATCCGCCAGATGCGCAGCCAGTTGGGACGCAACAACACCCTGTTCGCCCACTTGAGCTACGTTCCCTACATCGCCGCTGCAGGCGAAATCAAAACCAAGCCGACCCAGCACACCGTTAAAGAAATGTTGAGCATCGGTTTGCAACCCGACATCCTGATTTGCCGTATGGACAGGACAATGCCTGCGGACGAACGCCGCAAAATCGCCTTGTTCTGCAACGTGGAAGAACGCGCGATTGTCGGCAGCTACGATGTGGACAGCATCTACGAATGCCCCGAAATGCTGCACGACCAAGGCATCGACAACATCATTACCGAGCAGTTGCAGCTTAATGTGCAACAGGCGGATTTGACCGCGTGGAAAAAAATCGTCCACGCCATCCAAAACCCGAAACACACCGTCAAAATCGCCATGGTCGGCAAATACGTTGATTTGACCGAATCCTACAAATCACTGATTGAAGCCTTGAAACACGCAGGTGTTCACACCGAAACCGACGTACAAATTACCTTTGTTGACAGCGAAAGCATCGAGAAAAACAACGGCGACGTTTCTATGCTCAAAGATATGGACGCCATCCTCGTTCCCGGCGGTTTTGGTTCGCGCGGCGTGGAAGGCAAAATCGCCGCTGTGCGCTATGCCCGCGAAAACAACGTGCCATACTTGGGTATCTGCCTCGGTATGCAGATTGCGCTGATTGAATACGCCCGCGACGTGGCAGGTTTGAAAGGTGCGAATTCCACTGAGTTCGACCTCAAATGCGCCGCCCCCGTCGTTGCCCTGATTGACGAATGGCAAACTGCCGACGGCAGCGTCGAAACCCGCGACGAATCCGCCGATTTGGGCGGCACCATGCGTTTGGGTGCGCAAGAAGTCGAATTGAAAGCAGGCAGCCTCGCCGCCAAAATCTACGGCAGCGAACACATCCGCGAGCGCCACCGCCACCGCTACGAAGTCAACAACAACTACGTTCCTACGCTGGAACAAGCAGGTTTGGTCATCGGCGGTGTATCTGCCGGACGCGAACGCTTGGTCGAAACCATCGAACTGCCGAACCATCCTTGGTTCTTCGCCTGCCAGTTTCATCCCGAATTCACTTCCAACCCGCGCAAAGGGCATCCTTTGTTCACCGCGTTTGTCAAAGCTGCGTTGAACAATAAAAAAGCCTGATAAAGCGTTACTTGATGATCAAAATGCCGTCTGAAAGCCTGACAAAGTCTTTCAGACGGCATTTTCGCAAATCGGGGATTATAAAAGCCATCAATTTAATTTTTATGGTTTTATCTAATATTTACCAACTGAATATTGTTAAGCGGGGCGTGAAACTCAAGTTGAGACCTTTGCAAAATTCCCAAAATCCCCTAAATTCCCACCAAGACATTTAGGGGATTTCTCATGAGCACCTTCTTCCAACAAACCGCCCAAGCCATGATTGCCAAACACATCGACCGTTTCCCGCTATTGAAGTTGGACCAGGTGATTGATTGGCAGCCGATCGAACAATACCTGAATCGTCAAAAAACCCGTTACCTCCGAGACCACCGCGGCCGTCCTGCCTATCCCCTGTTGTCCATGTTCAAAGCCGTCCTGCTCGGACAATGGCACAGCCTCTCCGATCCCGAACTCGAACACAGCCTCATCACCCGCATCGATTTCAACCTGTTTTGCCGTTTCGACGAACTGAGCATCCCTGATTACAGTATAGTGGATTAACAAAAACCAGTACGGCGTTGCCTCGCCTTAGCTCAAAGAGAACGATTCTCTAAGGTGCTGAAGCACCAAGTGAATCGGTTCCGTACTATTTGTACTGTCTGCGGCTTTGCCGCCTTGTCCTGATTTTTGTTAATCCACTATATGAATCGTCATTCCCGCGCAGGCGGGAATCCAGACATTCAATGCTAAGGCAATTTATCGGGAATGACTGAAACTCAAAAAGCTGGATTCCCACTTTCGTGGGAATGACGGGATTAGAGTTTCAAAATTTATTCTAAATAGCTGAAACTCAACGCACTGGATTCCCGCCTGCGCGGGAATGACGAAGTGGAAGTTACCCGAAACTTAAAACAAGCGAAACCGAACGAACCAGATTCCCGCCTGCGCGGGAATGACGAATTTCAGGTTGCTGTTTTTGGTTTTCTATTTTTGTGAAAATAACGGGATTTCAGCTTGTGGGTATTTACCAGAAAAAACAGAAACCGCTCCGCCGTCATTCCCGCGCAGGCGGGAATCTAGACATTCAATGCTAAGGCAATTTATCGGAAATGACTGAAACTCAAAAAACTGGATTCCCACTTTCGTGGGAATGACACGATTAGAGTTTCAAAATTTATTCTAAATAGCTGAAACTCAAAAAACTGGATTCCCGCCTGCGCGGGAATGACGAAGTGGAAGTTACCCGAAATTTAAAACAAGCGAAACCGAACGAGCCGGATTCCCGCTTGCGTGGGAATGACGAATTTCAGGTTGCTGTTTTTGGTTTTCTGTTTTTGTGAAAATAACGGGATTTTAGCTTGTGGGTATTTACCGGAAAAAACAGAAACCGCTCCGCCGTCATTCCCGCGCAGGCGGGAATCTAGACATTCAATGCTAAGGCAATTTATCGGAAATGACTGAAACTCAAAAAGCTGGATTCCCACTTTCGTGGGAATGACGAAGTGGAAGTTACCCGAAACTTAAAACAAGCGAAACCGAACGAACTAGATTCCCACTTTCGTGGGAATGACGGCAGAGCGGCTTCTGTTGCTCCCGATAAATGCCGCAATCTCAAATCCCGTCATTCCCGCGCAGGCGGGAATCTAGGTCTGTCAGTGCGGAAACTTATCAGGTAAAACGGTTTCTTGAGATTTTGCGTCCTGGATTCCCACTTTCGTGGGAATGACGGAATGTAGGTTCGTGGGAATGACGAAGTGGAAGTTACCCGAAACTTAAAACAAGCGAAACCGAACGAACTAGATTCCCACTTTCGTGGGAATGACGGAATGTAGGTTCGTGGGAATGACGAAGTGGAAGTTACCCGAAACTTAAAACAAGCGAAACCGAACGAACTGGATTCCCACTTTCGTGGGAATGACGGCGGAGCGGTTTCTGCTTTTCCCAATAAATGCCCCCAACCTAAAATCCGTCATTCCCGCGCAGGCGGGAATCTAGACATTCAATGCTGAGGCAATTTATCGGAAATGACTGAAACTCAAAAAACTGGATTCCCACTTTCGTGGGAATGACGAAGTGGAAGTTACCCGAAACTTAAAACAAGCGAAACCGAACGAACTAGATTCCCACTTTCGTGGGAATGACGGCAGAGCGGCTTCTGTTGCTCCCGATAAATGCCGCAATCTCAAATCCCGTCATTCCCGCGCAGGCGGGAATCTAGACATTCAATGCTAAGGCAATTTATTGAAAATGACTGAAACTCAAAAAACTGGATTCCCACTTTCGTGGGAATGACGAATTTCAGGTTGCTGTTTTTGGTTTTCTGTTTTTGTGAAAATAATGGGATTTTAGCTTGTGGGTATTTACTGGAAAAAACAGAAACCGCTCCGCCGTCATTCCCGCGCAGGCGGGAATCTAGACATTCAATACTAAGGCAATTTATCGGAAATGACTGAAACTCAAAAAACTGGATTCCCGCCTGCGCGGGAATGACGAAGTGGAAGTTACCCGAAACTTAAAACAAGCGAAACCGAACGAACTGGATTCCCACTTTCGTGGGAATGACGGCGGAGCGGTTTCTGCTTTTCCCAATAAATGCCCCCAACCTAAAATCCGTCATTCCCGCGCAGGCGGGAATCTAGACATTCAATACTAAGGCAATTTATCGGAAATGACTGAAACTCAAAAAACTGGATTCCCACTTTCGTGGGAATGACGGAATGTAGGTTCGTGGGAATGACGGGATGCAGGTGCGTGGGAATGACGAATTTCAGGTTTCTGTTTTTGGTTTTCTGTTTTTGTGAAAATAACGGGATTTTAGCTTGTGGGTATTTACTGGAAAAAACAGAAACCGCTCCGCCGTCATTCCCGCGCAGGCGGGAATCTAGACATTCAATGCTAAGGCAATTTATCGGGAATGACTGAAACTCAAAAAACTGGATTCCCACTTTCGTGGGAATGACGGCAGAGCGGCTTCTGTTGCTCCCGATAAATGCCGCAATCTCAAATCCCGTCATTCCCGCGCAGGCGGGAATCTAGGTCTGTCAGTGCGGAAACTTATCAGGTAAAACGGTTTCTTGAGATTTTGCGTCCTGGATTCCCACTTTCGTGGGAATGACGGAATGTAGGTTCGTGGGAATGACGTGGTGCAGGTGCGTGGGAATGACGGGATGCAGGTGCGTGGGAATGACGGGATGTAGGTTCGTGGGAATGACGGAATGTATCTGTACTGTCTGCGGCTCGTCGCCTTGTCCTGATTTTTGTTAATTCACTATAAAAACGGGTTGATATTATCTGTACATATTAATATAATGATAATTATTATTAATCAAATAGGAGGAAAAGTAGGGATGTGTAAACCGAATTATGGCGGCATTGTCTTGTTGCCCTTACTTTTGGCATCTTGTATCGGCGGCAATTTCGGCGTGCAGCCTGTTGTCGAATCAACGCCGACCGCGTACCCCGTCACTTTCAAGTCTAAGGACGTTCCCACTTCGCCCCCTGCCGGGCCTTCGGTAGAAACCACGCCGGTCAACCGGCCCGCCGTCGGTGCGGCAATGCGGCTGTTGAGGCGGAATATTGCTTTTCATCGTGAAGATGGCACGGCAATTCCCGATAGCAAACAAGCAGAAGAAAAGCTGTCGTTTAAAGAAGGTGATGTTCTGTTTTTATACGGTTCCAAAAAAGATAAACTTCAGCAGCTTAAGGATAAAATTCATCAACGCAATCCTAATGTAGAAATTAGGACATCAGAAAATGAAAATAAAAAATATGGTTATGAATTTGTAGATGCAGGTTATGTATATACTACAAAGGGAAAAGATGAAATTGAGTGGACTTCAAATCACAAGCAGTTTACCTACCGGTTTGGTTATGACGGTTTTGTATATTATTCCGGAGAACATCCTTCGCAATCTTTACCGAGCGCGGGAACGGTGAAATATTCCGGCAACTGGCAATATATGACCGATGCCATACGTCATCGAACAGGAAAAGCAGGAGATCCTAGCGAAGATTTGGGTTATATCGTTTATTACGGTCAAAATGTCGGAGCAACTTCTTATGCTGCGACTGCCGACGACCGAGAGGGAAAACATCCTGCCGAATATACGGTAGATTTCGGTAAGAAAACTTTGACGGGTAAATTAATTAAAAATCAGTATGTGCAAAAGAAAACCGATGAAAAGAAACCGCTGACCATTTACGACATTACTGCAACATTGGACGGCAACCGCTTTACCGGCAGTGCCAAAGTTAACACCGAGGTGAAGACGAAACACGCTGATAAAGAGCATTTGTTTTTCCATACCGATGCCGATCAGCGGCTTGAGGGCGGTTTTTTCGGCGATAACGGAGAAGAGCTTGCCGGACGGTTTATCAGCAACGACAACAGCGTATTCGGCGTATTCGCAGGCAAACAAAAAACAGACGCATCAAACGCATCAGATACAAATCCTGCTATGCCGTCTGAAAAACACACCAAAATCTTGGATTCTCTGAAAATTTCCGTTGACGAGGCGACTGATAGCAATGCCCGTAAGTTTGCCATTTCCCCTATGCCCGATTTTGGTCATCCCGACAAACTTCTTGTCGAAGGGCGTGAAATCTCCTTGCTCAAAGATACTCAAACCATCGATCTTGCCGACGGCAGGAAAATGACCGTCAGTGCTTGTTGCGACTTTTTGACCTATGTGAAACTCGGACGGATAAAAACCGACCGCCCGGCAAGTAAACCAAAGGCGGAAGATGAAAATTCCGAAGATGAAATTGGTGAAAGCGAGGAAAATGAAGAGGATTTGGTCGCTGAAGAAGAAAACACGGAAGACGAAGTCGTAGAAGATGAAGACAGAGAAGAAGACGAAGTTTCCGAAGATGGTAACAGTGAAGACGAAGAAGAAATCGCCGAAGAAGATGATGATGAAGCCGAAGAGGAGGAAGTTGAAGAAACCGAAGAAGAATCGCCGGTGGAAGAAAGCGGTGGCGATTCAGGCAGCATCCTGCCCACTCCGGAAGCCCCTAAAGGCAGGCACATCGACCTTTTCCTGAAAGGTATCCGCACGGCGGAAGCCGACATTCCAAAAACCGGAACGGCGCATTATACCGGCACTTGGGAAGCGCGTATCGGCGTGCCGGCAGATGGCACTACGTTCATTCAAAAGGATAACTATGCGAATCAAGGGGCAAAAGCAGAATTTGACGTTGATTTCGGCGCGAAGTCGCTTTCAGGTAAGTTGACAGAAAAAAATGATACAACCCCCGCTTTTTATATTGAAAAAGGTGTGATTGATGGCAACGGTTTCCACGCTTTGGCGCATACTCGGGAGAACGGTATTGACCTTTCCGGGCAGGGTTCGACTAACCCGAAGAACTTCAAAGCCGACAATCTTCTTGTAACGGGCGGCTTTTATGGCCCGCAGGCGGCGGAATTGGGCGGTAATATTATCGACAGCGACCGGAAATTCGGCGCGGTATTCGGTGCGAAGAAAGATAATAAAGAGGTGGAAAAATGAATAAGAAACACGGTTTTCAGCTTACTCTGACTGCCTTGGCTGTTGCAGCCGCTTTCCCATCATATGCGGCAAACCCCGAAACGGCGACACCTGATGCGGCGCAGACCCAATCCCTGAAAGAGGTTACCGTCCGTGCCGCCAAAGTGGGACGGCGATCGAAAGAGGCGACCGGTTTGGGCAAAATCGTCAAAACGTCGGAAACGTTGAACAAAGAACAGGTACTCGGTATCCGCGACCTGACGCGCTACGATCCGGGCGTGGCGGTTGTCGAACAGGGTAACGGCGCGAGCGGCGGTTATTCGATACGCGGCGTGGATAAAAACCGTGTGGCGGTTTCGGTTGACGGCGTTGCCCAAATACAGGCGTTTACCGTGCAGGGATCGTTGAGCGGATACGGCGGACGCGGCGGCAGCGGCGCAATCAACGAAATCGAATATGAAAACATCAGCACGGTGGAAATCGACAAAGGTGCCGGTTCGTCCGATCACGGCAGCGGCGCACTCGGCGGCGCGGTCGCCTTCCGCACCAAAGAGGCGGCAGACCTGATTTCAGACGGCAAAAGTTGGGGGATACAGGCAAAAACTGCCTACGGCAGTAAAAACCGCCAATTTATGAAGTCGCTCGGCGCGGGTTTCAGCAAAGATGGTTGGGAAGGGCTGCTAATCCGAACCGAACGCCAAGGGCGGGAAACGCGCCCGCACGGCGATATTGCGGATGGGGTGGCATACGGCATAAACCGTTTGGACGCGTTCCGCCAGACACACGATATTCAAAGCCAAGATAAAACAGGGCAATTTTTCTTAGTAGAGGGCGAGAATACACTCAAGCCCGTGGCAAAATTGGCGGGCTACGGGATATATTTGAACCGCCAGCTTAACCGCTGGGTAAAAGAACGTATTGAAAAAAATCAGCCTTTAAGTGCTGAAGAAGAAGCGATGGTGCGGGAGGCGCAGGCGCGCCACGAAAACCTGTCCGCCCAAGCTTACACGGGCGGCGGCAGGATATTGCCCGATCCGATGGATTACCGCAGCGGCTCTTGGCTTGCCAAGCTGGGCTACCGCTTCGGCGGCAGGCATTATGTCGGCGGCGTGTTTGAGGATACCAAACAGCGTTACGATATCCGCGATATGACGGAAAAACAGTATTACGGTACGGACGAGGCGGACAAGTTTAGAGACAAGAGCGGGGTGTACGACGGCGACGATTTCCGCGACGGCTTGTATTTTGTGCCGAATATAGAAGAGTGGAAGGGCGATAAAAAGTTGGTCAGGGGCATAGGTTTGAAATATTCCCGCACCAAATTTATTGATGAACATCACCGCCGCCGCCGTATGGGTTTGCTGTACCGTTATGAAAACGAAGCGTATTCTGACAACTGGGCGGATAAGGCGGTGTTGTCGTTTGACAAACAGGGCGTGGCAACCGACAACAACACGCTGAAGCTGAATTGCGCCGTGTATCCTGCTGTGGACAAATCCTGCCGCGCGTCGGCGGACAAACCGTATTCCTACGACAGCAGCGACCGTTTCCACTACCGCGAACAGCACAATGTTTTGAATGCCTCGTTTGAGAAATCGCTGAAAAACAAATGGACGAAACACCATCTGACTTTGGGCTTCGGTTACGATGCTTCCAACGCGATTTCCCGCCCTGAACAGCTTTCCCACAATGCGGC
The DNA here is from genome assembly GCF_900638555.1 of Neisseria meningitidis. NCBI lineage: Bacteria > Pseudomonadati > Pseudomonadota > Betaproteobacteria > Neisseriales > Neisseriaceae > Neisseria > Neisseria meningitidis. The sequence continues at coordinate 448,294 of NZ_LR134525.1, forward strand.
AAGGATTTCGGAACACACGGGGGAGTACACCGCCGACGACAAAGACAAGTACCGTTTGGGTAAGCCCGAAGTCGTCGAAGGGTCGGTCTGCGGCTACATCGAAACCCTGCGTTCCCGCAAATGCGTGCCAAGAAAAATCAATGGCAGCAATATCCATATTTCTTTGAACGACCGTTTTTCAATCGGCAAATATTTTGATTTCAGCTTGGGCGGCAGGTATGACCGGAAAAACTTCACCACGTCGGAAGAACTCGTCCGCAGCGGGCGGTATGTTGACCGTTCGTGGAACAGCGGCATCGTGTTCAAACCGAACCGGCATTTTTCTTTGTCTTACCGCGCCTCCAGCGGCTTCAGAACGCCCTCATTCCAAGAACTTTTCGGGATAGACATTTATCACGATTATCCGAAAGGCTGGCAGCGTCCCGCCCTGAAATCGGAAAAGGCAGCCAACCGCGAAATCGGTTTGCAGTGGAAGGGCGATTTCGGCTTTTTGGAAATCAGCAGCTTCCGCAACCGTTATACCGATATGATTGCCGTTGCCGATCACAAAACCAAATTGCCGAATCAGGCAGGACAATTGACAGAGATTGATATACGCGATTATTACAATGCCCAAAATATGTCGCTCCAAGGCGTTAATATATTGGGAAAAATCGACTGGAACGGTGTGTACGGCAAACTGCCCGAAGGTTTGTACACCACATTGGCATACAACCGCATCAAACCGAAATCGGTATCCAACCGGCCGGACTTGTCCCTCCGCAGCTATGCTTTGGATGCGGTACAGCCGTCGCGTTATGTTTTGGGGTTCGGATACGACCAGCCAGAGGGGAAATGGGGCGCAAACATTATGCTGACCTATTCCAAAGGGAAAAACCCTGACGAGCTTGCTTATCTGGCAGGCGATCAAAAACGATATTCGACAAAAAGAGCGTCGTCTTCTTGGTCGACGGCAGACGTTTCCGCCTATCTGAATCTGAAAAAACGGCTGACCTTGAGGGCGGCTATCTACAATATCGGCAACTACCGCTACGTTACTTGGGAATCCTTGCGCCAGACTGCGGAAAGCACGGCAAACCGGCACGGCGGCGACAGCAACTATGGAAGGTATGCCGCACCGGGCAGGAACTTCAGCCTCGCGCTTGAAATGAAGTTTTAAAGGAAATACCGTCTGAAAGCTTGATCTGCACCCCAAAAGTCGGACTAAACCGCCAACTGATTAAGGTGCAGGTTTTTTTGATTCAATATAAACAAGATTTCCGCCGTCATTCCCGCGCAGGCGGGAATCCAGACATTCAATGCTAAGGCAATTTATCGGGAATGACTGAAACTCAAAAAACTGGATTCCCACTTTCGTGGGAATGACGGCAGAGCGGCTTCTGTTGCTCCTGATAAATGCCGCAATCTCAAATCCCGTCATTCCCGCGCAGGCGGGAATCTAGACATTCAATGCTAAGGCAATTTATCGGAAATGACTGAAACTCAAAAAGCTGGATTCCCACTTTCGTGGGAATGACGGCAGAGCGGTTTCTGCTTTTTCCAATAAATGACCCCAACCTAAAATCCGTCATTCCCGCGCAGGCGGGAATCTAGACATTCAATGCTAAGGCAATTTATCGGGAATGACTGAAACTCAAAAAACTAGATTCCCACTTTCGTGGGAATGACGGCAGAGCGGCTTCTGTTGCTCCCGATAAATGCCGCAATCTCAAATCCCGTCATTCCCGCGCAGGCGGGAATCTAGACATTCAATGCTAAGGCAATTTATTGAAAATGACTGAAACTCAAAAAGCTGGATTCCCACTTTCGTGGGAATGACGGCAGAGCGGCTTCTGTTGCTCCCGATAAATGCCGCAATTTCAAATCCCGTCATTCCCGCGCAGGCGGGAATCTAGACATTCAATGCTAAGGCAATTTATCGGAAATGACTGAAACTCAAAAAGCTGGATTCCCACTTTCGTGGGAATGACGGGATACAGGTTCGTGGGAATGACGGGATGCAGGTTTCCGTATGGATGGATTCGTCATTCCCGCGCAGGCGAGAATCTAGACATTCAATGCTAAGGCAATTTATCGGGAATGACTGAAACTCAAAAAACTGGATTCCCACTTTCGTGGGAATGACGCGATTAGAGTTTCAAAATTTATTCTAAATAGCTGAAACTCAACGCACTGGATTCCCGCCTGCGCGGGAATGACGAATTTCAGGTTGCTGTTTTTGGTTTTCTGTTTTTGTGAAAATAACAGGATGAGACCTTTGCAAAATTCCCTTCCCTCCCGACAGCCGAAACCCAAACACAGGTTTTCGGCTGTTTTCGCCCCAAATACCTCCTAATTCTACCCAAATACCCCCTTAATCCTCCCCGGATACCCGATAATCAGGCATCCGGGCTGCCTTTTAGGCGGCAGCGGGCGCACTTAGCCTGTTGGCCGCTTTCAACAGGTTCAAACACATCGCCTTCAGGTGGCTTTGCGCACTCACTTTAATCAGTCCGAAATAGGCTGCCCGCGCATAATGCCGTCTAACAACTGATGTTCTTCCAGATGTTCGGTTTTCCGCACTGTCGTAGCCTTTGTCGGCATAGACGGTCGTACCTTCGGGTAACCCTTCCAACAACGGCGACAGGTGTTTGCACTCATGGGCATTGGCGGGAGTAATGTGCAGTTTCTCGATATAGCCTTCTGCATCGGTACGGGTATGTTGTTTGTAACCGAGTCTGTAGAGGCCGTTTTTCTTTGTCCAACGGGCATCGCTGTCTTTACTCGGTGTGGTTTGGCCGCTGATTTGTCCTTCTTCGTCAACTTCTATGGCCTGACGCTGTTTGCTGCCAGCGGTCTGAATAATGGTGGCGTCAATGACGGCGGCGGATGCTTTCTCTACTTTTAAGCCTTTTTCGGTCAGTTGGCAGTTAATCAGTTCCAACAGTTCGGACAGGGTGTCGTCTTGCGCCAGCCAGTTGCGGTAGCGGCATAAGGTGCTGTAATCGGGGATGCTCAGTTCGTCAAAACGGCAAAACAGGTTGAAGTCGATGCGGGTGATGAGGCTGTGTTCGAGTTCGGGATCGGAGAGGCTGTGCCATTGTCCGAGCAAGACGGATTTGAACATGGACAACAGGGAATAGGTGGGACGGCCGCGGTGGTCTCGGACGTAACGGATTCTTTGACGGTTCAGGTATTGTTCGATCGGTTGCCAATCAATCACTTGATCTAGCTTCAATAGTGGGAAGCGGTCGATGTGTTTGGCAATCATGGCTTGGGCGGTTTGTTGGAAGAAGGTGCTCCTAAATGTCTTGGTGGGAATTTAGGGGATTTTGGGGGATTTTGCAAAGGTCTCGGGATAGGAGTGTGGGATATGTGGAAGCGTTGTTTATTGTGTAAGAAAAAACCGCAGGTATTTGAAACCTGCGGTTTTTTGGTTTACAGCTTGCTGTCTTCGCTGTCCAAGAAACTTCTCAAACGGTCGCTTCTTGTCGGATGCCGCAGCTTGCGGAGTGCTTTTGCCTCGATTTGTCGGATGCGTTCGCGCGTTACGTCAAACTGTCTGCCGACTTCTTCCAGCGTGTGGTCGGTGTTCATATCGATGCCGAAACGCATACGCAGGACTTTTGCCTCACGCGGTGTCAGGCTTTCGAGGATTTCTTTGGTTACTTCGTGCAGGCTGGTGTACATTGCCGCATCGGCCGGCGCAACATTGTTGGCATCTTCGATGAAGTCGCCCAAGTGCGAATCGTCGTCGTCGCCGATGGGGGTTTCCATCGAAATCGGCTCTTTGGCGATTTTCATGATTTTGCGGATTTTGTCTTCGGGCATCTGCATCAGTTCGGCAAGTTTGGCGGAATCGGGTTCTTCGCCGGTTTCTTGAAGGTGTTGGCGCGAGATGCGGTTCATCTTGTTGATGGTTTCAATCATATGTACCGGAATGCGGATGGTACGCGCCTGATCGGCAATCGAGCGGGTGATTGCCTGACGGATCCACCAGGTTGCGTAGGTGGAGAACTTATAGCCTCGGCGGTATTCGAACTTGTCGACCGCTTTCATCAGGCCGATGTTGCCTTCCTGAATCAAATCAAGGAACTGCAAGCCACGGTTGGTATATTTTTTGGCGATGGAAATCACGAGGCGCAAGTTTGCCTGAATCATTTCCTGTTTGGCGGCTGCGGTTTCTTTTTCGCTCGACACCATATTTTTGTTGATTTCTTTCAACTCTTCGATGGAAATGCGGGTTTCTTTTTCCATATCCGCCAACTCGGTTTGTTTTTCGAGGATGGCGTGGCGGAAGCGGTCGAGCGCGTCGCTCCAAACCCTGCCTTTGGCGATTTCTTCTTCAATCCATTCTAGATTGGTGATTTCGGGCAGGAAGTTTTGGATGAAGTAGTCGCGTTCCATATGGACGCGGTCGAGGCAGATGTCGCGGATTTCGCGTTCGAGTTTGCGGATGTTTTCTACTTTCCCGCGCAGGCTGCTGCTGAGGCTGTCGATTTGCCGGGTGGCGAAACGGACTTCCAGCAGTTTGTTGGCAATCGCGTCGCGGTAGGCGAGATAGTCTTTGTGCCGGCTGTGGTGTTTTTCCAAACGGCCGATCATTTTTTTGTAGTCTTTTTCGATTTGGGCAAAGTGGCCGATGACTTTTTGTTTCAATTCGGCGAGATTGGCTGCCGAGATTTCATCCGCATCTTCTTCCGATTCTTCGTCGTCTTCGTTTTCGTCCGAATTGTCGTTGGAAGGTTTCTCGGGTGCTGTGGTTTCCAAGTGCCCCAAGCCCAATTCGTTGAGCAATACTTCATTCGGGTCGATAATGGCTTCTACGACTTCGTCGACGCGGATTTCGTCTTTGCGGATTTTTTCGATGAGTTCTAAGATTTCCGCAATGGATCCCGGGCAGGCGGAGATGGCCTGAACCATATTTTTCAGGGCGTTTTCGATTTTTTTGGCGATGATGATTTCGTCTTCGCGGGTCAGCAGGTCGACCTGTCCCATTTCGCGCATATACATACGGACGGGGTCGGTCGTCCTGCCGAACTCGGAGTCGGCGCTGGAAAGGGCGGCCTCGGCTTCTTCGACGGCATCATCGTCGGTAACGGCGGCATTGTCGCTTAACAATATGTCTTCCGCATCGGGGGCGTGTTCGGTAACTTGGATGCCCAAACCGGAAATCATACTGACGATGTTGTCGATTTGATCGGCATCGGACATATCGTCGGGCAGTGCGTCATTGATTTCGGAGTAGGTGATGTAGCCGCGTTCTTTGCCCATAATGATGAGTTGGCGCAGGCGCGCGCGTTGTTCCTCAATCGTCAGGGGGCGGGCATCGTCTTGGTATTCTTCGTGATTTTGGTTTTTGGACATTGTCTGCTTTCTGTTGGCAAGATGCCGACGGTTTGCGTTTGGACGCACCTGAAGGCGTGACAGAGTAGGGTACTCTGATGCCGTCTGAAGGCTTTTGGGGATGGGTGTTCTGCAGGTGTCGTTGTTGCAGCCGGGGTGAATGCTTTTCAGACGGCATAACGGTTTACGGATGGCGGAATCCGCCGGTCAATTTTGTTTTGCGGTCAGCAGCGACAGCAAAAGTTTTTTCTCGCTTTCATTTAAGCCGGATTGCAGGCTTTTTTGTTTCAATGCTTCGATTTGGCTGTATTTTAACTCATTGAGCAGTTTTTTGATGCCGATTTGGAAGTTTTCGCAATCTTCTTCGCCGCCGCCTTCCATTTCTTCCGATTGAAGGGCCGACCGGAAGATGCGGTTGATTGTTTCTTCGTAGGGCGAACCGCGCATATGTTCCAAAACCTGTGCGGTTGCCGGCACGGAAGGATGGTTTTTAATGGTTTCGGCGAGGTTGGCAAGGCAGGCGAAATCGCCGTCCAACGCCAGATAATCGGGCAGGTCTATATATGCAGCCCAATCCGGATTTATCAAGAGGCTGCGGATTTGCCGTTGCACCAATGTCGGCATAACGGGCTGTTTGACGGAAATCGGGGGCAGTTTGTAGTTTTTTTGTTTGACGTGCCGCTTCGGCGCTTCCTGTCCCAGCAGTTGCGCGAGGTTGTCGGGGTCGATGCCGACCAGCTCGCTAAGCCGTTGTTTTAACAAATAAGCCAATGCCGGCGCGGTAATCTGCGCCAAAAGCGGCGAACTGGTTTTTACCAATTCCGCCTTGCCTTCCTGCGTATTGAGATGAATGCCGTCTGAAAGGTGTTCCCAGAAATATTCCGACAAGGGCTTGCTTTGATTCAACAGCGCGTCTTCAAATTGCGCTTTGCCGTAGGCGCGGATGTAGCTGTCGGGGTCGTGTTCTTCCGGCAGGAACAAAAAATGCAGCGATTTGTCGTCCTTCAACTGCGGCAGCGCGTTTTCCAGCGCGCGCCAAGCCGCTTTTCGCCCCGCGCTGTCGCCGTCGAAACAGAAATAAATACTGTCTGCCTGACGCATCAGGATTTTGACGTGTTCCGCCGTCGTCGCCGTACCCAAAGCCGCCACGCCGTAGCCCACGCCGAACTGTGCCAGCGCGACCACGTCCATATAGCCTTCGACCACCAAAATCCGCCCCGCTTCCTTGACAGCGGCACGCCCTTCATACAGTCCGTAAAGGTTTTTCCCCTTATCGAACAAAGGCGTATCGGGAGAATTTAAATATTTCGGCTTCGAGTCGTCCAGCACCCTGCCGCCGAAACCGATAACCTGCCCGCGCGGATTGCGGATGGGGAACATAATCCGATGGCGGAAGCGGTCGTAATGCCGTCCCTCATTGTCAATCACCATCCCCGTATCCACTAACGCGGTATTAGGATACGGTTGGAACACTTGCGTCAAAGGCTGCCAGCCGTCGGGCGCATAGCCCAAACCATAATGCGCGATAACTTCTGCACTCAAGCCGCGCTTGTCCAAATAAGCTTTTGCCGCTGGATTGAATTTTAGCTGTTGCGCGTAAAAATCAGCTGCCGCAGCCGTCGTTTCCTCCAGTGTCTGCTGTTTTTTCTTACGTTCGGCACGGACTTCGGGATTATCGTTTTGCCCGTGCACTTTCGGCACGACCATACCCACGCGGTCGGCAAGGAACTGAACCGCCTCCGGAAACGACAGTCCCTGATGTTCCATCACAAAACCAATCGCTGAGCCGTGTGCCCCGCAACTGAAACAATGGTAAAACTGCTTGGTTGGACTGACCGAAAACGACGGCGTTTTTTCCTTGTGGAGCGGGCAACACGCCATATAGTTCGCCCCGCCTTTTTTCAGCGGAACCTGCTCGTCGATAATATCGACAATATCGGTTTTGGCTAAAAGCTCGTCAATGAAGTCGGATGGAATCATGATGTGGGGCGGACGGGATGTCTGTTTTTGGTACGGACGGTACGAAATCGGGATTTTTCGGAATGGCAGTCGGATGTGGCGGTTCAGGCAAAATGCCGTCTGAAACGGGAGCGGGATGTTCAGACGGCATTTGCGTTCAAACGCTTAAGCCAGTTTGCCGTGGCATTGTTTGTATTTCAAACCGCTGCCGCAGGGGCAGGGGTCGTTGCGGTGGACGATTTGCCCCCGCGCTTCCAAGGCTTCGGGGCTGAAATCTGTCCCATCGGGATTAAAGGCTTCGGTAACCAGATCGGTTTGCGACTGACCCAAAAGTTCTTCCATATCGGGCGATTCGGAATGGATGGACTGGATGTTGCCGATGGGTTGCTCTTCAACCACCGCGACAGGGTTTTGTTCGATTTGAACCGAGGTAAGCAGGGAGGCAATATGGAATTTGATGCCGTTCCACAGGTCTTGGAACATGGTAAAGGCTTCACGTTTATATTCCTGCTTCGGATTTTTTTGGGCATAGCTGCGCAGGTGTATGCCTTGTCGCAGGTAGTCCATAGCGGCGAGGTGTTCGCGCCATTGGTTGTCGATGACCTGCAACATCACGTTGCGCTCGAAATCGGCCATTGCCTGCTTGCCGACCAGTTCGGTTTTGGCGGCATATTCGTTTTCGATGCGTTCGATCAGGCGTTCTTTGATGTCTTGACCGTCAATCGCATTGTCCGCCTTCAGCCAGGATTGGATGTCTTCGTGCAGTCTGAATTCGGCAGCCAGACGGTTCTCCAAAGTCGGGATGTCCCATTGTTCTTCCATGCTGTCGGGCGGCATATAGGTATCCACGAGGTCGCTGACGACATCAGAACGGATTTCCTTCATCAGGTCGCTGATGTCTTTGCTGGTTAAAATTTCGTTGCGTTGGCTGTAAATGACTTTACGTTGCTCGTTGGCGACGTCGTCGTATTCTAGAACCTGTTTGCGCATATCGAAGTTTCTGCCTTCGACTTTGCGTTGCGCCCCTTCGATTTGGCGCGTCAGCAGGTTGTGCTCGATGGCAACGCCGCGTTCGGGGGCGAGGCGGTTGAGGATGGCGGCGGCGCGGTCGAGTGCGAATAGGCGCAGCAGCGGGTCTTCAAACGAGAGGTAGAAACGGCTGGATCCGGGGTCGCCCTGACGGCCGGAACGTCCGCGCAATTGGTTGTCGATACGGCGGCTTTCGTGGCGTTCCGTACCGATGATGTGCAAACCGCCTGCTTCCATCACTTTGTCGTGTTCTGCCTGCCAGCCGTCTTCGAGTGCGGAGATTTGTGCCTGTTTCTCTTCGTCGCTCAAGGCTTCGTCGGCACGGATGGCATCGGTTTGGTGCTTCAGGTTGCCGCCTAAAACGATGTCCGTACCGCGCCCCGCCATATTGGTGGCAACGGTAATCGCGCCGACTTTGCCAGCTTGGGCGACAATCAGGGCTTCGCGTTCGTGTTCTTTGGCGTTGAGGACGTTGTGCGGTAGACCGGCTTTTTGCAAAAGATGGGAGACCAGTTCGGAGTTTTCGATGCTGGTTGTGCCGACTAAAACAGGTTGTCCGCGTTTGTGGCATTCCTCGATGTCTTTGACGACGGCTTCGAATTTTTCTTCGGCAGAACGGAAAATCTGGTCGTTGAAGTCTTTGCGCTGTACGGGGCGGTTGGTCGGGATAATGACGGTTTCGAGGTTATAAATGCTTTGGAACTCGAAAGCCTCGGTATCTGCCGTACCGGTCATACCGGAGAGCTTGGTGTACAGGCGGAAATAGTTTTGGAAGGTGATGGAGGCGAGGGTTTGGTTTTCGCGTTTGATTTCCACGCCTTCTTTGGCTTCCACGGCTTGATGCAGGCCTTCGGACCAGCGGCGGCCGGACATCAGACGGCCTGTAAATTCGTCCACGATGACGATTTCGCCGTCTTGGATAACGTAATGTTGGTCTTTGTGGAATAACGTATGCGCGCGCAATGCCGCCATAAGGTGGTGCATCAGGGCGATGTTGGCGGCAGAATAGAGCGAGTCGTTTTCTGCCAGCAATCCCATTTGGGTCAGAATCTGCTCGGCGTGTTCGTGGCCGGCTTCGCTCAGGATGACCTGGTGCGCCTTTTCATCTACCCAGTAGTCGCCTTCGCCTTCTTCTGTCTCTTGGCGGACGAGGTGGGGCGGGACGGTGTTCATGATTTGGTACAACTGGATGTTGTCGTCTGCCTGGCCGGAGATAATCAGCGGAGTGCGCGCTTCGTCAATCAAGATGGAATCCACTTCATCGACAACGGCAAAATTCAATTCGCGCTGCACTTTGTCGTATTGGTCGGTAACCATATTGTCGCGCAGGTAGTCGAAGCCGAATTCATTATTGGTGCCGTAGGTGATATCGGCGGCATAGGCGTTTTGACGGTCGAACGGCTGCATATCTGAAATAATCACGCCCACGGTAAGGCCGAGGAAATTGTAGAGCGGCTCCATAATGCCCGCATCGCGTGAGGCGAGGTAGTCGTTGACGGTAACGACGTGTACGCCTTTGCCGGCCAGCGCGTTGAGATAGACGGCGAGGGTGGCGACCAGGGTTTTGCCTTCGCCGGTACGCATTTCGGCGATTTTGCCGTCGTGCAGCACCATACCGCCGATAAGCTGCACGTCGAAGTGGCGCATACCGAGGGTGCGGCGGGACGCTTCGCGGCAGACGGCGAAGGCTTCGGGCAAAATGCCGTCCAAAGTCTGACCGTCGGCGAGGCGTTGTTTGAATTCGGCAGTTTTGGCTTGCAGATCAGCATCGCTTAGGGCTTGCATCTGTTCTTCGAGCGCGTTGATTCTGGCAACGGATTTACGGTATTGTTTCAGCAAGCGGTCGTTGCGGCTGCCGAAGATTTTCTTGGCAATGTTTGTCAGCATGAATAATTCCTGCGCCTGATATAATAGTGGGCGAAAACGCGATTTTAACACAAGCGTTTGTGCAAAGTGCTAATGCCGTCTGAAATAAAGGCGCGTTTGCGGTATTTCAATCTTTTTGGGTGTATGTTTTATGAATTTGGAACAGTTGGGCAGGCGGGACGCGCTGCTTTCCGGACTTTTGAAACAGGCGGGACAGTGGCGGCGGTTGGATGCCGCCGTGAAAAAACTGCTGCCTGCCAACCTGCACCCGCATTTTCAGACGGCATGTATCGAAGACGGCAGGCTTGTCCTTTTGGCGGCAAACAATATGGCGGCATCGCGCTTGAAAATGATTGCACCGTCGGTATTGCCGCAGTTGGCAGGGCTTGACGCTTCGATACGCTCTGTTTCGGTCAGGCTGGTCCCGAAACCGGAAAAACCGCCGAAAACCAATACCCTGCATTTGAGTAAGGCTGCGCTGGAGAGTTTCGGTTCGGCGGCGGTAAAGTTGGAAAAACGGCATCCCGAATTGGCGGAGGCATTGGCAAACTTGGTTAGAAGGCATGGCGCATAAAATGTATACGGGAATTTGTGTAAACATCCGTTAATATTAAGAAGTAAAGGATAATGGGTCTAATACTAAAGAAATAGGTTCGGGGTAAAATTGCCCCTTTTAAAGTAAACGATTGTAAACTTGCAGACAGGCTTTGATTTCAAATGAAATTTGTAGCAAAATGCCGCTCCGAAACATCTGTTTGTGCAACGCGGCGGAATCTTTTTCAAGGTTTTGTTAATGGCGGTTGCACTTTGATTTCTGTAAAACCGAATATTATTTTATCGATTGGAGATTTGTTATGAAAGCGTATCTGGCTCTGATTTCTGCCGCCGTTATCGGTTTGGCTGCCTGCTCTCAAGAACCTGCCGCGCCTGCTGCCGAGGCAACTCCTGCTGCTGAAGCACCCGCTTCCGAAGCGCCTGCCGCCGAAGCTGCTCCTGCAGATGCTGCCGAAGCCCCTGCTGCCGGCAACTGTGCGGCAACTGTCGAATCCAACGACAATATGCAGTTCAACACTAAAGACATCCAAGTAAGCAAAGCTTGTAAGGAATTCACCATCACCCTGAAACACACCGGTACCCAACCTAAAACCAGCATGGGTCACAACATTGTCATCGGTAAAACTGAAGACATGGACGGTATTTTCAAAGATGGCGTTGGCGCAGCTGACACTGACTACGTTAAACCTGACGATGCGCGCGTTGTTGCCCACACCAAACTGATCGGTGGCGGCGAAGAATCTTCTTTGACTCTGGATCCTGCCAAACTGGCTGACGGCGAATACAAATTCGCTTGCACCTTCCCGGGTCACGGTGCTTTGATGAACGGCAAAGTGACTTTGGTCGATTAATCCGCTTAAAGTCTCAAAAGACGGACAGCCTGCTTTGTGCAGGCTGTTTTATTATAAAATGACTGCTTGAAAAGTGCCCGTTGAGAACGAAAACATGAATCCGTTTGAAACCCAAAGCGTTACCTTTGCCGAACCGATTGAAATGCTGTATGCCTGCCACGGCAAAGTACGCCGTTTTTGCGGCCAAGTCGCGATGCTGTCGGACTACATCGCCGAAAACGGCTGCAATCAGCTTGTTTTGCAAACCATCCGCCAAATCACCCGGTATTTCAACGTTGCCGCGCCGCTGCACCATGAGGACGAAGAAGAAAACTTTTTCCCGCTCCTGCTGCAATATGCGCCGCAAGCCCAAGAAAGCGTGGACGAGCTTTTACGCCAACATGTAAGCCTGCATGGCAACTGGGATGCCGTGGCTGCCGAATTTGCCAAACTCGAAGCAGACAATGCCTATATTCCCGATGCGGAAGCGTTCAAACGCTTTGTGGCGGGATATGATGTGCATTTGGCGATTGAAGAACCCTTGTTCGACATGGGCAAGATGTTCATCCCCAAAGAGAAACTGACCGAAATCGGCGAAATCATGGCGGCGCGCCGGCGCAGATAATGCCGTCTGAAACAATCGTCTCAAGGATATATTATGCTGACCCCGAAAAGTTGCGATTTGTTCAATATCCCGTTTTTCCAATTTTCCCAGCTTAAAAAATACCAGCCCGAAAGCATTCCGCAAATCAAGGCTGACTATAAAGAAAACTGGCAGATATGGCAGCAGCTGATTCAGCAGGTCGCCGCCGAATTGGGTGCGCCGTTTGCGCCGCCGCACATCGAACGCTGGTGTAACGGCTGGCAGGTGCGCGCCCACTTCTTTGCCTACTTCAAATACGAACAATATAAAAATTCCGCCGCGATTTTGTCGATACTGCTCAACCGCCGCCGACTGAGCGTCAGCTTGGATTGGCACTGCTACAAAGCCGACGTGTCGCCCATCGCGCTGCCTGATTACAACCGCTGGTTGGATAATTTTGATACCGAAAAATACGCTTCTTTCGATATGTGGCACGGTGCGGAAAGCGAATACGACGACTACCGCACCGTCGCGCAACAAAACGAGTCCGACCGAAAGTTGCAAAACGACGAAGACTTTTTCTGCATCGGCAAACACATCGAACGCGACGATTTGGGCAGGCAGGATGTCGCGAAATGGATAGCGGAAACGGTGGAAGATTTGCTGCCTCTTTACGAAGCGTGTCACGGCAAATGATTCAGAAGACTGACGGGTAAAAATACCCACCCCGTATGCCAACCTAACCTAAATGCCGTCTGAAAATCACATTCAGAACGTTTCAGATGGTCTAATTTCAAAAGTGAACAAATATGACCGAAACCCAATCCCTAGAACTAGCCAAAGCGTTGATTTCCCGCCCATCCGTTACCCCCGACGACCGAGATTGCCAAAAACTGCTTGTCGAACGCCTGTACAAAATCGGTTTTGCGGCTGAAGAACTCCATTTCGGCGACACCAAAAACATCTGGTTGCGACGCGGCACGAAAGTTCCCGTCGTCTGTTTTGCAGGGCATACCGACGTTGTACCGACAGGCCCTGTTGAAAAATGGGATTCGCCCCCGTTCGAGCCGACCGAACGCGACGGAAGATTATACGGGCGCGGCGCGGCGGACATGAAAACCAGCATCGCCTGCTTCGTTACCGCCTGTGAACGCTTCGTTGCCGAACATCCCGACCACCAAGGCAGCATTGCGCTTCTGATTACTTCCGACGAAGAGGGCGACGCGTTGGACGGCACGACCAAAGTCGTCGATGTATTGAAAGCGCGCGGCGAGTTGATTGACTACTGCATCGTCGGCGAACCGACAGCCGTGGACAAATTGGGCGATATGATTAAAAACGGCCGGCGCGGCTCGCTGTCGGGCAACCTGACCGTCAAAGGCAAGCAAGGCCATATTGCCTATCCGCATTTGGCAATCAATCCCGTGCATACTTTTGCCCCGGCCTTGTTAGAGCTGACGCAGGAAGTCTGGGACGAAGGCAACAAATACTTCCCGCCGACCAGCTTTCAAATTTCCAATATCAACGGCGGTACAGGCGCGACCAACGTCATTCCGGGCGAGCTGAATGTCAAATTCAATTTCCGCTTCTCCACCGAGTCCACCGAAGCAGGGCTGAAACAACGCGTTCACGCCATTTTGGACAAACACGGCGTGCAATACGATTTACAGTGGTCGTGTTCGGGGCAGCCCTTTCTGACCCAAGCGGGCAAACTGACCGACGTGGCACGCGCAGCCATTGCCGAAACCTGCGGCATTGAGGCCGAATTGTCCACCACCGGCGGCACTTCGGACGGACGCTTCATCAAAGCCATTGCAAAAGAACTCATCGAATTAGGCCCGTCCAATGCCACCATCCACCAAATCAACGAAAACGTGCGGCTGGACGATATTCCGAAGCTGTCTGCGGTGTATGAGGGGATATTGGCGCGGTTGTTGGCTGGAAATGCCGTCTGAAAGCAGCTTGCTTGCCGGATACGGATGTCCGACCATTTGCTTAGACCTAACGTGGGTTTGAGATATAGTGGATTAAATTTAAACCAGTACGGCGTTGCCTCGCCTTGCCGTACTATTTGTACTGTCTGCGGCTTCGTCGCCTTGTCCTGATTTAAATTTAATCCACTATAATACATTGATTTTTATGTAGATTTTTTATTTAAACAGCAATCCATTCCCTCTCCCGTGGGAGAGGGTGAGGGAGAGGGCATCGGGGCGGCAACGGAAATATTGCCTGTATCTGCCCCGTTTTACCCTCTCCCCGACCCTCCCCCACAGGGGAGGGAGTCAAGTTGCAGGCACACCGACGGAATATGGTTGAAACCCGGCCATTCGGGGCAGTGGGATTTTGGTTTATTTTTGGGAAGTAACCCCTTCCAAATCAGGGTAAACAGGGCTGCGCCTTATGTGCGGCCCTGCGTGTTGGAGATAATAGTGCCGTCAAATTACTTTCATACGCGCGAACGATTGGGTGCTTTGGGCGGCATCGTGCAACATCATACCGCCTTGTACCGCAGCGTGGCGGTATATGAACCAGCTGTGCTTATCGTGCGGCGCGGAAGCAAGAAGCTGCGGTGGGCGAGGCGAGAATTGCGGGTGAGGCGGTTGCGTTGGCAGGCGGACAGACGTTTGACGTTATTAATATTCCCGATTCAGACGGCCTCTATCAGGCGCAATGGATTGCTTTTGAACAGGAAACCGTAGAAAGGTTCGCCGCACAATACGGGACGGCGCAGGCAGTGTGCGATGCGGTGAAGCTGCCGCACCCCAGGCGGATGGGCGCGGCGTTTGATTATGCGGCGGCGGTGCTGACGGATGAAGAAGTGCCGCACAATGCGGCGGAGGCCGCGCTTTGCGGCGTGTTGGCGTGGTTGCAGCATGACGGCATCGGTTTTGCCGTGTACGAAGGCGTCAACCTGATGCGGCAAATCTGCAAACTGATTACTGCCGATATGGCTGCGGACTGGTCGTCGGCGATGCTGGCGCAGCGGCTTAATTGCAGCGAGGTCGCATTGCGGCGGCGGACATCGGCGGGAATGTCGGCGACCACCCAGTGCATCCAGCCCAGTCCGGTCGGCGCGTCTTTATCGTAAACGGTCAGGACGAAACTTTTTGTCCCGGCGGGCGGATTTTTCCACGACAGCGCGGGCGAAGCATTGCCGCCCGAACAGCCAAAGCCGTAAGGCGCGCTCAAAATCTGGTTTTGCGTGAAGCCGCCGTCTTCGGACGGGTTGTCGAATTGCAGCGTGAATGCGCCCCCGGCAAAGGCAGCGGTTGAAAAAGCCAGCAGTACGGCGGAGAGGATGCGGGTTTGCATAGATGATTCCTTTGCTTGATGAATAAGTGGATTCATTATAGGCTGTCAACGGCGGCAGGAATGTGCCGAAACGGTTGGATGATGTGCCGGAATGCGCAAATGCAAAAATCGTGGTTTCAGACGACCCTTTGCAGGTCGTCTGAAGTCTTTAATTCCTTTCCCTGATGCTTTGGAAATATCGCATATTTAGGCATTGCCGCAACCCGACCCTCAAGGTTTCCGCCGCAGCCTGTTCCTGCACCGGCGTGCGGGAATGGCGAAAATTGGGGATTTTGCCGTCAAATCCATGATAGAGATACGGAGCAAACGAATGATTACCCTGCCTTCCTTAAACAATCTGCCGTCAAAATGGGATGAAATCCGCTATTGGCTCGAAACCCGGGTTTGTGAGTGCGGCGTTATGTCGCATCCCAATTTGACGGAATGCGAAGCCGGGCAGTTCGATCGGGATTTTTGGGACAATATCGGCTGCGCGCCTGAAGAATATGTCCGTATCCGCCGAGCCATCCGTCTGTTGGAAGCGCGTTATCCCGACAGTTTGAATGAGCTGGTGTGTGCCGCCATTGCCACGCCTTTGGGCGAGATGCTGGCGGTGTTCGGAAATAAGGGATTGTGTCTGCTGGAGTTTGTCGGACAGAAGCATTTGGAACAGGAAATTGCCGCCGTCCAAAAAGCCTTGCGCGGACGGTTTGTGTTTCGGGAGGATGAGCGGACGCAACTTTTGCGGCAGGAATTGGACTTATACTTCAAGGGTCGTCTGAAAACCTTTGCCACGCCTTTGGAGCAGATTGGCACCGAGTTTCAAAAGCAGGCATGGGACGCGCTCTTGGCGATTCCTTACGGCGAAACGCGCAGCTACAAAGAGCAGGCGCAGCGTTTGGGCAACCCCAACGCCGTCCGCGCCGTTGCCGCCGCCAACGGGCAGAACAAGGTGTCTATCTTGATTCCCTGCCACCGCGTCATCGGCAGCGACGGCAAACTGACCGGCTACGCGGGCGGGTTGAACCGCAAACAGTTTTTACTGGCTTTGGAACGCGGCGAAGTTCAGACGGCATTGTTTTAAGCGGGGGAGGGCAGAACGGCTCATCGGGCTTAAATATGGTGTGATGACGGCTGTGGAAATTCATACAACGGCAATCCTTTTAAGGCATCGGTCTTAATGTCTTTCTGATTCATATGCTTGTCGTTTTGTCGCCCATTTTTCCAAAATTAAGGATTGACACATTTTTTCCGGACGCTATAATACGCCCCATTCCCCGATAGCTCAGTCGGTAGAGCGACGGACTGTTAATCCGCAGGTCCCTGGTTCGAGCCCAGGTCGGGGAGCCAGAATTTTGAAGCCCGAACTTGAATGTTCGGGCTTTTTCATATTTGCACGTACGGCGTTCGGAATGAGACAAGATAGGTTTTCCAACGGTTTCGCGGTAAAATTCCGCCTGTCTGATTTCGGTTTCTTGTTATGTCCATCAAAATCCTGATTATTTCCCCCAGTTGGATAGGCGACTGCGTGATGACCCAGCCCTTGTTCCGCCGTTTGAAGGAACTTCACCCCGGTTGCACGATTGATGTGTTCGCACCGAAGTGGTCGATGGCGGTGTTTGAGCGTATGCCGGAAGTGAATGAGATTCTTGAAAATCCGTTCGGACACGGTGCGTTGGAGTTGAAACGCCGTTGGCGGATCGGTAGGGATTTGGGGCGGCGCGGATACGATCAGGTTATCGTGTTGCCCGGTTCTTTGAAATCGGCAATCATCGCGCTGGCGACAGGTATCGGTAAAAGGACGGGTTATGTCGGTGAAAGCCGTTATTTTCTGTTGAACGATATACGCAGGCTGGATAAGGAACGTCTGCCTTTGATGGTGGACAGATATACGGCTCTCGCGCATCCGAGCCAGGAGGATTTTGACGGGCATTCGGGATTCCCCGAGTTTTCCATTGATGAACGGCGGCGGGAAATTTCTGTCGAAACCTTTGGCTTGGATATTGGAAAGCCTGTTCTGGCTTTTTGTCCGGGTGCGGAATTCGGGCCGGCAAAGCGTTGGCCGACAAGGTATTTTGCCGAGTTGGGCAAACATTATTCGGCGGCGGGTTGGCAGGTTTGGCTGTTCGGTTCGCAAAAAGATGATGAAATTGCCGAGGAAATCAACTGCCTTTCAGACGGTATGTGTGTCAATTTGTGCGGCAAAACCGATTTGTCGCAGGCAATGGATTTGCTGTCGTTGGCGGACACGGTCGTGTGCAACGACAGCGGGCTGATGCACTTGGCGGCGGCATTGGGCAGGAAGGTGGTGGCGGTTTACGGTTCTTCCAGCCCGACGCATACGCCGCCTTTGAGCGACAGGGCGAAAATCGTCAGCCTGCACTTGGAATGTTCGCCCTGTTTTAAGCGGGAATGTCCGCTGGGGCATACCGACTGCCTCAACAGGCTGTATCCCGAGAAGATTGTGCAGGCGGTTGAAGAGGCGGTATGATGGGTTCTGTTTTCGGGTTTATGCCGTCTGACGGCGGATATTGATAGGATGTTTATGGCTATTGCGAACAATAAAAAAGCATTTCACGATTTTTTCATTGAAGACCGGATTGAAGCCGGTTTGGTCTTGGAAGGCTGGGAAGTCAAAGCAATCCGCGCCGCGCGCGTACAGCTTAAAGAGAGTTATATCTATTGGAAAAAAGACGCGTTTTATCTGGTCGGCTGCCATATTACGGCTTTGCCCACAGCCTCGACACACATTAAACCAGATGCCGTACGTCCGCGCAAGCTCTTGTTGAACCAGTCGGAAATCAACAAATTAATCGGCAAAACCGAACGTGCCGGCTACACCATCGTGCCGCTGGATTTGCATTTTTCGCGCGGAAAAATCAAGATGGAAATCGGTTTGGCAAAAGGTAAGAAACAGCACGACAAACGTCAGAGTATGAAAGAGGCGGATTGGAAACGCGAGAAACAGCGGTTGATTAAGCATACGCGCTGATTGTGGAAACAGTGCTTCAGACGGTATGGGCAAGGCTGCCGCCTGATGTGTAAACGTTCTACACCTAAACCAGCATCCGCTTTAATCAGTACGGCATGATGCCCCAAACCTTCGTCAAAGGTTTGAGCAATTTGATGATAAATTGGCATTAGCCAAGGGTAAAGTGCGGTCATTTTTCCTGAAATTTTTGTAAATAACGAGGGCAATTATACACATTTTCAAACTGGCTTGACAAAATAGCAAAAAGCAAACGTTTACTTTTAATAAATAAGAAATAAATAGAGAAAAATGTGAGCTAAATGACATTTTTTGTTCAATTCTATGCTAAAATCCACGCCCCATTTATCTTTACTTGACAAAGGAAAATTTATTATGAAACTCGAAGCAAGCAAGCAAGCAGAAGTTTAAAAAATCATTTATTATAAGTCTATTTTTTTCTATTCTTTATACCTCTCCTCTTTTGGCTGTTGATTATGTTTACGACAAAACCAAGCTCACTGATGATGAAATTACCCGCTTAAAAAAACTCCGCGATAGAAATAGTGAATATTGGAAAGAAGAAACTTATCACATAAAAAGTAACAACCGAGTTTATCCAAACATTCCCGCATTATTCCCTAAACATCCTTTCGATCCATTCGAAAACATCAATAATTCAAAAAGGATTTCTTTTTATGACAAAGAATACACTGAAGATTACCTTGTTGGTTTTGCTCAAGGTTTAGGCGTTGCAAAAAGAAATGGGGAAACAGAAAAACCAATACGGCAATATTTTAAGGAATGTTTAAACACTGGGAAATATAGTGATGATACTTGCAAATCTCAACAATCTATTCCTACAGTAAGAAGTGATATTTTCGCCCTAAATACGAAAATAAAAAATAGCCATATCAACAGCGAAATTTTATCTGTAGGTAATTATATCGAATGGCTTCGCCCAACACTTAATCAGCTTTCTAGTTCGCAAGAGCATCTCTATTCTGATGTAGATCCATTCCACTATATTGAGGTTACAGACAACTCGCACGTTATCGGGCAAACGATTAGTTTGGATGAATTCCGCTTAGAAAATTCTCTCTGGGAGCCCCGTTGGGATTCTGATGTTGGGGAATTAAAAACAACGAATGCAGACATCCGTTTTAATACTAAAAGTGAAAGTTTACTCGTAAAAGAAGATTATGCTGGCGGAGCTCGTTTTCGTTTTGCTTACGGTCTAAAAGATAAAGTCCCTGAAACACCAGTTTTAACTTTTGAAAAAAATATAACTGGCACTTCCGACATCATCTTCGAAAATCCAATAGACGATTTAAAAAGTCTCGACGGGCATCAAATTATCAAAGTAAATGGCACAGCAGATAAACACGCATTCCGTCTTTCTGGCAAACACCAAAAGGGAATTTATACGCTTTCTTTACAACAACGCCCAGAAGGCTTTTTTACCAAAGTGCAAGAACGCGATGATATTTCGATTTATGCACAACAGGCTCAAGCTGCCAATACCTTATTCGCCTTGCGTTTGAACGACAAAAACAGCGATATTTTCGACCGCACTTTACCACGCAAAGGCTTGTGGTTGCGTGTGATTGACGGACATTCCAACCAATGGGTGCAAGGCAAAACAGCACCTGTAGAAAGCAATCGTAAAGGTGTGCAACTCGGCGGCGAAGTATTCACATGGCAAAACGAAAGTAATCAACTTTCCGTTGGCTTAATGAGCGGACAAGCAGAACAACGCAGCACTTTCCGCAATCCAGATACAGACAATCTTACAACGGGAAATGTGAAAGGCTTTGGGGCGGGCATTTATGCCACTTGGCATCAGCTTCAGGACAAACAGACAGGTGCGTATGCGGATAGCTGGGTACAATATCAACGCTTCCGCCACCGCATTAACACTGAAGATGCTACAGAACGTTTTACTTCAAAAGGTATTACCGCCTCAATTGAAGCGGGTTACAATGCTTTATTGGCGGAACACTTCACTAAAAAGGGCAACCGTGTTCGTTTTTACCTGCAACCACAGGCGCAATTGACTTATTTGGGGGTAAACGGAAAATTCAGCGATAGCGAAAATGCCCACGTGAATTTACTTGGCTCCCGCCAATTACAAAGCCGAGTGGGCGTTCAAGCTAAAGCGCAATTTTCACTCTATAAAAATATCGCTATTGAACCTTTCGCCGCTGTGAACGCGCTTTACCACAACAAACCTTTCGGTGTGGAAATGGACGGAGAGCGTCGAATGATAAACAATAAGACGGCAATTGAAAGCCAATTAGGTGTAGCAGTGAAAATCAAATCTCACTTAACCTTACAAGCCACATTCAACCGCCAAACAGGCAAACATCATCAAGCTAAACAAGGTGCGTTGAATTTGCAGTGGACGTTTTAAGTTAAGTTGTAACAAAATAAAATCGGCAGGGAAATTTACTGCCGATTTTTTTATTTTAAAAATGCGGTCATTTTTCGTGTCATTTCCACCAATTTTTTACCGCACTCACGAGCTCGCGCTAAACCGACAATCGGATCTATTGTCCCTTTCTTTGTTGTGTATGCAAATCAGAAATGCCGGTTACGGAAGCAGTTTGCCCGGATTCATAATGTTATATGGATCAAGGTGTTGTTTGATGCTTTTCATCAGGGCGATTTCGGCAGGCGTGCGTACTTTGTCCAGCCACTGTTTTTTGATGATACCTATGCCGTGTTCGGCGGCAATCGTGCCGTTGCAGGCAAGAACGTTGCGATAAACTGCGTCGTTGATGTCGTTTTCGTAACGATAGACTTCATTGCTGAGGATTTCGGGCAGGAAAGTATTGTAGTGCAGGCTGCCGTCGCCAAGATGTCCGAAGCAGACGATTTGTATGCCTTTAAAATTCTGTTCCAAATCTTTGGCGCACCGGCGGACAAAGTCGGCAACGCGTCCGATAGGAATGGCAATATCGTGTTTGATGCTGGTGCCCAGTTTGCGTTGCGATGCGGAGATGTTTTCGCGCAATGCCCACATATGGATACGTTCTTGTTCGCTTTGTGCCAATACGCTGTCGGTAAATCCTTTTTTATAAAGAAATTCGACAAGCCGATCATCAAGATTGCTGTCGGGTAATGAGTCGGTCAACTCAAGTAAAATATGCCATTCTGAATGTGTCGGCAGGGGGAATTTGCTGAATTCGGAAGACAACTCGGCGGCAAAACGGCCGATCAGCTCAAAACTGCATAGGCGTTCGGCAAAGTGAGCTTGGGTTTCGGTCAGCAGGCGGACGGCGGATTCGATGTCGGGTATGCCGACCCATGCCGTTGCCTTGTCCGAGGGACGGGCAAAAAGCTTGAGCGTGGCGGCAGTGATGATGCCCAGTGTGCCTTCGCTGCCGATAAACAGATGGCGCAGGTCGTAGCCGGTGGTGTTTTTATGCAGGGGATGGAGATGGGAAACCAGCTCGCCGTTGGGGAGGACGACTTCCAAACCGATAACCAGGTCGCGCATCGTGCCGTAACGCAATACGTTCAAACCTCCGGCATTGCAGGCGATGTTGCCGCCGATTTGGCACGAGCCTTCGCTGGCGAGACTGAGTGGAAACAGCCTGTTTGAGGCTTCGGCTGCCTGTTGGACGGTTTGGAGTACGGAACCTGCTTCGACGGTTATGCAGTTGTCTGACAAATTGATGCTGCGGATGCGGTTGAGTTTGGAAAGGTTCAGCAATACGCCGTTTTCCGATACTGCCGCGCCGCACAAACCGGTATTGCCGCCTTGCGGCGTAACCGGAATGCGGTGTTCGTAACAAAAACGCATAATGGTTTGCACGCTTTCAACGCTGCGCGGCTGCAAAATGATGTCTGGTGCAGACGTAAAGCGGTTGCGCTGGTCTTTTAAAAGTGTCGGAGAAAGTTCGGCAATTTCATCTGCCGGCAGGAGTCGGGAAAATTCGGTATGAAGGTCAGGCATGTTTGTCGGAAGGGTAGGGAGAAGATTGAGGAAGGGAATCTGATGCCGTCTGAAAAATCAAAAAAGCAGGATACTGAACGTATCCTGCTTTTTTGCAAGCGGAAAATGCTTATTTTGCAGCTTCGGCAGCAGGAGCTTCAGCGGCAGGTGCTTCGGTAGCGGCAGCTTCAGCAGCGGGAGCTTCGGCGGCAGGTGCTTCAGTAGCAGGAGCTTCGGCGGCAGGTGCTTCAGCAGCGGGAGCTTCGGCGGCAGGTGCTTCAGTAGCGGGAGCTTCGGCGGCAGGTGCTTCAGCAGCGGGAGCTTCAGCGGCTTTTTCACCGCCGCAGGCTGCCAAAACCAAAGACAACAAAGCAGCGGCAAACAGGGATTTTTTCATTTTAGTAACCTTTAGAACCAATTTAAATTATTGAAACAAATAGGTCTTTATCGACCATACTACAAACCGGGTTGGAAATTCATCGCTGAATTTGCGTAATTATGCACTATGGAATAAGGGATTGCAATGTCGTACAGATGGGAAAAAGGTTTGAATGAAAAGTTTTCTGGCGGGCGGATTGATAAATCCTGTAAAACGGTTTTGCTGTTAAAAATTCGATAGGGATAAATATTATAGAGATTAATATAATTTCAGTATCTTGTATGATTTATTAAGGCGGATTGGGAAAGTCGGCAGACAGGTCGGAATGGTTTTAAGAATGTTGTAAAAAAGTTACACCGCAATAAAATAACAAAGATTTACATTGAAATATGTGCTGTACAGTTTATGAACAGGTTAACGGTAATCGGCCGGCGCGGCGGTTGTGTTAGAATGCGCCTGTAATTAATCTGCTGTTCCTGAAAGGACAAATATGGCTATCGTGAAGAATTCCGTGGTTTCGCTGCATTATGAGATGTATGATGCCAACAATCAGCTTTTGGACAAAACCGAAGAACCGATTGCGTATCTGCACGGCGGTTACGACGGCATTTTCCCTTTGGTGGAAGAGGCGTTGCACGGTAAGGATGCCGGCGATACGGTCGATGTGGCGCTTTCGCCCGACGATGCGTTCGGCGAGCAGGATCCGGAGTTGGTCCGTATTGAAGATGCGGGCGTGTTCCCTGTTGAAGTCGAAGTCGGCATGATGTTTGAAGCCGACGATCCTGAAACCGGCGATGTTGTCGTCTATCGTGTAACCGATGTTGCCGACGGTAAGGCGGTGGTGGACGGCAACCATCCTTTGGCAGGCATGAAAATCCGCTTTAAGGCTACGGTTGAAAGTGTGCGCGATGCATCCGATGAGGAAATCGCACACGGTCATGTCCACGGTCCGCACGGTCATCACCACCACTGATTGCCGGCAGCTTGGAGGTATCTGATGCCGTCTGAAAAGGGTTTGTTCCATTTCAGACGGCATTTTGTTTGATGGATGGAGAAGGTATGTCGGTTGGGCATTATGAAAATTTTCCCGTCGGTTCGCTGATTTTGCCGCGCAGGTTGAGGAAGCCGGTTCATGCGGTGTATGCGTTTGCACGGACGGCGGACGATATGGCGGACGAGGGCAGTATGCCGTCTGAAGCCAGGTTGGCGGGGTTGGATGCTTTGCGGCGCGAGTTGGACGTGTTGGCATCGGGCGGCCGGTCGGCGCATCCTTTGATTGCACGATTGGATGCCGAGGCGGTTGTGCCGTTCGGTTTGGATTTGCAGCCGTTTTATGATTTGCTTTCGGCGTTTTCGCAGGACGTGGTTAAAACGCGGTACGCGCATTTCGGCGAACTGGCCGATTACTGCCGGCGTTCCGCCAACCCTGTCGGACGCATTATGCTGGCTTTGTACGGGAAAACGGATGCGGTGTGCGTGGCGCAAAGCGACGGCATCTGTACGGCTTTGCAACTGGTGAATTTTTGGCAGGATGTGGCTGTGGATTGGCAAAAGGGCAGGGTTTATATTCCGCAGGACGATTTGTTGAAATTCGGTGTTTCCGAAGGACAGATTGCGGAGGGTAGGGCGGATGCGGCGTTTCAGCGGCTGATGGCGTATGAGTGCCGGCGCGCATTTCGTATGCTGAAGGCGGGTTCGCCTTTGGCGCGCGAATTGAAAGGGCGTATCGGTTTGGAACTCCGTATGATTGTGTTGGGGGCGCAGTTGATTTTGCAGAAACTGGACGCGTGCCGATACGATGTGTTTGCACAACGCCCCGTTTTGGATAAGAAGGATTGGTTGATTATGCTGAAACGCGCGTTGTGGAAATGATGGGGGAAATGCATGCCGTCTGAAAGGGGTTGTTCCGCTTCAGACGGCATTTTGCAGGCGGTTGGTATGGTCAGGCGATTTCATGCGGGTTCAATCTGGCTTGATCTTCTGCACCCAAGCCGATGAGTTTGCGCAGTCGGGTCATGTAGAAATTGACATCCAAACCGGTGCCGTAGCGTTGCGCCGTCCACAGTGTTTCCGCCAGTGCCTCCATCATTTCGTGTTCGGCTTCCAGCCAGCCGCGTTTGGCGCACAGGGTGTCGTGGATTGCGCGTATGCCGTGCGGCTGGTCTATGCCCGCCTGTTCTTGGACGGACAAATGCAGCGACATATGCAGGAAGGGGTTGCTTTCGCCGTTT
Organism: Neisseria meningitidis; assembly: GCF_900638555.1. Taxonomy (NCBI): domain Bacteria; kingdom Pseudomonadati; phylum Pseudomonadota; class Betaproteobacteria; order Neisseriales; family Neisseriaceae; genus Neisseria; species Neisseria meningitidis. The sequence continues at coordinate 473,250 of NZ_LR134525.1, forward strand.
TCGGGTAGCCAGTCGGTGTCCAGATGGTCTTCGATGCGTTCGAGATAACGGTGGTATTCGGGATGGGCTTCGATAATGCGGAGGGCTTTCTGTTCCAGTGCGCTCAGTTGCAGCGGATTGAGCCGCTGCTGCCACACGCGGGCGAAAAAGCGGCGGACATCGTGGGTATTGACATCGTACATGGCGGGTTCGATAAGATGTTTATGGAAATAGGTTCGGATAATGGCGGGTTTTACATAAATTAAATCCCACCGTCAACCTTACCATTTATAATGCAGACAAATTATTTGTCTGAAACGGATTCGATTATGAAAAAACTGATTTGCCTGTTCGCCGTATTTTTGATGTTGTGCGGACGAGCTTTCGCGCTGGATGCGAACGATCTGCTGCCGCCGGAAAAGGCATTCGTGCCGGAGCTTGCCGTTGCCGACGACGGTGTGAACGTCCGTTTCAGGATTGCCGACGGATACTATATGTATCAGGCGAAAATCGTCGGCAAGACCGATCCGGCGGATTTGTTGGGACAGCCTTCTTTCAGCAAGGGCGAAGAGAAGGAAGACGAGTTTTTCGGCAGGCAGACGGTTTACCATCACGAAGCGCAGGTTGCCTTTCCTTATGCAAAGGCTGTCGGCGAACCGTATAAATTGGTTTTGACCTATCAGGGCTGTGCCGAAGCCGGCGTGTGCTATCCGCCCGTGGATACCGAGTTTGATATTTCCGGCAACGGCACTTACCATCCGCAAACCGACGAACCGGCATCCGCCAAAGACCGCTTTTTGCAGCCTTCCTCTCAAAACGGCAGCGGGGCGCTGCCGCCCCCGAAGGGGGATGAGGGCGGCGACAGCCGTTTCAAGCTGTCTTGGGATACGCTCAACGCCAATCTTTTGGCGTTTTTTCTCGCCGGTTTGGGTCTGAGTTTTACCGCCTGTATGTATCCCCTGTTGCCGATTGTTTCCAGTATTGTGGTCGGTGACAAAAAGGCGGGCAAGGCGCGGGCGTTTGTGCTGTCCGTCGTTTATGTTCAGGGTTTGTCTCTGACTTATACGCTGGTCGGCATTGTTGCCGGACTGACGGGCGCGCTGCTGACCGTATGGTTGCAGCAGGCTTGGGTGGTGTTGGCGGCATCGGCTTTAATGGTCGTCTTGGCACTGTCTATGTTCGGGCTGTTCAACATCCAGCTTCCCAACGCCGTGCAGTCGTATTTTCAGAATCAAAGCAGCAGGCTTTCAGGCGGTAAAATCGTTTCCGTCTTTATTATGGGCATATTGTCCGCGCTGATTGTCGGGCCGTGTGTCGCCCCGCCGCTGGCATTTGCTTTGGGCTACATCGGTCAGACGGGCGATGCGGTTTTAGGCGGTTTGGCACTTTACACTTTGGCGTTGGGCACTGGCGTTCCGCTGATTGCCATCGGCACGTTCGGCGGGCATATCCTGCCTAGGGCAGGCGATTGGATGAATGCCGTCAAATACGCTTTCGGCTTTATCCTGCTTGCCGTCGCCGTTTACCTCGCCACGCCGCACTTGCCCTATTATCTCGTCGTCGCGCTGTACACGCTGCTGATGCTGGTTCCTGCCTGTATGCTGCTGGTCAACGGACGCAGGCAGAAACGCCGTCCGAAAGCTGTGGCATTCGCATTGGGCGGCATATTGCTGATAGGCGGCGCGTGGTTCGGCTGGCAGGGCGCAAACGGCAAAACGACCGCGCTGCACCATTTCCTGACCCTCAATCCGCCGGCCGAAGCAGGCAAATCTTCGGAACACGGAAAAATGTTTGCCGATACTGCCGCGCTGAAGGCAGCGATGGATACGGCGTTGAAAGAACATCCCGACAAACCCGTCGTTTTGGATTTTTATGCCGACTGGTGCATTTCCTGCAAAGAAATGGCGGCTTACACGCTCAATCAGCCGGAAGTGCATCAGGCAGTCGATATGGAACGCTTTTTCCAAATCGACGTAACCGCCAACACGCCCGAACATCAGGCGTTGTTGAAAGAATACGGTCTGTTCGGGCCGCCGGGCGTGTTTGTCGTCCGCTCCGACGGCAGCCGCAGCGAGCCGCTGCTGGGTTTTGTCAAAGCAGACAAGTTTATCGAGTGGTATGAACAAAACCGCTGATTCCGATGTTTCAAATGCCGTCTGAAGTTCTCAGACGGCATTTTTGTCAGAAAGGAAAACGGCAATATCCACTATACACACGGAAGCAGTCTAAAGATGTGAAAACCGTGTGTATAAGTTAGTTTGCGTATTGAAATTAAAAGATAAAAATACGATGATTAAAAAATAGGCATAAGAAAAGATAAACACAGCCGGTGTTTGCCGGTGTGTGTATCTTTTGTGGAAAAACATCTTAATGTCATGTATTTTATGGAAAATAATAACATGATTAAAAAATAGTCAATCATTAAGGTTCAGGTAGTCGGCTGCAACCGTCAATGTCTGAAAAGAGGCAGTGCTGTTTAAGCATGGAAAGCCGGATAAAAAACTGCCTCCATTTCCGGAGGCAGTTCGTGTGCGGATAAAACCTTACAGACCGCTCAAACGGGCAGTGTCGTGGGCAATCATCAGCTCTTCGTTGGTCGGAATGACCACGGCAACGGCTTTGCTGTCGGCAGTGGTAATCACGCCGGCGTTGCCGAAGCGGGCTTTCAGGTTGGCTTCTTGGTCGATGTTCAGACCGAGGAAGCCCAAGTAGCCGATCACGCGTTCGCGGATGATGTCGGAGTTTTCGCCGATGCCGCCGGTAAAGACCAGTGCGTCCAAACCGCCTGCGGCAACCGCCATACTGCCGATGTATTTGGCAAGGCGGTAGATAAACATATCCAAGGCCAATTTCGCGCCTTTATGCCCCTTGGCGGCTTCTTCTTCAATGGTGCGGCAGTCGTTGGACAGGCCGGAAATGCCGAGCAGACCGGATTTTTTGTTCAGCATTTCAGTGATTTGGGCGATGGTCATATTGGCGTTTTCGGCGAGGAAGCCGAATACGGAAGGATCGATGTCGCCGCTGCGCGTACCCATTACCAGCCCTTCCAGCGGGGTCAGGCCCATACTGGTGTCGCGCGATTCGCCGTTGGCGACGGCGGTAATGGACGCGCCGTTGCCCAAGTGGGCAATGACCATACGCAGGTCTTTTTTGTCTTTGCCGAGGAAGCGCGCGGTTTCGTCGGCGACGAAGCGGTAGCTGGTACCGTGCGCGCCGTAACGGCGCAGGCCGTATTTTTCATACAACTCCTGCGGAACGGCGTATTTGTAGGCGACTTCGGGCATGGTTTGGTGGAAGGAGGTATCGAATACGACGACGTTGGGCAGGTCTTTGAAAATGCTTTGCGCGGCACGCAGGCCCAAGAGGTGGGCGGGGTTGTGCAGGGGGCGAGCGGGATGCATTTTTCGATGCCGGCAATGACTTCGTCGTCAACGAGGATGGATTCGCTGTACAGTTCGCCGCCGCTGACGACGCGGTGGCCGATGGCGCCGATGCGGCTGTCGAGGCCGTGGGCTTTGAGTTCTTCCATCAGGGCTTCGACCGCGCCGGTGTGGTCGGGATGTGCGGACAGATCGACTTTGTGTTTTTCGCCGTTTACTTTGAATGTGATGTAGGCATCGGGCAGGTTGAGTTTTTCGGCAAGGCAGCTGAGCAGGACTTCGCCGCTGCCGTTATCCAGGACCGCGCCTTTGAGGGACGAGCTGCCGCAGTTCAAAACCAAGATCAATTTTTGGGACATTTTCTTACTCCGGAAAGTTTCAGACGGCATTGGAATCGGACACGGATACTAACCGGATTCGTGCCGAATCCGTTTTGCCTTCCTGGGCGGGAAAGTAGTGGGGCCGTCTGAAAAGGTTGATAAAAGAAGCAGGCTATTCTAGCAAAAAATCTTTGCAATTGCTTGGCTTAATCGGGCGTTTGCGTGAAAATGGCGGAAGTCGGGCATTTTGACGGAAAAAAGGGGGATATGCGGTTTGCCGGTGTTTTCGGCTGGGGGAGGGAGAATTTCTTTGCATTCTTCCCGTCCAAACTGGTACATTCGCCCTGTTTTTAGTTGGTGTCGTCTGAAAAAAGGCGGGTGGGAAATTTATGCATTATTTCAGTATTCATGACCAATCGGGACGGCATATAGGCTTTTTCATCCTGCTTGCCGACGACGAATCGGAAGCACGGCCGCAAAGCGGGCGTTTTGCCGTCAAACTTGAAGGCGGAATGGAAAATCATGTCCTGTCGCCGTTCGGTCAGACGGAAATCCCCCAATATTGGCGCGTGGTCAAAGACCGTATCGAGCTGTTTTTTGACGAAGCTCCCGTCGGAACTTTGCGTAACGAATATCTGACCGTGTCGGGGCAGACTTTTGTTTTGAACGATTTGACAGGGAATATGTGATGGAAAGCATGTTTATATTGGTGCCCATCAGCATTATTTTGGCGTTTGTCATCGGCTGGTTTTTTTGGTGGTCGGGCAAAAACGGGCAGTTTGACGACTTGGAAGGGCCGGCGCACCGCATCCTGATGGATGATGATTCGACAAGTAAACTGATTGAAAAAGAGAGGGAAAACGATGTACGCTAAAAAAGGCGGTTTGGGACTGGTTAAAAGCCGCCGTTTCGCACCTCTTTTCGCTACGCAGTTTCTCGGCGCGTTCAACGACAATGTGTTCAAAACCGCGCTGTTTGTGATGATTGGGTTTTACGGTTTGGGGCAAAACGGCTTCCTGCCTGCCGGACAGATGTTGAACTTGGGCGCGTTGCTGTTTATTTTGCCGTATTTCCTGTTTTCCTCGCTGTCGGGGCAGTTGGGTAACAAATTCGACAAGGCCGTTTTGGCGCGTTGGGCCAAGGTGCTGGAAATGATCATTATGGCGGTGGCGGCATACGGGTTTTATATCCGGTCTGCCCCGCTGCTTTTGGCGTGTCTGTTTTGCATGGGCGCGCAATCGACGCTGTTCGGGCCGCTGAAATACGCCATCCTGCCCGATTATCTCGACGACAAAGAGTTGATGATGGGCAACAGCCTGATTGAATCGGGTACGTTTGTCGCCATCCTGTTCGGTCAGATACTGGGGACTGCGGTGGCAGGTGTACCGCCTTATATTGTCGGGATACTGGTTTTGCTGGTCGCCGTAGGAGGCACGGTCGGCAGCCTGTTTATGCCGTCCGTACCCGCCAAGGCTGCCGATACACAAATTGAGTGGAATATTGTCCGGGGTACAAAATCCCTGCTGCGTGAAACGGTGCGGCACAAGCCCGTTTTTACCGCCATTATCGGTATTTCGTGGTTTTGGTTTGTCGGCGCGGTTTATACCACGCAACTGCCGACCTTTACCCAAATCCATCTAGGCGGCAACGACAATGTTTTCAACCTGATGCTTGCCCTGTTTTCCATCGGTATTGCCGCCGGTTCGGTACTGTGTGCCAAGTTCAGCAGGGAACGGCTGAGGTTGGCTTGGGTAACGGTTGGTGCGTTGGGTTTGACGGTTTGCGGCTTGGTTTTGGTGTGGCTGACGCACGGACACCGTTTTGAAGGGCTGAACGGCATTTTTTGGTTTTTATCGCAAGGATGGGCATATCCCGTGATGGCGGTGATGACGCTGATCGGCTTTTTCGGCGGATTTTTCTCCGTTCCGCTCTATACCTAGCTGCAAACCGCCAGTAGCGAGACTTTCCGCGCCCGCGCCGTTGCCGCCAACAATATCGTTAACGGTATTTTTATGGTTTCCGCTGCCGTTTTGAGCGCGGTGTTGCTGTTTTTGTTTGACAGCATTTCCTTGTTGTATCTGATTGTCGCTTTGGGCAATATTCCGTTGTCGGTATTTTTGATTAAGCGCGAAAGGCGGTTTTTAGGCGCGGCGGCAATCAGGAAAAAACCTTGAATGCCGTCTGAAAAAATTGTCCCCAAAATACACAATCCGCCTGCCCAATGTTGTGAACACACTGTGAATAAGTGGGTTTGTGCATTGAAATGAAAACAGAAAAATACATTGCTTAAAAAATAAGCAATTTACGAAGATAGAAGAAAGACACCGATATGACGACACGCCAAATCATCCTCGATACCGAAACCACCGGTCTGTATGCCGACGGCGGCGACCGCTTGGTCGAGTTTGCCGGTCTGGAAATGGTCAACCGCCAAATGACCGACAAAAACCTGCACCTCTATGTCCACCCCGAGCGCGATATGCCCGAAGAGGCGGCGAGGGTGCACGGTCTGACGATAGAGGTTTTGGAAGGGAAAAACGCGCCGCCGTTTGCAGAGGTCGGCAGGCAGATTGCCGATTTCCTGCGCGGTGCGGAACTGATTATCCACAATGCCAAATTCGACGTGGGCTTCCTCAATATGGAGTTCCGCCGGATGGGGTTGCCGACCGTTGAGGAACTCGGCTGTACCGTTACCGATACCCTGGCGATGGCGCGCGAAATGTTCCCCGGGCAGAAAGCCAGTCTAGATGCCCTGTGCAACCGTTTTTCCGTCGACCGCAGCAAGCGCGTCCTGCACGGCGCATTGATCGACTGCGAACTTTTGGGCGAAGTCTATCTTGCTATGACGCGGCGGCAGTTCGACCTGATGGGGGAGGCCGAGGAGGAAGAGCCGGCAGCCAAACCTGTTGCATCTGCCGAAATGAAACTCGGTGCCAAACTGAAAGTGATTAAGGCGGATGAAGCCGAACTGGCGGCGCACGGGCAATATTTGGACGGCTTGGGCGAAGCCTGTATCTGGCGCAAGGAAGCCGTGCCGTCTGAAAACGGCGGGACGGACGCATGAAGCGCAAAAATATCGCGCTGATTCCCGCCGCCGGCATCGGGGCGCGTTTCGGTGCGGACAAACCCAAGCAATATGTCGAAATCGGAAGCAAAACCGTTTTAGAACATACGATTGGGATTTTTGAACGGCATGAGGCCGTCGATTTGACCGTCGTTGTCGTCTCGCCCGAAGACACGTTTGCCGATAAGGTTCAGACGGCATTTCCACAGGTTCGGGTGTGGAAAAACGGCGGACAGACCCGCGCCGAAACTGTCCGCAACGGTGTGGCAAAATTGTTGGAAACCGGTTTGGCGGCGGAAACCGACAATATTCTGGTACACGATGCCGCGCGTTGCTGCCTGCCGTCTGAAGCTTTGACGCGGTTGATAGAACAGGCGGGCAACGCTGCCGAAGGTGGGATTTTGGCAATTCCCGTTGCCGATACGCTCAAGTGCGCGGACGGTGGGAACATTAGTGCAACCGTCGAGCGGACGAGCCTTTGGCAGGCGCAAACGCCGCAGCTTTTCCGCGCCGGGCTGCTGCACCGCGCATTGGCTGCGGAAAACTTGGACGGCATTACCGATGAAGCGTCCGCCGTGGAAAAATTGGGCATCCGCCCTTTGCTGGTGCAGGGCGACGCGCGCAATTTGAAACTGACGCAGCCGCAGGACGCATACATCGTCAGGCTGCTGCTCGATGCCGTCTGAACTTCAATTCAAACCATCAGGAACACAAACGATGACGAACATCCGTATCGGACAGGGCTACGATGTCCACCAACTGACCGAAGGCAGAAAGCTGATACTTGGCGGAGTTGAAATCCCATTTGAAAAAGGGCTGCTCGGACACTCCGATGCCGATGCGCTGCTGCACGCCGTTACCGACGCGCTGCTCGGTGCGGCAGGTTTGGGCGATATCGGCAGCCATTTCCCCGACACCGCCGCAGAGTTCAAAGATGCGGACAGCCGCGTCCTTTTGCGTGCGGCGTATCAAAGCGTTCAGGCGCAGGGTTGGCAGGCGGTCAATGTCGATACGACCGTGATTGCACAGAAACCCAAACTCGCGCCGCATATTCCGCAAATGCGTGCCAACATCGCCGCCGATTTGGGCATAGACATTTCGTGCGTCAACATCAAAGGCAAAACCAACGAAAAACTCGGTTATCTCGGGCGCATGGAAGGCATAGAGTCGCAGGCGGCGGTATTGCTGGTAAGGATTTGAACGCGGCGGGCAGGACGTGCAAAAAAATGTTAAGATGGCGGCTGTTTGTTGATACGGTTTCCCAAAGGACAAAAATATGACGACACAAGACGAACTCAAGCGCATCGCCGCCGAAAAAGCAGTCGAATTCGTACCCGAAAACGAATACATCGGCATCGGTACCGGTTCGACCATCAACTTTTTCATCGAAGCCTTGGGTAAGAGCGGCAAAAAAATCAAAGGCGCGGTATCTACTTCCAAAAAATCCAGTGAACTGCTTGCCCAATATGATATTCCCGTCGTTTCCCTGAACGAAGTATCGGGGTTGGCGGTCTATATTGACGGTGCGGATGAAGTGAACCACGCCCTGCAAATGATTAAAGGCGGCGGCGGCGCACACCTCAACGAAAAAATCGTCGCCAGCGCATCCGAAAAATTCGTCTGCATTGCGGATGAAAGCAAATATGTTTCACGTTTGGGCAAATTCCCTCTGCCTGTGGAAGTCGTCGAAAGCGCGCGCTCTCTTGTTTCGCGCAAACTGCTCGCTATGGGCGGACAGCCCGAACTGCGTATCGGCTACACCACGTTTTACGGCAACCAAATCGTCGATGTCCACGGCTTGAATATCGATCAGCCGCTGACGATGGAAGACGAAATCAACAAAATCACCGGCGTGCTCGAAAACGGCATATTCGCCCGCGATGCCGCCGATGTGTTGATTTTGGGGACGGAAGAGGGTGCGAAAGTCATCTATCCCTGCCAAGGGTAATCCTGACGTTAAGATGCCGTCTGAAATCCGATTCCGATATGTTCAGACGGCATCGGCATTTGAAAAATATGCAGATTAAAAAAATCATGAAATGGCTTCCCGTCGCCTTGTCGCTTTTGGGTGCGTTGGGTTATACGGGGTACGGCAGCGAGGCGGTGCGGACGGCGGTTGCCGTACTCGACGTACTCGGCGCGGCAGGGGACGCGGGTTCCGACGCGCCCGCCCGCCGCCGAGCATCGGCGAAATCCGGCCACCGCTACACAGGCACGGTGTCCAAAGTCTATGACGGCGACACCCTTCACGTTATCGACGGCGACGGCGCGAAACACAAAATCCGGATGGCGTATATCGACGCGCCGGAGATGAAACAGGCTTACGGCACGCGTTCGCGCGACAACCTGCGCGCGGCGGCGGAAGGCAGGAAAGTCAGCGTCCGCGTGTTCGACACCGACCGCTACCAGCGCGAAGTGGCGCAGGTTTCTGTCGGCAAAACCGATTTGAACCTGATGCAGGTGCAGGACGGGGCGGCGTGGCATTATAAAAGTTATGCTAAAGAACAGCAGGATAAGGCGGATTTTGCCGATTATGCCGACGCTCAAATTCAGGCGGAAAGGGAACGCAAAGGATTGTGGAAAGCTAAAAATCCGCAAGCGCCGTGGGCGTACCGCCGGGCAGGCAGGAGCGGCGGGGGCAATAAGGATTGGATGGATGCCGTGGGCGAATGGTTGGGCATTTGGTAAAGACACCGCACGGCTTTGAACGGCAAATGCCGTCTGAAAACCGCGCGCCCTGCATTTTTGCGGAGACGCGCAACCGCCGTCTGCCGCGATAAAAAAGTTCAGGCGGCGGTTTTTACGGTAAAATGGCGGATTATTTTGCAACGGCGGCAGTTCCGCCGGTTTTTGATACGGACGGTTTATGGATTTTCGTTTTGACATTATTTACGAATACCGCTGGATGTTTCTTTACGGCGCACTGACGACCTTGGGGCTGACGGTCGTGGCGACGGCGGGCGGTTCGGTATTGGGTCTGTTGTTGGCGTTGGCGCGCCTGATTCACTTGGAAAAAGCCGGTGCGCCGATGCGCGTGCTGGCGTGGGCGTTGCGTAAGGTTTCGCTGCTGTATGTTACGCTGTTCCGGGGTACGCCGCTGTTTGTGCAGATTGTGATTTGGGCGTATGTGTGGTTTCCGTTTTTCGTCCATCCTTCAGACGGCATTTTGGTTAGCGGCGAGGCGGCAATCGCGCTGCGTCGCGGATACGGGCCGCTGATTGCCGGTTCTTTGGCACTGATCGCCAACTCGGGGCGTATATCTGTGAGATTTTCCGCGCGGGCATCCAGTCTATAGACAAAGGACAGATGGAGGCGGCGCGTTCTTTGGGGCTGACCTATCCGCAGGCGATGCGCTATGTGATTCTGCCGCAGGCATTGCGCCGTATGCTGCCGCCTTTGGCGAGCGAGTTCATCACGCTCTTGAAAGACAGCTCGCTGCTGTCGGTCATTGCTGTGGCGGAGTTGGCGTATGTTCAGAATACGATTACGGGCCGGTATTCGGTTTATGAAGAACCGCTTTACACCGTCGCCCTGATTTATCTGTTGATGACGACTTTCTTAGGCTGGATATTCCTGCGTTTGGAAAAACGTTACAATCCGCAACACCGCTGATTGGAGTCATATCAACAAAAAGCTGCCCGGGTATTCATTTGAGGCAGCTTTTTTGTGGTAAATTTATCGTGGATTAACAAAAACCAGTACGGCGTTGCCTCGCCTTAGCTCAAAGAGAACGATTCTCTAAGGTGCTGAAGCACCAAGTGAATCGGTTCCGTACTATTTGTACTGTCTGCGGCTTCGTCGCCTGTCCTGATTTTTGTTAATCCACTATAAATTCAAAGAGAAAAAGCTATGCCGTCTGAAAGTCTTTCAGACGGCATCTGTCAGCCTCACGCAAGAGGGAATCCCATCTGTTTGGTTTCAATTTTTTGGGTGATGTATGAGCCGTCATTCCCGCGCAGGCGGGAATCCTGTCCGTTCGGTTTCCGTTGTTTTTGAGTTTCGGTTTTCCCGATAAATTTTTGTGGTTTCCGGTTCCGGATTCCCGCTTTCGCGGGAACGACGAATCCATCCATACGGAAACCTGCACCACGTCATTCCTACGAACCTACATCCCGTCATTCCCACAAGGACAGAAAACCAAAATCAGAAACCTAAAATCCCGTCATTCCCGCGCAGGCGGGAATCTAGGTCTGTCGGTGCGGAAACTTATCGGGTAAAACGGTTTCTTTAGATTCCACGTTCTAGATTCCCGCCTGCGCGGGAATGACGGCTGCAGATGCCCGACGGTCTTTATAGTGGATTAACAAAAATCAGGACAAGGCGACGAAGCCGCAGACAGTACAAATAGTACGGAACCGATTCACTTGGTGCTTCAGCACCTTAGAGAATCGTTCTCTTTGAGCTAAGGCGAGGCAACGCCGTACTGGTTTTTGTTAATCCACTATACAAAGCAATTTATCGGAGATGATGAAAAAAGTGGGCTTGAAGGGTCGGTCTGTCTGCAAAATGCCGTCTGAAGGCTGTTGGTGCGTTCAGACGGCATTGTTGTTATTTGATTTTGAAGTTCAGCCAGGCGACGTGCCCCTGTTTGAGGTAGCGGAAGGTTTCATTGAGGTTGCCGACGGGCGGCGGATGGTCGCCGACGATGATGACTTCCACGCCTTTCATTTCGGGGCGTTGGATTAAATCCGCCAGTTGGTCGAAGAATTGGGTGTGCAGGCTGAAGTTGCGGCAGAGGTCGGTTTCGGCGGGTAGGCCGTATTCGGTGCATTTGAGCCTGTGGTTGAAAATGTCGGATTCGGGATAGTCGGCGTGGCTGGTCAGCGTCATCCAGTAAAACAGTCCCTTGTCGTGTTTTTTGAAAAATGCCGACACTTCGCCGAACAGCTCGCTGTCGCACACGCCGCCGAAAATGGCACAGGTTTTTTTACCGATCAGGTTTTCGGCGGTTTTGATTTCTTGAAAGCCCGCCCTCGGATACCAGCTGAAGCGGTCGTAAAGCGAACTGCCCGCGCCGTGCATCGCAAAGGTGGCATAACCTTCTTGTTTCAAACGGTTGGGGAGGCAGCGGGCAAATTTTTCGTCGGGCGCGCGGCGCAGTGCGAACCCGCGCAAACCGCCGTAGGCGCACAATTCGCGCATTTCGCCTTCGACCGTCGCGCCGATGAAGGGAAAACTGCCGCTTTCCCAAACCGAAAAACGGTCTTTTTGCGCCAGCAGTTTGGCAAAAGTGGCGTTTTGAAGTTCGGGATTGGCCGGCAGCCCCCAAGATTCGGCGACGATAAAGAGGATTTTTTGAGATTTCGGCTCGTTCAGATGCGTGGCGGCACGCTGCTGATTGCCCAAGGGGAGGAAGACGGGATCGACCAGGCCGGCGGTAATAAAGTCGGCATTCTGGCTAACGGTGTAGAGCATCGCCTGACTTTTGGCGTAATAGAAGTTGTTTGCGCCGAAGATATTGGCCATCCGCCCCCGGTCGTAGTAACTCAAATGGCCGGTGAAATAGCCGGCTGCCGCCACAACGGCGGCGCAGACGGCAATGTGCCGGAAGTCGGTTTTGGCGGCGGCTTTCTGCAACACAAACGGCATCGCCAGCATATACAGCAGCAACAGCCCGGTCATTATCTGATAAGGGGTGGGGGCGGTCAGGATGAAGGGGACGAGGTTGATGGCGCCGATGAGGTCCATAAAAGGGAAAAGCTGGATCACCATCATCAGCCCGTCAAACAAAACCGCCAGCCAAAACGCCAATACGCCGGCAATTTTGACGAAACGCCAAGGCAGGGCGATCAGCAGCGCGGCGGGAAGGTAGTCCAAATTGACAATCGGGCGGGCGGTGGCGGTCAGCAGTGCCAAAACCCAAAACACCGCATTGGGGGCAAGCAGTATCAGCAGGGACAGCAGCAGCCGTTTCGGCAGGAATGGCGGCAGCGTCCATTGTTTGGAGAGCAGGGCGTGAATATTCATCGTATTTCCTTTTCGGTTGAAACCCCGCCACTCGGACATCTGTCCTTCGGGGCGGCAGGATCAGGCTTTATTTGGGAGGCGTAACCCCTTCCAAATCAGGGCAACATATAGGGCGGTGCTTTATGTGTCGTCCTGTGTGTTGAAACATCTGCAATTTCTTTCTGAAACAGGGGTATTTAAAACAGAGAACCGGATGACAGACCGATGCCGTCCGAGCGCGAAAGTGCGGCACGGTGCGGCAGGGGGTGCGCACGCGTGTTGAGGGAAGGAAAACAGGGAAAGGAGGCGGGCTGAAACCCTGCCTGGAGAAAAGGCGGGTTTGAGGGGCGGAAAAAGGGGAATGCGCCGCGCGGAAAGTGCGTGCGTCGGCAGAAAGGGGGTTATAATTTTTGCTTGCTTGCTTGCTTGCTTGCTTGCTTGCTTGGCGTTTGTCTGTTTCGCATTTTGGGAGGGGCGGCGGATACGGTGTATCGCGCCGCTTTTTTCAGATTCGGATAAGGATGGCGAGGCTGTTGTCCGCAATCGGGCGGTGCGGTTTTACATTACGTCCAACACATCGATGCCCAGCAAATCCAAGCCTTGTTTCAGCGTGTCGCCGGTGAGTTTTGCCAGTTGCAGGCGGCTGTTGCGGCTTGCGCCTTCGGCTTTGAGTATCGGACAGGCTTCGTAGAAGCGGCTGAACAGGGTCGCAATTTGATAGAGGTAGGCGGCGAGGTAGTGCGGATACGCCGTGTCCGCCACGCTTTGCAGTACGTCTTCAAATTTCAGCAGCTCGGCGGCAAGCTGTTTTTCCAGCGGTTCGGTCAAAACGGTTGGCGCATTTGCATCCCATTCGCCTGCTTTGCGGAACACGCTTTGCACGCGGGTGTAGGCGTATTGCAGATAGGGGGCGGTGTTGCCTTCAAACGAGAGCATGGCGTCCCAGTCGAACACATAATCGCTGGTGCGGTTTTTGCTCAAATCGGCGTATTTGATTGAGCCGATGCCGACGGTTTTACCGATTTTGGTGGCTTCGTCCGCGCCCAATTCGGGATTTTTCTCTTTCACCAAAGCGGTGGCGCGCTCGACGGCTTCGGTCAGCAAATCAACCAGTTTCACGGTGTCGCCGCTGCGCGTTTTAAACGGCTTGCCGTCTTTGCCCATCATCGTGCCGAAGCCGATAAATGCCGCGCCGACGTTTTCCGGCAGATAGCCGGCTTTGCGTGAAGTGGTAAAGAGTTGCTCAAAGTGCAGGGCTTGGCGGTGGTCGACGACGTACAGCAGGCGGTCGGCTTTCAGACGGCCTATGCGGTAGCGCAGGCACGCCAAATCGGTGGAGGCGTAGAGGAAGCCGCCGCCTTGTTTTTGCACGATAAATGCGGCGGGTTCGCCTTCTTTGTTTTTAAACTCGTCCAAGAACACGACTTTCGCGCTGTCGTCTTCGACCGCCAGACCTTTTTGAACCAAATCATCGACCACAGGCTGCAAATCGTCGTTGTATTTCGATTCGCCCGCCACATCTTCGGGGCGCAGTTTCAAGCCCAGCGTGTCATAAACGGCTTGGGCGTGCGAGAGCGAAATATCAACAAACTGTTTCCACAACGCTAACACGGTTTCATCGCCGCCTTGCAGCTTCACAACGTATTCACGCGCGGTGTCGGCAAAGGCGGCATCTTCGTCAAAGCGCACTTTGGCGGCGCGGTAAAACTGCTCCAAATCCGCCAGTTCAAACGCGGCATTGTCTTTTTGCTGCTCGACCAAATAAGCGACCAACATGCCAAACTGGGTACCCCAGTCGCCGACGTGGTTTTGACGGATGACGGTGTTGCCCATAAATGCCAACACGCGCGAAATGCTGTCGCCGATAATGCTGGAACGCAGGTGGCCGACGTGCATTTCTTTTGCCAGATTGGGCGAAGAATAGTCGATAACGACGGTTTGCGGTTTGTCGGTTTTTGCCACGCCGAAACGCGCGTCGTTCAAGGCCGTCTGAATGTTTTGCGCGAGAAATTCGGGGCGCAGGCGCAGGTTGATGAAGCCCGGGCCGGCGACTTCTGCGCTTTCGATGACGGCGTTGCCTGCCAATGCGTCGGCGACCTTTTGCGCCAGTTCGCGCGGGTTTTGTTTGGCTTTTTTCGCCGCACCCATCACGCCGTTGATTTGGAAATCGCCGTGTTCGGCATTTTTGGTCGGCTGCAAAACAACGGGACTGTCGGCGATGCCTGCGGCGGCAAAGGCGGCGGCGGCTTCGTGTTCGACGGTTTGATGTAGGTTCATGAAGTTCGGTCTTTCGGTTAAATTCAAATCAGGCGGTATTTTAAAAGATTTTATGCGGCAGAAACAGGAATTGTGCGCTTTTTCTGCCGGTTTACGGCGTTTCGGGTTCGGGTACGTCGAACACTTGGCGCAGGTAGGCGAGGAAGGTGCTGTTGTTGGTCATGGTTTTGCCCGGAGAGTCGGACAGCTTGGCGACGGACTGCCCGTTGCATTCGACCAGTTTCAAGACGATATTCAAGGGCGTATGCCCCATATCGTTGGTGAGGTTGGTGCCGATGCCGAAGCCGGTTTTGAAGCGGTCTTTGAAATATTGGTGCAATGCCCAAGAGCGTTCGATGTCCAGCCCGTCGGAGAAGGTCAGCATTTTGGTGCGGCTGTCGATTTTGAGCTTTTGATAGTGGGCGTAGGCTTTGTCGCCCCAAACGTAAGGGTCGCCGCTGTCGTGGCGCAGCCCGTCGAAAAGTTTGGCGAAATAGAGGTCGAAATCGCGCAGGAAGGCATCCATACCGACAACGTCGGTCAGGGCAACGCCCAAATCGCCCCGGTATTCGTGCACCCAGCTTTCGAGCGCGGCCTTTTGGAAATTCCGCAGGCGTACGTCGAGGGCCTGGAAGGCTTGGAGGAATTCGTGCGCCATGGTGCCGATGGGGGTAATGCCGAGTTTTTTGGCGAGAAAGACATTGCTGGTGCCGCGCACGATGCTTGGGGCGGCTTCGAGCAGGGTGCGGATGACGTGTTCCTGCCACGCGAGCTTGTAGCGGCGGCGCGTGCCGAAGTCGGAAATCAGGAAGGGCGGATCGTCGGGGTTTTGTGCGGCGGCGATTTCTTTGAGGCGCGCGGCTTTGGCTTGAAGCCGGCGTTCACCTTCTTCGATAACGGCAGGGGTTTCCAGCCGGCGGAAGTAAAGTTCGTTGACAATGGCGAGGATGAAGATTTCAAAGAACATCGCCTGTATCATCGGGCCTTCGATACGGATGTTCAGACGGCCTTTATCGTCTGTGCCGACTTCGACAAAGCGGCGTTGGAGCTGGAAGAGTTCGAGATAATCGACAAAGTCGCTTTTGATGAAACGCAGGGAGCGCAGATAGCCGAGTTCGTCGTGGGTGAAGCGCAGCCGGCAGAGCGCGTCGAGTTCGGCTTCCAAGTCTTCCTTGATGTCGGCAAGCGGATAGACGGTCGAGGCGTTGCGGCAGCGGAATTCGTAAAGGCTGTGCGTCTGCGGAAACTGGTGCAGAACCACTTGCAGCATAGTGAATTTGTAGAGGTCGGTGTCAAGCAGCGAATGTATGATGCCGGTCATATGGCGTGTCTCCCGATTTTTGGTGGCGGCTTGGGGCGTATTAGAACACATCGCGCCCGCCTCGTGTGCCGGAAATGCCGTCTGAATGCGCCCCCTCATGATTGAGGCTGATTCGGATTTCTCCGAAACCGACTTCCTGCACGATTCTGACCAATCCTTCTTTGGCAAGCTCCAACAGTGAGATGAAGTTGACGACCACGTAAGCCGCGCCCTGTTCGGGATTGAACAGGTCGTGAAACCTGCATATCCCGTGTCCGTTCAAACGGCGCAGGATTGCCGTCATTTGCGCGCGCACGGAGATGGTTTCTTTGATAACTTCGTGGCTGCGCGTATGTTTTGCCCGAGACAAAATACCCAGCCACGCTTGCGTCAAGTCGGTAATATAGACTTCGGGCAGCTTGGCTTCGACGGCAATTTCCAGAGGTAGGTACGCCCATGCGAAATCCCGGCCCGCACGAGGAAGCGCATCCAACCCTTGTGCCGCCAGCTTCATCTGCTCGTAAGCCAGCAGGCGGCGCACCAACTCGGCACGCGGGTCGGCTTCTTCGTCTTCGACGGCTTCGGTACGCGGCAGCAGCAGGCGCGATTTGATTTCAATCAGCATTGCTGCCATCAAAAGATATTCCGCCGCCAAATCAAACTGATAGGTTTCTATTTGGGCGATGTAGTGCAGATACTGCTCGGTAATCTTCACCATCGGAATATCGAGAACATCGATGTTCTGCTTGCGGATCAGATACAGCAGTAGATCCAAAGGGCCTTGAAAACTGCCCAATACGACTTTCAGCGCGTCGGGTGGGATAAACAAATCCTGCGGCAAATCGGTAACGGGTTGGCCGAATACCCATGCGACAGTGTGCTCGGATGGTGCGGATGGGGCAGGGATGGGCGGCATGGCGTGAATCGGTAAGTGGATTTTAATATAAGTTTACAAAAGAAAACAATCTGCCGACATTCACGTATAATGTGGTCGGGCAAATGTTCAGACGGCATTATAACGGCTTTTAAATGCAAATGTTTTGAAAAGGAGCAGGTTGTGAATACGGTTTTAGGCGTGCCGATGTTGGTTTTTCTGAACCGACAGCTTGATTGCCGCGTTTGTTCAAATGCCGTCTGAATCCTGTTTCAGACGGCATTGCTTATTTTTTGCCTGCGATGTGTTCCACCGCTGCTTGTGCACAATATAGCCCGAACGAAGCGGTAACGAGCATGCTTGCACCGTAGCCGGCGCACGACAAGCCCTGCGGTGCGGCATCGGCAGAACACGCCACGCCCGATTGCGGCGGCGTGATGTTTTCGGTTGAGAACACGCACGGCACGCGCATATTTGCTTTCGTATCGCGGCTGAATCCGTAGCGTTTCCGCAAGGTGTAGCGCAGGTTGGCAAGCAGCGGGTCGTGGGTTACGCGGCTCAAATCGGCGGTTTGGATTAACGCCGGATTTTTTTGTCCGCCCGCGCCGCCGCTGAGGACAAACGGTTGTTTACGTTCCACAAAATAAGCCGCCATTGCTGCTTTGACGCGCACTTGGTCGATCGCGTCGATGACGAAATCAAAACCTTTTCCGAAGTATTCCGGCAAATTGTCTTCGGTAACGAAATCTTCAATTTCAAACACTTCGCATTGCGGATTGATTTGTGTAATGCGTTCGCGCAAGGCGGTAACTTTTGCTTTGCCGAAGTCTCCGGTCAGGGCGTGCAGCTGGCGGTTGACATTGGATTCGGCAACGTTGTCCAAATCAATCAAAGTCAAACGTCCGATGCCCGTCCGCGCCAAAGCCTCGACCGCCCACGAGCCGACACCGCCCACGCCGACTACGCAGACGTGTGCCTGTGAAAAGTGCGCCAAGGCGGAGTCTCCGTAGAGTCTGGCGATGCCGCCGAAGCGTCGCGAAGAGGTCAAAGCGTTGTCGGACATGGTCGAATCCTGCAAGATTGCGTCAAATCAAAAAGTGAACGAAAGCCGGCAAAAAATGCCTGACTGCACGGAAGCGGCATATTATACTGGAAAGCGGTCGGGCTGTTCGGCTGTTGTATAAAGCCCGACGGCGGGTCTATAATGAAACGGCGCAAACTGTCCCTGCGCCCATCCGACAAGAGGGCACCGCGAGGCGGTGCAAAAGGAGAATACGATATGTACAAACATCTGGTTGTTGCCGTTGACGGCAGTGAAACGTCCATCAATGCCCTGAAACATGCCGCCGAGCTTGCCGGGGTCAACGGTGCGCGTCTGACTTTGGTACACGTTGCCAATCCTGCCGAATATATGGCGCTCGCCCCCGAATTTTTGCAACACGAGAGTTACGAGGCAGCCGCCATTGCACAAGGTAACGAGGTTTTGGATGCCGCCGAGCGCACCGCCCGGGAACTGGGTGTGGAAAATACCGTCAAACACCTGCTGGTTGCCAATAAGGGTGCGCGCGAAATGGCGCAGGATTTGGTTGATTATGCCGATGAAAACGGTGCCGACCTGCTGGTGTTGGGTACGCACGGACGTACCGGGCTGATGCACCTTTTAATGGGCAGTTTTGCCGAAACGGTAATGCGCCAAAGCCACCTGCCGCTTTTGATTATCCGCAGCAAAGCCGAAGAGGCGTAGAAATTTTCAGTTTGAAGGCCTTAAATGTGATTTTTCATATTTAAGGCTTTTTAATTTATCTGTTTTTAACGGGAGGGCAGTATGCCTGATTACATCCGCATCTCGCGCGCCGCCGACAGCCTGCGCGATATCAAAATCACCCCTCATTTCCTGCCGCATACGGACGGTTCGTGCCTTATTGAATGCGGCAATACCAAAGTGATTTGTACCGCTTCCATAGATGAAAACGTCCCGCCGTTTCTGCGCGGTAAAAACCAAGGCTGGGTAACGGCGGAATACGGGATGCTGCCTGCCTCAACTGCTTCCCGGATGCGCCGCGAAGCTTCGGCGGGCAAACAGTCCGGGCGCACACAAGAAATCCAACGCCTTATCGGGCGTTCGCTGCGCGCGGTCGTGGATATGGAAAAACTCGGCGAACGCCAAATCTTGATTGACTGCGACGTGATTCAGGCAGACGGCGGTACGCGCACGGCTTCGATTACCGGTGCGTTTGTCGCGCTGCAAATCGCCGTCGGCAAACTGGTTTCAGACGGCATTTTGAGTGAAAACCCCATCCGCGAAGCCGTTGCCGCTGTGTCAGTAGGCGTAGTGAACGGCGTGCCGCTTTTGGATTTGGATTATCCCGAAGACTCCGGTTGCGACAGTGATGTGAATATCGTCATGACCGCATCGGGAAAAATCATCGAAATCCAAGGTACGGCGGAAGACGCGCCGTTCAGTTTGGACGAATTGGGCAAACTGGTTGCACTGGCGCAAAAAGGCATAGGCGAACTGCTGCAACACCAGCAAAATGCGTTGTCCGCCGCCTGATTGTCGTCCGGATGCCGTCTGAAAACCGTTCAGACGGCATTTTGTCAACAATCTGAAAGAACAGGTTTTTCGCTGACCGCTGTCAAACGGCAGGCGGGAAAGCGCAGTCCGTTCTTGAACTTCATGTAAAAAATAGTAATAATAGCCGCTTTTCCAGCAAACCATGCTGCCCGACCAATCCCACACAAGAAAGCACGAAACATGGCGTTAATCGTACACAAATACGGCGGCACATCCGTAGGCTCGCCCGAACGCATTAAAAACGTGGCCAAACGTGTCGCCAAAGCCCGCGCCGAAGGACACGACATCGTCGTCGTCGTATCCGCCATGAGCGGTGAAACCAACCGCCTGGTCGCGTTGGCGCACGAAATGCAGGAGCATCCCGATCCGCGCGAATTGGACGTGGTTTTGTCCACCGGCGAACAAGTAACCATCGGCCTTTTGGCGATGGCATTGAAAGACATCGGCGTGGATGCCAAAAGCTACACAGGCTGGCAGGTCGCCCTCAAAACCGATACCGCCCACACCAAAGCCCGCATCGAAAGCATTGATGACGAAAAAATGCGTGCCGACCTTACCGCCGGCAAAGTCGTCATCGTTGCCGGCTTCCAAGGCATCAGCAGTGAAGGCGATATTTCCACGCTCGGACGCGGCGGTTCCGACACTTCCGCCGTTGCGCTTGCCGCAGCCCTCAAAGCGGACGAATGCCAAATCTATACCGACGTGGACGGCGTGTACACCACCGATCCGCGCGTCGTACCCGAAGCGCGCCGCATGGATACGGTTACATTTGAAGAAATGATCGAATTGGCAAGCCTCGGCTCGAAAGTCTTGCAAATCCGTTCAGTAGAATTCGCCGGAAAGTACAAAGTGCGCCTGCGCGTACTGAGCAGCCTGCAAGACGGCGGCAATGGCACCTTAATTACCTTTGAAGAGGACGACAACATGGAAAGAGCTGCCGTAACCGGTATCGCATTCGACAAAAACCAAGCCCGCATCAACGTGCGCGGCGTACCCGACAAACCCGGTGTCGCCTATCAGATTTTGGGCGCGGTCGCCGATGCCAACATCGAAGTCGATATGATTATCCAAAATGTCGGCAGCGAAGGCACAACCGATTTTTCCTTTACCGTACCGCGCGGCGATTACAAGCAGACTTTGGAAATCCTGTCGGAACGCCAAGACAGTATCGGCGCGGCTTCTATTGATGGCGACGACACCGTGTGCAAAGTCTCCGCAGTCGGTTTGGGTATGCGTTCGCACGTCGGCGTAGCCGCCAAAATCTTCCGCACGCTCGCCGAAGAGGGTATCAACATCCAAATGATTTCCACCTCCGAAATCAAAGTTTCCGTATTGATTGATGAAAAATACATGGAACTGGCAACCAGGGTATTGCATAAAGCCTTTAATTTGGGCTGATGTTTCACGGTTTGAAACGGACAACGGCACTGCCTTTATCGGGCAGTGCCGTTTTGTCTGCCGCCCGAATGTTCGGACGGCATATTTTGACTTTGGAACAAAAAATATAGTGGATTAAATTTATAGTGGATTAACAAAAATCAGGACAAGGCGACGAAGCCGCAGACAGTACAAATAGTACGGAACCGATTCACTTGGTGCAGCACCTTAGAGAATCGTTCTCTTTGAGCTAAGGCGAGGCAACGCTGTACTGGTTTTTGTTAATCCACTATACATCCCGTCATTCCCACGAAAGTGGGAATCTAGAAATTTAATGTTGCGGCACTAGCCAAAAAAACCGAAACTGAATGGACTAGATTCCCGCCTGCGCGGGAATGACGAATTTTAGGTTGGGGGGCATTTATTGGGAAAAACAGCAACCGCTCCGCCGTCATTCCCACGAAAGAGGGAATCCAGTTTTTTGAGTTTCAGTCATTTCCGATAAATTGCCTTAGCATTGAATGTCTAGATTCCCGCCTGCGCGGGAATGACGGGATTTGAGATTGCGGCATTTATCGGGAGCAACAGAAGCCGCTCTGCCGTCATTCCCACGAAAGTGGGAATCCAGTTTTTTGAGTTTCAGTCATTTCCGATAAATTGCCTTAGCGTTGAATGTCTAGATTCCCGCCTGCGCGGGAATGACGAATCCATCCATACGGAAACCTGCACCGCGTCATTCCCACGAAAGTGGGAATCCAGTTTTTTGAGTTTCAGTCATTTCCGATAAATTGCCTTAGCATTGAATGGACTAGATTCCCGCCTGCGCGGGAATGACGGATTTTAGGTTGGGGGCATTTATTGGGAAAAGCAGAAACCGCTCCGCCGTCATTCCCACGAAAGTGGGAATCTAGAAATTTAATGTTGCGGCACTAGCCAAAACAACCGAAACCGAACGGACTAGATTCCCGCCTGCGCGGGAATGACGAATCCATCCGTACGGAAACCTGCACCACGTCATTCCCACGAAAGCGGGAATCCAGTTTTTTGAGTTTCAGTCACTCCCGATAAATTGCCTTAGCATTGAATGTCTAGATTCCCGCCTGCGCGGGAATGACGGATTTTAGGTTGGGGGCATTTATTGGGAAAAGCAGAAACCGCTCCGCCGTCATTCCCACGAAAGTGGGAATCTAGAAATTTAATGTTGCGGCACTAGCCAAAAAAACCGAAACCGAACGGACTAGATTCCCGCCTGCGCGGGAATGACGGGATTTGAGATTGCGGCATTTATCGGGAGCAACAGAAGCCGCTCTGCCGTCATTCCCACGAAAGTGGGAATCCAGTTTTTTGAGTTTCAGTCATTTCCGATAAATTGCCTTAGCGTTGAATGTCTAGATTCCCGCCTGCGCGGGAATGACGAATCCATCCATACGGAAACCTGCACCGCGTCATTCCCACGAAAGTGGGAATCCAGTTTTTTGAGTTTCAGTCATTCCCGATAAATTGCCTTAGCATTGAATGTCTAGATTCCCGCCTGCGCGGGAATGACGAATCTATCCGTACGGAAACCTGCACCGCGTCATTCCCACGAAAGAGGGAATCCAGTTTTTTGAGTTTCAGTCATTTCCGATAAATTGCCTTAGCGTTGAATGTCTAGATTCCCGCCTGCGCGGGAATGACGACTCATAAATTACCCGAAACAACCAAAAATAACCGAAATCAAAAACCGGCTTCCCTGCGTGGGAATGAAATGGATTTTTCTTTGAGTTGCCGATGCGATAAAACGGATTGGCATAGGCTTGCGGCAGGATGATGCGTTTGGGGAAACAAATGCCGTCTGAAGGGCTTTCAGACGGCATTGCGGTTTTCTACAAAACGCGGGCTGCCTTTAAAACTTGTAGCTCATCGTCATCAAAAAGGTGCGTCCGCGTGCAAAATTGGTCAATACGCTTTTGCTTGTGCCACCATATTTGCCGTTGCACAAGCCATCATCATTACACGTTACGTCTTCGTCCTTGTCTTTCGGGTCGAACGAGCTGTAATAACGCTGCGTTGCCGCATCATTGCCCGCATCGAGCGGATCGATATAACGCCTGTCGAACAGATTTTTGACTTCGGCGCGGAAAATAAGGTTTTTCTTCGGCTCGTAAGCGGCGTAAAAATCAAAAATCAAAGGCTGGCGGGCAAGGGTTTCGGTTTGTTTGATGGAACGCTTGCCCAGTTGCCGGACATTGCTGGTATTTCCCCCGTTGGTGCCGTCGATATAGCGTTCTTCAGCCGTCGCGCGGATGCTCTTGCCGAAATAGCGCATCGCGCCGCCCAAAGTCAGTTTGTTGCCCAACCAGCGCGTACCGACTTCCAAACGTCCGTAATCTCGCGGCAGGGCGGAAACCCTGCTCAACCCATAACCTTGTTTGAGTTGGTCTTCTTTGGACGCATTGTTGGGCGATTCGCTCGCATCGCTGAAGTTGGTCGGTTGCGTGCTTTTTTGATAGGCGTAAGAAAGGTTGGTGAAAAAACGCCCATAATCGTAATTCAGCTCCAACTCAAAACCGTGTTTGTGCACTTTGTCTTTGAAATTGCGATGTTGGATGGTGTAGGCAAGCCCGGTGCTGCTGACCCAGCTCGGAATATTCCCGTTCAAATCCCACCATTTCCCGTAAACGTTGTGGATGTAGTTGTCGATGCGGCTGCGGTAGCCGACCAGTTTTAATCCTAATGTATCATCTTGTTTTAACAGTCCTTTTTTATAGGTATTGAAGCCAAATTGCCAAGTGTTTGCGCGCTCTGGTTTTAAGGCGGTGTGAACGCCGGAGTCGCCGATTTGGGAAAAATACATTTCTTGGATGTTGGGCATACGGTGTGTGCGCGAATAGCTGGCGAACGGCATGAAATAATCGCCGAAGTCCGCACTAATGCTGACCGAATGGTTGTTGGCGCGCTTTTTGCCGTATTTTTTCAATACGGGTTCATAAATCCCGCAGCTCCTGTTGCAATGTTCCCTGTATGTCGGCGAGTTTTCTCCGAATGCCCGCTTAAATTCGTCATCCGAGCCGTAATAGCCCGTATATTCGCCGCCGAAACGGTAGCCGACGGTATTGGTGCTGTAGTTTAAGCGGTAAATGTCTTTTTTGAGCGCGGCATCGAAGTAGAACGTGTTGAAATATTGGCTGCCGGCCGGTTGGACGATGGTTGATTTTTGGGGCAGCAGCCCTTTATCGCCCTTAAACCGCCCCAAATAGGAATAAAGCCCGTTGTCCTGATCAGGACCGTCGAAAAACAGCCCCAATTCTTCAGGAAAGCGGTTTTTGCCGTATTCGTTGTGGAAATAATTGAAGCCCAAAGTGGTTTGCAACTCGGTTTCACGGGGCAGCCGGAAGGTGGAGGTGTTGTTGAGGTCGAGGATTTTTGCGTTGTTGTAGGTTTCAAAATCTTTTAAAAGCCCCCAGCCTGTAAACTTCGACCCTTTCGGATATTTCTGCCTGCCCGAATTGTAGGCTGCGGTCAGATTGAGGTTGGTATACGGGTTCAAAGACAAACCGTAATTGAATTGATAATTGCGGTTGATGATTTTGCGGCTGCCGATTTTGGTGTTTAAATCGCGAAATTGCGCCGTGTATTTATTGAATACGCCGTCGTATTCCAATTTAAACAGGTTGCCTGCCGACTGCTGCTTCAGGCTGGACGGATCGATGGGGGTGATGTCGTATTGCGGCGCCAGGTTTTCCCGCCAGCTTTTATCATGACCTTCGATGTATTTTTGCAGTTCTTGGGGGGCATCGTATTTTTGATACCACTTGGTTTTCCAGTACGACTTTTGGAAATCCCGCTCCCATTTTCCGCTGTTGGAATTGAATTTCAACCCGCCTTCTTGCTCAAAATATCGTTGCTTGCGTCGTTCCAGATATTCCGCGCCAAAATTTCCGATGTGCTGCCCGCCGCCGCCCACGCGGTAATTTTGCGCCACGCTGCGCCTGCTGTGCCCGTAAAGCACACCGACAGATGCTCCGCTTTCCAGCCATTTGCGCGCACCTATCGCCGCCATCGCATTACCTTTGGTTGAATTGGTGCCGGTCAGACCTTTTAGCAGCAGGCCGTAGGTATTATTGCCCTGAACGACATCATCCACGCCTAAAGTCCGCAGATTCGCCGAACCGGCAAGGCTGTTGATGCCTGCCGAGCCGCTGAAGCTGCCTTTGACGACATCCAGTCCGGCAATAAAATTGCTGTCGACAGATGCACCGAATTGAGATGAACCGCCTGCCCTGCCCGCATCGGTAGAAGTCGAATAAAAGGTCTGCGTGATGCCGTCCACCATCGTATTGACCCGCCCGAACCCGCTGTCGCCGCGAATATTCAAAGACACAATGCCCGAGCTTTTATCTTGCTGTGTAAACGCACCGGGGATGCTGCGTACGATGTTGTCGAGGTTTTCGCTGGATTTGAATATATCCTGACGGGTCGATACGGCACGCGCATCGGTAAACACTTTTTTGTCTTTCGGTACGCGCTTCGCCTTGACGTGCACATCTTCCAAAACCTGTATCTGCGCCTCGCTGCCCGCGCGCCCTGCATCTTCGGCATAACTATGATGATATAGCATAACACCCATAAGATAAAAACAAATCGGCTTCAACCGGAAAGAAGATCTCATATTTTCCTCAACAATAAACAGTCAGACAATTAGGAAATATATTAGCATTTTTTTCAGGCGGCATAAACATTAAAAAAGTGTAAATTTGATATACCGTCTGAAGATTTCAATTGGATATTTATAGTGGATTAACAAAAACTGGTACGGCGTTGCCTCGCCTTAGCTCAAAGAGAACGATTCTCTAAGGTGCTGAAGCACCAAGTGAATCGGTTCCGTACTATTTGTACTGTCTGCGGCTTCGTCGCCTTGTCCTGATTTTTGTTAATCCACTATAAAGACCGTCGGGCATCTGCAGCCGTCATTCCCGCGCAGGCGGGAATCTAGTCGGTTCGGTTTCAGTTATTTCCGATAAATGCCTGTTGCTTTTCATTTCTAGATTCCCACTTTCGTGGGAATGACGGTTCAGTTGCTACGGTTACTGTCAAGTTTCGGTTATGTTGGAATTTCGGGAAACTTATGAATCGTCATTCCCGCGCAGGCGGGAATCTAGTCTGTTCGGTACGGAAACTTATCGGATAAAACGGTTTCTTCAGATTTTACGTTCTGGATTCCCACTTTCGTGGGAATGACGGGATGTAGGTTCGTAGGAATGACGTGGTGCAGGTTTCCGTGCGGATGGATTCGTCATTCCCGCGCAGGCGGGAATCTAGACCTTAGAACAACAGCAATATTCAAAGATTGAGACCTTTGCAATAACATAGGTTACTAAAATTTTATGCTCAATCTCATTTTCAAAATGCAAAACTTTTCTGATTTTTCCTACTTTTTGCTCAATATTAGGAAAGTTTTAGGCAATTGAAAATTTTTTGGCGCATTTTTATGCGTCAAATTTCGTTAACAGACTATTTTTGCAAAGGTCTCAGATTATCTGAAAGTCCGAGATTCTAGATTCCCGCGTTCGCGGGAATGACGGAAAGTGGCGGGAATGACGGTTCGGGCATTCCTTAAATTACCCGTGTATCGCTGTAAATCTTAGAGATGGCGGAATATAGCGGATTAACAAAAACCAGTACGGCGTTGTCTCGCCTTAGCTCAAAGAGAACGATTCTCTGTTGCTACGGTTACTGTCAGGTTTCGGTTATGTTGGAATTTCGGGAAACTTATGAATCGTCATTCCCGCGCACGCGGGAATCTAGACCTTAGAACAACAGCAATATTCAAAGATTATCTGAAAGTCCGAGATTCTAGATTCCCGCCTGCGCGGGAATGACGAAAAGTGGCGGGAATGACGAAAAGTTGCGGGAATGACGAAAAGTTGCGGGAATGACGGTTCGGGCATTCCTTAAATCACCCGTGTATCGCTGTAAATCTTAGAGATGGCGGAATATAGCGGATTAACAAAAACCAGTACGGCGTTGTCTCGCCTTAGCTCAAAGAGAACGATTCTCTAAGGTGCTGAAGCACCAAGTGAATCGGTTCCGTACTATTTGTACTGTCTGCGGCTTCGTCGCCTTGTCCTGATTTTTGTTAATCCACTATATTATAAAAATTCCGTCTGAAGCGGCGTTCAGACGGAATTTGTTTCAAGCAGGCTTAACAGCAGCGTCCGCCGTTTGCGCCGCAGCGGCGTTTGCGGCAATAGTCTTGAAACTGCAGCTTGGTCATCACGGGGGCGTTGGGATTATGTTTGCGCTGCTGTGCAACGTAGTTTTCATAATCGGGCACGCCCGCCATCAAGTTTGCCGTCAGCTTGATGGTTTTCCACCAAGACGCGAGCTTATGCTTCACTTTGTGCCTCCGGCTGTTTGCCGTCGCGGTACACCGCCGGGATTTCTTTGGCGGTCGGCCAGCCGACTTTGCGTGCTTTGAGGGCGGTACGCAAACCGTACGCGGCGACAATCACGACAACCGACAAGAAGAGGATGGTCAGACCGGCATTAATCTTGTCGTTGAAGATGATTTGCGCCATTTCGCCGATGTCTTTGGCAGGCGCAAGGACTTCGTTTTTAGCCAATGCGTCGCTGTATTTGCCGGTGTGGGCAAGGAAGCTGATGCGCGGATCGCTGTGGAACAGTTTTTGCAGGCCGGCGTAGCAGGTTACGAACAGTACGCCGACGGCGGGAACGAGTACCACCCAAACATAACGGTCGCGTTTCATCTTAATCAGCACCACGGCACACATAATCAAGGCCACGCCCGCCAGCATTTGGTTGGCGATGCCGAACAAAGGCCAGAGCGAGTTGATGCCGCCCAGCGGGTCGGTTACGCCGGTGTAGAGAAAGTAGCCCCACAATGCCACGGCGAAGAAGGTCGCAATCAGGTTGGCGGGGATGGAGTCGGTGTTGCCGAAAGGTTTGTAGAAGATGCTGCCCAAGTCTTGAATCATAAAACGTGCGACGCGCGTACCGGCATCGACGGCGGTCAGGATGAACAAGGCTTCAAACAATAGGGCGAAGTGATACCAGAACGCCATCATCGCCTCGCCCGGAATCAGGCGGCTCATAATGTGCGCCATACCGACTGCGAGGGTTGGCGCACCGCCTGCACGGGAAAGGATGGTGTTTTCGCCCACTTCCTTAGCGGTATGCAACAGGGTTGCCGCATCGACAGGGAATTGCAGCTTGGTGGTAATCACTTCGGCGGCGGTGTTGGCATCCGTACCGATCAGGGCGGCAGGGCTGTTCATGGCGAAGTACACGCCGGGATCAAGCGATGCGGCGGCGGCAAGCGCCATAATGGCTACGAAACTTTCCATCAACATACCACCGTAACCAACCATACGGACGTGGGTTTCGTTTTCCAGCATTTTCGGCGTGGTGCCGGAGGAAATCAGCGCGTGGAAGCCCGAAACCGCACCGCAGGCGATGGTGATGAAGAGGAACGGGAACAATGCGCCTGAGAATACCGGACCCGAACCGTCGATAAAGTGGGTTACGGCAGGCATTTGCAAAGTGGGATTGACGATGACGATGCCCAAAGCCAAGGCCGCAATCGTACCGATTTTCAGGAAGGTGGAGAGATAGTCGCGCGGAGTGAGCAGCAACCATACGGGCAATACGGAGGCGACAAAGCCGTAAATCATAATCGCCCAAGTGAGCTGGATGCCGTCAAGGTCGAACCAATGTCCGATGGAACTTTTCGCCACATCTTCGCCGTAAATTACCGCCAGCATCAGCAAAATAAAGCCGACGATGGAAATCTCGCCGATTTTGCCCGGACGGATATAGCGCGTGTAAATACCCATAAACAGGGCAATCGGCATAGTGGCGGCGATGGTAAACGTACCCCAAGGGCTGTGAACAAGTGCTTTTACGACAATCAACGCCAACACCGCCATAATGATGACCATAATCATCAAAATACCGATGGAGGCAATCACGCCGGGGACAGTGCCGAGTTCCTGTTTCACAATATCGCCCAAAGACTTACCGTCGCGGCGCATAGAGACGAACAAGACTATCATATCCTGTACCGCGCCGGCAAACACCACGCCGAAGATAATCCACAAAGTACCGGGCAGGTAACCCATTTGCGCCGCCAAAACCGGGCCGACCAAGGGGCCCGCGCCGGCAATCGCGGCAAAGTGGTGTCCGAACAATACGCCCTTGTGCGTCGGAACGTAGTCCAAGCCGTCGTTGTGGCGTTCTGCCGGAGTCAGGCGGTTAGGATCGAGCCGCATTACGCGGTTGGCGATGTAGAGGCTGTAAAAACGGTAGGCGATGCAGTAAACGGATATGGCGGCGGTAACCATCCATACCGCGCTGACCTGTTCGCCTCGGCTGAGAGCCAGAGTGGTAAAGGATGCTAAGCCGACCAGTACCACTATGCCCCAAATGAGGAAGGTTTTGAGTGATTTCATCGAATAAATCCTTATCTCACACTGTCGGAATATGCCTGAACGGCGGGAAACGGATGACCGCCTGCCGGCACGGGCACAAACCGGAGTCTGAATGATTGACGAAGTATGAAACAGTGCGCTTG
This sequence comes from Neisseria meningitidis, assembly GCF_900638555.1. Lineage (NCBI taxonomy): Bacteria > Pseudomonadati > Pseudomonadota > Betaproteobacteria > Neisseriales > Neisseriaceae > Neisseria > Neisseria meningitidis. Next base: position 502,893 of record NZ_LR134525.1, read on the forward strand.
TCGGGATTTGTGCCTTATGCCCGCATCAAACAGTGCAGGGATGCGGGCGCACAAAACGTTAAACGCCGAATAGGATTTTAATGCAAATTAGCACACTGATAGCGGTTTTTACTTGGAATTTGGAAAAAATTTACATTCCTTCGGGCGGACAGGCGGGTTTGGACGGCATCGTCAGGCAAAAGGCGGCGCCGGAAGACGGGTAAAGAAGGGGCGCGCAATCCGGATTATTGATTCATCGCGGGTAAATTCCGGTTATCGGGCTTGTGTGTTTGCGCGTCCGTTTATAGTATGGCGTTGCCGCAGCTTGGAATCAGGGCGGTTGTTTCATATCTTATTTTTATTGGGGAGCTTTTATGAATATCAGGTTTTTCGCGCTGACCGTACCGGTTTTGTCTTTGGCGGCCTGTGCCGTGCCGGAGGCGTATGATGACGGCGGACGAGGGCATATGCCGCCCGTTCAAAACCAAGCCGGCACGGCAGATTTTCGGGCATTTTCCTGCGAGAACGGTTTGTCTGTGCACGTCCGCCGTTTGGACGGCGGCAGAATCGCGTTGCGGTTGGACGGCAGGCGTGCCGTCCTCTCTTCCGACGTTGCCGCATCCGGCGAACGCTATACCGCCGAACACGGTTTGTTCGGAAACGGAACCGAGTGGCATCAGAAAGGCGGCGAAGCCTTTTTCGGCTTTACCGATGCCTACGGCAATTCGGTCGAAACCTCCTGCCGCGCCCGCTAAACGGGGCAGCCTGTTTGAACCGCCGTCCGGATTTTTCGGGCGGTTTTTTGTACCGGTTTTGTTTTGGCCGTCGGCTGGTTCCGGCGGTTTTCGGGCGTGGCGGATTATTTTTCGTTTTGTTCCGGGTTTATTCTATCGGCAGCGGCTCAATGCCAACTTTAAACCTGCTCCGATTTCTTCAGGGCTGTTATCCAATGATAAAATATAGTGGATTAACAAAAATCAGGACAAGGCGACGAAGCCGCAGACAGTACAGATAGTACGGAACCGATTCACTTGGTGCTTCAGCACCTTAGAGAATCGTTCTCTTTGAGCTAAGGCGAGGCAACGCTGTACTGGTTTTTGTTAATCCACTATAATGTTCGGATTTTTGCCATACTCTACCACACGTTGCAACTGCAATCTTTGCTCCTTATATATTGCACCCCATCAAAGGGCTGCATTACTTTTCTTTCTAAAGATTACTATCGTATAAAAAATATTTTTCTTAAACGACAGGGATTGCGCCCGCGCCATATTCAGACACCGCCCGGATGTTGCGCTGCCCGATCGGATGCTTCAGACGGCATCGGAAGGGTTTGCAGTTTTGGAATATGAAGATGATAATGTCCGCGAGATTGACGGCATTTGAAAGCGGTTATTCCGCATACCGGAGGATACGAAATGAACGAATATTCCCAATTAATCAAGCATCCCGATATTTCCCTTTCCCCGATTTCAGACGGCATCGGGGTCGGCAATCCGGCAACGGGCGAAATTTTGGCGTATGTCCGCAATACGGGTTCGGACAAACTGAAAAACCTGATTCAAAAGGCGGCGGCAGCGCAAAAATTATGGGCGGCGAAAACTGCTTTGGAACGCGCCGACATATTGTGGCGTTGGTATTTTTTAGTTAAAGAAAACAAAGAAGCACTGGCGCGCCTGATGACGATGGAGCAGGGCAAAAGCCTGACCGAGTCGCGCGGCGAAATCGATTATGCGGCTTCGTTTGTGCGCTGGTTTGCCGAAGAAGCGCGGCGGATTGACGGCGATGTGTTAACGAGTGTAAAAGCGTCGCAAAAACTGATTGTGTTGAAACAGCCTGTCGGCGTTACCGCCGCGATTACGCCGTGGAACTTCCCATCTGCAATGATTGCGCGCAAGGCTGCGCCTGCTTTGGCGGTGGGCTGCGCGATGATCGTCAAACCCGCATCGCTCACGCCTTTGAGTGCGTATGCGTTGGTCGTGCTGGCTTATGAAGCGGGCGTACCACAGGATTTGTTGCCCGTCGTCAGCGGTCGCGCATCGGAAATCGGCCGTGAATTTGCCACGAACCCGATTATCCGCAAAATCAGCTTCACCGGCTCTACCGAAGTCGGTGCGAAAATTTTTGCCGACAGCGCGGCGGACATTAAAAAACTCAGTTTGGAGCTGGGCGGCAACGCGCCGTTTATCGTGTTTGACGATGCCGATTTGGACAAAGCCGTCGAAGGTGCGCTCGCCAGCAAGTTCCGCAACAGCGGTCAGACCTGCGTCTGCACCAACCGCGTTTACGCCCAATCGGGCATTTACGACGCATTTTGCCGCAAATTGAGTGAAAAAGCAGCCGCGCTCAAATTGGGCAACGGCTTGGAGGATGGCGTAAACCAAGGGCCGCTGATTGAGGAAAAAGCGGTAGAAAAAGTCGAGCAGCACATCGCCGACGCGCTCTCAAAAGGCGCGGTCTGTCTGACCGGCGGCAAACGCAGCGCGTTGGGCGGAACGTTTTTTGAGCCGACTGTTTTAAGCGGCGTAACGGCGCAAATGGCGGTGGCACGCGAAGAAACCTTCGGGCCGTTGTGTCCGGTATTCCGTTTTGAAACCGAAGCCGAGGTCATCGAGGCTGCGAACAATACGGAATACGGTTTGGCAGCTTACCTTTTCACCGCCGACACCGCCCGCCAATGGCGCGTCGGCGAAGCCTTGGAATACGGTATGGTCGGCATCAATACGGGCTTAATCAGCAATGAAGCGGCACCGTTCGGCGGCGTGAAACGTAGCGGTTTGGGACGTGAAGGCAGCAAATACGGTGCGGACGAATATCTAGAATTGAAATATCTGTGTATGGATGTCGGGTGACGGATGCCGTCTGAACGGCAGGATTTCAGACGGCGCCGCATTTTAAGCAGTCTCTATCTGTTGTACAATGCGCCCTGTTTTTACGGTTATTTTTGATTTGAACAAGATATGATGGAAAACGGAAAAACAGTCCCGAGATGGCGTTTTGCCTTGAAAAGTGCGGGCTGGCACCTCTTAATCAGCCTGTCGGTTGCAGGGCTGGCGGCATTGCTGGTTTTTAAGGTTTGGTATCCTTATCCTTATGCCGAGCTGACGGGAGGGCTGTCGCTTTATCAGCTGGTGGTGGCTGTCGATATTGTATGTGGTCCGCTGCTGACTTTAATTTTGGCAAGCCCGAAGAAAAAGACAAAGGCACGCATGGTCGATTTTTCCATGGTCGGCATCATCCAGCTGGCGGCTTTGGTGTACGGTCTGCACAGCGTTTCGCTGGCGCGTCCTGTGGTGGAAGCGTTTGAACAGGATCGTATGACCATTGTTACGGCGGCGGAAGTCGTGGTCGAAGATTTGCACAAAGCCCCCGAAGGGCTGCAAAGCCTGTCGTGGTTCGGCATCCGCCGCATTGCATTGAAAGAACCTGAGGATGCGGATGAGAAGAACAAGACGCTGGATTTGTCCCTGAAAGGTATCGAGCCGAGTATGCGTCCCGACCAGTGGCTGCCGTATTCCGACAAGGAAGCAGAAGAAATCCGCAAACATCTGAAACCGCTGAAAGTCTTGGCGGATGCGAGAAAAACGACGGTTGCGGACATTCTGAAACAGGCAGGTCTCGCCGAAGGGGAGGAGCTGTATTACCTGCCGTTTACCAGCAGCAGGCAGAAAGAGTGGATAGTCATTACCGATAAAGAGGGCAACACCAAAGGCTACGCGCCGATAGACGGCTTCATCATCACCCCTTAAGCGTTGGGACTCCGTCCGCACTCGAACATCCGTTCTTCGCGGCGGTAGAATCAGACTGTATTTGAGAGGGGCGCAACCCCTCAATCAGGGCAACACATAGGGGAAGGCTTTATGTGCCGTCCGTGTGTTGAAACATTTCAAAATAAGCTCATGCCGTCCGAACATCCTTTCAGACGGTATGGCATTTTGCCATTGCCCCGATAAGCTGTTAAACTATTTAAATTATTTCGACCGAAGGTACACGCACATGCAAGACCCCGAGCAGAGCAGCAAGCCCGCCCGCCGTTTTTTGTGCGTACCGTCTGTTCAGGCAGCTTGAGCGCTTCAGGCTGCCTTTTCGCGTTTGAACTTGAGGAATACGAAAATCATGGATTTCAGTTGGTTGGCAGAACCGCATACCTGGATAGGTTTTGCCACGCTTTTGGTGTTGGAAGTTGTATTGGGGATAGACAATCTTGTCTTTGTGGCGATTTTGGCAAACAAGGTCCAGCCCGCACGGCGCGACCGCGCACGGATTATCGGGCTGGGGCTGGCAGTCGTCATCCGCATCATTATGCTTGCTTTTATGGCGCACATCATCACGCTGACCGAGCCGCTGTTCCAAATCGGCGGCCTCGCCGTTTCCGGCAAGGACATGATTATGCTCGCGGGCGGTATTTTCCTGCTTTACAAAGCCACCACCGAACTGCATGAACGCCTCGAAGGGCACAACCGTTTTACCGTTGCCGACAACCAAAAAAAACACGCGCCGTTTTGGGGCGTGGTCGCGCAAATCCTGATACTGGATGCCGTGTTTTCCATCGATTCGGTCATTACTGCGGTGGCGATGGTCGATCATATCGTCGTGGCGATGGGTGCGGTCGTCGTCGCGATGGCGGTGATGATTTCCGCCAGCAAACTCTTGACCGAATTTGTAGACAGACACCCTACCGTCGTGATGCTCTGCCTTGGTTTTTTGTTGATGATCGGTTTCAGCCTGATTGCCGAAGCCTTCCATTTCCACATTCCCAAAGGCTACCTCTACGCCGCCATCGGCTTCTCGATTTTAATCGAACTGTTTAACCAGATTTCCCAGCGCAACAGCCGCAAAAACGACTACATCGGCAGCTCGTGGCGCAAGCGCACCGCCGAAAACGTTTTGGGTATGATGGGCATACGCGAAAGCGTGCTTGCCGATGCGGGCGGCGAATCCGGGGACGACGCGCATTTTGAAGAAAACGAAAAATCGATGATACGCAGCGTGCTGACGCTTGCCGAACGCCCGATTATGGGGGTGATGATCCCACGCCGCGACATCGAACGGCTGGACATTTCCCAAAGCCGCGAAGAACAGTGTGCCCAACTGCAAAACACGCCTTACAGCCGCCTGCTCGTTGTCGGTAAGGCGGGCGTGGACGAACCTTTGGGCTACATCAACAAAAAAGACCTGCTGTCCCAACTGCTGGAAACAGGCGGTCTCGACATTCAGACGGCATTGCGCCAGCCACTCGTCCTGCCCGACAGCACCACCGCGCTGGGCGCAATCGAACTCTTCCGCCAAAGCAGCGCGGATTATGCTTTGGTGGTGGACGAGTTCGGCGCGGTATTGGGCATGGTAACCATGAAAGACCTGCTCGAAACCATCGCAGGCGAGTTCCCCGAAGAATTTGAGCGCGAAGAAGAACCAGCCGTTCAGGGGAATCCCGATGAAAGCCTGACGATGGAAGGCGCGTTGGAATATGTGGAACTCGCACCGCAACTCAACCTGCCGCAGCAGGAGGAAGATGCCGATTTCCATACGGTTGCCGGGCTGATTATGGAAGAATTGCAAACCATCCCCGATGTCGGCGATTTTGCCGATTTCCACGGCTGGCGGTTTGAAGTGGTCGAAAAAGAAGGGCAGCGCATCGAGCGGGTCAAAATCACCAAATTGCCCGAAGAATAAGCATTCAGGATAGAAAATGAACGTTTTGATTTCCAACGACGACGGCTACCTCTCCGAAGGTATTGCCGTTTTGGCGCGCGTTACGGCGGAATTTGCCAACGTCAGGGTGGTTGCGCCCGAACGCGACAGGAGCGGGGTCAGCAATTCGCTGACGCTGGAACGCCCTTTGCAGTTGAAACAGGCGCAAAACGGGTTCTACTATGTCAACGGCACGCCGACCGACTGTATCCACATCGGGCAGTCTGTATTTTCGGATTTTCAGGCCGATTTTGTCTTTTCGGGCATCAACCGGGGCGCGAATATGGGGGACGACACGCTTTATTCGGGGACGGTTGCGGCGGCAACCGAAGCCTACCTTATGGGCATACCCGCTGTGGCGTTTTCCTTAAACGACGCTTCCGGACGCTATTGGGCAACCGCAGAAAAGGCACTGTGGACATTGTTGGCGCATTTTTTCAAAAACCCCCCGCAGTCCCCTATTTTGTGGAACATCAATATCCCCGCCGTCGAGCCGGAAGATGTGCGGGGCATTAAAATCGCCCGTTTGGGCAGGAGGCATCACGGTCAGAACGTCATCCCCGCGCGCAATCCGCGCGGCGAACAGATTTATTGGATAGGCCCGGTAGGCAGGGTTTCCGACAAAGAAGAGGGAACGGATTTCGGTGAATGCGGCGCAGGTTTCATTACCGTAACGCCGCTGCAAATCGACCTGACCGCCTATCCGGACATGGCGGAAACAGCGGCGTTCTGGCATGCGGACTGACCGTTTCATCAAATATAGTGGATTAACAAAAACCAGTACGGCGTTGCCTCGCCTTAGCTCAAAGAGAACGATTCTCTAAGGTGCTGAAGCACCAAGTGAATCGGTTCCGTACTATTTGTACTGTCTGCGGCTTCGTCGCCTTGTCCTGATTTTTGTTAATCCACTATACCGTCGGGCTTTGCGCTTGAGAAGAACGCGCATTTTTATTATGATATACCGCATTCAGGCTATATATCGGAACATGAAGGTTATCTTATGTTGAAACAAACGACACTTTTGGCGGCTTGCGCCTCCTTTGCCGCACTGTTGGGCGGTTGTGCTACCCAGCAGCCTGCCCCCGTCATTGCAGGCAATTCAGGTATGCAGGACGCGCCGTCTTCGGCAGTTTACAACAACCCCTATGGAGCAACGCCGTACAGCCCGGCTCCTGCCGGCGATGCGCCTTATGTGCCGCCGGTGCAAAGCGCGCCGGTTTATACGCCTCCTGCTTATGTTCCGCCGTCTGCACCTGCCGTTTCGGGTACATACGTTCCTTCTTACGCACCCGTCGACATCAACGCGGCGACGCATACTATTGTGCGCGGCGACACGGTGTACAACATTTCCAAACGCTACCATATCTCTCAAGACGATTTCCGTGCGTGGAACGGCATGACCGACAATACGTTGAGCATCGGTCAGATTGTTAAAGTCAAACCGGCAGGATATGCCGCACCGAAAGCCGCAGCCGTAAAAAGCAGGCCCGCCGTACCGGCTGCCGCGCAACCGCCCGTACAGTCCGCACCCGTCGACATCAACGCGGCGACGCATACTATTGTGCGCGGCGACACGGTGTACAACATTTCCAAACGCTACCATATCTCTCAAGACGATTTCCGTGCGTGGAACGGCATGACCGACAATACGTTGAGCATCGGTCAGATTGTTAAAGTCAAACCGGCAGGATATGCCGCACCGAAAACCTCAGCCGTAGAAAGCAGGCCCGCCGTACCGGCTGCCGTGCAAACCCCTGTGAAACCCGCCGCGCAACCGCCTGTGCAGTCCGCGCCGCAACCTGCCGCGCCCGCTGCGGAAAATAAAGCGGTTCCCGCGCCCGCCCCGCAATCTCCTGCCGCTTCGCCTTCCGGCACGCGTTCGGTCGGCGGCATTGTTTGGCAGCGTCCGACGCAAGGTAAAGTGGTTGCCGATTTCGGCGGCAACAACAAGGGTGTCGATATTGCCGGTAATGCGGGACAGCCCGTTTTGGCGGCGGCTGACGGCAAAGTGGTTTATGCAGGTTCCGGTTTGAGGGGATACGGCAATCTGGTCATCATCCAGCATAATTCTTCCTTCCTGACCGCATACGGGCACAACCAAAAATTGCTGGTCGGTGAAGGCCAGCAGGTCAAACGCGGGCAGCAGGTCGCTTTGATGGGCAATACCGACGCTTCCAGAACGCAGCTTCATTTCGAGGTGCGGCAAAACGGCAAACCGGTTAACCCGAACAGCTATATCGCGTTCTGACTTTCTGCCTGAAATCAAATTGGAAATGCCGTCTGAAAGGTTTTCAGACGGCATTTTTGTTTTTGGCGGCTGTGTTTTCAAATTATTCGGAAGGGATGGGGCATATAAATTTGTTTGACTGTGTTTGGGTATAGTGGATTAACAAAAATCAGGACAAGGCGACGAAGCCGCAGACAGTACAGATAGTACGGAACCGATTCACTTGGTGCTTCAGCACCTTAGAGAATCGTTCTCTTTGAGCTAAGGCGAGGCAACGCCGTACTGGTTTGAATTTAATCCACTATATTTGCTTGATTTCATCCGTTTGCAATGGAAACGGATGGCGCGATGTGCCTGTCTTTCAGACGGCATAGTCCGCCGTCAGCAGCCGCAGGACATGTCTTCAGAGGCTTGCAGGCTGATGTCTCTGCGTTTTTTGGCTTTTTCGTAGCGGCAGCGTTGGCGGTCGGTCAGGATTTCCAGCGGAGGGACAGGGACGGGTTTGCCGTCTTTGACCGCAACCATCGTGAAGTAGCAGCTGTTGGTATGGCGGATTTCGCCGGTGCGGATGTTTTGTGCTTCGACACGGATGCCGATTTCCATCGAGGTGCGTCCCGTGTAGTTGACAGCGGCGTAAAAGGTAACCAAATCGCCGATGTGGATGGGTTCTTTAAACAGGACTTTGTCAACCGACAGGGTAACGCAATAATTGCCGCTGTAACGGCTGGCGCAGGAATAGGCGACTTGGTCGAGCAGGAGCAGGAGTTCGCCGCCGTGTACGTTGCCGCTGAAATTGGCGGTGTCCGGCATCATCAGTTCGGACATAATGAGTTCGTGGGAAGGCAGTTGGCGTTGTTGTGTCATAGTGTACCTGTTTTAAGAAAGGGTGTTTTGAAATGGGTGCGGGGAAATTTTAGGGAATGGGGAAGTGGAATTCAAGCTAAAAAAAGCTATGATGGGATAGTCTGCCGAAATGGACCGCCGATGCCGTCTGAAGCCTTCAGACGGCATTTTGTTTAGGAAAGCCAAAAACGGAAGACCAGGAAAAACACGAGTGCCAATACGCCCGCCCAAACGACGAGCATGAATCCAGCAACTGCCCGTCCCATACGGTAAACCGGGTTTTTGCGTTCGTCTTCGATGGGGGAGGTGTGGTGTTTTTCGGGTTGTCCGGACATTTTGTTCTCAATCGGAAAAGTTGGAAACGGGCGTAAGGTTATGTTGCCGTGCAAAAAGATTCAAGAAGGAAGGTCAGCAGCCGTCTTCCCAATTTTCGTCCCAAGCGTGTTTCAATGCCGTCTGAACGGTATCGGCATCGAATCCGCGATAGGCGAGGAAACGCGCCTGTTTTTGTTTTTCTTTGAGGTCGGCGGCGGGGTGTTTGAATTTTTTACGCAACACGGCTATGGCGGCCAGTTTTTCGCTTGAGCGGTCGGGAAGCAGGTTGCGGCTGGTTTCTTCATCTATGCCCTGTTGCGCCAAAGCCTGTTTCAGCCTCAATGAACCGTGTTTGCGGCTTTTGCTGCGGATATAGGCTTCGGCATAGCGCAAATCCGACTGCCAGTTGCGTTCGGCAAATTCGTTTAACACGTTTTCCAACTCCTCTTCGCTTTCGGCGTGCGGTGCAAGTTTGCGTTTCAGACCGATGCGGCTGAGTTCTTGGCGCGAGAGGATGTCCATCGCGCGGGCGCGTAGGGATTTTTGCGGTTTCATGGCGGCGGTTTCGGCGTGGGGCAGGTTTCAGACGGCATAGCGGCGCAAACCGGAGCCGTCCGAATGCCTACTCTTCTTTGTTTTTCTGAGGTTGCAGGTTTTCGTAAATTTCGGGCAGCGAGCCGATAATCCAGTCGGGGCGGGTCGCATCGTCTTGCGAGAGCAGCGTCATATCGCCGTAACCGAAGGTAACGCCGACGCTCAGGCAGCCGGCGGCTTTGGCGGCGATGATGTCGTTGCGCGAGTCGCCGACCATAACCATGTTTGCAACATCGATACCCAAAACTTCGGCGGCGTGCCGCAGCGGCAGGGGGCTGGGTTTTTTCTCGGGCAGGCTGTCGCCGCCGAGTATCAGGCTGAAGTAGTCGGCAAGTCCGAGCTGTTTCAACAGTTCGACGGCAAGGATTTCGTTTTTATTGGTAATGACTGCCAGCGGGATGCCCAAAGATTTGAGCAATGCCAGCCCGGTTGCGGTTTCGGGATAGGGGCGGGTGAAGACGCTCAAATGGTCGCGGTAGTATTTCATATAGGATACGAAACCTTTTTCCCACAGTTCGGAATCGGCTTCGCGGTCGCGGTCGTTGGTGAGGACGCGGTGAACCAGTTTGCCGATGCCGTCGCCCACATAGCTTTCGACCACTTTGGCGGGCAGCGGTTTCATACCGAGTTGTTCCAACATCGCTTCTGCGGCGGCGGCAAGGTCGGGGACGGAATCGCACAGTGTGCCGTCCAAATCGAAGGCGACGGCTTGGACGTGTTCGATGGCTGCATTCATAATCTGATTTCCTGTCGGGTTGAAAGGGTTTATTTTAACATCGTTTGCACAGGGCTTCTAATGTATAGATTGTTAACAATCGCAACAGGTTTTGCAGGCGGTGTTTTCGGATTTCGGGGCGGAATCGGGCAAGGGTTTGAAATCCCAGCGATGTTCCAATTAAATTTTTAAAAAATAAAAGGATGCCTATATCTTTATTTAATTGGACATTTATTTTTCGGATGCGCGCGCTGCTTTTTCAGGCGGAGTCCGGGCTGATTCCGTGCGGCTTGAAAAATAAAATCATATATAGATTAATCAAATCGGGCTTATGCCGACTACACGCTATTACATTTTGTCGGGAAATTGGTTATAGTAATGAGCGAAATGCACGCCCCTGAAAATCTTTTTGTGAAAAGGAAGCAAAATGTCTGAAGCCCTTGCAAAAGAAACCCTCAATCCGTTTGAAATCGCGCGCAAACAGGTCAAAACCGCCTGCGACCGGCTGAAAACCGATCCGGCCGTTTATGAAATCCTGAAGAGTCCGACCCGCGTGTTGGAAGTCAATTTCCCCGTCAAACTCGACGACGGCACGGTCAAAACCTTCACGGGCTACCGTTCGCAACACAACAACGCCGTCGGCCCCTATAAAGGCGGCGTGCGCTTCCATCCCGGTGTGAATCTGGACGAAGTCAAAGCCTTGTCAATTTGGATGACCATCAAATGCTGCGTTGCGGGTATTCCTTATGGCGGCGGCAAAGGCGGCATTACCTTGGATCCGCGCGATTATTCCGAGGCGGAACTGGAACGCATCGCCCGCGCTTATTCCGAAGCCATTTCTCCGCTGATCGGCGAGAAAATCGATATTCCCGCCCCCGATGTGAACACCAACGGCAAAATCATGTCTTGGATGGTTGATGCCTATGAAAACGTGGTGAAACATTCTGCACCGGGCGTATTTACCGGTAAACCGGTTGAGTTCGGCGGCTCTTTGGCGCGTACCGAAGCCACGGGTTACGGCGTGAACCTCGCCGCCGTCCAAGCCTTGGAAAAACTGGGCAAAGACGTGAAGGGTGCCACTTACGCCATTCAAGGTTTCGGTAATGTCGGTTACCACACAGGTTATTACGCGCATCAATCCGGCGCGAAAGTCGTTGCGGTTTCTACTGTTGACGTTGCCATTTACAACGAAAACGGCTTGGATATGGAAGCTTTGTTTAAAGAGTTCCAAGAAAAAGGCTTCATCACCAACGAAGCCGGTTACGGCAAGGAAATTACCAACGCCGAACTTTTGGCTTTGGATGTGGACGTACTCGCCCCTTGCGCGCTGGAAAATCAACTGACTTCTGAAAACGCCGGTAAAGTCCGCGCGAAAATCGTGGTCGAAGGCGCGAACGGCCCGACTACGCCCGAAGCCGACGTTATCCTGCGTCAAAACGGCGTATTGGTCGTGCCCGATATTTTGGCGAACTGCGGCGGCGTGGTGGTATCTTATTTTGAATGGGTACAAAATCTGCAAGGCTATTATTGGGAGTTTGACGAAGTTCAGGAAAAAGAAACCGTCGTCCTGCGCCGTGCGTTCCGCGATATATGGAACTTGGCGCAAGAGTATGATGTCGATTTGCGAACCGCGTCTTACATGATGAGTATCCGCCGTGTTGAAAAAGCGATGAAACTGCGCGGTTGGTATTGATGTTTGAACAAAAAATGCCGTCTGAAGCCTTCAGGCGGCATTTTTGTGCGGGCGGGATTAATGGTGAGAATGGCCGATTTGGAAGGTTAAAGTTGAGTAGTTCGCCTGTTTTTGGCACACGCTTTGATCGGGGAAGTCGGCTTTGTGTTCGACACTGGCTTTCCAAAAGCCTTGGCGCAAGGGGATGATGTCCACTTCGCCTTTGCCGTCGGTGGTGTCGGAGAAAGCCTGTGCTTCGGTTTTGTGCGTTTTGCTGCGGTCGCTGGTGTCGAAGCCGTCAAAGGTGGCGGTAACGGTGGCATTGGGCAGCGGTTCGCCACGGAACAGAACGCGGACTTTGAAGCGTTCGCCTACGTGAATGTTGGCGGGATTGTCCAGCGGGACGATTTCCAAGTTTTGTCCGACCGGTTTGGTGATGATGGCGGTGTCCGCGCTTTCGTGTCCGACGTTGACGATGTTTTTGCCGAACATTCGGGTTTGTTCGCAATAGCTTGCGTCAGGCATTTGTTTGATGCCCGCCTGTTTCCAGCCTGCTTTGTTTTTTGACCAGAAAGTAGGCTGATATTCGGCGATGACGAGGTAACTGCCGTCCTTAACGGGACGGTTGCTTCGGTACTGGTAGTTGTATGTGCCGCGTTGAATCATGTTTTCCTTGCCTTTTTCGGTAACCAGCTGCATCGGTTTGCTGAAGATGTGCAGGCGGTCTTTGGCGATGGGTTCGAGTTCGGGAAATTCGCCGTAGCCCAAGTCGGCTTTAAGGTATTCGCCGCCGTGCGTGTGGGCGGTTTCGACCCAGACGCGGTGGGCGTGGGCGGATGCGGCAAATAGGGCGGAAACGGCGAGCAGTGTCAATGTTTTCTTCATGGTGCAGCCTTTGTCTCGTGTGGGTTAAAGATTTTGTTATGTTATAACAAAATAGGTATCGTGTGAAGACGGATTTGCTGTCTGAAAACTGTCTTTTTGTATAGTGGATTAACAAAAACCGGTACGGCGTTGCCTCGCCTTAGCTCAAAGAGAACGATTCTCTAAGGTGCTGAAGCACCAAGTGAATCGGTTCCGTACTGTTTGTACTGTCTGCGGCTTCGTCGCCTTGTCCTGATTTTTGTTAATCCACTATATCGATTTGAATTTTTCAGAAAATGAAGCGGACGTTTGGGCGGAGGCAACTTGTTTGATAAGATAGCAATATTTCAAAACGGAGAAAGATCATGCCTTATGTCAATATTAAAGTAACCGGCGGCAAGGAAGCACCGACTGCCGCGCAAAAAGCGGAACTGATCGGCGGCGTAACCGAATTGCTGGCACGCGTGCTGGGCAAAAATCCCGAAACAACGGTTGTCGTGATTGACGAAGTGGATACCGATAACTGGGGAATAGGCGGCAAAAGCGTCAGCGAACGGCGCAAAGAGGGCAGGTAAAAAGCCTGAAAATCTCGGTTTGATGCTTTAAATTCCGCGTGAAAAAGAGTACATTCCCACCCATTGCCCAAAATTTACGGAACACATCATGGATAAATTTCCCAAGTCTGCAAAGCTCGATCACGTCTGTTACGACATACGCGGGCCGGTTCACAAAAAAGCCCTTCAGTTGGAAGAGGAGGGCAATAAAATCCTTAAACTCAATATCGGCAACCCTGCGCCGTTCGGCTTTGAAGCCCCTGATGAAATCTTGGTCGATGTCATCCGCAACCTGCCGACTTCGCAAGGCTATTGCGATTCTAAAGGGCTGTATTCCGCCCGCAAAGCCATTGTTCACTACTATCAGACCAAAGGTTTGCGCGATATTACGGTTGATGATGTCTATATCGGCAACGGCGTGTCCGAGCTGATTACGATGTCTATGCAGGCATTGCTCGACGACGGCGACGAAATCCTGATTCCCGCGCCCGACTACCCTTTGTGGACGGCGGCGGCAACGCTTGCGGGCGGTACGGTACGCCATTATCTGTGCGACGAAGAAAACGGCTGGTTCCCCAACCTTGCCGATATGGAAGCCAAAATCACGCCCAAAACCAAAGCCATCGTCGTCATCAATCCCAATAATCCGACAGGCGCGGTGTACAGCAGGGAAATCCTGTTGGAAATCGCCGAACTGGCGCGCAAGCACGGTTTGATTATTTTCGCCGACGAGATTTACGATAAAATCCTTTATGACGGAGCGGTTCACCACCACATCGCCGCGCTTGCCCCCGACCTTTTGACGGTAACGTTCAACGGTTTGTCCAAATCCTACCGCGTCGCCGGCTTCCGCCAAGGCTGGATGGTGCTCAACGGGCCGAAACATCACGCAAAAGGTTACATCGAGGGTTTGGATATGCTCTCGTCCATGCGCTTGTGTGCCAATACGCCGATGCAGCACGCGATTCAGACGGCATTGGGCGGCTATCAGAGCATTAACGAATTTATCCTGCCGGGCGGGCGGCTTTTGGAACAGCGCAACAGGGCGTGGGAACTGGTCAGCCAAATCCCCGGCGTGTCCTGCGTCAAACCGATGGGCGCGATGTATATGTTCCCGAAAATCGATACCGAAATGTACCGCATCCGCGATGACATGAAATTCGTTTACGATTTGCTGGTGCGCGAAAAAGTCTTGCTGGTACAGGGAACGGGGTTTAATTGGATCAAGCCCGACCATTTCCGCATTGTTACGCTGCCTTACGTCCATCAGATTGAAGAGGCGATGGGCAGGCTGGCAAGATTCCTGCAAACCTACCGCCAATAAGGGGACGGTTTGTCTGCCGAGGATAAAAAATGCCGTCTGAAACGGAGATTCCCGTTTCAGACGGCATTTTCAACAGCAGGAACGAATCAGGCAAATTTCAGTCTGTCGCCGTCGGCTTCCACCCTGATTTCGCTTTCGGGCGCATAGTTTCCGGCAAGCAGGGCTTTTGCCAGCGGGTTTTCGATTTCCGACTGGATGGCGCGTTTGAGCGGACGTGCGCCGTAAATCGGGTCGAAACCGGCTTTGGCGATGATGTCCAGTGCGGCATCGGAAACAGCCAGGCGCAGGTTTTGTTTTTCCAAACGTTTTTCCAAACCTTTGAGCTGGATTTTCGCAATGCTGCGGATGTTTGCCTGATCCAAACCGTGGAACACGACCACTTCGTCGATGCGGTTGATCATTTCAGGACGGAAATGTTCTTTCACATCCTCCATCACAACTTCTTTTACCGCTTCGTAATCCTGAATGCCCATTTGTTGGATGTGCTGGCTGCCGATGTTGGAAGTCATCACAATCACGGTATTTTTAAAATCTACCGTCCTGCCTTGCCCGTCGGTCAAACGACCGTCATCCAATACTTGCAGCAGGATGTTGAACACATCGGGATGGGCTTTTTCCACTTCGTCCAGCAGAATCACGCTGTACGGTTTGCGGCGCACTTGTTCGGTCAGGTAGCCGCCTTCTTCGTAGCCGACATAACCCGGAGGCGCGCCGATTAAGCGGGCAACGGCGTGTTTTTCCATATATTCGGACATATCGATGCGAATCAGATGATCTTCGCTGTCGAACAGAAAGCCTGCCAGGGCTTTACACAACTCGGTTTTACCCACGCCGGTCGGGCCCAAGAACAGGAAGCTGCCGTAAGGCTTGTTCGGATCGGCAAGACCGGAGCGGCTGCGGCGGATAGCGTCGGACACGGCACGCACGGCTTCGTCCTGTCCGACCACGCGGCGGTGCAATACTTCTTCCATTTTCAGCAGTTTGTCGCGTTCGCCTTCCATCATTTTGGATACGGGAATGCCGGTCATACGGGAAACCACCTCTGCGATTTCCTCTGCGCCGACATTATTACGCAAGAGTTTGTTTGCCGGTTTTGTGCTGTCCGTATCTGCCCGTTCGGCGGCTGCACGCTGTTTTTCCAAATGCTCCAAATCTTCATACATCAATTTTGAAGCCAGTGCCAAATCGCCTTGCCGTTTTGCCTGTTCGATTTTAATTTTGACTTCGTCAATTTGTTTCTTAATATTAGCAGCACCGTCTGAAATTGCTTTTTCGGCTTTCCAGATTTCGTCTAAATCGGCGTATTCTTTTTGCAGACCGTTGATTTCCTCGTCTATCAGTTCCAAACGTTTTTTGCTGGCATCGTCTTTTTCTTTTTCAACGTGCGCCTTTTCCATCCGAAGCTGAATTAGACGGCGGTCGATTTTGTCCATTGCTTCCGGCTTGGTTTCTTTTTCCATCTTGACACGGCTGGCGGCTTCGTCAATCAAATCAATCGCTTTATCAGGCAGGAAGCGGTCGGTAATGTAGCGGTCGCTCAACTCCGCTGCGGCAACGATAGCAGGGTCGGTAATATCGATACCGTGGTGGATTTCATAACGCTCCTGTAAACCGCGCAAGATAGCGATGGTGTCTTCTACACTTGGCTCGCCGACCAATACTTTTTGGAAGCGGCGTTCGAGTGCCGCGTCTTTTTCGATGTATTGGCGGTATTCGTCCAAGGTGGTCGCGCCGATACAGTGCAATTCGCCACGTGCCAAAGCCGGTTTCAGCATATTGCCCGCATCCATCGCACCGTCGGTTTTGCCTGCGCCGACCAAAGTATGGATTTCGTCGATGAAAATCAGAGTGTTGCCATCGTCTTTCGCCAAATCGTTCAATACGCCTTTCAAGCGTTCTTCAAATTCGCCGCGGTATTTCGCGCCGGCAATCAAAGCCGCCAAGTCCAGAACCAAAAGGCGTTTGTTGCGCAGGGATTCAGGCACTTCGCCGTTGACGATACGTTGCGCCAAGCCTTCAACAATGGCGGTTTTACCCACGCCCGGTTCGCCAATCAGCACGGGGTTGTTTTTGGTGCGGCGTTGCAATACCTGAATTGCACGGCGGATTTCGTCGTCACGACCGATAACGGGGTCGAGCTTACCGTCTCGGGCGCGTTGGGTCAGATCGAGCGTGTATTTTTTCAGCGCATCGCGTTGGTCTTCGGCATTGGCATCGTTCACGTTTTGTCCTCCTCGTACCGCGTCAATCGCGGCATTGATGTTTTGTTCGGTCGCGCCGGCTTCTTTCAAGATTTTGCCGGTCGCATCGTTCTGCTGCACCAAGGCGAGCAGGAAAAGTTCGCTGGCGATATAGGCATCGCCGCGTTTGGTTGCGGCTTTGTCCATCAGGTTCAACACCGCCTGCAATTCGCGGCTGGGCAGAATGTCGCCGCCCTGGCCGGACACTTTCGGCAGGCTGTTCAAATGCTGCTGCAAACGCTGTTTCACCTGCGGCACGTTCACGCCCGAATGCGCCAGCAACGCGGCGGCTCCGCTGTTTTGGTCGTCAAGCAGGGCTTTTAACACAAAGCCTGCTTCCAGATAGCTGCCGTCCGCAGCCAACGCCAAACTCTGAGCTTCTGCAAGGGCTTGTTGGAATTTGGCGGTTAATTTGTCGTATCGCATTTTTGTTTCCTTTTCAAAATGTCCGCTGTCGAAGCCTATATGTGCATAATTGTGGATAACTCAAGTTCTGGTTTCTGTTTTTCTATATTTAATTCGATATATCATTGAATTTAAAGTATATAAAAATGTATAATAATGTGTATAACTATATCTTCTTAATATGGAAAAGTCTGTTGTCGGCTGGATGTAGGTGGCAAATCGGGTATAATCGGCACATCTTTTTCCCTTTCAGACGGCATTGATGCCGCAAGGACATTTTATGAGCAAAAAACGAGTTCTGACCGGCGTAACCACCACCGGCATCCCGCATCTGGGCAACTACGTCGGTGCCATTCGCCCCGCCGTCCGCGCGGCGCAAAACCCCGATACCGAATCCTTCCTCTTCCTCGCCGATTACCACGGCATCATCAAATGCCACGAGCCGGAGATGATTCACCAATCCACCCAAGCCGTTGCCGCCACTTGGCTTGCCTGCGGACTCGACCCCGAGCGCACCACCTTCTACCGTCAAAGCGACATTCCCGAAGTGATGGAATTGAACTGGATTCTGACCTGCATTACCGCCAAAGGCCTGATGAACCGCGCCCACGCTTACAAAGCCGCAGTACAGGCAAATACCGAAAACGGTCAAGAGGATCCGGATCACGGCGTGGAAATGGGTCTGTACAGCTACCCTATCCTCATGACTGCCGACATTCTCATGTTCAATGCCCATGAAGTTCCAGTCGGTCGCGACCAAATCCAACACGTTGAAATGGCACGCGATATTGCCGGCCGCTTCAACCACCGCTTCCGGGAACTCTTCACACTGCCCGAAGTGAAAATCGACGAAAACGTCGAACTCTTGGTTGGTTTGGACGGACGCAAAATGTCCAAATCCTACGGCAACACCATTCCGCTTTGGGAAAACGACAAAAAAACCCAAAAATCGGTCAACAAAATCATCACCAATATGAAAGAGCCGGGCGAGCCGAAGAAGCCCGACGAAAGCCCTCTGTTTGAAATCTACAAAGCTTTCTCCACGCCGTCTGAAACGGCAGAATTTACGAAAATGCTTGCCGACGGCTTGGCTTGGGGCGAGGCAAAAAAACTTTTGGCGGCGAAAATCAACGCCGAACTCGCCGAACCGCGCGAACGCTACAACGAGCTGACCGCCGACCCTTCGCAAATCGAAGAGATTTTGCAGGCAGGCGCGCAAAAAGCGCGTAAAGAAGCACGCGAATTATTGGGCAAAGTACGTGATGCGGTCGGTATCCGCCCGTTGAAATAAACCCAATGCCGTCCGAACCTCTTAAAGGCTTGCCGGAACAAAACGTCGTCCGGCTGACCGGCAAGCATCCCAACGACTTGGAAGCCGTCGTCGGCAAATGTATGGAAACCGACGGAAAGGGCGCGCCTTCGGGCTGGGCGGCAAACGGCGTGTGCCATACCTTGTTTGCCAAACTGGTGGGCAATATCGCCGAAGACGGCGGCAAACTGACGGATTACCTGATTTCGCATTCCGCCCTGCAACCCTATCAGGCAGGCAAAAGCGGCTATGCCGCCGTGCAGAACGGACGCTATGTGCTGGAAATCGACAGCGAGGGGGCGTTTTATTTCCGCCGCCGCCATTATTGAGGTATTCGGACATCCCGGAATATATTTGGTTTTTTCAAACCCTGCAGGAAAAAGTCCGCACCGTCGGGAAACTCAAAAGGAGGGGGATATGTGTTACAATTTTCCGAACTGTTTTCATAAAATAGTTTTCGGACGTGTTTCAATATGGCATTGATGCCGCCTTATTGTTCGAGAAAAAAAACCTTTATATTTAAATATAATGGGTTTTAACTAAACGGGAAACCGTTTTCTCTCCGGCCGATGGGCAAAATCAGCCGATTGATGGAACACGATCCGATTTTTAAGCAAAACCTTAATCAACAACTCAAGAAGGATAAGACATGAAAAAATTATTGATTGCCGCAATGATGGCGGCTGCCTTGGCAGCTTGTTCGCAAGAAGCCAAACAGGAGGTTAAGGAAGCGGTTCAAGCCGTTGAGTCCGATGTTAAAGACACTGCGGCTTCTGCCGCCGAGTCTGCCGCTTCTGCCGTCGAAGAAGCGAAAGACCAAGTCAAAGATGCTGCGGCTGATGCAAAGGCAAGTGCCGAGGAAGCTGTAACTGAAGCCAAAGAAGCTGTAACTGAAGCAGCTAAAGATACTTTGAACAAAGCTGCCGACGCGACTCAGGAAGCGGCAGACAAAATGAAAGATGCCGCCAAATAATTTGTTGCCTTGGCAAAAATGATGGGATGCCGCCTGCCGGCAACCCAAACGAAACCGCCTGAAGATTTTCAGGCGGTTTTTGAGTTGTATGCCCCTTGTTTTTTACGCCTGCATGACCGTTCCGAGCAGATGTGCCGCGCATATCGGGATGTTGCGGACAGGCAAATGCCGTCTGGACAGGGTTTGGACGGCATTTGTTCCGCAAGGTTCAGACGGCCTCGACTTTAAACGGCATATTGATTTTTTGCCATTGGACGCTTTCATATTCCAATGCGTCGGCAATCAGGGGATGGCGTTCCAGCCATTCCCTGTCAATACGCAGGATGAAGCCGCAGCTTTCCGTATCCGTGCGCAACTGCATATTTTTCGGGAAAGACAGGTCTTGGCGCGAACGGCAGAACAGGGCAGCAAGGCGCAGGGACAAAACGGCATACCACAACATTTCGTTGGTGCCGATGATGCCGCTCATTTTTTTCATATCGCCGCGATGACCGATGACCAGTTGGGCAAGTATGGTCTGTTCTTTGCGTGAGAAACCCGGCATATCGGCGTTTTCGAGGATGTAGGCGGAATGCTTGTGATAGCCGGTGTGGGCGATGTCCAAACCGATTTCGTGCAGCGCGGCGGCGCGTCCGAGATACTGTTGCCACAAGGCAAGCTCTTGAACTGTAACGTTTTTAGCGTGGCAGAGGCTGTCCATAAAGGTTTGCGCGGTCTCGGCGGTGCGTTTCGCCTGATTGAGGCTGACGTGGTAGCGGTGTTGGAACTCGGCAACCGTTTGTCCGCGCATATCTTCGTTTAAACCGCGCCCGATCAAATCGTAAAACACGCCGTCGCGCAGGGCGGCTTCGGTTACGGTCATCCTGTCGAGTTTCATTTCCTCAAACGCCGCCATCATCACGGCAAGTCCGCCGGCAAAAACTTCGATGCGTTCCGGTTTCAGGTTTTCAAATTTGGCTTTTTTGACCGAACCGGCTTCGATGATGCGTTCGGCGAGGGCGCGCATTCCTTTGTAGGTAATGTCCGCCTCTTGGGGCATTTCGGCGGCAAGCACGTCGCGGATGGATTTTGCCGAACCCGATGTGCCGACGGCGAAATCCCAACCTTCGCGCCTCATATTTTTGCTGATGCGCTGGATTTCGTTGCGGGCGGCGGAAATGGCGGCTTGGAAGTCTTTGGCGGTGATTTTGTTTTGGAAGAAGCGCAGGCTGTAGGTAACGCAGCCCAAGGGCAGGCTTTCGGTAATGTCGGGATTCAGCGTCGAGCCGATGACAAATTCTGTCGAACCGCCCCCGATGTCGATAACCAGCATTTTGCCGCCGCCCGGGGGGGGGTGTGGATCACGCCGGTATAAATCAGCCGCGCCTCTTCGCGCCCGGCGATGATTTCGATGGGGAAACCCAGTGCCGCTTCGGCCTTGGGAAGGAAATCTGCGATGTTTTTGGCAACGCGGAATGTGTTGGTTGCCACGGCGCGCACCTGTTCGGGGCGGAAGCCGCGCAGGCGTTCGCCGAATTTTGCCAGACAGTCCAAAGCCTGTTCTTGGGAGGCGGCACTCAGGTTTTTCTGTTCGTCCAGTCCGGCGGCGAAGCGCACCATCTGTTTGAACGAATCGATAACTTTCAACTGTCCGTTGTTGTTTTCGCAAATCTGGAGGCGGAAACTGTTGGAACCCAAATCGACGGAGGCGAGGACGTTTGCGGGATGGGTGGTCATGGTGGATACCGGTGGGGGAAAAACGCAATGTTACTCTGACGGCGCAGGCGTTGACAATAAATGATGCGGCTGTTTTTGATTCTGCCCACGGATGTTGCCGACGGCATTTTTTGCGCTTATTTGAAATCCTTTTCCACGCTCATGAAAATCTGCATGTTTTTGCGTGTGTAAAAACTTTTCATATTGCTGTCGATTTTCAGGTAGCGGAAATTGAGTTGCGGCGTAAAGCCCTTCCAAGAGATTTTGTCGTGCCACAACGACAGGTTTGCCTGATATTCGTGGTCTTTGCGCGGGAAGCGGTACACAATGGTCCCGGGTGCGTCAAACATCCTGCGGGTGTAGCGCAGGTTTGCCCGCAGACCCAAGCCGCCGTCGAACGTTTTGACCGCGCCGACACGCAAACCCTTGCGGATGGAAGCCTGTTCCGCCTCTTTCGTTATGTTGTGCGACCAGTCCGCACCGCCGTAAAGCAGCCAGTCTTTCGGCGCGGAATACATCAGCGTCGCGCCCGCCAGCGGCATATGGCTGTCGTATCGGGCGGCGGTGCGGTCTTCCTGATAACGCTTCCACATATTGCCCACGTTCAGCGTCAGCCGCCAGTTCGCTCAAGCGTCGGGAGAAATCGGCATTGAAGCCGCCGACGAAATTGTATCGGCTGCCGCCTAAGAGGTTTTGCTCGATAAACGGCACGATGCCGAATGAGCGCGTTACTGAACGGTTTTTATAGCCGAGCGACAGGCGCAGGCTCTGTTCGCTGAAATCTTTGTTATCCTAATAGTGCACGCCGCCGCCGCTGATGTCTCCGTAGAGGAAATGATGCCCGCCCGCATTGATTTCGCGCGACACGCCCAAGCCGTAGCGCAAACCGTGTGCCTTTTGCGGCAGGCTGTCGGCGGTTTTCGTCCAGCTTCTGCCTGCAAATTCAATCGTTTTTTCGGACGAAGCGTTGTTTATAGCGGATTAACAAAAATCAGGACAAGGCGACGAAGCCTCAGACAGTACAGATAGTACGGAACCGATTCACTTGGTGCTTCAGCACCTTAGAGAATCGTTCTCTTTGAGCTAAAGCGAGGCAACGCCGTACTGGTTTTTGTTCATCCACTATAACAGCAACCTTGTCGCCGTCATTCCCGCAAAAGCGGGAATCTAGAAATGAAAAGCAACAGGCATTTATCGGAAATAACTGAAACCGAACAGACTAGATTCCCGCCTGCGCGGGAATGACGGCTGCAGATGCCCGACGGTCTTTATAGCGGATTAACAAAAATCAGGACAAGGCGGCGAAGCTGCAGACAGTACAGATAGTACGGAACCGATTCACTCGGTGCTTCAGCACCTTAGAGAATCGTTCTCTTTTTTGTTCATCCGCTATATTGTGTTGAAACATCGCCCCAAACCTGATATAGTCCGCTCCTGCAACATCATTGAAAATCGTTCTTTTTAATCAGTTAAAACCGAATACGGAGTCGAAAATGAATCCAGCCCCCAAAAAACCTTCTCTTCTCTTCTCTTCTCTTCTCTTCTCTTCTCTTCTCTTCTCTTCTCTTCTCTTCTCTTCTCTTCCGCAGCGCAGGCGGCAAGTGAAGACGGCAGCCGCAGCCCGTATTATGTGCAGGCGGATTTAGCCTACGCCGCCGAACGCATTACCCACGATTATCCGCAAGCAACCGGTGCAAACAACACAAGCACAGTAAGCGATTATTTCAGAAACATCCGTACGCATTCCATCCACCCTCGGGTGTCGGTCGGCTACGATTTCGGCGACTGGAGGATAGCGGCAGATTATGCCAGTTACAGAAAATGGAAAGAAAGTAATTATTCTAAAAAAGTTACTGAATTTAAACACCAAAACGGCAACAAACAAGAAGACAAAACAGAACATCAGGGAAACGGCAGCTTCCACGCCACTTCTTCTCTCGGCTTATCCGCCATTTACGATTTCAAACTCAACGATAAATTCAAACCCTATATCGGCGTGCGCGTCGCCTACGGACACGTTAAACATCAGGTTCATTCAGTGGAAAGCAAAACCACGACTGTTACCACTAACAATGGAGGCCCTGTCCCACAAGGTCCGACCCCCAAACCTGCCTATCACGAAAGCCACAGCATCAGCAGCGTGGGTCTTGGTGTCATCGCCGGTGTCGGTTTCGACATCACGCCCAAGCTGACCTTGGACACCGGATACCGTTACCACAACTGGGGACGCTTGGAAAACACCCGCTTCAAAACCCACGAAGTCTCATTGGGCATGCGCTACCACTTCTGATTCCCCGACACCGATGCCGTCTGAACCTTCAGACGGCATTTTTTACACAATTCCCACCGTTTCCCATCATTCCCGATACACCGTAATCTCGAAACCCGTCATTCCCGCGCAGGCGGGAATCCAGACCTGTCCGCACAGAAACTTATCGGATAAAACGGTTTCTTTAGATTTTACGTCCTAGATTCCCACTTCCGTGGGAATGACGGTTCAGTTGCATTCCCGACAACAACGCAATCTCGAAACCCGTCATTCCTGCGCAGGCGGGAATCCAGACCTCCGACGCGGCGGGAATCTATCGGAAATGACTGAAACCCCGAGATTCTAGATTCCCACTTCCGTGGGAATGACGATTCAGTTGCGTTCCGACAACACCGCAATCTCGAAACCCGTCATTCCCGCGCAGGCGGGAATCCAGACCCCTGACGCGGCGGGAATCTATCGGAAATGACTGAAACCCCGAGATTCTAGATTCCCACTTTCGTGGGAATGACGGTTCAGCAAGCGTAGGTCGGATACTTGTATCCGACAAAACCTTTAACATTCCCATCATTGCAATCCATTGCAGCAATGCCCAAAATGTCGAATTCAAGAATCCGACCTACAAAATCATTCCGAGCATAATACTATGAAATACCGTCGTTTTACCGCAATGGCGGCACTTACTTTTTTACGGTTGTAACCAATAAACGGCAGAAGATTTTGACCGATGATGCGGTGCGTTTGGCTTTACGGCAGGCGGTAATGGCGGTGCGCGAACGGTATCCGTTTGAAATTTTGGCATGGGTGTTGATGCCCGACCATCTGCATACCATATGGCGGCTGCCGGACAATGATTCTGCTTATTCGGAACGCTGGCGGCAGATCAAGCGGCACAGCCAATATTTAATCGGCGGCAATCTCAGGCTTTGGCAAAAACGCTTTTGGGAACATACTATCCGCGATGAGGCCGATTTTGCCTGCCATTTTGATTATCTGCATTTCAATCCGGTCAAACATGGCTATGTAGGACAAATTTCCGATTGGGGGTTTTCTACGTTTCACCGTTATGTCAAACAGGGTATTTATCCGCATAATTGGGGTGGCGGCAATGCGGACTTTTCTATTGGATACGATTGAAGTAATGTCGGATTTGAGAATCCGACCTACGGAAAACTGAAAGAGCATCGGCTGCAGGACGGCATTATGCGCAAAGCCTGCCGCAACCGTCCGCTGGCGGAAGTGCAAACCAAACGTAACCGATATTTGTCGAAAACCCGTTATAGTGGATTAAATTTAAATCAGGACAAGGCGACGAAGCCGCAGACAGTACAAATAGTACGGCAAGGCGAGGCAACGCCGTACTGGTTTAAATTTAATCCACTATATGTGGTCGAACAGAGCTTCGGTACGCTGCACCGCAAATTCCGCTACGCCCGGGCAGCCTATTTCGGACTGATTAAAGTGAGTGCGCAAAGCCATCTGAAGGCGATGTGTTTGAACCTGTTGAAAGCCGCCAACAGGCTAAGTGCGCCCGCTGCCGCCTAAAAGGCAGCCCGGATGCCTGATTATCGGGTATCCGGGGAGGATTAAGGGGGTATTTGGGTAAAATTAGGAGGTATCTGGGGCGAAAACAGCTGAAAACCTGTGTTGGGGTTTCGGCTGTCGGGAGGGAAAGGAATTTTGCAAAGGCCTCAAGATATAGTGGATTAAATTTAAATTAGTACGGTAAGACGAGGCAACGCTGTACTGGTTTAAATTTAATCTACTATATTTCCGCCTGCTGCCGCCCGAAAAGCGTGATGCGCTGATGGTGCTGCTGCATAATCCGGACGACGGATAGCCGGTGAAAACGGGAAATGTCCGGGCGGTGTTGTCTGTGCCTGTTTGGACAAGCGTTCTTGAGAGCGGTAAAATCGGAGTTTGCCCGAAAAGGGCAGGGCGATATGCCGTGCTTGGATTTTGTGCGCGGTTTTTCGCGTTGGAAGCAATCATCTCTGTTTGAATATTTAATGCCGTCTGAAACGTCCGGACGCGCCCCCGTTCCCTATGAAAAAACCGACCGATACCCTACCCGTCAATCTGCAACGCCGCCGCCTATTGTGTGCTGCCGGCGCGCTGTTGCTCAGCCCGCTGGCACAAGCCGGCGCGCAACGTGAAGAAACGCTTGCCGACGATGTGGCTTCCGTGATGAGGAGCTCTGTCGGCAGCATAAATCCGCCGAGGCTGGTGTTCGACAATCCGAAAGAGGGCGAGCGTTGGCTGTCCGCGATGTCTGCTCGGTTGGCAAGGTTCGTCCCCGATGAGGAGGAGCGGCGCAGGCTGCTGGTCAATATCCAGTACGAAAGCAGCCGGGCCGGTTTGGATACGCAGATTGTGTTGGGGCTGATTGAGGTGGAAAGCGCGTTCCGCCAGTATGCAATCAGCGGTGTCGGCGCGCGCGGCCTGATGCAGGTTATGCCGTTTTGGAAAAACTACATCGGCAAACCGGCGCACAACCTGTTCGACATCCGCACCAACCTGCGTTACGGCTGTACCATCCTGCGCCATTACCGGAATCTTGAAAAAGGCAACATCGTCCGCGCACTCGCCCGTTTTAACGGTAGCCTCGGCAGCAATAAATATCCGAACGCCGTTTTGGGCGCGTGGCGCAACCGCTGGCAGTGGCGTTGATTTTGAACCCGCGCCGCAACCGAAATACGGCGAATCCTGTATAATCCGAAAATCTGTTCACTGGAAGTTCAGACGGCATTGCAACTGTTGATGCCGTCTGAAAAAATATGATGGCAAGAGATAACCGCATCCAAATGTTTCCGCACGAATGGCGCGCCAGTACGACGCTTTCCGGCGTGTACGCGCTGCGTATGCTGGGTATGTTCCTCGTGCTGCCCGTATTGGCGGTGTATGCCGCCTCGCTGCCCGGCGCGGAAGGCAACAAAACGCTGGTCGGGCTGGCAATGGGCATTTACGGGCTGACGCAGGCTCTGCTGCAACTGCCTTTGGGCATCGCTTCCGACAAGTTCGGGCGCAAGAAAACCATTTATGTCGGGCTGATTGTGTTTGCAGCGGGCAGCTTCCTTGCCGCCGCCGCCGATACGCTGCCCATGCTGGTCGCCGCACGCGCCATACAGGGTGCGGGAGCGGTCAGTGCGGCGGTTACCGCGCTGCTGGCGGATTTGACGCGCGACGGCGTACGTACCCGCGCGATGGCGATGATCGGTTTGAGTATCGGTCTGACGTTTTCGGTCAGCCTCGTCGTTGCCCCTGTGATTGCCGACGCGGTGGGCGTACGCGGCTTGTTTCTGCTGACCGGTATTTTGACCGTTGCCAGTATCGGCGTGGTGGCGTGGATGACTCCCGACCCGGAGGTTTCCAAGCTGCACGAAGATACGCAGGCGCAGCCTTCGCGCATAGGCGAAGTTTTGAAAAACCGTAGGCTGCTGACGCTCGATTTCGGCATTTTCGCCCTGCACGCCGCGCAAATGGCATTGTTTACCGCGCTGCCTTTTGCGATGACGCAGCTCGGTTTGGAAAAAATCCAGCATTGGAAAGTCTATCTGCCCTCGACCATTACGGGCTTGGTGGTGATGGTTCCGCTGATTATCGTCGGCGAGACGCGCAACAAGCTCAAACAGGTTTTTATCTTGGGCATCGCCTGCATCGCGGCGGCACAGCTCGGTTTGCTGTCCGGTATGCGCTCGGTAGGCTTGATTACCGCTTATTTGGTTGTTTACTTTATCGGTTTTAATGTGTTGGAAGCGAGCCTGCCGTCTATGGTTTCCAAAATCGCGCCGTCCGACCTGAAGGGTACGGCGATGGGCGTGTACAACACGATGCAGTCGCTCGGACTGTTTGCCGGCGGCGTGGCAGGCGGTTTGCTGTTTCAAAAATACGGCTTTTCCGGCGTGTTTGCCTTTTGCAGCATATTGATGCTGCTGTGGCTGGTGATTGCCGTTTTATCGCCTGCGCCCAAGCCCGTCAAAAACCTCAGTTACCCTGTCGGCGGCGTGTGGCAGGTCAATCAGGAAGTGTTATACCGCGCCTTGTCGGAGCTTGAGGGTGTGGAAGACATCGGTTTCAGTTTCGACGGGCAGACCGTCTATCTCAAAGTGTTGCAGAAGGGTTTCGATCAGGCTGCCGCTGAAAAAATCATCACAGGAGTTTAAAAAATGTCATTGAACAAAGTTATCCTTATCGGCCGCCTCGGACGCGATCCCGAAGTGCGCTATATGCCCAACGGCGAGGCGGTGTGTAATTTCAGCGTCGCCACCAGCGAAACTTGGAACGACCGCAACGGCCAACGTGTAGAGCGTACTGAGTGGCACAACATCACGATGTACCGCAAACTGGCGGAAATTGCCGGGCAATACCTCAAAAAAGGCGGGCTGGTTTATCTGGAAGGCAGAATCCAAAGCCGCAAATACCAAGGCAAAGACGGCATCGAACGCACCGCTTACGATATTGTCGCCAACGAAATGAAAATGTTGGGCGGGCGCAATGAAAACAGCGGCGGTGCGCCTTACGAGGAAGGTTACGGTCAGAGTCAGGAGGCTTACCAACGCCCCGCACAGCAAAGCCGGCAGCCCGCCTCCGACGCGCCGTCCCATCCCCAAGAAGCACCAGCCGCGCCGCGCCGCCAACCCGTGCCTGCCGCCGCCCCGGTCGAGGATATTGACGACGACATCCCGTTCTGAATTTTACGGCCGGACATCCTCGCAGAGGGAAATCATAAAGGACGGAGAAACCTTAAACCTTACGGGGCAGGGTTTCTCTTTTTTGCATCCGAGCCGGCTTGTTGCCGCCCCTTGCGTTGGGCGGAACGTTGCGATTGCGCCGTTCGGGCGTTTTGAGGCAGTGATGCCTGCCGCACGTCCCCGCTGTTTTCAGACGGCATTTTAAAATTCAGGCGGTGTTTCCAAATAGCGCGAAGCAATAGTCGGGCTTCAGCCGGTTTGTTTGAAATCAAAGGGTTGGAATCAAACGTCAAACGCTTGAACCATCATTGCCCGATGCGGCAAACCGGCATCGTCCGGCAATACGGTTGTTTAAAAATAGGAAAATCAGGATGGAAAACCAAAGGCCGCTCCTAGGCTTCGCGTTGGCACTTTTGGCGGCGATGACGTGGGGAACGCTGCCGATTGCCGTGCGGCAGGTATTGAAGTTTGTCGATGCGCCGACGCTGGTGTGGGTGCGTTTTACCGTGGCGGCGGCGGTATTGTTTGTTTTGCTGGCATTGGGCGGGCGGCTGCCGAAGTGGCGGGATTTTTCTTGGTGCTCATTCAGGCTGCTGCTGCTCGGCGTGGCGGGCATTTCGGCAAACTTTGTGCTGATTGCCCAAGGGCTGCATTATATTTCGCCGACCACGACGCAGGTTTTGTGGCAGATTTCGCCGTTTACGATGATTGTTGTCGGTGTGTTGGTGTTTAAAGACCGGATGACTGCCGCTCAGAAAATCGGCTTGGTTTTGCTGCTTGCCGGTTTGCTTATGTTTTTTAACGATAAATTCGGCGAGTTGTCGGGTTTGGGCGCGTATGCGAAGGGCGTGTTGCTGTGTGCGGCAGGCAGTATGGCATGGGTGTGTTATGCCGTGGCGCAAAAGCTGCTGTCGGCGCAATTCGGGCCGCAACAGATTCTGCTGTTGATTTATGCGGCAAGTGCCGCCGTGTTCCTGCCGTTTGCCGAACTGGCACACATCGGAAGTTTGGACGGTACGTTGGCGTGGGTTTGTTTTGCGTATTGCTGCTTGAATACGTTAATCGGTTACGGCTCGTTCGGCGAGGCGTTGAAACATTGGGAGGCTTCCAAAGTCAGCGCGGTAACAACCTTGCTCCCCGTGTTTACCGTAATATTTTCTTTGCTCGGGCATTATGTGATGCCTGATACTTTTGCCGCGCCGGATATGAACGGTTTGGGTTATGCCGGCGCACTGGTCGTGGTCGGGGGTGCGGTTACGGCGGCGGTGGGGGACAGGCTGTTCAAACGCCGCTAGTTCGCAGGCAACGGAAAATGCCGTCCGAACGAGGTTTCAGACGGCATTTTATTTGAGGGAAAGATTAGCGCGGATGAACCATATCGGCAGGAACGACCAGTTCGTCAAATTCTTCGCCCGTCAGCAAGCCCAACTCAACGGCGGTTTCGCGCAACGATTTGTTGTTTTTGTAGGCGGTTTTGGCGACTTTGGCGGCGTTTTCGTAACCGATTTTGCGGTTTAACGCGGTAACGAGCATCAGGGAATGGTGCAGGAAATAGTCGATTTTTTCCGGTACGGGTTCAATGCCGACGGCGCAGTGTTCGTTGAAGCTGTTGCACGCGTCGCCCAACAGGCGGATGGATTGCAAGAGGTTGTAGGCGATGACGGGCATATAGACGTTCAGCTCGAAATTGCCCGACGCGCCCGCCATACCGATGGTAACGTCGTTGCCGAACACTTGGCAGCACACCATGGTCATCGCTTCGCATTGGGTCGGGTTGACTTTGCCCGGCATGATGGACGAACCCGGCTCGTTTTCGGGGATTTTGATTTCGCCCAAACCGCAGCGCGGGCCGCTTGCCAGCCAGCGGATGTCGTTGGCGATTTTATTCAGGCTTGCCGCCAGCGTTTTCAATGCGCCCGAAGCGGCAACGGCGGCATCGCGTCCGCCCAAGGCTTCAAATTTGTTCGGCGCGCTGACAAACGGCAAGCCGGACAATTCGGCGAGTTTGGCGGCGGCTTTTTCGGCGTATTCGGGATGGCTGTTCAAACCCGTGCCGACCGCCGTACCGCCCAAAGCAAGTTCATACAAGTCTTTAAGCGCGTCGTTCAGACGGCCTAAGCCGTGGTCGAGCTGGGAAACGTAGCCGGAAAATTCTTGGCCTAAAGTCAGCGGCGTCGCGTCCTGCAAGTGGGTGCGGCCGATTTTGACGATAGGGGCGAAGGCTTGGGCTTTTTTGTCCAAGGTGTCGCGCAGGGCTTTTACGGCGGGGATGAGGTGGCGGTTGATTTCAATCGCGGCGGCAACGTGGATAGCGGTCGGGAATGCGTCGTTGGTCGATTGCGCGTGGTTCACATGGTCGTTGGGATGGACGGGCTGATACGCCGCCAAACCCGTACCGGCGATTTCGTTGGCGCGGTTCGCCAGCACTTCGTTCATGTTCATATTGGACTGCGTGCCGGAGCCGGTCTGCCAAACCACTAAAGGAAACTGTCCGTCGAGCTTGCCGTTCAACACATCATCCGCCGCCTGCGTAATCAAATCCGCCTGTTCCGGCTTAATCCTGCCGAGGGAAACATTGGTCGCGGCAGCGGCTTTTTTCACCAACGCCAAAGCATAAATCAGCGGCTGCGGCAGGGTTTCGCCGCCGATTTTGAAATTGTTGCGGCTGCGCTGGGTCTGCGCGCCCCAATAGGCTTCGGACGGGACTTCGACATTGCCCATGGTGTCGTGTTCGGTGCGAGTGTTCATACGTTTCTCCTTTTGAAATGTGAATAAGAGTGATTCGCAAATATTATAATGGAGATTGGTGGAATGAGGAAGCATCAAGGCGGGAGGGCAAAAAAATGCCGTCTGAAAAGCGTTCAGACGGCATTTGTTTAGGAGTGGGGTTACAGCACTGATTTCACTGTATCGACCACATTGTCCACGGTAAAGCCGAATGCTTTGAAGAGTAAATCGGCAGGGGCGGATTCGCCGAAGCGGTTGATGCCGACGACTGCGCCGTTCAGTCCGACGTATTTGTACCAGCCGTCGGCGTGTCCGGCTTCTACGGCGATGCGCGGCAGGCTTTCGGGCAGGACGGCGGCTTGATAGGCGGTGTCTTGGCGGTCGAATACGTTGGTGGACGGCATGGAAACGACGTGCACGGCGATGTTTTGCGCGGCGAGGGCTTTTTGCGCTTCCAAAGCCAGCTCGACTTCGGAACCGGTGGCAATGATGACGGCTTGGGCGTTGCCTTGTGCTTCGCTGATGACGTAGCCGCCGCGTTTGATGTCGTTCAGTTGTTGCTCGCTGCGCGCTTGGAATTTCAGGTTTTGACGGCTGAAAATCAGGCAGGACGGGTGATCGGCGGCTTTGACGGCTTCTGCCCAAGCGACCAAGGATTCGGCGGTGTCGCACGGCCGCCATACGTCCATATTCGGAATCAGGCGCAGGGTGGCGGTTTGCTCAATCGGCTGGTGGGTCGGGCCGTCTTCGCCCAAACCGATGGAATCGTGGGTGAACACAAATACAGGGTTGATTTTCATCAACGCAGCCATACGCAGGGCGTTGCGCTCGTATTCGCTGAACATCAGGAAAGTCGCGCCGAAGGGTTTTACGCCGCCGTGCAATACCAAACCGTTCATAATCGCGCCCATACCGAACTCGCGCACGCCGTAGTGGATGTAGTTGCCGCCTTTGTCGCGGGTAACGGAAACGCTGTTTGACCAGTCGGTCAGGTTGGACGGGGTCAGGTCGGCAGAGCCGCCCACCAGTTCGGGCAGCTCTTTTGCCAAGATTTCGATGCTGTTTTGGCTGGCTTTGCGGGTGGCGATGGTTTCGGCTTTGGCGCACACTTCTTTCAATGCGGCTTGAACGTATTCATCGAAATTGTCCGGCAGCTTTTTATCCATACGGCGCACAAATTCTGCGGCTTCGGCAGGATATTTGGCTTGATATTGCGCGAACAGTTCGTTCCAGTCGGCTTCCAGTTTCGCGCCTTGTTCTTTGGCATTCCACGCATCGTAAATTTCTTGCGGGATTTCAAAGGCGGGGTAAGTCCAGCCCAAATGTTTGCGCGTGGCTTCGATTTCGTCCGCGCCCAAAGGTGCGCCGTGGGTTTTGTGGCTGCCTTCTTTGTTGGCACTGCCTTTGCCGATTAAGGTTTTGCAGCAGATGATGGACGGTTTGCCGGTTTCGGCACGTGCGGCTTCGATGGCGGCTTGAATGGCGGCGGTGTCATGACCGTTTACATTGGGAACGACGTGCCAGCCGTAGCTTTCAAAGCGTTGCGGGATGTTTTCGGTAAACCAGCCGTCCACTTTACCATCAATGGAAATATTGTTGTCATCATACAAAACAATCAGTTTGCCCAAGCCCAAGGTGCCGGCGAGCGAACAGGCTTCGTGCGATACGCCTTCCATCAGACAGCCGTCGCCCATGAAGACGTAGGTGTAATGATCGACGATGTTCAAACCATCTTTATTAAATTCGGCGGCAAGGATTTTTTCGGCTAATGCCATGCCCACCGCGTTGGCAATCCCTTGCCCCAACGGGCCGGTCGTGGTTTCCACGCCGTCGGTATAGCCGTATTCGGGATGGCCGGGGGTTTTGCTGTGCAGTTGGCGGAAGTTTTTCAAGTCTTCAATGCTCAGATTGTAGCCGGTCAGGTGCAGCAGGCTGTACAACAGCATAGACGCGTGGCCGTTGGAGAGGACGAAGCGGTCGCGGTTGTAGAATTTGGGGTTGGCGGGATTGTGATTGAGGAATTTCGTCCACAATGTTTCCGCCATTTCCGCCATACCCATAGGCGCGCCGGGGTGGCCGGAATTGGCTTTTTGAACGGCATCGGCCGAGAGGAAGCGGATTGCGTTTGCCAGTTGAGACATTTTGTATTTTCCTTGCTGGTGTTTCGGATAAGTGGATAATCGGAAAGCGTTGATTATCGCCCGATTCGCTTATGCTTTCAAGAAAAGGGCGGACGCGGGGGAAGGCGGCGGCAGGAGACCGGTGGGGAAGGATTTTCGATTTGCGGGCGAAGCCTGCCATTATTCCTTTTGAAATAAAAAGTTATAGATTGTGTGCCGGATTGTCGATAGCGTTTGTTTATGAGCTTGCACCGTCGGTTCTGCCGATATGGGGGTGTCGGTTTTTTTAGTCTTTTTTTTTAACCGTATTCGGATTTTGTTCGGGCGGTAAGGTAAAATCCAGGCGTTTTGATGCGGATGGGAAATGTATCCGCCCCATACATCCGGACGGCGCATAAAGTTGTACAATAGCGGAAATATATTTTGGGAAAAACGGATTTTCTCAAAACTTGAAACACAACGCCTTAAAAAACAAGAAAAATGACGTCTGAAAAGCAAACGGCGGCGGTAACGGGCAAACCATCAATCAAAAATCTAAGGAATGCAGAATGACCACGGAAAACCAAGCCGGCAGTCCGGCATCCGGAATCGGCACGTCCGAACAAACAAAAGCCGCGCCGAAAGCAAAAAAAACATTCGATCCGCGAGCCAGCGTGATTCAAATCCATCCCGAAGGCGAACGCATCCATCCGAAAAAGGCGGAAGGACGGTTCGCCAAACTCCGTATCGCCGCCGTATTGGCGACGCAGTTTGTGTTTTACGTCATTCCGTGGTTCAACTGGAGCGGCAGGCAGGCCGTCGTTTTCAATATCCCCGAACGGCATTTCTTCATTTTCGGATTGTCGTTGGGGGTGGGCGATTTGATTTACCTTGCCTTGCTGCTGATGATTTGCGCCTTCGGGCTGTTTTGGTGGACGACGATTGCTGGGCGACTGTGGTGCGGCTATTCCTGCCCGCAAACGGTTTACACCGAAATTATGCTGTGGATCGACAACCTGGTCGAAGGCGATAGAAACAAACGGCTGAAACTGGAAAAATCGCCGTGGAATTTCACTAAAATCCGCATCAAAGCCACCAAATACCTGCTGATTTTCCTTGTCTGCGCGTGGACGGGCATCACGTTTGCAGGCTGGTTTGTCCCTATCCGCCAGTTCGTTCCCGATTTATTCACTGGAGCAGCAGGCGGCGGCGCGATGTTTGCCACAGCGTTTTACGGCTTTATGACCTTCTTCTTCGCCCACATTATGCGCGAAAAAGTATGCCTGCATATGTGTCCGTATGCACGTTTCCAAAGCGCGATGTTCGACAAGGACACGCTGATTGTTTCTTATGACGCGGAACGCGGCGAACCGCGCGGCGCGCGCAAGAAAACGGTCAATAAGGAAGAGGCGGGTTTGGGCGACTGCATCAACTGTGCGATGTGCGTCCAAGTCTGCCCCGTCGGCATCGACATCCGCAACGGTCTGCAATACCAATGTATCGGCTGCGCCGCCTGTATCGACGCGTGCGATGAGATTATGGACAAAATGGGCTATCCGCGCGGATTAATCCGTTATACGACCGAAAGCGCGTTGGAACACGAATATTCCGAAAAAGACATTAAAAAACGGCTGCTCAGACCGCGCGTGGCAGGTTACGGCGCGGTGTTGGCAGTGGTTATCGCCGCCTTTTTGGTCGGTTTGTCCACGCGCAAAATGGTCGAAGTCGATATTTTGAAAGACCGTGGCGTACTGGTGCGCGAAAACGCCAAAGGCTGGCTGGAAAACGCATACAGCCTGCGTATCATCAACAACAGCGAAAAAGAACAGCTGATTACCGCAAGTGTCAAAGGCTTTGACGAAATCGCCCTGACCGGGCTGCCCGAAGGCGGTATCAAGGTTGCCCCGCGCGAAACGGTAACCCTTCCCGTCCAAGTGTCCACCATTCCGGAATACGCGGACAAAGGCAGCCACCCTATCGAATTTACCTTCCAATACCGCGAAAGCGGCGCGCCCGACGGCAAGCCGGTCGTCTTGGAAGAAGATGCAACCTTTATCGGAGAATAACCGTGTCTCAAAACACTCCAATCAAACCTTGGTACAAACACGTCTGGCCGTGGATCTTGATGGCGGGGCCGATTTTTGTCGTCATCGCCAGCGTCGCTATGTTTTTTGTCGCGCAGCAGCACGCGACAGATTTGGTTACGGACGATTATTATAAAGACGGCAAACATATCGACATCCAGCTTCATCGGGATGAAGAAGCCGTCAGACGGCATATCGGGGTGCAGGTTCTCATTTCCCCCGATATGAATGCGGCAAAAGTGTTTGTCGGCGGCGAGTTTGACGGCAAACAGCCTTTGAACCTGCTGCTGATGCACCCGACCCGCAAGGCGGACGATCAAACCGTCGCCCTCAAGCCCGTCGGCAGCGCGCAGAACGGCAGGGCGGAATATGAGGCGGTGTTCAAAACCCTTTCGCCGACCAACCACTGGTATGTGCGCGTGGAGGACGCGGCAGGCGTGTGGCGCGTCGAGAACAAATGGATTACCAGCCAAGGCAATGCGGTGGATCTGACCCCGATGGATAAACTTTTCAATAATGCCGGAAGCAAATAAAAAAGCCGTGTTTTCATTGCATTGGTTTGCCAGATGCAATGTCGGGCAGGCATTGTTTGATTATTCGGCGTGATGGTCTGATTTATCGGACGAAAATAAATGTATCTTATCCCGTTTATTTTTTAACACCATTCCGAAATGCAGCCTGAAAAATGCCGTCTGAAGGGCTTCAGACGGCATTTGTGTTGTATGCCCGACACAATGCGGAAGGCGTTTTGTTTACATAAAAACGTTTTTATTTCTCTCCGTTTTTTCGACACTATTCCGAAACGCAGCCTGAAAAATGCCGTCTGAAAGGCTTCAGACGGCATTTTGTTTGCAAATCAAATCCTACCTGATGTCAGCGTCCGAGCGTTGCAACAGGTTCGCTCCCCGTCAGCAGATATTGTATCGTCTCGCGGACGGTGCGGATGGCATTGCCGAAGGGCAGCGGGTCTTTACCTCTGAAGAACAGGCCTTTATCTACTTCTCCACGGAATGCGGCGGCAAGCTGGATATCAATGCAGAATTGTCCGGCTTTGGAAAGCCCGTCGCGCAGACCGCAACTGGTTAGGCAGTTTAAACCTTGGGTACAGCGGCGCGGGTCGGCTTTGGCGTTTGTCTGAAGTTTGCTTTCACGCTTGATGTAGCTGTCTAGGAATTTGGTGCGGACACCGCGCGCCGGCAAACCGGCAACAGACATAAATTCGACTACTTTTTCAGTTTCCGCACCGGCGAGCGTTTTTTTGAAGTTAAGGTGTGCATCTCCTTCTTCGGTAACGGCAAAAGCCGTACCGATTTGAACGGCGGATGCTCCCCAGTTCTTTAGGGCGGTTTTGACTTTTTCAAAATTTGCCATGCCTCCCGCAAGAATAAGCGGGATTTTTTCGCTTTCCAGCCCTAAACTTTTGAAAACTTCAAACGTTTCCTCAATCACGCGTTTGAAGTCGAACTTGGCATCGTTTACGCCTTCAACGGTTGATGCACCCAAATGTCCGGCCGCGTGGGCAGGATGTTCGACTACAATCGCATCGGGCAATATGCCTTTTTTCATCCAACGTTTCAAGACGATATTAATACCGCGCGATTCGGACAGAATCGGCAGCAGCGCGACATCTTTATGATAGCCCTCGGTCATTTCCGGCAGGTCTAAAGGCAGACCGGCACCCATTACAACCGCATCCGCCCCTGATTCGCAAGCCTGGCGGACATACGCGGCGTGGTCTTTGACCGCCTTCATCACGTTGACCGCAATCAGTCCTTTTCCCTCTGAAGCGCTTTTGGCTTTTTGGATTTCCCTGTCTAATGCGGTACAGTTCAAAGATGTATATTTCTCTTCACTCGGATTGATTTGTGATTCGGCGAGTAGGTCTTCGTGAAGGTGGCGCAAATCCACACTGGCAATCGTTCCGATACCGTTTTCACGTGCCACCGCGCTGGATAAACCCGATGCGGAAACACCGACCCCCATACCGCCTTGCACGATGGGGGTAAGGGATTTTCCACGAATAACCAAAGGGTCAAAAATATTCTGCATCAGTTTCTCCGAGTGTACGAATCAGTCAGGCTCATGAAAAATGGTTCTAACTGTTTTAGAACTATTGCTCAAATTTGGTATTATACTCTAAATATCGCGGCGGTAAACAAGAAAGCAGCCGGAGCTTCGGGCATATTCTGTTACGCCTGTTTCAATCGGGAGAGAAAATATTATAGTGAATTAACAAAAATCAGGACAAGGCGACGAAGCCGCAGACAGTACAAATAGTACGGAAAGGCGAGGCAACGCCGTACTGGTTTAAAGTTAATCCACTATAAATTTGATGATGGCATAAAAAAGCCCTAGTCAGTTGCTGTCAAAGGGGATTGTTAAGAAAAGTAATGCCACGTTGATGGGGTGCAATATATCAGGCGTTTCAATCGGGTAAAATGTTGGACGGACACCGCATCCGGTTACGTGATATCGGTTTGCACGGCAAAGGTTTGAATATGATTCGATTACGTCTGAGAGTCTGATGAAGGGGGTAAAGATATGGTAACGAGTTGTCGAGGTAATAAGAAATCCCCGAGGGATAATCTCAGGGATTGGGAATTTGGCACGCCCACGGGGAATCGAACCCCGGTTACCGCCGTGAAAGGGCGATGTCCTAACCGCTAGACGATGGGCGCATATTGTATTTTCTTACTGGCGCACCCGGAGCGATTCGAACGCCCGACCCTCTGGTTCGTAGCCAGATACTCTATCCAACTGAGCTACGGGTGCACTGCAAGAAAGATTTGAATTTTAGGGTAATCATCGGATTCTGTCAATTGTTTTGTTGGATGAAATGCCTTAAAAGTGTAAAATATCGGTTTGTTGTTTGAATTTAAAGAGAATAAAATGATTGTTGCTTCCCGCTGGCCCTTGCTGGAAAAGGTATTTTTACGGTTTGGAATGCCTGTTGCCGTGGTCGATTTGGAATCGACGGGCGGCAATCTGTATGAAGACAGGGTAACCGAAGTGGCTTTGGTCAAGTTTGAGCAGGGAAGGGTGGTGAGGCATGAGTGGTTGGTTAATCCTCAAAAACCGATTCCGCAGTTTGTGGCGGGGCTGACGGGGATTTCAGACGGCATGGTTGCCGATGCGCCTGTTTTTGCAGAGATTGCCGGCGAGTTGTTTTCGGTATTGAAGGGTTGTGTGCTGGTTGCACATAACAGCCGTTTCGACTATACGTTTTTAAAGCATGAGTTTCATCGTGCGGGCATCGGGTTTTCATCGCCTGCTTTGTGCAGTGTGCAACTGTCCCGGTGTCTGTATCCGCAATTTTACAAGCACAGCCTGGACAGTATCATCGAAAGGTTGGGGATTGTTGTAGAAGACAGGCATCGTGCGATGGCGGATGTGTCGGCATTGTGTGATTATTTGGAATACAGTTTGTCGGAACATGGGGTTGAGGCATGGATCAGGCAGTGTTTCCGTTTGATGAATCCGAAACCGCTGCCTGCCGCGCTGCCCGAACGGTTGAGGGAACAGTTGTACGGTTTGCCTGACGGTATGGGGTGCTGGCTTGTTTCGACGGCGGAGGGAAAGTAAATTACATCGGTACGTTTGAACGGGTATATAGCGAGGTTTCGGCTTTATTGGATTCCGGAAAAGCCCCGTTTGATTGGTGCAATACGGAGGAAGTCCGTTTTTTTCCTGCATTGGGCAGCCTGCATGCATATAAGATTAAAGCGGAATTGGTCGGACGTTATCATTCGGGTTGTTATGTATCTGCCAAAAATCTGCTTAAAACATTTACGACCGTCAGGTTTGAAAAAGGTTCAGACGGCATGTTGAATGCGAAAACAGCGGCTTTGAAAAACGGTGTGACGGATAATCCGCCTACCGGATTATTTGCCAATAAAAAGGCGGCGAGACGGGCTTTGTCGTCGTGGGCGGAAACATACGGATTGTGTCCTGCCTCAGCCGGTATCCTTCCGGACGGTTATGCAGAGGATGAGCCTTGTCCCGTATATGTTTCAGGCCGATGCGATAAGGCGTGCGGCCGTTCTGACGAACAGGTTTTGGCGTTTGCACACAAGTTGCCTATTTTGGATTGGGGAAAAATGCATGAGGTAGAAATTACCGAAACTGATCCTTTAACGGGGGAAAAAGTTGTTCTGCATGGAATGGGCGGCGCATTGGAAATGGGTGACGGGCTTTGGTATTTCGATAAAGATTTACCGGATGCGTTTAAGGCGAAGTTTAAAACGGACAGGAAAAATATTAAGGAAATCGGTTAAATCGATACCGGTTGATGAAAGCCGGTAAGTATGTAAACAGCCGTTCGTATTGATTGCCTAATCGGTTTGGGTTGGAATGTGTTGCCGTTTGCAGGTAATGTGTCCGAAGATGCCGTCTGAATTTTTTCAGACGGCATTTTTGCCGACGCGGTTTTCGTGCCGTGTCGGTTTGACCGTCCATCCGAAGGCATCGGACAAGCAGGGTGGTTTTTAGAAGCCGTTTTCCATCATGATTTGACCGGGAATGCGGTTGCGGTGCATGGCGTAACCCATGTCAAGCAGCGTTTGGAAAGTATCTTTGACCATTTCCGGGTTGCCGCAAATCATAAACCGTGTGGATTCCGGGGTGAACTTGGTATGCAGCGCCTGTTCGATGCTGCTGTTTTTTAAGAGTTCCGGAATGCGTTTTCCGCTTAAGCCCGAGGGGTTGGCGGCACGGGTGGTAACAGGGACGAAATGGAACGAGTGTCTGTATTCGCCTACCAGGGGATGTTCGGACAATGCGGCGAGCCGGTCGTTGAAAATCAATTCTTCGGGAAAAGATACGGAATGTATCAGGTTGACGGTATCGAAACGCTGTCGGATTTCAGGTTGTTCGAGAATGGAAAGGAAGGGGGCGATGCCGGAGCCGGTGCAGAGCATCACCAAATCCTTGCCGTCGGGGAAGCGTTCGGGCAGGAGGAAGCCGGTGGCATTTTTATCGAGCAGGATGGTGTCGCCCTGTTGCATTTTGGCGAAACGGGCCGACATGGGGCCGTCTTGGATGAGTACGGCAAAATATTCGAGCGTGTCTGCATATTCTGCGGAAACGATGGAGTAGGCACGCCAAATAAAGCCTTCCCCTTCGTAGAAACCGAGTCGGGAGAACTGTCCGGCTTTAAAACGGTAGGATTCGGGACGGCTGATGGCGAAAGTGATGAGTTTCGGCGTGTGGTGTTTGACCCACAAAATCTTTTCTTCAGTGAATTTTGCTTCGGGCGAGGCTGCCATGTTGTTGTCCTTGAGTGTGTTTGTCGGGATTATAGCCAATTTGGGTGTTTTTTTCCGCATTGACGATCTGTATTTAAATTCGGATATTTTTCAATACAATATTATCGTTTTTTGAAATAAACGGTAAGGAGCAGTTTGTTTTTTGTCAAAATGGGAATACAATCCCATCTATAAATTTAATTGAGAATTACTTTTTTTCAATTAATATAAAAAATCAAAACAGTTGTGAGGGCCTTTGGACGATTTGCACACTTGCATATTACAGAGGTCTCTATGAATCAAAATCATTTTTCACTTAAAATTCTGACCGTTATGCTGTTATCGGCTTACGGTGGTTCTTTTGCAGACGGTGTTGTGCCTGTTTCAGACGGCAATACCGTCAGTTTGGATACGGTCAATGTACGCGGCTCTCATGCTCTGTCGGGCAAGACCGAGAAGACCCGTTCTTATACGATAGATCGGATGTCCACCGCCACAGGTATGAGGATTGCGGGCAAGGATACGCCGCAGTCGGTCAGCGTCATCACGCGCAGCCGCCTTGACGATAAGGCGGTGCATACGCTTGAAGAGGCAATGAAAAACACGACGGGTGTCAACGTTGTGCGCGATTCAGGCTTGCAGACGCGGTTTTTGTCACGCGGTTTCTATATTGATCAGATTGGTGAAGACGGTATTACCGTCAATGTTGCAGGCCGTTCGGGATATACGGCGAAAATCGACGTGTCTCCGAGTACCGATTTGGCGGTTTATGACCATATTGAAGTTGTACGGGGTGCAACGGGGTTGACCCAATCCAATTCAGAGCCGGGTGGAACCGTCAATTTGATCCGTAAGCGACCTACCGCTTCTTTCAAACATACCGGAGAGCTGACCGCCGACCATCGCGGCAGCCGGCGTGCAGTGTTGGATGTTTCAGGCAGCCTGAATAAGGCGAATACCTTACGCGGAAGGTTGGTGGGTGCGGAAGAGTATAAAAAATCGTTTAAAGACCGCGTTTGGGGCAGGAAACATATGGTTTACGGCATTGCCGAAGCCGATGCGGGCGACAGCAGTGTGCTTACTTTGGGCGGCATGTATCAGAAGAGTAGGGAGGTTCCTGATTTTTCGGGCATTATTTTGTCCTGTGAAAATCAGAAAACTGCCCCGTTCAGTTCAACGCCTGCCTGCAACCGGCCTTTGCAACTGCCGCGCAACACTTATTTGGGGGAGGATTGGTCGCGGTTGAGTGCTGACAAATACAACCTTTTCTCAGGTTTCAAACATGTGTTTGACAACGGTTGGCAGCTCAATGCCGAAGTGTCTTATACCAAGAATGAATCCGATGCGAAGGTGGGGCAGTTTTTTCTGAAAAACGAACATGCGGCGGGTTTGTCAGATGAGGATGCGGTAGGCTTTTTGACCGAAAAAAACGAAGTCATCCCGTTCGAGCCGAAAGATAAGGCATTGGAGAAACTGAAAGCATATCGTGACGAAACCGCCAAGGAATACCGTGAGCGCAAAGACGATTTTGTTAAAAACCGTTTCGATAATACTGCTTTCGAGCAGTACCGCAGCCGCCGTGCCGCAGAACGCAAAGCCGGTTTTGACGAGTGTATGAGTGCCCCTTTTGCGCTGGACTTTATCTGTCAAGGTTCTTGGGGGATCCGGGTGTTGATGCCGACAAGTCGGAATTTGTCGATAAAGCCCTTGCGAAGGAAGGCATCTTTAATAATGCGGCACAACGTTTTCCAAACAGCCTGTATGACTCTTCCTTTAATCGGAAGGCTACCGCCAACCGACGATACAGTTATATGCCGTTGCGGCATACCAAAGACGACCGCCAATGGGGAATTAAACTTGACCTGACCGGCACATATGGGCTGTTCGGGCGGGAGCATGATTTCTTTGTCGGCTATGCCTACGGCGATGAAAAGATACGTTCCGAATATCTGGAAATCTACGAACGCCGCCACAGAGTACGTCCGAATACAGGGGCAACGCACGGCGTGTATGCGGGAAGTTGTCAGGGGAGCCGGACGGTGATTTGTCTTCTCCTTTGGTCAGGGGGCATAAAGAACCCGATTGGCAGGCGTACGATGAAAAAGGCAACCGTACCGTTTATGCCGAAGAATGCAGGAATGCCAAGAAAATAAAAACCGAGCCCAAGCTCGATGCCGAAGGCAAGCAGGTGTATTACTATGACGAATACAGCGGCAGCCGGACGCCAGTATATGTCGATGTATATGAGCTGGACGAAAAAGGCAACAAGATTCAGGAGACCAATCCCGACGGCTCGCCTGTCTTTACCGGTTTTTCCGGTACGGTGCCGGTTTGGAAAACTGTTAAAGTGGCCGATGACCATGTTCCTGCGCTGTATAACTACGCCAAATACCTCAACACCAACAAAACCCATTCGCTGACTGCCAGCACGCGTTTCAACGTAACCGGCCGACTGCACCTTTTGGGCGGGCTGCACTACACGCGCTATGAAACCTCGCAAACCAAAGATATGCCTGTCCGCTATGGGCAGCCGGCAAGCGATTTTCAGACGGCATCGAGCATTAAGGCGGATCAGGACCATTATACGGCCAAGATGCAAGGTCATAAATTGACGCCCTATGCAGGCATTACCTATGATTTGACACCGCAACAGAGTATTTACGGAAGTTATACCAAAATCTTCAAACAGCAGGATAATGTCGATGTCAGTGCCAAAACCGTTTTACCGCCTTTGGTCGGCACAAACTATGAGGTAGGCTGGAAAGGCGCGTTCTTGCAAGGACGGCTGAATGCTTCGTTCGCATTGTTTTACCTCGAACAGAAAAACCGCACGGTCGTCGATTTTGGCTATGTTCCCGGAGCAGGCGGCAAGCAGGGGTCGTTCCAAACCGTTGCCAAACCGATAGGCAAAGTGGTCAGCAGGGGTGCGGAATTCGAGTTGTCGGGTGAGTTGAACGAAGATTGGAAAGTCTTTGCGGGTTACACCTACAACAAGAGCCGCTACAAAAACGCCGCCGAAGTCAACGCCGAACGCCTCGCCAAAAACACAGGCGCAGACCCGTACAACTTCAGCAATTTCACACCCGTGCACATATTCCGTTTCGGAACGAGCTTCCATATACCGAATACGGGGCTGACCGTCGGCGGCGGCGTGTCCGCACAAAGCGGCACAAGCAGTCTGTATAACATCAGGCAGGGCGGCTACGGGCTGATAGACGGTTTCGTCCGTTACGAATTGGGCAAACACGCTAAATTGAGCCTCATCGGTACGAACTTAAACGGACGCACTTATTTTGAGAACAACTACAACCGTACGCGCGGCGCAAACAACTTCTATGGAGAGCCGCGCACTGTCAGCATGAAACTGGATTGGCAGTTTTAATTGGAAACCGTAGTTTTGCGGATGCCGTCTGAAACAGGGTATGTTTCAGACGGCATTTTTATGGAGGCAGGTCTATCGGGGCGTATATAGTGGATTAACAAAAATCAGGACAAGGCGACGAAGCCGCAGACAGTACAAATAGTACGGCAAGGCGAGGCAACGCCGTACTGGTTTAAATTTAATCCACTATATTTGGAATTTGCCCGATGCCGGCAGTAGAATATCCTTTTTATCCTCAGCAGAGCCGATGTCTTCACGCAAAATCATCCA
The DNA here is from genome assembly GCF_900638555.1 of Neisseria meningitidis. NCBI lineage: Bacteria > Pseudomonadati > Pseudomonadota > Betaproteobacteria > Neisseriales > Neisseriaceae > Neisseria > Neisseria meningitidis. The sequence goes on from NZ_LR134525.1 coordinate 547,058, forward strand.
CATCGACATGGACGCATTCTACGCATCGGTAGAGCTGCGCGAACAGCCGCATTTGAAAGGGCGGCCGGTGGTCGTCGCGTGGGAGGGCGCGCGTTCGGTGATTTGCGCCGCATCGTATGAGGCACGGCAGTTCGGGCTGCATTCCGCGATGTCGGTGGCAACGGCGAAAAGGCTGTGTCCGCAAGCGGTGTATGTGCCGCCGCATTTCGATTTGTATCGTCAGGTTTCCGCGCAGATTCATGCCGTATTCAGGCGTTATACCGATTTAATCGAACCCCTGTCGCTGGACGAAGCCTATCTTGACGTTACCCGTAATTTCAAAAACATCCCTTACGCCAGCGAAGTTGCCAAAGAAATCCGTGCCGCCATTTTTGCGGAAACGGGTTTGACCGCATCCGCGGGCATCGCGCCGAACAAATTTCTGGCGAAAATCGCGTCGGACTGGCGCAAGCCGAACGGGCAGTTTGTGTTGCCGCCGCACAAAGTCATGGCATTTTTGGAAACCCTGCCTTTGGGCAAAATCCCCGGAGTGGGCAAGGTAACGCTGAAAAAAATGCAGTCGCTGGGTATGCAGACGGCGGGTGATTTGCGCCGTTTCGAGCGCGGCGAGCTCTTAAACCATTTCGGACGCTACGGCTACCGCCTCTATGATTTGGCGCGCGGTACGGACGAACGCCCCGTCAAAGCCGAACGCGAACGTCTCCAAATCTCCACAGAAATCACCCTGCCCGAAGACCTGCCGCTCGAGCAGGCTGCCGGACACTTGCCCCATCTTGCCGAAGACTTGTGGCGGCAAATCACGCGTAAAAACGTCGAAGCCCAAAGTGTAACGCTCAAGCTGAAGACCTACGATTTCCGCATCATCACGCGCACGCTGACTTATTCCTCCGTATTGCCCGACTGCACAGCTCTGCTGCAGGCTGCGCAAATGTTGATGGCGCGCGTCCCGCCGCAGACGGAAGACGCGTTCCGCCTCATCGGTATCGGCGTGGGGCATCTTGTGCCGAAAAACCAGCAGCAGGATTTGTGGGCGTAAACCGCTTTACGCGCGCCGTCCAAAAAATATGCCGTCTGAAGCCTTCAGACGGCATTGCGGCTCCGGTTTAATCCGCCGCGCCGCTTTTTTTTAGGTTGTCGAGCCTTCCGATTATATCGGCAAGGTTGCGTCTGCCTTCTTCTTTGCTGACAATCGGCTCGCCGCCTTTGCGACCCAGGATTTTCAAATCTTCCTGCGGCATTTCGTCTATGAATCGGCTGGGTTCGGGGAACTGCCATGTGCCTTGTTTTTTGCGTTTGACGCAGTGGGTCAGTGTGAGTTGGCGTTTGGCGCGGGTGATGCCGACGTACATCAGGCGGCGTTCTTCTTCGACGTTGCCTTCTTCGATGCTGTCGTTGTGCGGCAAAACGCCTTCTTCGCAACCGACAAGGAAAACATACGGATACTCCAAACCTTTGGCGGCGTGTAGCGTGGATAGCGAGACGGCATCGGTTTCTTCTTCGTCTTTTCCTTCCAAAAGCGTCATCAAGGCGACGGTTTGGGCGAGTTCGATGATGTTTTTGCCGTCTTCCCCGCCTTTTCGCGCAAACCATGATACCAAATCGCCGACGTTGCGCCATTTGATTTCGCCAGCTTTGCCTTCTTCACTGGCAAGCAGGTGGTTTTCATAGTCGATTTCTTCGAGCAGGCTGTTGATGAACTCGCCCGCTTCGCCGGTTTCGGCTTTGGCACGGTAACTGCCGAACATATCCATAAAGGCTTGCAGGTGTTGGCGGTTGGTATTGTTCAGCGTGGCGAGGGCTTCTTCGTTTTGCGCGGCTTCATACAGGCTGCATTCGTGTTCGTGCGCGTAAGTGTTGAGCTTGCCCAGCGTTACATCGCCGATGCCGCGTTTGGGCGTGGTAACGGCACGCAGAAAGGCGGGATCGTCGTTGGGGTTGGCAAGCAGCCGCACATAAGACAACACGTCTTTGATTTCGGCTTTGTCGAAAAAGCTTTGTCCGCCGGAGAGACGGTAGGGGATGCGCGCGCCGCGCAATGCTTCCTCGAAAATCCTCGCCTGATGCTTTCCGCGGTATAACACGGCGAAATCGGCATATTGGGTTTTGTCGCCGCCGATGAGTTTTTGTTTGACGATTTGGCTGACGACCCAGTCGGCTTCGTGCTGCTCGTTTTGGCAGGCAACGACTTTGACGGGCTCGCCTTCGCCCAATTTCGACCAAAGTTTTTTGGTGAACAGCTTGGGGTTGTTCTCGATGACTTTGTTGGCGATTTTGAGAATCCGCGCGGTGGAGCGGTAGTTTTGCTCCAGTTTGATGACCTTCATCTGCGGATAGTTTTCCTGCATTTTGCGCAGGTTTTCCATGTTCGCGCCGCGCCATGCGTAGATGGACTGGTCGTCGTCGCCGACGGCGGTAAACATACCTTCCGCGCCGGTCAGAAGTTTCATCAACGTAAATTGGCAGGTATTCGTATCTTGGCATTCGTCAACCAGCAGATAACGCAGCCGCCGCTGCCATTTGTTGCGCACTTCGCTGTTTTGCTGCAACAGCACGGCAGGCAGGCGGATCAAGTCGTCGAAGTCCACTGCCTGATAGCTTTGTAAGGTTTCCTGATAGCTCGCATACACGCGTGCGGTTTGTTGTTCCCAAATGTTCGATGCCGTCTGAACGACATCTTCAGGCGTTTTTAAATCGTTTTTCCACAAGGAAATCTGGTGCTGCGCCTTGAATACGGCTTCTTTGCCCGTACCGCCTAAGAGTTCGCCGATGATTTTCGCGCTGTCGGTAGAATCGAGAATGGAGAAGTTTTTTTTGTAACCGATATGGTTCGCCTCTTCGCGCAGAATCTTCATGCCCAAAGAGTGGAACGTGCAAATCGTCAGCCCGCGCGTTTGCGGTTTGGGCAGCATTTTGGCAACGCGCTCCTGCATTTCCGCAGCGGCTTTGTTGGTAAAGGTAATTGCGGCAACGGTATGCGGCAGGTAGCCGACATTGACAATCAAATGCTTAATTTTTTGAGTAATCACGCCGGTTTTGCCGCTGCCTGCACCGGCAAGGACGAGCAGTGGGCCGCCGAGGTAGCGGACGGCTTCGAGCTGTTGGGGATTGAGTTTCATCATGTTTTGATGCCGTCTGAAATCAGTCTGCGCCGCTTTCGAGACAGTCGAGTGCCGCACGGAGGGCGGATACGCCGATTTGCCCCGGCGCGGAGTTTTGCGTTCCCGAACCGAACGTGATGCTTGAGCCGAACACCTGTCCGGCAAGGCGGCTGACCGCACCCGTCTGCCCCATCGACATCGTAACAACCGGTTTGGCGGCAAGCCGTTTCGCTTCGAGCGTGGCGGAAAGCAAAGTCAGCACATCTTCCGCGCTTTGCGGCATCACCGCAATTTTGCAGATGTCCGCGCCGCAGTCCTCCATCTGTTTCAGACGGCATACGATTTCTTCTTGCGGCGGCGTGCGGTGAAACTCATGATTGCAGAGCAGGGCGGCGATGCCGTTTTTTTGAGCATTTGCCACGGCGCGCCGGACGGCGGTTTCGCCGGCAAACAGCTCGATGTCGATGATGTCGGGCAGGCGGCTTTCGATCAGCGCGTCGAGCAGTTCAAAATAATAACCGTCCGAACACGGGAACGAGCCGCCTTCGCCATGCCGTCTGAACGTAAACAGCAGCGGCTTGTCGGGCAGCGCGTCGCGGACGGTCTGCGTGTGGCGCAATACTTCGCCGATGCTGCCCGCGCATTCCAAAAAATCGGCGCGGAACTCGACGATATCGAAGGGCAGGTTTTTGATTTGGTCAAGTACGGCGGAAAGTACGGCGGCATCGCGGGCGACAAGCGGCACGGCGATTTTGGTGCGTCCGCTTCCGATAACGGTATTTTTGACAACAAGGCAGGAACACATAAAACAGGCACATACAGAAAAAACAGCCGCCATTATAACAAAGCCGGCCGCCTTTTAGACGGCATCCAGATTCCATTCCGGCACAAGCCGCCGCGTCCTGCCGCATATCGGCAAGCAAGGAAATATGCGATAATGGCAACCCCGTGAAGCAGCATTACCGATAGCCCGCACATCGGGAAAACGATACACATCCCGCGCCGCAGCCCGTGTTGCGCCGCATCCCACATACCGCATTTGTTCCGGAGTAACCCCAATGTCAGACGACAAAAGCAAAGCCCTTGCCGCCGCACTGGCGCAAATCGAAAAAAGTTTCGGCAAAGGCGCCATCATGAAAATGGACGGCAGCCAGCAGGAAGAAAACCTCGAAGTCATTTCCACCGGATCGCTCGGATTAGACCTCGCCCTCGGAGTCGGCGGTCTGCCGCGCGGGCGCATCGTCGAAATCTTCGGCCCCGAATCCTCCGGCAAAACCACCCTCTGCCTCGAAGCCGTCGCCCAATGCCAGAAAAACGGCGGCGTGTGCGCCTTTGTCGATGCCGAACACGCCTTCGATCCCGTTTACGCCCGCAAACTCGGCGTAAAAGTCGAAGAGCTTTACCTGTCCCAGCCCGATACCGGCGAACAGGCTTTGGAAATCTGCGACACACTCGTCCGTTCGGGCGGCATAGATATGGTAGTCGTCGATTCCGTAGCCGCACTCGTCCCCAAAGCCGAAATCGAAGGCGATATGGGGGACAGCCATGTCGGACTGCAGGCGCGCCTGATGAGTCAGGCTTTGCGCAAACTGACCGGACACATCAAAAAAACCAACACGCTGGTTGTGTTCATCAACCAAATCCGGATGAAGATCGGCGTAATGTTCGGCAGCCCCGAAACCACCACCGGCGGCAACGCGCTGAAATTCTATTCTTCCGTCCGCCTCGACATCCGCCGCACCGGATCCATCAAAAAAGGCGAAGAGGTATTGGGCAACGAAACCCGCGTCAAAGTCATCAAAAACAAAGTCGCCCCCCCGTTCCGTCAGGCAGAGTTTGACATCCTCTACGGAGAAGGCATCAGTTGGGAAGGCGAATTGATCGACATCGGCGTGAAAAACGACATCATCAACAAATCCGGCGCGTGGTACAGCTACAACGGCGCGAAAATCGGTCAGGGCAAAGACAACGTCCGCGTCTGGCTGAAGGAAAATCCCGAAGTCGCCAATGAAATCGACGCAAAAATCCGCGCCCTCAACGGCGTAGAAATGCACATCACCGAAGGGACGCAGGACGAAACCGACGGCGAACGCCCCGAAGAATAAAACCTGAAATCCCGATAAACGGTACTTCTGCTGCGAAGTACCGTTTTTTTGAGCCGCCTCCGAACGGCTTGATTTGAGTTTTGGTATAGTGGATTAACAAAAATCAGGACAAGGCGACGAAGCCGCAGACAGTACAGATAGTACGGAACCGATTCACTTGGTGCTTCAGTACCTTAGAGAATCGTTCTCTTTGAGCTAAGGCGAGGCAACGCCGTACTGGTTTTTGTTAATCCACTATATTTTTGCCCGACGGGGTGAAAAATACAGTTGCTACAGCCCGACCTACGCCCGCTTTGCCTCTATCCTGCGCCCTTTTATGTGCAACACTTTGCACTTGCTGAACAAAATTCAAACGACCCTTTATATCAAATGCAAAAAATATGCCGTCATTCCCGCGAACGCGGGAATCCAGACCCCTCGGCACGGAAATTTATCGAGTAAAACGGTTTCTCAGATTCTACGTTCTAGATTCCCGCGTTCGCGGGAATGACGGTCGGGGGTTTCTGTTTTTTCCGATAGATTCCCGTGGTTTTTCGGTTACTGGATTCCCGCGTTCGCGGGAATGACGGTCGAGGGTTTCTGTTTTTCCGATAGATTCCTGTGGTTTTTCGGTTACTGGATTCCCGCGTTCGCGGGAATGACGGGGTGTAAGTTTCTGCTCCCACGAGGCTGGATTCCCGTTTTCACGGGAATGACGAAGTTTCAGACGGCATTTAAGCGGTACGGATGTGTAAATAATGGTAGGGTGGGCTTCAGCCTGCCGATTCCCATCGATTCTGCCGTTTTTACCGTTTCCGCCGAATCCTGCAAACTGATGCCGTCATTCCCGCGAAGGCGGGAATCCAGACCCCTCGGCACGGAAATTTATCGAGTAAAACGGTTTCTCAGATTCTACGTTCTAGATTCCCGCGTTCGCGGGAATGACGGTCGGGGGTTTCCGTTTTTTCCGATAGATTCCCGTGGTTTTTCGGTTACTAGATTCCCGCGTTCGCGGGAATGACGGCGGCGGGGGGTTCTGTTTTTTCCGATAGATTCCTGTGGTTTTTCGGTTACTGGATTCCCGCGTTCGCGGGAATGACGGGGTGTAAGTTTCTGCTCCCACGGGGCTGGATTCCCGTTTTCATGGGAATGACGAAATTTCAGACGGCATTTAAGCGGTACGGATGTGTAAATAATGGTAGGGTGGGCTTCAGCCTGCCGATTCCCGCTATTCTTGCCGTTTTTGCGTTCTTATCATTCTCACTGTTTTTACCGTTCACGCCGAATCCTGCAAACTGATGCCGTCATTCCCGCGAAGGCGGGAATCTAGACCCGTCGGCACGGAAATTTATCGAGTAAAACGGTTTCTTAGATTCTACGTTCTAGATTCCCGCCTGCGTGGGAATGACGGTCGGGTATCAGCGGAAGAAGTCGCCCACTCCGGGGGGTAGACCTTGCGTGAATGCGCCCATTGTTTTGTTTGCGGTTTCTTCGGCTTTGTCACGGGCGGATTTGAGGGCGGCGAGGATGAGGTCTTCGAGCATTTCTTTGTCGTCGGCGGCTTCTTGAATCAAATCGGGGCTGATGTCGATTTTGCGTACTTCGTGCGCGCAGGTCATTGTGATTTTGACCAAGCCGTTGCCTGCTTCGCCTTCGATTTCGGTTTCGGCAAGTTTGGCTTGCGCTTTTTTCATATTTTCCTGCATTTGCTGCGCCTGTTTCATCAGGCCGCCTAATCCGGCTTTTCCGAACATACTGAATACTCCTGTCTGTTTTGATTGAATAAGGGAAACGGCAATGCCGTCCGAAGGGTTCGGGCGGCATTATATCTGTTTATGGCCGGTTTGCCGCCAATTCCAGTGATTCGGGCTGCCATTGCGCGCCGAATGCTTGGAGGATTTTTTGTGCGGCGGGGTCGGCTTCGAGCAATGCTTGTGCTTTTTGCCTGTCTTCGGCTTGGACGCGCTTGTCCTGCATTGCGGGGGTTTCTCTGCCGGATTCGTCGTGCCAGTCTTGGGTTTGCAGGGTGAGTTGCAGCCCGTAGGCTTGGGCAAGGGTGTCGCGGATTTTGTCGAGGCGTTTTTTGTCGGCGGTGGCGCGTGCTTCGGCGGTCATTGCCAAAACCATCAGGCCGGTGTCGGGATGGTATTCCGTCCACGCGGAGTGTTGCGCCGGCATTTGCGCCGCGCCGAGTTTGCGGGCGAAATGCCGGACGATGGCTGCCCAGTTTTCGGTGGAAAACTCGGGCGGCGGGGCGGACGGCGTGTTGTTTTCGTCGTTGCTGCCTTCGTCGGCGTTGTTTTCTTCTTCCGCATCGGCAGGGGCGGCGTGTTCCCAATCCGGCGGCGGGATTTCTGCGCCGTCTTCCGGGGGGCAGTCATTATCCGGAAAGCCGTAACCGTAGAAAGGTTCTGCAGGGGCTTCGTGCGCAAATGCTTCCGTTTCAACGGCTTCATCATTCGGTGTTGCCTGAATGGGGTTTTCAGACGGCACTTCGGACAAGGAAGTCTCGGTTTCGTTGTCGGCTGCCTTGTTCTTGGAAACTTGATTGTCAGGCGATGTTTCGGCTTCGGATGCCGTCTGAACGGGCGTTTGGGTGGTTTCCGCTTCAGGGTGCGGTTGGGGCTTTTTTGCGGCGGTTTCCTTTTCGGCGGTTTGTGCCGATGGGGATTGAAGTTCGGTATTTTCAATCACGGCGTTTGCATCACACGATGCTGCTGCCAAGGGCGCAAACGCCAGCATACGCAGCAGGGTCATCATAAAGCCGGCGTATTCGTCGGGGGCGAGGCCCAGGTCGCGTTTGCCGTGGACGGCGATTTGGTAGTAAAGCTGGATTTGTTCGCCGCTTATGGTTTGGGCGAGGCGGTGCAAAATATCGGAATCGGGGTCGTCGTGCGCCAAGGCATTCGGCACTGCCTGTATCAGGGCGAGGTGTTGCAGCAGTATGGCGAGTTCGCCCAAGGCGTTGTCAAAGCCGACGGCACACGCCGCCATTTCCTGCGCTTTGGCGAGCAGGGCTGCGCCGTCTTGGTTGATGATGCCTGTCAGCAGTTCGTAAAGGTATTGTTTGTCAACCGCGCCGATCATTTGGCGGACATCGTTTTCGGCAACTTTGCCCGAACCTAGGGCGATGGCTTGGTCGAGCAGGCTCAAGGCATCGCGCATCGATCCGGCGGCGGCGCGTCCCAAAAGTTGCAGGGCGGGGGGGGCGTAGGTGATTTTTTCGCTGTCGAGGACGTGGGCGAGGTGGTCGGCAACCTGCTGCGCGGTCATATTGCGTAAGACAAATTGCAGGCAGCGGCTCAAGACGGTAACGGGGACTTTGTGCGGATCGGTCGTGGCAAGGATGAATTTGACGTGTTCGGGTGGCTCTTCCAGCGTTTTGAGCATAGCGTTGAACGCGCTTTTGGAAAGCATATGCACTTCGTCGATGATATAGACTTTGTATTTGCCGGCGGTCGGCGCGTATTGGGCGTTTTCCAATACTTCGCGGATGTTGTCGATGCCTGTGTTGGAAGCGGCATCGATTTCCAATAAATCTACATAGCGTCCGGCATCGATTTGGGTGCAGCTTTGGCACACGCCGCAAGGTTCGCCGTGTTGCGCGTTTTCGCAGTTGAGGCTTTTGGCAAGGATGCGGGCGATGGTGGTTTTGCCCACGCCGCGCGTACCGGTCAGCAGGTAGGCGTGGTGCAGCCTGCCTTCGTCCAAGGCATTTTGCAGGGCTTTGACGACGTGTTCCTGACCGACTAAGTCGGCAAAGGTTTTGGGCCGCCATTTTCGGGCGAGAACTTGATAGGCCATATTTTTCTCTTGGTTTCGGTCGTGATGTTTCTGTCGGTGCGTCGGAATGCCGTCTGAACGGCGGTCTCGGGCGGCGTATTCTAGCACTTTCGGTTTATTGTCCGCGCAAGAACAGTGCGTCCAATTCTTTCAAAGTCAGTTTGACCCAAGTCGGCCTGCCGTGGTTGCATTGGTTGCTGCGCGGCGTGTTTTCCATATCGCGCAGCAGCGCGTTCATTTCCGGCAGGGTAAGCCGGCGGCCGGCGCGGACGGAGCCGTGGCAGGACATAGTGGCGAGGATGCGGTTTTCGTGTTCTTCGATGGTTTGGCTGCTGCCGACTTGGGCGAGTTCGCCCAATACGTCTTTGGCGAGTGAGACGACGTCGGCTTTGCCGAGCATGGCGGGAACTGTGCGGACGGCAAGGGTATTGCCGCCCATGTCGGACAGTTCCAAGCCGAAGCCTGCCAGTGCATCAGCATGGTCGGCAAGGGCGGCGCATTCTTCGTGGGACGCGGCAAAGGTTACGGGAATAAGCAGGCGTTGGCTTTGCAGCCTGCCGTTTTCCTGACGTTGGCGTTTCATTTTTTCGTAGTTGACGCGTTCGGCGGCGGCGTGCATATCGATGAGCAGCAGGCTGTCTTCGGCTTGGGCAAGAATGTAGATGCCTAATAGTTGGGCAATGGCAAAACCGAGCGGCGGCAGTTCGGATTGGGACAGGATGCCGTCTGAAAGCGGCGTATCTGTTTGGGGAGCAGGCGTTTCAGACGGCATATTGCCGAAACGTGCCTGCTCGAATCGGCTTAACTCAAGGTCGATGTCGTCGGTTTTTTTGTAAAGTTCGGCGTAAGTATTCATTGCCGCGCGGCTTTCGCGCAGGGACAGGCTGCGTTGTTGCGGCGCATATGCGGACTGATAGGGCATGGGCGCGGTTTTGCCTGATGAACCAAAGGCATTGTGTGTATCTGATTTGTTGCCTGTCGGGTAGTTGGATACGCTATCAAACAGATTTTCGCTGTCGTTTTCAGACGGCATTGGGGTGGAGACAACGCCGGTAATGTCATGCAACACTTCGCCTGCGTTGCCGACGCTTTCGGTCAGGTTGGCGCGTGTGTCGGCAAGGGCTTTGTTGAGCGTGTGGAACACAAGTTGGTGCACCTGCTGACTGTCGCGGAAGCGGATTTCGGTTTTGGTCGGGTGGACGTTGACATCCACGGCTTCGGGCGGCAGGTCGAGGAAGAGGACGAAAGCAGGGGTGAGGGCGTTGTGCAATACGTCGCGGTATGCCTGTTTGACGGCGTGGAGCATCACTTTGTCGCGCACGAAGCGATGGTTGACGAAGCAGTATTGTTTGTCGGTTTTACCTTTGGCGAAAGTCGGTTTGGCAATCGCACCATAGAGCCGCAGCGCGCCGCTGCCGCTGTCGATTTCCAATGATGCCGTCTGAAAATCATCGCCGACAATGGCGGCGATACGTTCATGCAGGCTTTGTGCAGGGAGTTTGAACACTTGTTTGCCGTCGCGTTTGAGCGAGAAGGCAATGTGCGGATGCGCCAGCGCGAGGCGTTCGAGCATGGTGGCGCAGTGGGCGTATTCGGTGTTTTCGGATTTGAGGAACTTGCGCCGCGCGGGAGTGTTGAAGAAGAGTTCGGCGGCTTCGATGGTGGTGCCGACGGGGTGGGTGGCGGCGGTGGGGCTGCTGAGTTTGCCGTCTTCGGCTTTGACTTGGGTTGCGTGCGAACTGTCTTCTTGGCGGCTGGTCAGGGTCAGGCGGCTGACGGAGGCGATGCTTGCCAAGCCTTCGCCGCGAAAGCCCATGCTGGCAACGTGTTCCAAATCGTTTAAGGTTTTGATTTTGCTGGTGGCGTGGCGGTGGAGCGCAAGTTCGATGTCGTCCGGATGGATACCGCCGCCGTTGTCGCTGACGTGAATCAGGCGGATGCCGCCGCCGTCCAGCTCGACATCAATCGCCGTTGCGCCTGCATCGATACTGTTTTCAACGATTTCTTTCAAGGCGTTGGCAGGGCGTTCGACTACTTCGCCGGCGGCGATTTGGTTGACGAGATGGTCGGGCAGGGCGGCAATGCGTGGCATAAGGTAGGCTTCCGTTGCAAAAACGCTTTATTCTATAATAAAACCCCTTACTTTTCTGCCTGTATTCTTGATAAAAGCCGTTTATCCCGTTTGGAAAATACCAGTATAATCACGCCGTATCCCGTAAAATTGGAGCGCAAAGATGTATCACTACCAATCCGAAGCCACACAATTCCTCAACCGTCTGATTGAAGAAAAACCTGAGTTGGAACAGCAGCGTTTGGAAAACCGGGGGCTTTTGTGGGATGTCGAACTCAATCCCGAAGAACAGGAAAACTTCGAGGCGGCAAAAGTAGCGAAAAAACCTTATACCTATTACCAAGACTGAACCCGCCGAAATGACGACCCATCTGTCCAATGTCGCCCCCGACCTGCAAAACTATTTGAACGCCATCGGCGAACCCGAACATCCCGTTTTGACGCGGCTGCGTGAGAAGACCGGGCATCACCGTATGGGCAAAATGGCGATTGCGCGCGAACAGGCGGCGGTTTTGGTTTGGCTGGCAAAGCTGATTCGCGCGGAAAAATATCTGGAAATCGGCGTGTTTACCGGATACAGCAGCACCGCGCTTGCATTGGCGCTGCCCGAACACGGGCGGATTACCGCCTGTGACATCAATGTAACCTTTACCGATACGGCGCGTCAGGTTTGGAACGAGGCAGGCGTGGCACATAAAATCAGCCTGCACCTGCAACCTGCATTGCTGACATTGGATGATTTGATTGCACAGGGTGAAGCCGGAAGCTACGATTTGGCACTGATAGACGCAGACAAACCGCCCACGCCGCAATATTTCGAGCGTTGCCTCAAACTTGTCCGGCAAGGCGGCATCATCGCCATCGACAATATTTTGTTGAACGGAAGGGTGATGCGCGAAGCGGCTTCCGATGCGCCGCCCAGCGTCGGCATCCTCAAAGATTTCAATCAAAACCTGCCGAACGATACGCGGATTGTCCCCATCACCCTGCCCGTCGGCGACGGTTTGACCCTGCTTCTGAAAAAATAATGAAGACCAAATTACCGCTTTTTATCATTTGGCTGTCCGTATCCGCCGCCTGTTCTTCCCCTGTTTCCCGCAATATTCAGGATATGCGGCTCGAACCGCAGGCAGAGGCAGGTAGTTCGGACGCTATTCCCTATCCCGTTCCCACTCTGCAAGACCGTTTGGATTATCTGGAAGGCACACTCGTCCGCCTGTCGAACGAAGTGGAAACCTTAAACGGCAAAGTCAAAGCACTGGAGCATGCGAAAACACACCCTTCCAGCAGGGCATACGTCCAAAAACTCGACGACCGCAAGTTGAAAGAGCATTACCTCAATACCGAAGGCGGCAGCGCATCCGCACATACCGTCGAAACCGCACAAAACCTCTACAATCAGGCACTCAAACACTATAAAAGCGGCAGGTTTTCTGCCGCTGCCTCCCTGTTGAAAGGCGCGGACGGAGGCGACGGCGGCAGCATCGCGCAACGCAGTATGTACCTGTTGCTGCAAAGCAGGGCGCGTATGGGCAACTGCGAATCCGTCATCGAAATCGGAGGGCGTTACGCCAACCGTTTCAAAGACAGCCCAACCGCGCCTGAAGCCATGTTCAAAATCGGCGAATGCCAATACAGGCTTCAGCAAAAAGACATTGCAAGGGCGACTTGGCGCAGCCTGATACAGACCTATCCCGGCAGCCCGGCGGCAAAACGCGCCGCCGCAGCCGTGCGCAAACGATAGTTTTTCCATTTTTCCGCTTTTTACCCCATCCGCACCAAGGAGGATTTATGATACAAATCGGCATCATCATGGGCAGCAACAGCGATTGGCCCGTTATGCGGCAGGCAGCGCAGTTTCTTGAAGAGTTCGGCGTAGAATATGAGGCGCGCGTTGTTTCCGCACACCGCACCCCGGATTTGATGTTCCAATACGCCGAAACCGCACGGGCGCGCGGCATCAAAGCCATCATCGCGGGTGCGGGCGGCGCGGCGCATTTACCCGGTATGGTTGCCGCCAAGACCACCGTCCCCGTTTTGGGCGTACCCGTCCCCAGCAAATACCTGCGCGGCGAAGATTCGCTTTTATCGATTGTACAAATGCCCAAAGGCGTACCCGTCGCCACATTCGCCATCGGCGAGGCAGGCGCGGCAAATGCCGCATTGTTCGCCGTTTCCATGCTCGCCAACGAAACCCCCGAACTGGCGCAAAAACTGGCAGACTTCCGAGCCAAACAGGAACAGGCTGTTTTGAGTATGGAATTGGAACAGATTTAAAACCCGCCGTCCGCGAATATATAGTGGCTTAAATTTAAACCAGTACGGCGTTCCCTCGCCTTGCCGTACTATTTGTACTGTCTGCGGCTTCGTCGCCTTGTCCTGATTTTTGTTAATCCACTATACAAATGCCGTCTGAAGCCCTGTTTCGGGTTTCAGACGGCATTTTTGCGAACAACTTTTTATGCCTGTTCTTTTTGGCGCATTTTTTCTGCCATTAGTTCGTGCAGGGTTTTCTTCGCCGGTTTCATCGGCACGCGGTTTTGCGTCCAACCCAACTGTTTGCGCGGGGTCAGGTTGCGGAACTTGGTGGCTGCCCAACCGAAGGCGCGGTAGGTTTTGCTGCCGCTGAAAATACCGTTGAATGTGCGCCACGCCATTTGTTCGCCGAAGGTATGCGATGCGCCTTGCCCTCGGATGGGGTGCGGCACGGTTTCGGTCGGCGAACGTTGCGCTTCAACGCGCAAACGCTGCATTTGTTCGGTAATCGGGATGCGTACCGGACAGACTTCCACACACGCACCGCACATGGTACAGGCGGTCGGCAGATCGCGGGTGGCATCAAGACCCAACAGGTGAGGGGAAATAATCTCGCCAATCGGGCCGGGATAGGTTGTGCCGTATGCCGCGCCGCCGATGCGGGTATAAACCGGGCAATGGTTCATACACGCGCCGCAACGGATACATTGCAGGGTGCGGCGCATTTGGTCTTCGGCATAAGCCTGGCTGCGGCCGTTGTCGAGCAGAACCAAGTGCATTTCTTGCGGACCGTCTAATTCCTCACTGCGGCGCGGACCGGTAATCATGTTGAAATAAGTGGTAATGTTCTGACCGATGGCAGAACGCGGCAGCAGACTGTACAAGGGTGGAATATCCGACAGCTTGGCAACTACTTTTTCAATGCCGGTAATGGCGATATGCACGGGCGGAACGGTGGTACTCAAGCGACCGTTGCCTTCGTTTTCCACCAGACACAGCGTACCTGTTTCAGCAACGGCGAAGTTCACGCCACTCAAACCGACATCGGCAGTGCTGTAAATATCGCGCAGTGCTTTACGGGCGAAGCCGGTCAGTTGGTCTACGTCGTCCGTTAACGGTGTGCCGAGGTTTTGGTGGAACAGTTCGCTAACCTGTTCTTTGGTTTTATGGATTGCGGGCATCACGATATGGGTCGGTTTTTCACCTGCCATTTGGACGATGAACTCGCCCAAGTCGCTTTCCACCGCTTTAATGCCTTTTGCTTCAAGATAATGGTTCAGCTCGATTTCCTCGCTGACCATCGATTTGCCTTTGACCATCAGCTTGCCGTTTTTGGCTGTGATGATGTCGTGGATGATTTCGCAGGCTTCGGCCGGTGTTTCCGCCCAGTGTACTTTTACGCCCAACTTGGTCAGGTTTTCTTCCAGCTGCTCCAGCAGGGCAGGCAATTTAGACAATGAGCGCTGACGGACGTGTTCGCACAAATCGCGCAAGCTTTGCAGCTCTTCTTCGTCGGTCAAAACAGCTTTGCGTTTGGTCATCAGCATATCCATCGCGGTACGCAGGCTTTTACGCAAAGGCTTGTCTTGAAGGGAAATTGCGGCGTTTTGCTTGAAAGTTTCCGGCTTCATGTGAAATTTGATGGTTTGCGTAGTCATGCGTTTTCCTCCAAATCGGTAGGGGAAATGTGGTCGGGCAGGATGGCGAGGATAACCAAATCACGCGGACCGTGCGCGCCGTAAGCAAGCGTCAGTTGGATGTCTGCGGTTTTGGACGGACCGGAAATCAGGAATACATTGGTCGGCATACCGTTTTCCACCAGTTTTTCGCCTTCGACGGCATTATGAAACTCGTTGTACATCTTGGACGTATCGAACAGGCAGAAATGCACGGGCGGAACGAGACTCAAAGTACGCGGTTCTTCGGGGCTGGAAAACAGCATCAGCGTGCCGGTGCGGGCGATGCCGCATTGCGCGCCGCTGAAGCCCGCATTGATGTTCGTGAAAAACTCGGTTTTCCAAGTATCGATTTCGCGCTCGAAGACAATCGGTTCGATATTGCTGCCCGCCAATGCGGCACGGGCAATTTGTCCGTGTTCGGTCGCCAAGGGCAGCAGGATGTTTTTCAAACCCTTGCCTTCTGCCGCTTCGCGGAAAACCTGCATCCAATTGCTTTTCGTCACCCAATAAATTTCGGTTTTGACCGCGCGCATTGCGGCAGCCCAATGTTTCAGACGCTCGGCTTCGCTGTCCCAAGAAACGCCCTTTTCGCGGTAATAATCGAAAACCGCAGGCTCTTCCATCGGCAAGGCATCGGCTTTTTTCAGTTTTGCCAAAATATTTTCGCGCGCGCTCATGCTTTGCCTCCGGTGCGTTCCAACAAGAAGGATGCGATATGTTTCGGACGCGGCATATCCGGCTCGTCCTTGGCGATTTTGCCGCCGATGTTCATCATACAGCCGCAGTCCGCGCTGATGATTTCGGTTGCGCCGGTTTCTTTCAGCGCGGCGACTTTGTCTGTTACCATTGCGCCGGAAATATCGGCTTGTTTGACGGAGAATGTGCCGCCGAAGCCGCAACATTCGCTTTCGTGGTCGTGGACGATGCGTTCGACGTTTTCCATACCGTCAATCAGTTGCCAGCCTGAAAGATGGACATTCATTTCGCGGCGGGCGGCGCAGGAAGTGTGAACGGCGACTTTGAGCGGTTCGCCCTTGTCTTCGGGTTTGAAACCGATGGCAAGCAGGAAATGGGTAAACTCGATGATGCGGCCGGCGCAATCCACAGCCCTTTCCTCGTACTCGCTGCCTTTAAACAGCGTCGGCCAATGGTGTTTCATCATACCGCCGCACGAACCGGACGGTACGACAATCGGCCAGTTTTCGGGGAAAAGGTCAAGTTGCGCTTTGGCGACATCGAAGGCTTCGGTCGGATGGCCGGATGAATAGGCAGGCTGGCCGCAGCAGCTTTGCGCCATCGGGAAATGGACGCGTATGCCCTGCTGCTCGATTAGGGCAATGGCATCCATGCCTGCTTCGGGCATAAAAAGATCAAGGACGCAAGTGCCGAAAAAATAGACATCGGTCGGATTGCTGTCGTATCGGATGATTTTTGGGGGAATGGTTGCGCTCATGTTTTTTGATAACGGGAAACCCGTTTTTTTCTGTAGAAAGGTAAGCGTTTACTTTAAGTAATTGACTGTTGCGGGTCAAGTCTAATTTTAAAAAATAATCCGGTTTTTCTTACAAACTACCCCATAACGCTTACTGTACCTTAATCTGATGTTTTTCGATAATAATTATCATTACAATGCAATACCGGTTCGTTTGCTTGTGAACATTCAAGATGCCGACTCTGACGGCATTCAGACAGCGTCTGAAAACAATAACGGCACAAGGATGGGGTACAATCGCCCTATGGAAAAAAACACCCTATCCGCCCGCGCACCATCCCCTTGGCTGCCGCTTCTGCTGGCAATTGCCATTTTTATGCAGATGTTGGATGCGACCATTTTAAATACCGCACTGCCTGAAATTGCCACCGACCTGGACGAATCGCCTCTAGATATGCAACTGGCAGTCGTTGCCTATACGCTGACGGTTGCCCTGCTGATTCCTTTGAGCGGTTATTTGGCGGACAGGTTCGGAACGAAAAAAGTCTTTTTCGGTTCGATTGCCGTTTTTATGCTCGGATCGGCATTGTGCGCCGCATCGGGTTCGCTGTTTGAATTGACGCTTTCCCGTGTCGTTCAGGGCATCGGCGGTTCGATGCTGGTTCCGATACCGCGTCTGACCATCTTGCGTGTGTACGACAAGTCCAAGCTGCTCAATGCCATCAATTATGCGGTTATGCCCGCATTAATCGGGCCGGTTTTAGGGCCTTTGGCGGGCGGTTATTTGGTCGAATACGCTTCGTGGCACTGGATTTTCCTGCTCAACCTGCCCATCGGTCTGCTGGGTTTCATATTGGGACGCAACATCATGCCCGATATTAAAGGCAGTAATATCTCTTTAGACTTCAAAGGTTATCTGATTTTTTCTGCCGCCGCGTGCCTCTTGTTACTTTCGGCAGAAAGCCTGTCGCACGCGCTGCCTCCGTATTTTGCACTGTTGCCGCTGTGCGGCGGACTGCTGTTTGCACGCCGTTATTTCCGACATATGAAAACCGCGTCCAAACCGATTTATTCCGCCGACCTGTTTCTGATACGCACTTTCCGTCTGGGACTGGCGGGCAATCTGTTCAGCCGTCTCGGCATCAGCTCGATTCCTTTTCTGATGCCCCTGATGTTTCAAGTCGCTTTCGGCTTCGGCGCAAGCCTGTCGGGTTGGCTGGTCGCCCCCGTCGCCCTGTCTTCGCTGCTGGTCAAACCGCTGATTGCACCGCTCATGAAACGTTTCGGCTACCGCACGGTACTGCTTTGGAACACCAAGCTGCTTGCCGCCTTCATCATGCTGCTCGCCCTGCCTGATGGAAACTCGCCGCTGTGGATTTGGATTTTCCTCTCGCTGGCGATCGGCGCGTGCAACTCCCTACAGTTTTCTGCCATGAACACACTGACCCTCGCCGATTTGCGCCCGCAACAGACCGGCAGCGGCAACAGCCTGATGGCGGTCAACCAACAGCTTGCCATCAGCATGGGCATTGTTGTCGGCGCATTAATCCTTAAAAACTGGACATTTCTGATACCGGCTTCTTCAGGTCTGCATTCCGCCTTCCGTATGACCCTGCTCAGTATCGGCGGCATTACCCTTGCCTCGTCGTTGGTTTTCAAGCGTCTGCACGTTTCAGACGGTGCAAACCTGACACGGAACACACCGTCCTAAAGCGGTCCGCACGCAAAACTTTTACCCGTTTCAACGTTTGGATTATGATGCCGCACTTCCATGCGCGCCAACCCCAAAACACAGGCAATGCCGTCTGAAACCATATCCCTGATGAAAACACGCAGCCTAATTTCCCTTTTATGCCTCCTTCTCTGTTCATGTTCTTCATGGTTGCCCCCACTGGAAGAACGGACGGAAAGCCGTCATTTCAATACTTCCAAACCCGTCCGCCTGGACAACATCCTGCAAATCCGGCACACCCCTCATACCAACGGGCTATCCGATATCTATCTGCTGAACGACCCCCACGAAGCCTTTGCCGCCCGCGCCGCCCTTATCGAATCTGCCGAACACAGCCTCGATTTGCAATACTACATCTGGCGCAACGACATTTCCGGCCGACTGCTGTTCAACCTGATGTACCTTGCCGCAGAACGCGGTGTGCGCGTACGCCTGCTGTTGGACGACAACAACACGCGCGGATTGGACGACCTCCTGCTCGCCCTCGACAGCCATCCCAATATCGAAGTGCGCCTGTTCAACCCTTTCGTCTTCCGCAAATGGCGCGCACTCGGCTACCTGACTGACTTCCCCCGCCTCAACCGCCGCATGCACAACAAATCCTTTACCGCCGACAACCGCGCCACCATACTCGGCGGACGCAATATCGGCGACGAATACTTCAAAGTCGGTGAGGACACCGTTTTCGCCGACCTGGATATCCTCGCTACCGGCAGCGTCGTCGGCGAAGTATCGCACGACTTCGACCGCTACTGGGCAAGCCATTCCGCCCACAACGCCACGCGCATCATCCGCAGCGGCAACATCGGCAAGGGTCTTCAAGCACTCGGATACAACGACGAAACGTCCAGACACGCGCTCCTGCGCTACCGCGAAACCGTCGAACAGTCGCCCCTCTACCAAAAAATACAGGCAGGACGCATCGACTGGCAGAGCGTCCAAACCCGCCTCATCAGCGACGACCCTGCAAAAGGACTCGACCGCGACCGCCGTAAACCGCCGATTGCCGGGCGGCTGCAAGACGCGCTCAAACAGCCCGAAAAAAGCGTCTATCTGGTTTCACCCTATTTCGTCCCCACAAAATCCGGCACAGACGCACTGGCAAAACTGGTGCAGGACGGCATAGACGTTACCGTTCTGACCAACTCGCTACAGGCGACCGACGTTGCCGCCGTCCATTCCGGCTATGTCAAATACCGAAAACCGCTGCTCAAAGCCGGCATCAAACTCTACGAGCTGCAACCCAACCATGCCGTCCCTGCCACAAAAGACAAAGGCCTGACCGGCAGCTCCGTAACCAGCCTGCATGCCAAAACCTTCATTGTGGACGGCAAACGCATCTTCATCGGCTCATTCAACCTCGACCCCCGTTCCGCACGGCTCAATACTGAAATGGGCGTTGTTATCGAAAGCCCCAAAATCGCAGAACAGATGGAGCGCACCCTTGCCGATACCACACCCGAATACGCCTACCGCGTTACTCTCGACAGGCACAACCGCCTGCAATGGCACGATCCCGCCACCCGAAAAACCTACCCGAACGAACCCGAAGCCAAACTTTGGAAACGCATCGCCGCAAAAATCCTATCCCTGCTGCCCATAGAAAGTTTATTATAGAAATATAGTGGATTAATAAAAACCAGTACGGCGTTGCCTCGCCTTAGCTCAAAGAGAACGATTCTCTAAGGTGCTGAAGCACCAAGTGAATCGGTTCCGTACTATTTGTACTGTCTGCGGCTTCGTCGCCTTGTCCTGATTTTTATTAATCCACTATACCGTCTGAAACACCTTCAGACGGCATATCCGAACCCGCAAAGGAAAAACCATGTTTCCCCCCGACAAAACCCTTTTCCTCTGTCTCAGCGCACTGCTCCTCGCCTCATGCGGCACGACCTCCGGCAAACACCGCCAACCGAAACCCAAACAGACAGTCCGGCAAATCCAAGCCGTCCGCATCAGCCACATCGACCGCACACAAGGCTCGCAGGAACTCATGCTCCACAGCCTCGGACTCATCGGCACGCCCTACAAATGGGGCGGCAGCAGCACCGCAACCGGCTTCGATTGCAGCGGCATGATTCAATTCGTTTACAAAAACGCCCTCAACGTCAAGCTGCCGCGCACCGCCCGCGACATGGCGGCGGCAAGCCGCAAAATCCCCGACAGCCGCCTTAAGGCCGGCGACCTCGTATTCTTCAACACCGGCGGCGCACACCGCTACTCACACGTCGGACTCTATATCGGCAACGGCGAATTCATCCATGCCCCCAGCAGCGGCAAAACCATCAAAACCGAAAAACTCTCCACACCGTTTTACGCCAAAAACTACCTCGGCGCACATACTTTCTTTACAGAATGAGCCGCCCGCCGCGCCGCGCCGGAATCGCGGCAAAATGCCGCCTTATTCCGCTGTTTCGGTCAGCGATGAGAACACGTCGAAATAAGTCGGGAAGGTTTTGTGGGTGCATTTCGGATCGTTGATGACGACGGGTACGTCCAACAGCGAAACCAGCGAGAAACACATTGCCATGCGGTGGTCGTCGTAAGTGTCGATGACGGCGTCGGGTGTCGGCGTTTCGGGCGGGGTGATGTGAATTGCTTCGGCTTCTTCGGCGACTTTTGCACCGAGTTTGCGCAACTCGTTCGCCATTGCGGCAATGCGGTCGGTCTCTTTGACGCGCCACGAACCGATGTTGCGAAGCGTGCAGGTTTGCCCTGTAGCAAGCGCGACGACGGCGAGGGTCATGGCGGCATCGGGGATATGGTTTGCATCCAAATCAAAGGCTTGGACGGCACGTTCTTTCGGGCGCGAGACTTCGACGAAGTTTTCGCCCCAAACCACGTCCGCACCGATTTTTTCCAGCTCGCAGGCAAAGGCGACATCGCCCTGTATGCTGTTTGCGCCGATACCGGTAACGCGGACGGGCGTGGCGGCAATCAAACCGGCTGCGAGGAAGTAGGACGCGCTGGAGGCATCGCCTTCGACGTGCAAGTGTTCGGGCGCGTGGTAGTGCGCATCGGCGGGAATTTTGAAGACGCGGTAGCCTTCATTGATAACCTGTACGCCGAATTGCGCCATCAGTTTTAAAGTAATGTCGATATAGGGCTTGGAAATTAACTCGCCGACCATACGGATTTCAAACGCCTGCCCGGTCAGCGGCAACGCCATTAAAAGGGCGGTCAGAAACTGGCTGGATACATTGCCTTTAATCGGAATCACGCGCTCGCCGTTGTCTTGGCGTCCGCCGATATGAAGCGGCGGATAGTGTTCCTTGCCGAGATATTCGACATCGGCGCCGGCAATCCGCAGTGCATCGGCCAAATCGCCGATGGGGCGTTCGTGCATACGCGCAACGCCGTGCAGGCGATAATCGCCGCCCAAAACGGCAAGCGCGGCGGTCAGCGGGCGGAACGCCGTGCCCGCGTTGCCCAAAAACAAATCGGCAGTGCGGTTGGGGAAGCGTCCGCCTGTGCCGTGCACTTTCAGACGGTCTTCGGCAAGATATTCGATTTCAACGCCGAGTTTATCGAGTGCTTCGAGCATACGGTCGGTATCGTCGGATTTGAGCAGGGAATGGATTTCGCAAGCATTGTCGGACAAGGCGGCAAGCAGCAGGGTGCGGTTGCTGATGCTTTTGGAGCCGGGCAGGGCGACAGTGGAAGGTTTGAGCGAGGCGGCAGGGAGGCGGAGGGATTCGGT
The DNA here is from genome assembly GCF_900638555.1 of Neisseria meningitidis. Classification (NCBI taxonomy): domain Bacteria; kingdom Pseudomonadati; phylum Pseudomonadota; class Betaproteobacteria; order Neisseriales; family Neisseriaceae; genus Neisseria; species Neisseria meningitidis. Next base: position 568,893 of record NZ_LR134525.1, read on the forward strand.
CATGGCAAAACGTAAATATAAAGATAAAAACAGCCTGCATTATACTGGTGCAAATGCCGTCTGAAAAATCTCAGGTTTGGCATTTTCGGTTTTAAAGTCCGTGAATATGGTTTTTTGTGCCGAAAATTGATTATTTTTAAATTTTTTGTTTCTAAAATTTTTTTGCCGGCATATTTTCGGCTTTTGTTGCGGACATAGCGTGTTTGCGGACGGCACGGCACGATTGCCAATTTCATAGAATTTGGTAGAATAGCCGCTGTTCAACGACAGACAAGCCGCCGATTTTCCGGGCGGCTTGTGTTTTTATTTTAATATCCGGACGCACAAAACAAGACGGTATGCGGTATGTTTGCTGCCGCAAACCGGTGTGCCGGAATATGGAGAAAAAAGACCGATGCAAAAAATCCCCCTGACCGTACGCGGTGCGGAATTGCTGAAACAGGAATTGCAGCAGCTTAAAAGCGTGGCGCGCCCCGAAGTGATCGAAGCGATTGCTGAAGCCAGATCGCACGGCGATTTGTCCGAAAACGCCGAATATGAAGCCGCCAAAGAACGCCAAGGCTTTATCGAAGGCCGCATTTCCGAGCTGGAACACAAACTTTCCGTTGCCCACATCATCAATCCGACCGAAATCCACGCCGAAGGCAAAATCGTGTTCGGTACGACGGTTACGCTGGAAGATTTGGAAACGGAAGAACACGTTACCTACCAAATTGTCGGCGAAGACGAAGCGGATATCAAACAGGGCAAAATCTATGTCGGCTCACCGATTGCCCGCGCCTTAATCGGCAAGGAAGAGGGCGATACGGCGGAAGTCCAAGCCCCGGGCGGCGTGCGCGAATACGACATTATCGAAGTCCGATATATTTGATTCGGCTTGATTTCGATACACCCGACACACGCAGGAAATTATAGTGGATTAATAAAAATCAGGACAAGGCGACGAAGCCGAAGACAGTACAGATAGTACGGAATCGATTCACTTGGTGCTTGAGCACCTTAGAGAATCGTTCTCTTTGAGCTAAGGCGAGGCAACGCCGTACTGGTTTTTGTTCATCCACTATAACAGCAACCCTGTCGCCGTCATTCCCGCAAAAGCGGGAATCTAGGACGCAGGGTTAAGAAAACCTGCATCCCGTCATTCCTCAAAAACAGAAAACCAAAATCAGAAACCTAAAATCCCGTCATTCCCGCAAAAGCGGGAATCCAAACTTGTCCGCACGGAAACTTATCGGATAAAACGGTTTCTTAGATTCCACGTTCTAGATTCCCGCCTGCGCGGGAATGACGGCAGAACGGTTTCTGTTTTTTCCGATAAATTCTTGAGGCATTGAAATTCTAGATTCCCGCCTGCGCGGGAATGACGATTCATAAGTTTCCCGAAATTCCAACATAACCGAAACCTGACAGTAACCGTAGCAACTGAACCGTCATTCCCACCACTTTTCGTCATTCCCGCAAAAGCGGGAATCCAGTCCGTTCAGTTTCGGTCATTTCCGATAAATTCCTGCTGCTTTTCATTTCTAGATTCCCACTTTCGTGGGAATGACGGCGGAAGGGTTTTGGTTTTTTCCGATAAATTCTTGAGGCATTGAAATTCTAGATTCCCGCCTGCGCGGGAATGACGATTCATAAGTTTCCCGAAATTCCAACATAACCGAAACCTGACAGTAACCGTAGCAACTGAACCGTCATTCCCGCCACTTTTCGTCATTCCCGCGAAAGCGGGAATCTAGAATCTCGGACTTTCAGATAATCTTTGAATATTGCTGTTGTTCTAAGGTCTAGATTCCCGCCTGCGCGGGAATGACGAATCCATCCGTACGGAAACCTGCACCGCGTCATTCCCACGAACCCACATCCCGTCATTACCACGCAGGCGGGAATCTAGGACGCAGGGTTAAGAAAACCTACATCCCGTCATTCCTCAAAAACAGAAAACCAAAATCAGAAACCTAAAATCCCGTCATTCCCGCGCAGGCGGGAATCCAGTCCGTTCAGTTTCGGTCGTTTCCGATAAATTCCTGCTGCTTTTCATTTCTAGATTCCCACTTTCGTGGGAATGACGGCGGAAGGGTTTTGGTTTTTTCCGATAAATTCTTGAGGCATTGAAATTCTAGATTCCCGCCTGCGCGGGAATGACGATTCATAAGTTTCCCGAAATTCCAACATAACCGAAACCTGACAGTAACCGTAGCAACTGAACCGTCATTCCCACCACTTTTCGTCATTCCCGCGAAAGCGGGAATCTAGAATCTCGGACTTTCAGATAATCTTTGAATATTGCTGTTGTTCTAAGGTCTAGATTCCCGCCTGCGCGGGAATGACGAATCCATCCGCACGGAAACCTGCACCGCGTCATTCCCACGAACCCACATCCCGTCATTACCACGAAAGCGGGAATCTAGGACGCAGGGTTAAGAAAACCTACATCCCGTCATTCCTCAAAAACAGAAAACCAAAATCAGAAACCTAAAATCCCGTCATTCCCGCAAAAGCGGGAATCCAGTCCGTTCAGTTTCGGTCATTTCCGATAAATTCCTGTTGCTTTTCATTTCTAGATTCCCACTTTCGTGGGAATGACGGCGGAAGGGTTTTGGTTTTTTCCGATAAATTCTTGAGGCATTGAAATTCCAAATTCCCGCCTGCGCGGGAATGACGAATCCATCCGCACGGAAACCTGCACCACGTCATTCCCACGAACCCACATCCCGTCATTCCCGCAAAAGCGGGAATCCAGTCCGTTCAGTTTCGGTCATTTCCGATAAATTCCTGCTGCTTTTCATTTCTAGATTCCCACTTTCGTGGGAATGACGGCGGAAAGGTTTTGGTTTTTTCCGATAAATTCTTGAGGCATTGAAATTCTAGATTCCCGCCTGCGCGGGAATGACGATTCATAAGTTTCCCGAAATTCCAACATAACCGAAACCTGACAGTAACCGTAGCAACTGAACCGTCATTCCCACCACTTTTCGTCATTCCCGCGAAAGCGGGAATCCAGAATCTCGGACTTTCAGATAATCTTTGAATATTGCTGTTGTTCTAAGGTCTAGATTCCCGCCTGCGCGGGAATGACGAATCCATCCGCACGGAAACCTGCACCGCGTCATTCCCACGAACCCACATCCCGTCATTACCACGAAAGCGGGAATCTAGGACGCAGGGTTAAGAAAACCTGCATCCCGTCATTCCTCAAAAACAGAAAACCAAAATCAGAAACCTAAAATCCCGTCATTCCCGCGAAAGAGGGAATCCAGTCCGTTCAGTTTCGGTCATTTCCGATAAATTCCTGTTGCTTTTCATTTCTAGATTCCCACTTTCGTGGGAATGACGGCGGAAGGGTTTTGGTTTTTTCCGATAAATTCTTGAGGCATTGAAATTCCAGATTCCCGCCTACGCGGGAATGACGGCTGCAGATGCCCGACGGTCTTTATAGCGGATTAACAAAAATCAGGACAAGACGACGAAGCCGCAGACAGTACAAATAGTACGGAACCGATTCACTTGGTGCTTCAGCACCTTAGAGAATCGTTCTCTTTGAGCTAAGGCGAGGCAACGCCGTACTTGTTTTTGTTAATCCACTATAAAGTGCCGCGTGTGTTTTTTTATGGCGTTTTAAAAAGCCGAGACTGCATCCGGGCAGCAGCGCATCGGCCCGCACGAGGTCTGCGCTTGAATTGTGTTGTAGAAACACAACGTTTTTTGAAAAATAAGCTATTGTTTTATATCAAAATATAATCATTTTTAAAATAAAGGTTGCGGCATTTATCAGATATTTGTTCTGAAAAATGGTTTTTTGCGGGGGGGTATAATTGATGACATATCGGGTGTTTGCCCGATGTTTTTAGGTTTTTATCAAATTTACAAAAGGAAGCCGATATGCGAAAAAAACTTACCGCCCTCGTATTGTCCGCACTGCCGCTTGCGGCCGTTGCCGATGTCAGCCTGTACGGCGAAATCAAAGCCGGCGTGGAAGGCAGGAACATCCAGCTGCAGTTGACCGAACCGCTCCCAAATATTCAACCTCAGGTTACTAAGCGCAAAAGCCGCATCAGGACGAAAATCAGCGATTTCGGCTCGTTTATCGGCTTTAAGGGGAGTGAGGATTTGGGCGAAGGGCTGAAGGCTGTTTGGCAGCTTGAGCAAGACGTATCCGTTGCCGGCGGCGGCGCGTCCCAGTGGGGCAACAGGGAATCCTTTATCGGCTTGGCAGGCGAATTCGGCACGCTGCGCGCCGGTCGCGTTGCAAATCAGTTTGACGATGCCAGCCAAGCCATTGATCCTTGGGACAGCAATAATGATGTGGCTTCGCAATTGGGTATTTTCAAACGCCACGACGATATGTCGGTTTCCGTACGCTACGATTCCCCCGAATTTTCCGGTTTTAGCGGCAGCGTCCAATTCGTTCCGGCCCAAAACAGCAAGTCCGCCTATACGCCGGCTCATTTTGTTCAGAATAAGCAAAATCAGCGGCCTACTCTCGTTCCGGCTGTTGTCGGCAAGCCGGGGTCGGATGTGTATTATGCCGGTCTGAATTACAAAAATGGCGGTTTTGCCGGGAACTATGCCTTTAAATACGCGAAACACGCCAATGTGGGCCGTGATGCTTTTGAGTTGTTCTTGATCGGCAGCGCGACGAGTGATGAAGCCAAAGGTACCGATCCCTTGAAAAACCATCAGGTACACCGCCTGACGGGCGGCTATGAGGAAGGCGGCTTGAATCTCGCCTTGGCGGCCCAGTTGGATTTGTCTGAAAATGGCGACAAAGCCAAAACCAAAAACAGTACGACCGAAATTGCCGCGACTGCTTCCTACCGCTTCGGTAATGCAGTTCCACGCATCAGCTATGCCCATGGTTTCGACTTGATCGAACGCGGTAAAAAAGGCGAAAATACCAGCTACGATCAAATCATCGCCGGCGTTGATTATGATTTTTCCAAACGCACTTCCGCCATCGTGTCTGGCGCTTGGCTGAAACGCAATACCGGCATCGGCAACTACACTCAAATTAATGCCGCCTCCGTCGGTTTGCGCCACAAATTCTAAATATCGGGGCGGTGAAGCGGATAGCTTTGTTTTTGACGGCTTGCATTCATTCTTCGATTGCAATCTGACTGCCAATCTGCTTCAGCCCCAAACAAAAATCCGGATACGGAAGAAAAACGGCAATTAAAGACAGCAAATACCGTCTGAAAGATTTTCAGACGGTATTTCGCATTTTCGGTTTGGTTTGCACATATAGTGGGGGACTGTTAGTTTTTGCACAAGGAACAAATAGAGTAAAAAAAACGCTGAAATCTCGGAAAGACGTGGATTTCGGCGTTTTTTTGCATCCGGAAAAGTTACGCCAGCTTTTTCACGAAACCGCGCCGGAATGCGCGGTTTTCTGTTTAAAGCTGACGAGATTAGGGAATTTTTAAAACTGTTTTAAGAGGTTTTTAAAATGGATTTAATCAATACTCCGGCCATACCACTCAACCTGTGTTGCCGCTTTGACGAACTGAGCATCCCCGATTACAGTATAGTGGATTAACAAAAACCAGTACGGCGTTGCCTCGCCTTAGCTCAAAGAGAACGATTCTCTAAGGTGCTGAAGCACCGAGTGAATCGGTTCCGTACTATTTGTACTGTCTTCGGCTTCGTCGCCTTGTCCTGATTTTTGTTAATCCACTATACTTTATGCCGCTACCGCAACTGGCTGGCGAAAGACGACACCCTGTCCGAACTGTTGGAACTGATCAACCGCCAACTGACCGAAAAAGGTTTAAAAATAGAGAAAGCATCCGCCGCCGTCGTTGATGCCACCATTATCCAGACCGCCGGCAGCAAACAGCGTCAGGCTATAGAAGTCGATAACAAAGGACAAGTCAGCGGCCAAACCACACCGAGTAAGGACAGCGATGCCCGTTGGATCAAGAAAAACGGCCTCTACAAACTCGGTTACAAACAACATACCCGTACCGATGCGGAAGGCTATATCGAGAAACTGCACATCACCCCCGCCAATGCCCATGAGTGCAAACACCTGTCGCCGTTGTTGGAAGGGATAGCTGAAGGTACGACCGTCTATGCCGACAAAGGCTACGACAGTGCGGAAAACCGGCAACATCTGGAAGAACATCAGTTGCAGGACGGCATTATGCGCAAAGCCTGCCGCAACCGTCCGCTGTCGGAAACGCAAACCAAACGCAACCAGTATTTATCGAAGACCCGTTATAGTGGATTAAATTTAAATCAGGACAAGGCGACGAAGCCGCAGACAGTACAAATAGTACGGCAAGGCGAGGCAACGCCGTACTGGTTTAAATTTAATCCACTATATGTGGTCGAACAGAGCTTCGGTACGCTGCACCGTAAATTCCGCTACGCTCGGGCAGCCTATTTCGGGCTGATTAAAGTGAGTGCGCAAAGCCATCTGAAGGCGATGTGTTTGAACCTGTTGAAAGCGGCCAACAGGCTAAGTGCGCCTGTTGCCGCCTAAAAGGCGGCCCGGATGCCTGATTATCGGGTATCCGGGGATTAAGGGGTATTTGGGTAGAATTAGGGAGTGATTGGTAGCGAAAACAGCTGAAAACCTGTGTTTGGGTTTCGGCTGTCGGGAGGGAAAGGAATGTTGCAAAGGTCTCTTTTCGTCATTCCCGCCACTTTTCGTCATTCCCGCGAACGCGGGAATCTAGAATCTCGGACTTTCAGATAATCTTTGAATATTGCTGTTGTTCTAAGGTCTAGATTCCCGCGTTCGCGGGAATGACGGTTCAGTTGCTACGGTTATTGTCAGGTTTTGGTTATGTTGGAATTTCGGGAAACTTATGAATTGAGACCTTTGCAAAAATAGTCTGTTAACGAAATTTGACGCATAAAAATGCGCCAAAAAATTTTCAATTGCCTAAAACCTTCCTAATATTGAGCAAAAAGTAGGAAAAATCAGAAAAGTTTTGCATTTTGAAAATGAGATTGAGCATAAAATTTTAGTAACCTATGTTATTGCAAAGGTCTCGAATTGTCATTCCCACGCAGGCGGGAATCTAGTCTGTTCGGTTTCAGTTATTTCCGATAAATTCCTGCTGCTTTTTATTTCTAGATTCCCACTTTCGTGGGAATGACGAAAAGTTGCGGGAATGACGGTTCGGGCATTCCTTAAATCACCCGTGTATCGCTGTAAATCTTAGAGATGACGGAATATAGCGGATTAACAAAAACCAGTACGGCGTTGTCGCGCCTTAGCTCAAAGAGAACGATTCTCTCAGGTGCTGAAGCACCGAGTGAATCGGTTCCGTACTATTCGTACTGTCTGCGGCTTCGTCGCCTTGTCCTGATTTTTGTTAATCCACTATATTTGCTTGCGGCAAGATGAAAACGGTGCGGGATGTTTTGGGAAACCAATGCCGTCTGAAGGGCTTTCAGACGGCATTTTTTGCGCCGTGCTGTTTAACGCGCCAGCGGTTCGGTGCGTTTGATCAGCCACGCTTTTGCCGCGCCTTCGGTCAGCGGCTCGAGGCGGCGGCGGACTTCGGCGTGGTAGCGGTTGACCCAGTCGATTTCGCCGTCGGTCATGAGGGCGGTGTCCATCAGGCGGGTGTCGATGGGGCAGAGGGTCAGGGTTTCAAAACAGAGGAAGCTGCCGAATTCGGTTTCTTGAGGGGCGGCGACGGCTTGGTTGGCGGCAAGGTTTTCAATGCGGATGCCCCATTTTCCCGGGCGGTAGAGTCCGGGTTCGATGGAGGTAACCATGCCTTTTTTCATGGCGGTTTCGGGCGTGGCGGGGGCGGCGAAGGCGATGCGCTGCGGGCCTTCGTGGACGTTGAGGAAATAGCCTACGCCGTGTCCGGTGCCGTGGCCGTAGTCGCATTGCGCCTGCCACAGGGGTTTGCGGCAAATCGCATCAATCAGCGGCGAGGGGATGTTTTCGGGGAACACGGCTTCGGCAAGCGCGATATGGGCTTTGAGAACGAGGGTGTTGTCGCGTTTTTGTTCGGCGGTGGGTGTGCCGACAGGGACGACGCGGGTGATGTCGGTCGTGCCGCCTTTGTATTGCGCGCCGGAGTCGATGAGCAAAAGCCCGTTGCCGCTGATGGTGCTGTGGCTTTCGGGCGTTGCGCTGTAATGCGGCAGTGCGCCGTTGGCGTTGAAGCCTGCGATGGTGTCGAAACTCAATGAAATGAAGCCTGGGCGCACGCTGCGGTGGCGATAAAGCATGGTGTCCACGTCGATTTCGGTCAGGCTGCCGCCGTTGCCGATGATGTCTTCAAACTCGGCGAAGAAACCGCACAACGCCGCGCCGTCGTGTTCCATCGCTTCGCGGATGCGGGCGATGTCGGCTTCGGATTTGCAGGATTTGAACAGCGTGGACGGGTTGATTCCCTCGATAAGGCGCACGCTTTCGGGCAGGCGCACAAGCGTGCTGACGGCGGTTTTGTTCGGTTCGATAAGCAACGCGCCGCCGATTTGCGCGAGTTTGTCGGCAACTTGGGCGTAAGGCTCGACCGTGATGCCTGCGGTTTGCAGCGCGGCGGCGGCTTCGGCATTCAGACGGCATCGGTCGGTAAACAGGACGGCGTTGTCTTTGCCAATCAATAGATAGGACACGAAAACGGGATTGAAAGGCACGTCGCTGCCGCGCAGGTTGGTCAGCCAGGCGATGTCGTCGAGCGAGGAAACCAAGTGGTAATCCGCGCCTTTTTCCGCCATCACGGCGCGCACGCGGGCGAGTTTTTCGGCGGCGGTTTCGGAGACGTAGGCGGGGTCGTGGACGAACACGGTTTCGGCAGGAATGGCCGGGCGGCTTGTCCACACTTGGTCAAGCAGGCCGTCGGGGTGTTCGATGCGGATGTTTTTGGCGGCGAGCGATTGCGCTAAAGTGCGTTTGCCGGTGAGCGAGACCATATCGGAAAGGATGCCGACGGCGGCGTTTTCGGGCAGGTTTGCCGCGAGCCATTCGTTATACGGCGGCACTTGCCCGCTTTTTTGCAGTTCGATGCCGCTGCCCGCAAGCTGCTTGGCGGCTTGTTCCCAATAGCGGCTGTCCACCCATACGCCCGCTTCGTCGGCGGTAACGACGAATGTGCCGACCGAGCCGGTAAAGCCCGACAATTCGCGCCGCGCCTGCCAATGTTCGGGCAGGTATTCGGACAGGTGGGGGTCGGCGGAAGGGATGACGAGTGCATCCAAGCCTTGCGCCTTCATGGCTTCGCGCAATGCGGACAGGTAATTCGATACGGTATTCATAACAGTTCCTCCAATCGGGTTTTGCGGCTTCAGACGGCATGGACGGAAATCTGAAATGCCGTCTGAAAAACATAACCATCTTATCAAATCGCCAGCCTGCTGCAAAACGGACGGGCTGATCGGATGGTGCGTGTTTGCGCGAAAAAAGCGATGTAAGGTTGTTTGTTGTAAAATTTTAGGCATAAGATATCGTTTTATGCCTTTTTTTGGAAGTAATATGGAAAATATAGTCAAGTTTGAGCATGAAGTTCTAATAGTGTGTGTTGGCAGGTATTTGGATTACGTTACAATACGCGCTTTCATCAAAATTTCCCTACCGAGCGGTATCCTGTTTTTGAAGACGGTAGGATTTGGGTTTGTTTGGGGGAATCCCGCCCAAATTGGAGCAATAGATAGGGCTGTGTCCGAATATGCGGCTCTGTGTGTTGAAACACGGTTAAAAATACGGAAGACTTTATGTCCGAACAACATATTTCGACTTGGAAAAGTAAAATCAACGCATTGGGACCGGGGATTATGATGGCTTCGGCGGCGGTCGGCGGTTCGCACCTGATTGCCTCGACGCAGGCGGGCGCGCTTTACGGCTGGCAGATCGCGCTCATCATCATCCTGACCAACCTCTTCAAATACCCGTTTTTCCGCTTCAGCGCGCATTACACGCTGGACACGGGCAAGAGCCTGATTGAAGGTTATGCCGAGAAAAGCCGCGTTTATTTGTGGGTATTCCTGATTTTGTGCATCCTCTCCGCCACGATTAACGCGGGCGCGGTCGCCATTGTAACCGCCGCCATCGTCAAAATGGCGATTCCCTCGCTGATGTTTGATGCCGGCACGGTTGCCGCCTTGATTATGGCATCCTGCCTGATTATTTTGGTGAGCGGACGTTACCGCGCTTTGGATCGCGTTTCCAAAATCATCATCGTTACTTTGAGTATCGCCACGCTTGCCGCCGCCGGCATCGCTATGTCGCGCGGTATGCAGATGCAGTCCGATTTTATCGAGCCGACACCGTGGACGCTTGCCGGTTTGGGCTTCCTGATCGCGCTGATGGGCTGGATGCCCGCGCCGATTGAAATTTCCGCCATCAATTCTTTGTGGGTAACCGAAAAACAACGCATCAATCCTTCCGAATACCGCGACGGGATTTTTGATTTCAACGTCGGTTATATCGCCAGTGCGGTTTTGGCTTTGGTTTTCCTTGCACTGGGCGCGTTTGTGCAATACGGCAACGGCGAAGCAGTGCAGATGGCGGGCGGCAAATATATCGGGCAATTGATCAATATGTACGCCGTTACCATCGGCGGCTGGTCGCGCCCGCTGGTGGCGTTTATCGCGTTTGCCTGTATGTACGGCACGACGATTACCGTTGTGGACGGCTATGCCCGTGCCATTGCCGAACCCGTGCGCCTGCTGCGCGGAAAAGACAAAACGGGCAACGCCGAATTCTTTGCCTGGAATATTTGGGTGGCGGGCAGCGGTTTGGCGGTGATTTTCTGGTTTGACGGCGTAATGGCGAATCTGCTCAAATTTGCGATGATTGCCGCTTTTGTGTCCGCCCCTGTGTTTGCCTGGCTGAATTACCGTTTGGTCAAAGGTGATGAAAAACACAAACTCACATCAGGTATGAATGCCCTTGCATTGGCAGGCTTGATTTATCTGACCGGTTTTACCGTTTTGTTCTTATTGAATTTGGCGGGAATGTTCAAATGATAACGATGCCGTCTGAAACCGCAAACCGCTTTCAGACGGCATTGCCGCGTTTATGGAAAAAAATGCCGACATCGCGTAAAATACGCGCAAATTTTGTGATTCGGTCAGGTCGTCTGAAACAGATTGCGCCTGATTTATTTTTTCGGAAAACCCTATGAGCGAACAAAACCATCCGCAAACCGAGCCGCAGTTGGACGAAAACCAAATCATCGCCCTGCGCCGCGAAAAACTGCACAACATCCGCCAACAGCGCAACGCCTATCCCAACGACTTCAAACGCGACAGCTTCGCCGCCGATTTGCACGCCCAATACGGCGAAATCGGCAAAGAAGAACTCGATCCGCAAGGCATTCCCGTCAAAGTGGCCGGCCGCATGATGCTGAAGCGTCAAATGGGCAAGGCGAGCTTTGCCACCATTCAAGACGTGTCCGGGCAAATCCAGCTTTATCTGAACAACAAAGGCGTGAGCCAAGAAGTTTTGGACGACTTCAACCATTGGGATTTGGGCGACATCGTCGGCGCGGAAGGCACTTTGTTCAAAACCAACCACGGCGAACTGACCGTACGCGTGTCCGGCATCCGCCTGCTGTCCAAATCCCTGCGCCCTCTGCCGGACAAACATAAAGGCTTGAGCGATCAGGAAACCAAATACCGTCAACGCTACGTCGATTTGATTGCCAACGAAGAATCGCGCAATACCTTCATCAAACGCAGCCAAATCATCCAATCCGTGCGTAATTTTATGGTGGGCGAGCATTATCTCGAAGTCGAAACCCCGATGATGCACCCGATTCCCGGCGGCGCGACGGCAAAACCCTTCGTTACCCATCACAATGCCTTAGATATTCCGCTTTATTTGCGAATCGCCCCCGAGCTGTATCTGAAACGCCTGGTTGTCGGTGGTTTGGAACGCGTGTTTGAAATCAACCGCAGCTTCCGCAACGAAGGCATGTCCGTGCGCCACAACCCCGAATTCACCATGATCGAATTCTACGAAGCCTTCTCCGACTACGAACGCATGATGCAGATGGCGGAAGACATCATCCGCAACGCATCGCACACGGTAAACGGCACGGCAAACATCACTTACAACGGCAAAGAAGTCGATTTGGAAAGCCCGTTTGAACGCCTGACCATTCTCGAAGCCATCAAAAAATACAATCCGCACTACACCGACGAGCAGTTGAACGATGCGGAATGGCTGAAAAAAGAAATCGTCAAACACGGCGAAAGCCTGCCGCCGTCCCCGGGCATCGGCAGCCTGCAACTCGCGCTGTTTGAAGGTTGCGCCGAGGGCAAGCTGTGGAATCCGACCTTCATCGTCGATTACCCGGTCGAAGTTTCCCCGTTGGCGCGCGCTTCGGATACCAAACAAGGTCTGACCGAACGTTTCGAATTGTTCGTTGTCGGGCGCGAACTGGCAAACGGCTATTCCGAGTTGAACGACCCCGAAGACCAAGCCGAACGCTTCAAAGCGCAAGTGGCGCAAAAAGACGCGGGCGACGACGAAGCGATGCACTACGATGCCGACTACATCCGCGCGATGGAGTTCGGTCTGTCGCCGACCGGCGGTTGCGGTATCGGCATCGACCGCTTGGTAATGTTGCTGACCGATTCGCAAACCATCCGTGACGTGATTCTGTTCCCGCAGATGCGCCCCGAGTAATCATAAAAACAGTTGAAATGGCAATGCCGTCTGAACCCGATTGGATTCAGACGGCATTTTGTATGGCAGGATTGATAGTGAATTAACAAAAATCAGGACAAGGCGGCGAGCCGCAGACGGTACAAATAGTACGGAACCAATTCACTTGGTGCTTCAGCACCTTAGAGAATCGTTCTCTTTGAGCTAAGGCGAGCCAACGCTGTACCGGTTTAAATTTAATTCACTATATTCGGTTTCCAACTGACCGACCCATTCTGACAAGGCCGACAGGCGTTGTTCGGATTTCGCCACGAACGGGTTTTCGGTATCCCACGCGTAGCCTGCCAAAATCGAAGAAAGCATACGGCTGATTTCCGGGCTGCGGTCGGGCGCGTACACGACGTTTTGGAAGCGGAAATCGTACCAACCGTCCACACATCAGGGGCGGTAATCCGAATCAACACGCCTTCTTGCCTGTGCGGCGGACATAAACCGTTTTTTGACCTCCAGCACCACACCTAAAATCACGCTGCCTTCGGGCAGGTCGAGGGCTTCAGACGGCCTGCCCGTCTGATAAATCAGCATCCTGCCCGCAATATCGATAACAAGGTGCGCGACGACCAGCCGCTTGTCGGACAGTTCAATCAGTACGATGTCTTCGTCCGCAGGGCGCATACGCGGCTCGACCACCAGCAAATCCCCCTTTTCGATAACCGGCGACATGGACGTGTCGGGCATGGCAACGGCAAACGTATATTGTGAAGGGGCGACCACCGAAGCAAACAGGTCGAAACTGCCCGTGAGTTTGCCTGTACGGGCGAAAGCCGCCGCCTGACGGTCTGACAACAAAGGACGGGGTGTGAGCCTCATCGACAGTGCTTTGCCGTCGGCATCGCTGTGGTTGTGCGTATGCGTATGATGGTTGTTGATGGTCGTATCGCCTTGGACATCGTTAAGGATTATGCTGTTTGAACCTGCCACGGATTTGGTCATCTCATTGTAGGCTTGCGTCGTGATGCGCTCTTGCTTGGTCATACCTGTTACAGCCTGTTTCAGCATTTCTAACGCTATGTGATTCTTCCTAAGGGTCGCTATACCGGCTTTTGCAGCTTGCTCATTACCACAAGAGGGGCAACCCCAGCTACTTCCTATGAACATATTGGAGTACCTCGAACAGGTTTGGTTTCCATGTTTAGGGCAGTTGATTACACACGGCTTGGCTGTACCCTCAAACTCGACCAACTTAATGCCACGATGACCGAAACGTTCCTCAACCTCAGCAGCAGCTTCTTCAAATGTTTTTGACCTTCTTGCCATATTGACCTCCGGATTATTGATTATTTTGGCTATGCTTTAACGAGGGATTGGAATGAGGTAAAGCTGTTGCCCTCTCCCCGCAATAGTTCCATTAGGCGCGGATGAATGAATAGTTTGTCCCTGCCAATGGCGATTTCTTGCAGCACACCTATGTCTGAAAGCTCTTTCAGGTACTTAGAGGCCGTCTGCCGTTTGGCTATCCCTGCCGCTTCTAGGTTGGCAATGCGTGTATATGGCTGCTCAAACAGAAGATTTACCAGTTCGTGCGTGTAGATTCCTTGTGCGTGTGTCCGTATGTGTTGACGTGTCTGCTCGAACAGGCGGCGTATCGCATCTATTTTCGATACCGTCCAATCGGCGGTGTCGGCTACGCCGTCTAAGATGTAGATTATCCAGCTTTCCCAATCCTGCCGTTCGGTTACGCCTAAAAGCAGGCGGTAATAGTCCGCCCTGTTTTCGATGATGTAGCGGCTCAAATACAAAATAGGCAAATCCAAAAGCCCTTTTTCAATCAATAGCAGGCTGTTCAATATGCGCCCCGTCCGCCCGTTGCCGTCCGTAAACGGATGGATGGCTTCAAATTGGTAATGTGCCGCCGCCATGATGATAAGCGGGTCTAAATCGCCGCTTTCGTGAATAAACCGCTCCCAATTTGCCAGCTTGCCGCGTATGGTTTCTTCTCCTTCGGGCGGGGTATAGACAACATTTCCGCTGTTGCCTCCTTTTAGGGCTGTGCCGCCTGTTTTGCGGATGGCCATTTCGTAGGGGTGCTTGATGGCGTTGCAGACCATGATGGCGGTTTGTGTGCATAAAGGGCGGCTCGTCAGTGATTCATAGCCTGCAAACAGGGCGGTGCGGTATTGCAGGGCTTCTTTCGTGGCAGGGTCTTGCCGTTCCGTATCCATTTGCAGGGATTGAAACAGCTTATCCGTTGTGGTTACGATGTTTTCAATTTCCGAACTTGCACGGGCTTCCATAACAGGAAGGGTGTTAATCAGCATGGCTTGATTCGGTATCAGTTCTGCCGCCTGCTTTAAACGGGCAAGGGATGCACGGGCGGCTATACAACGTTTCAGGATGGTTTTGCTTTCAATATCCTGTTTTGGCGGCAGGGGTGGTAAATCGTTATAGGGAATATCGGGTTTCCAGTTGCTCATATTTAAAATTTCAAAAAATTTAAAGATGTTTCCAGTATATGTTTACGCCGTGTATATATCAAGGATATATGTTTAAAAATTTGGCTTTTGTAAATATATGGGCGGTAAAACCGCATTATTTTATGCTGTTACCTATTTTACACCTTGTCTGCACACGATTTCCAAACAACCTAAAAAGAAACCTGCCGAAAGACAGGTTTAAAGAGGTCATTTTAAATGTGAACTAAAGCTTACACCCTCGTAGGGTATCGTGTATATCAGACGTACTTAATATACACTATTAGTGGATTAAATTTAAACCAGTACGGCGTTGCCTCGCCTTAGCTCAAAGAGAACGATTCTCTAAGGTGCTGAAGCACCAAGTGAATCGGTTCCGTACTATTTGTACTGTCTGCGGCTCGCCGCCTTGTCCTAATTTTTGTTAATCCACTATATTGTACAGGCGGCAAATGCCGTCTGAAACTGTTTGCGGAAGAAATTTATCCGGTGCGGGCGGTTGCGCCCAATGCGTCAGTCCAGTTTGAAAAATGCCGTCTGAAACGGGAAATGTTCAGACGGCATTTGATTTTCAGGGCTATTTTACGCCGTAACGCGGTTGGAGCAGGGCGCACGTCCGGTGTTCCCGGCGGCTTCGGCGGCTGCGTCCGGCAATTTTTCCGCAAGCCGCGCCCGCATCGTTTGCCGCATTTTCCGGCCGGGTGTTTTTTTCGCGTTGCGCTTTGGCGGATTCGTAGCGGTTGCGTTGTCTTGGTTCGCGCATTTCGGGTTTTTCCGGTTTTGCGCCGCCCTGTTCCCACCATTGCGGCTCGAAGCCCTCGATGCGCTCGATGAGCAGCTTGTTGCCGGTCAGCTCTTTAATGGATTCAAACATTTTCTGTTCGGATTCGTCCATCAGGGAAATCGCCACGCCGTCCGCGCCCGCGCGCCCCGTGCGCCCGATGCGGTGGACGTAGTCTTCGGGCTGGGCGGGCATTTCGTAATTGATGACGAAGGGCAGTTCGGCAATATCCAGCCCCCGCGCGGCGATATCGGTGGCGACGAGGACGCGCAGGTTGCCGTCTTTGAAGGCGTTGAGTGTTTCGAGCCGGCTTTGTTGGGAACGGTCGCCGTGTATCGCCTGTGCGGACAGGTTGCGGCGCACCAGTTCGCGCGTTACGCGGTCGACGCTTTGTTTGGTTTTGCAGAACACGATGACCTGGTTCATATGCAAATCGACAATCAGCCGTTCGAGCAGGTTGCGCTTCTGAATGGTATCGACGGCGATGATGTGCTGCTCGACGTTGGCGTTGGTGGTGTTTTGCGCGGCGACTTCGACGGTTTCGGGCGCGTTCATGAAGTCTTGCGCCAGTTTGCGTATCGGGGCGGAGAAGGTGGCGGAAAAGAGCAGGGTTTGGCGTTGGCGGGGCAGCATCTGCATGATTTTGCGGATGTCGTCGATAAAACCCATATCCAGCATACGGTCGGCTTCGTCCAAAACGACGATTTCGACTTTGTTCAAATGGATGTTTTTCTGTTTCACGTGGTCGAGCAGCCGTCCGACGGTGGCGACGACGATTTCGCAGCCGGCACGCAGGTCGGCGGTCTGTTTGTCCATATTCATACCGCCGAACAAGACGGTGTGGCGCAGCGGCAGGTTTTTGATGTAGCCCTGCACGTTTTGGTCGATTTGGTCGGCAAGTTCGCGCGTGGGGGTGAGGACGAGCATACGCACGGGGTGCATCGCGGGCGAGGTGCTGGCGGTGGCGTAACGTTTGAGGCGTTCCAGACTGGGCAGCATAAAGGCGGCGGTTTTGCCTGTGCCGGTTTGCGCGGCGGCTAGCAAATCATGACCGGCGAGTGCTTTGGGAATGGCGGCGGCTTGGATGGGTGTCGGGTTTTCGTAACCTTGCGCGGTCAGTGCGGAAACGAGTTCCGTACCCAAACCTAAAGAGGAAAATGGATTACTCATAATTGTAGTCTTTCTTTCAGACCTTATGTCGTCTGAAACGGGAAACCGATAGGACGGGGAAATATAGTGGATTAACAAAAATCAGGACAAGGCGGCGAGCCGCAGACAGTACAAATAGCACGAAACCGATTCACTTGGTGCTTCAGCACCTTAGAGAATCGTTCTCTTTGAGCTAAGGCGAGGCAACGCCGTACTGGTTTTTGTTAATCCACTATAAACTGCCCGCCTGTGAGTGGCGGGGCAGGGAATCTGTGTGCGGATTATGCCATAAAACGGTGTCCGACCCAATCGCGGGCGCGTCCGGAGATTGGAAATCCTGCTTAAAAAATGTACAATGGCGTACTTTTTTGAAACGCGGATCCATTATGCACATCGGCGGCTATTTTATCGACAACCCCATCGCACTTGCGCCGATGGCGGGCATTACCGACAAACCGTTCCGCCGACTTTGCCGAGATTTTGGCGCAGGTTGGGCGGTGTGCGAAATGCTGACCAGCGACCCGACGCTCAGAAATACTAGAAAAACCTTGCACCGCAGCGATTTTGCCGATGAAGGCGGCATTGTTGCCGTGCAGATTGCCGGAAGCGATCCGCAGCAGATGGCGGATGCCGCGCGTTACAACGTCAGCCTTGGGGCGCAGCTTATCGACATCAACATGGGCTGTCCCGCTAAAAAAGTCTGCAATGTCCAAGCCGGTAGCGCGCTGATGCAGAACGAGCCGCTGGTTGCCGCCATTTTGGAGGCGGTGGTCAAAGCGGCGGGCGTACCCGTTACCCTCAAAACCCGTTTGGGTTGGCACGACGACCATCAAAACCTGCCCGTCATCGCCAAAATCGCCGAAGATTGCGGCATTGCCGCCCTTGCCGTCCACGGACGCACGCGCACGCAAATGTACAAAGGCGAAGCGGCTTACGACCTGATTGCCGAAACCAAATGCCGTCTGAACATCCCGGTCTGGGTCAACGGCGACATTACCTCGCCGCAAAAAGCCCAAGCCGTCCTCAAACAAACCGCCGCAGACGGCATTATGATAGGGCGCGGCGCGCAAGGCAGACCGTGGTTCTTCCGCGATTTGAAACATTACGCCGAACACGGTGTTTTACCGCCTGCCTTGAGTTTGGCAGAATGTACCGCCACTATTTTGAACCACATCCGAGCCATGCACGCGTTTTACGGCGACACCGCCGGTGTGCGCATCGCACGCAAACACATAGGCTGGTACATCGACGAAATGCCCGACGGCGAACAGACACGTCGTGAAATCAACCGCTTGGACAGTGCGGCGGCGCAATACGACATGTTTGCAGGTTATCTTGAAAGACTTGCCGAAAAAACCGACAGTTGGGCGTGCGCCTACCGCCCAAATGCCTTCTGAACACTTGATTATCCTTTGAAAGTGCAATCATGCCCCATACCCTTCCCGATATTTCTCAATGCATCAGACAAAATTTAGAACAATATTTCAAAGACCTGAACGGTACCGAACCTTGCGGCGTGTACGATATGGTATTGCATCAGGTGGAAAAGCCGCTGCTGGTGTGCGTGATGGAGCAATGCGGCGGTAATCAGTCCAAAGCCTCCGTCATGTTGGGGCTGAACCGCAATACCCTGCGTAAGAAGCTGATTCAACACGGTTTGTTGTGAATATGTCGGCAACCGTCCGTATCTTAGGCATCGACCCGGGCAGCCGCGTAACGGGTTTCGGTGTCATCGATGTCAGGGGGCGCGATCATTTTTACGTCGCCTCCGGTTGCATCAAAACGCCTGCCGATGCGCCTCTGGCAGACAGGATTGCCGTGATTGTGCGGCATATCGGCGAAGTCGTTACTGTTTACAAGCCTCAACAGGCGGCAGTGGAACAGGTGTTCGTCAACGTCAACCCTGCATCGACGCTGATGCTCGGTCAGGCTAGGGGCGCGGCATTGGCGGCATTGGTCAGCCATAAGCTGCCCGTTTCGGAATACACGGCCTTGCAGGTCAAACAGGCGGTAGTCGGCAAGGGTAAGGCGGCAAAAGAACAGGTGCAGCATATGGTGGTGCAGATGTTGGGACTTTCGGGAACGCCCCAGCCGGATGCCGCCGACGGTTTGGCGGTGGCGCTGACCCACGCCTTACGTAACCACGGGCTTGCCGCCAAACTCAATCCTTCGGGGATGCAGGTCAAGCGCGGCAGGTTTCAATAGTTTCAGACGGCATTTGTATTTTGCCACCTGAAAAGAAAATGTGTATCGAGATGAAATTTATATTTTTTGTACTGTATGTTTTGCAGTTTCTGCCGTTTGCGCTGCTGCACAAACTTGCTGATCTGACAGGCTTGCTCGCCTACCTTTTGGTCAAACCCCGCCGCCGTATCGGCGAAATCAATTTGGCAAAATGCTTTCCCGAGTGGGACGGAAAAAAGCGTAAAACCGTGTTGAAACAGCATTTCAAACATATGGCGAAACTGATGTTGGAATACGGTTTATATTGGTACGCGCCCGCCGGGCGTTTGAAATCACTGGTGCGCTACCGCAACAAACATTATTTGGACGACGCTCTGGCGGCAGGGGAAAAAGTCATCATCCTGTATCCGCACTTCACCGCGTTCGAGATGGCGGTGTACGCGCTCAATCAGGATGTTCCGCTGATCAGTATGTATTCCCACCAAAAAAACAAGATATTGGACGAACAGATTTTGAAAGGCCGCAACCGCTATCACAACGTTTTCCTTATCGGGCGCACCGAAGGGCTGCGCGCCCTCGTCAAACAGTTCCGCAAAAGCAGCGCGCCGTTTCTGTATCTGCCCGATCAGGATTTCGGACGCAACGATTCGGTTTTTGTCGATTTCTTCGGTATTCGGACGGCAACGATTACCGGCTTGAGCCGCATTGCCGCGCTTGCAAATGCAAAAGTGATACCCGCCATCCCTGTCCGCGAGGCGGACAATACGGTTACATTGCATTTCTACCCTGCTTGGGAATCCTTTCCGAGTGAAGATGCGCAGGCCGACGCGCAGCGCATGAACCGTTTTATCGAGGAACGCGTGCGCGAACATCCCGAGCAGTATTTTTGGCTGCACAAGCGTTTCAAAACCCGTCCGGAAGGCAGCCCCGATTTTTACTGACTACGTAAAATTACAAAACATATCAGGCGTTTCGAGTCGAAACTCCTGATTGTTTTTTTAAATGCGAAATGGTAGATTATATGAACAGATTTCATTTGATAATCGCTGCTATTTAAGTATCTCAAAAACAATATTTTTAAGACTTGGTCGGAAAATTCGAAGCAGGTTTTGGAAGAAATACCGCAAACCCATGAATATCTGCAGACAATCTAGTTAATATATTAAAATTAATTTTCTTTAAAAACATAGCGTTATAAATAAATATTTAATATATGCTTTTCATATTTCCTTTAATATTTGACATTTTATGCTTAAATTTAAATATAAATCAAAATTAAATTTATATTTATTAAAATATTTAAAATAAAAATTCATATATTTAATATTTTCAGCAATTTTATAAAATTAATGTTTTGACATTTATATTGTAAAAAATGCTTGGCAAAGCGTAGAAAATGGCGTACATTTCGCTACATGGAATTACACGACAGGCAGGAAATGCCGTCTGAAAGGATTTTCCGGTCAATCTTGCGATTGGTCGGGGTTTCATCGGAAACGGTGAAACAAAAGTTTGCCGGCGTAGAGTTGAGCTACGCGGGCAAAGCCGCAGGCGAAAGCCTGTATTGTTTGTGAAGCGTAAATCTCTGATTTGAGGTATTGGGGCAATCCTGTGGGGGGTTGCCTCTTTTTTTATCCGCCTTTTAATGACACAATAGGCGCAAGTCTGTTTTAAATACAAGGTGCTGTCATGACCACGATTTTGGCTTTCGATATTGAAACCGTACCCGATGTGCAGTGTATCCGTACGCTGTATGACTTGCCGTCCTCGCTGCCCGACGATGAAGTGGTGCTGTTTGCCCAGCAAAAACGCCGTGCTCAGACGGGTGGGGATTTTATGCAGCATCATCTTCATCAGATTGTGGCGATTTCGTGCTGCATGCGTTGGGGGCAGGATAAAGTCCATGTCGGTACAATCGGCGAGATGGATGACGGCGAGGAAGTGGTTATCGCCAAATTTTTCGAGTTGATTGAAAAACATACGCCGCAACTGGTCAGTTGGAACGGCGGCGGTTTCGACCTGCCGGTTCTGCATTACCGTTCGCTGCTACACGGCATCAACGCCGCGCGCTATTGGGATATGGGCGACGGCGATTTCGGCGACAGCCGCGATTTCAAGTGGAACAACTACATCAGCCGCTACCACCAACGTCATTGCGATTTGATGGATTTGCTCGCGCTTTACCAGCCGAGGGCGAATGTGCCGTTGGACGATATGGCGAAACTGTGCGGTTTTCCGGGCAAGCTGGGTATGGACGGCAGCAAGGTGTGGGAGGCGTTCCACGCGGGCAGGCTGAAGGAAATCCGCAATTATTGCGAAACCGATGCGGTAAATACCTATCTGATGTATCTGCGTTTCTGTCTGGTCAGCGGCAGATTCGACGCAGACGAATACGAAATGGAAATCAAGCGGATCAGAAACTATCTCTCCGCCCAAACA
This sequence comes from Neisseria meningitidis, assembly GCF_900638555.1. Classification (NCBI taxonomy): domain Bacteria; kingdom Pseudomonadati; phylum Pseudomonadota; class Betaproteobacteria; order Neisseriales; family Neisseriaceae; genus Neisseria; species Neisseria meningitidis. Next base: position 590,497 of record NZ_LR134525.1, read on the forward strand.
GAAGACAAACCGCATTGGGCAGAATTTGTCCAAGCGTGGAAATAAAGATTGAAATTAAAACCGGTTGTTTGACGGTGCGTCCGCACTGATGTTTCGGTTTCATACGGCATATCGGTGCAGGGTTTGCCCATGCCGTCTGAAGCCTTTTCCAGTCAAACAAAATAACATTGAAAGAAAAAAATGAGCAAAACCGTGCATTATCTCAAAGACTATCAAACGCCCGCCTACCATATTCTCAAAACCGATTTACATTTTGATATTAACGAACCGCAAACCATTGTGAAGTCGCGTTTGACGGTCGAGCCGAAGAGGGTGGGAGAGCCGCTGGTGTTGGACGGTTCGGCGAAACTCTTGTCCGTCAAAATCAACGGCGTGGCGGCGGATTATGTGTTGGAAGGCGAGACGCTGACGATTGCGGACGTGCCGTCCGAACGCTTCACCGTCGAAGTGGAAACCGAAATCCTGCCGGCGGAAAACAAATCGCTGATGGGGCTGTATGCGTCCGCCGGTAACCTGTTTACCCAGTGCGAGCCGGAGGGCTTCCGCAAAATCACGTTCTATATCGACCGTCCGGATGTCATGTCCAAGTTCACGACCACCATCGTCGCGGACAAAAAACGCTATCCCGTTTTGCTCTCCAACGGCAACAAAATCGACGGCGGCGAGTATTCAGACGGCCGCCATTGGGTGAAATGGGAAGACCCGTTTGCCAAACCGAGTTATCTGTTTGCTTTGGTCGCGGGCGATTTGGCGGTCACGGAAGACTATTTCACCACCATGAGCGGCAGAAACGTCAAAATCGAGTTTTACACCACCGAAGCGGACAAGCCCAAGGTCGGCTTTGCCGTGGAATCGCTGAAAAACGCAATGAAGTGGGACGAAACGCGCTTCGGTTTGGAATACGACTTGGATATTTTCATGGTCGTCGCCGTGGGCGATTTCAATATGGGTGCGATGGAAAACAAGGGTTTGAACATCTTTAACACCAAGTTCGTCCTTGCCGACAGCCGTACCGCCACCGATACCGATTTTGAAGGCATCGAATCCGTGGTCGGACACGAATATTTCCACAACTGGACGGGCAACCGCGTGACCTGCCGCGACTGGTTCCAGCTTTCGCTGAAGGAAGGGTTGACCGTGTTCCGCGACCAAGAATTTTCCGGCGACCGCGCCAGCCGCGCCGTGCGCCGTATCGAAAACATCCGCCTGCTGCGCCAGCACCAGTTCCCCGAAGACGCAGGTCCGACCGCACATCCGGTGCGCCCCGCCCGATATGAGGAGATGAACAATTTCTACACCATGACCGTTTATGAAAAAGGCGCGGAAGTGGTGCGGATGTATCACACCTTGCTCGGCGAAGAGGGCTTCCAAAAAGGTATGAAGCTCTATTTCCAACGCCACGACGGACAGGCTGTTACCTGCGACGATTTCCGCGCGGCGATGGTGGACGCGAACGGCATCAACCTCGACCAATTCGCCTTGTGGTACAGCCAAGCAGGTACGCCGGTTTTAGATGCTCAAGGGCGTCTGAAAAACAATGTGTTCGAGTTAACCATCAAACAAACCGTGCCGCCCACGCCCGATATGGCGGACAAACAGCCGATGATGATTCCCGTCAAAATCGGGCTGCTGAACTGCAACGGCGAAGCGGTGGCATTTGATTATCAGGGCAAACGCGCGACCGAAGCCGTGTTGCTGCTGACCGAAGCCGAACAGACCTTCCAGTTCGAAAGCGTAACCGAAGCCGTCGTTCCCTCGCTGCTGCGCGGGTTCAGCGCGCCGGTGCATCTGAACTATCCGTACAGCGACGACGACCTGCTGCTTCTGCTCGCCCATGACAGCGACGCCTTCACGCGCTGGGAAGCCGCACAAACGCTCTACCGCCGTGCCGTCGCCGCCAACCTTGCCGCGCTTTCAGACGGCGTCGAGTTGCCGAAACACGAAAAACTGCTTGCCGCCGTCGAAAAAGTCATTTCAGACGACCTCTTAGACAACGCTTTCAAAGCCCTGCTTTTGGGTGTGCCGTCTGAAGCCGAGCTGTGGGACGGCGCGGAAAACATCGACCCGCTGCGCTACCATCAGGCGCGCGAAGCCTTGTTGGATATACTTGCCGTCCGCTTTCTGCCGAAATGGCACGAATTGAACCGTCAGGCGGCGAAGCAGGAAAACCAAAGCTACGAGTACAGCCCCGAAGCCGCCGGTTGGCGCACGCTGCGCAATGTCTGCCGCGCCTTCGTCCTGCGCGCCGATCCCGCGCACATCGAAACCGTTGCCGAGAAATACGCCGAAATGGCGCAAAACATGACCCACGAATGGGGCATCCTGTCCGCCGTCAACGGCAACGAAAGCGATACGCGCAACCGCCTGCTGGCGCAGTTTGCCGACAAGTTTTCAGACGACGCGCTGGTGATGGACAAATATTTCGCCCTCGTCGGCTCAAGCCGCCGCAGCGACACCCTGCAACAGGTTCAAACCGCCTTGCAGCATCCGAAGTTCAGCCTCGAAAATCCCAACAAAGCCCGCTCGCTCATCGGCAGCTTCAGCCGCAACGTCCCGCATTTCCACGCAGAAGACGGCAGCGGCTACCGCTTCATCGCCGACAAAGTCATCGAAATCGACCGCTTTAACCCGCAGGTCGCCGCCCGCCTGGTGCAGGCGTTCAACCTCTGCAACAAGCTCGAGCCGCACCGCAAAAACTTGGTGAAACAAGCATTGCAGCGCATTCGGGCGCAGGAAGGATTGTCGAAAGACGTGGGCGAAATCGTCGGCAAAATTTTGGATTGAGGCCGTCAAACAGAAAAACAATGCCGTCTGATATAGTTACACACACGTTTTATCATCACTTCCCCATCGTTTTATTACGCAATGGCAAAACGGCCGCAAAGTCATATTAATTATAGTGGATTAACAAAAATCAGGACAAGGCGACAAAGCCGCAGACAGTACAGATAGTACGGTAAGGCGAGGCAACGCTGTACTGGTTTTTGTGAATCCACTATATTGCTAGAAGTGCACCGATTAAGGTTAATTAAAATACGACCCTTATCCCAATATTAAGAAAAACAGCAATCAAAATAAACTTGATTGCTGTTTTTCAGTTTAAGCCATGAATGTAATTAGGCTCCTTATGCAGATGGCGTTACCAATAACGGCTGCTGTACGGATTGTATATTGGCATCCACATTTCCTCCTGTCGCAGCAGTATTAGAACCGAACACAGACATAGACTGTACCAAATTATTGCCAGCATTAATATACTTGGCAAAATCTGGATTACTGATAGCTGCATCATCAAAGACAAATGTATCTACACGATGGTTTTCACCATAGAAAAATCCGGAAATACGTACGTTGTCTTGTTCAGAAGCGCTAAGCACCAAATCACTTCCGGAACGGATAAAATGAACATCTGCTGCTTTAAATCCTTTAAAGTGCATAGTGTCAGAGTTTTTATCCACATGGTAATTATAGACCGTATCCTGACCGAAGCCTTTGCCGAAGACATAAGTATCCGAACCGCTGCCGCCCTCCAAGTAATCATTACCGGCACCGCCGATCAGAGTGTCGTTACCGTCTTCGCCGTTCAAATGATCATTGCCTTCGCCACCATTCAGTGCATCGTTACCATTATAGCCGTACAGGGCGTCGTTGCCTTCTCCTCCATTGAGCGTATCATTGCCATTGCCACTGTAGATACTGTCGTTGCCTGCATCACCATTCAGCAGGTCATCCCCGTCGGCACCGTACAGATAGTCATCGCCCAATCCGCCATTTAAGGTATTTCCGGATTGGTAGGCATACAATCTGTCCGAACCGTCGGTGGATTGCTGTACCAGTTCTTTGACAGTGGCAACATCCAGTACTTTGCCGTTATCGAAATGAATCTCATCGATACGGTAAGCACCTGAGCCATCGTTCTGGAAATAGGACTGAACAGTCACTTGTCCACTGTCGTCTTTTGCCTTGATAAGAAGATGGTTGCCCTCTCGGGTAAAAGTCAGCATATCGGCTGTAATACCGTCGGTAAAGCGGATGATGTCTTTGCGTCCGGTAGCGTAGTCGTAATTATAGACCGTATCCTGACCGAAGCCTTTGCCGAAGACATAAGTATCCGAACCGCTGCCGCCCTCCAAGTAATCATTACCGGCACCGCCGATTAGAGTGTCGTTACCGTCATTACCATATAAAGAAACATTTTTATTATGACCAAAGCCTACATTTTGCAGGATATCATCTGCTTGCGTACCCGATGTTTTAGCTAATAATGCAACGGTCTCCTGACCCAACACTTTCTGGTAATCTTCAAATTTACCTGCTTTTTTTGCCTCCTCCACATAATCGGCCATTAGTCTTCGACCTTCATACCAAGAACGAAGTTCGCCATATGCAAGCATCTCGGCCAAATCCACAAAAGCTTTTTGCGGATTAGTTTCTTTGACATGGTTAAATGCTTGAACAAGACCACTAAAATCCAAAGTGAACGTATCATTTTCCATTTTGAAACTGATTTGATTCAAATATGGCTGCAAACGGGTTTGGAACAACAGGTTTTGGTAGATGTTTTTGGCGAGATGGTCGTATGTATCGTTGGTTACTTTGACGATATTAAGCGCGTCTTCTTCGCTCATGTAATAAAGCGTGCTGGAATCCTGCCCCGTGTAGGCATCAAGCACGGCAATGCGGTCGCGGGCGGCGTCAATAGCTGCTTTAGCTTTATCAGAAAGGGAAACTAAAGCGTTCTTTTTTAGTTGTGCTACTTGGGATGGTGTCAGTGCAATACCTTCATTAGCCGTTTGCGTCCAATCGGTTGAAAGTCGCATTGGCGATTTTTTGCCCCAGTTCGAATCGGTTTCCGCCCATTTGTGAATCAAATTATCTAACAATGCCAACTGTGCTTCTTTAGTTTCGGCGGCAGAATAAGCTTTCAGCATATTGGCCAAATCACCGGACAATGCGGCAGCTTCGCGCAAATCGCGCAGACGACCAATGCCCGCAAGATTGGCGGCTTTTGCCTGTTCGGCAGTGAGTTCCACTTTGTCTTTGAAGCGGCTGTGCAGATTGTCGGCTGCTAAAAGTAAATCCCCCATTTTTGCGGTTGTACCGTTTGTTTTGGTATAGCTGCCTTGCTGAGCCAAAGTGTTACCGTTACCGAGATTTTTATTTACATCTTTATAGGTGAGATCCAAAGATTGGATACCCAATTCTTCAAGGGTACGCAATTCATTAGCTTGGGAAATGCCGTCCTGGTTGAGATCCTGCCATACACGCAGGGTTTAGAATGCGGCGTCTGCCGCGTTGATGATGTTGTCGCCGTTTGAATCCAATTCGGCCAAAGCCGCGTAGCCGTGTTTGGCAAAAGAACCGTCTGCCAGTTTGGTATTGTCGCCGAAGAGTTCCGCACCGTTGTCGATGATGCCGTTGCCGTTCAAATCGCGGACGAGTAAACCGTCATCGGCAGAAACCCAACCGGTGGCGGTGCGGATGCCTTGGTTGCGGTGGTCGAACAATGCACCTGAAAAGCCTTTGGTGGCAACGGTTTCTATACCGTCACCGTCCAAATCCAGGGCAAGGGGGTCGTAGACATGATATTTGCCACGGCGATAAGAATCGAATATGTTACCCCAAGGTTTCAAGCATTCGTGTCCGTTATCAAACCAGCCGCGCGTAGGATCTGGCTTACCTAACCATTTAAATTGTCGCCTTCCATCTCTTTCGGTAAGAATCCAACAACGGTTTCTGTCCAATTCTTTCCACAGATTCCAGCCGTCGGGCAGCCAGTCGTATACCCAACGAGACCAGTCTTCAAATAGCTCATACCCAAAACCTTTCCAGTTGTCAAAATTATAAAATTCCTCTGTAGATATCGTACCAGTATCTCCTGTGGCAATAGCCGTTGCTGCAATTATATCTCCAGCAATTGCTAATGGAATCCCCCAACTCTGCATATTTCCATTCTTCTCTATTAATGTACTTCCTAACCCTCCCAATGAATATAAATCCGCTAAAATATTTTGAAAACGGTTGATATTAACTTTACCATCTTTATGCTCCTGAATAGCTGAAGATATATTTCCAGAGAGACGGCTTGCAATCACAGAGGCATTTGTTCCGTTTACAATATGCGATGACGTACTACCTGGTGCAATATTACTAGCCAAATTACCAAATGCTAATAATGCACTATAACCAGCTTGTTTGTAATATTCATTACGTTTCGAGATATCTTTCTCATTTTTTGCAGAAACTAAATTAGCAACCATATTTCCAAATTCTGCTAACGCGGATGAGCGTGCGCTCATAAAATTACCAAAACTATTCCAACTCATTGAAGTAAGTCCTATATAAAAGCAAATTAAATTTTAAATATAAAATAATTAATACGATACAAACACTGTTTTCAATAAGAAAAAATGTTTTATACTTATCTAACAAGTACAAACTTTTGTTTCCATCATTAATTTCAAATATTACATTATCTATAAAATCTCCTTGAGGTTGATTATAAAAATAAATTTTAACAGGTTTTTTTGCAAATTTTATAAAATTGGCACATGGAGCATATGAATGAATACCACAAACCAAGCTTAATCTTATGGATTTATTTTTAACATCAGATGCAACTACATCAATATAAGGTGTTTCTCTAATTACCCTACCATATCTATGATTATCTTTTAATTTAGCATATCCATTTGAGTCATAAACATAATTATAACTATCATGTGGTTTTATCACCCCAGTAATCGAGGATATATTTTGTTCCTTTATTTGATGCTCAAATTTATAAAATTTTATATTTATCATACTAATATGAATTACCATCCATATAATAATAGAAATCGGCAATAAAAACAATAATTTGTTTTTTATGTTTTTTTCTAAAAATAATAAATTTACAGCAAGAAAGACGTTTGCAAAAAACAAAAACGCAAAAAAATCAAATAGAAAAACAAAATAACCAAACACTATATTAATTACTATCAAGGCTATATGTAAAACTATAAATACTAGTAAATAATTTTTATTTTTCATATGTCTCATTAAATAAAATATAGCTGGTATGATTTAGTGAATATCAATTTAGTGGCATAGAGTGTATACTCATCGTATTCACTCTCTCAGTCTTCAGGCTGCCTGAAAAGCCTTTGGCGGTGACTGTTTCTATGCCGTCGCCGTCCAAGTCTAGGGCGAGGGGATCGTAGACGTGGTATTTTCCATCACACGCAGAAAATTTTTTGCATTGTTTAGTATCACCACTACCAATCATTGTTACTCTCCTTGAGTTTAAGTCAAACAAAAAATGAAATTCAAATACTCTCTCTTAACTTATTGAGATCAATCATCAATATAAATAAAAAATATAAACTACCAGAATAACCAAAGCCACGAAAAATTTTTTCCAATATTTCACTATTTAAACAAAAAGCACCGCATACCCACGTTGATGATTCCGAAATAAAACACATCCATATTTCCATTACTGCCAACCATGACACTACTATCCTAATCAAAAATACTTTTTTATCTGCCCAAGCACTTTTTATATTTAACAATACAATATGATTTTGTAATTTAAAATCTAAGCTTTGCATTTTTCTAACCAGTGCAAACAAACAACCAAGCGCAATAAAAAAAGATTGGTAGGACTGGTAAAAAGGTAGAAATAGAATATTTAAGACCAATGAATAGATCCACATATACCTATTTGTTAAATTATTAATAAATTCTTTTTTGTTATCCATAAAATTTCCATAAAATATTGCGCTGATATTGCACTGAGTTTATTAGCAAACAACGTAAAGAAAATATTTATTATGATAAGTGTTTTTTAAGTTTCATTTTCAAATGATGGCGCGTAATAAAAAGTTTCACAAATCCGTTTTTCAGACTATCTAAGTATCTATTTTACAATCTATTTCAATAATCGTTATGTCTTAACAACTCTTCTTGGCATTATAGATGCTCACTCATATCATTTAATGATACTCTTGATTAATCTTTATGCGATTTAGCGAAATTAAAATTTCTCTTTTTTGTTTGAGGCTGTACTAGATTAGCAGATATGTTACCCCCGAAATATGAAGATAACACACTGCAAATTAAAGAAAAAAGTACAGAAAGAGCTGCTCCGTTTTTTTGTACTCGAAGTTACCGCCCGTTCTGCTGCCGATATTTTGGGTATCCATCCCAATTCGGCAGTCCTGTTCTACCGCAAAATCCGTATGGTCATCAGCCATTATCTGGCCTTGGCTGCCAATGAGGTTTTCGAGGGCTCTGTCGAGTTGGACGAAAGCTATTTCGGCGGACGGCGTAAAGGCAAACGTGGTCGCGGTGCGGCAGGAAAAGTGGTTGTCTTCGGCATTCTGAAACGTAACGGACGGGTCTATACCGTTGTCGTAGATAATGCCAAGTCCGATACTTTAATGCCTGTTATCAAACAGAAAATCATGCCGGACAGCATTGTTTATACCGACAGCCTGAGCAGTTACGACAAGTTGGACGTAAGCGGTTTTATCCATTACCGCATCAACCATTCCAAGGAATTTGCTGACCGTCAGAACCACATAAACGGCATTGAGAACTTTTGGAATCAGGCAAAACGCGTCTTGCGCAAATAGAACGGAATTGATCGCAAATCTTTCCCGCTGTTCTTGAAAGAATGCGAATTTCGATTTAACTTCGGCACACCGTCCCGACAGCTAAAAATTTTGCGGGATTGGTGTGGAATTTAGGGCTAATCTAGTACAGCCCCCTTATTTTTTAAGGTTTTGTACTTTATCTTAAGCATCCCAACTCAGCTTGAAACTATAAAACCGCGTGTCTGCCTGCCGAAAGTTCGCACCCTACACACGCAGGCTGCGCTTGTTTTTTTGGGATGTAGGGTAGGCATTATGCCCACACAGTTTCAGGCTGCCTTGAAATATGAAACGCGTGGGCAGCAAGTGCCCACCCTACGCTTGCTCCATAAGACATAATCAACTGTGCAATAAATTGTATAAGAGGATTATATTTGTACATAATTTTTATCTCTATGTTTCTGATTGGTTTATGATATTCGAAGCCTCCTTAGAATTTAAGTAGATAGTTTTCCTTGTCACTTCGCGCGTTGCTTGTCATTGATAATAAGTCACTTTACTCCTTTCTTGAAAAATCGTCAAGAACAGTTATCAATCTTTAAAATCTATTTAAAACAAAAATATACAGATATTTCAGGCTGCCTGAAACACAAAAAATAACATTATCCGACCGCAACAGAGTTCGGAGCAGCCTGCACCTTAACCCTGTTCCTTAACGGTATGCAGGAGGCACGAGAGGTGCGAGGCATCCTCATCTAACTCGATTCCTAAGCCGTTTTACCTTCCTGAAACGAGAACTTTTCCATACTTTCTCTTTACAATTCCCATATATATCCTTACAATGCGTTCTGCTGTTTTATTTATATATTTCTTTCTACTTAATATATTCCTTTTCCAGCCAGCCGTTATCCACATCCAATCTAACTATATTTTATTTATGTCTATCGTATCCGCACCGCTCCCCGCCCTTTCCGCCCTCATCATCCTCGCCCATTACCACGGCATTGCCGCCAATCCTGCCGATATACAGCATGAATTTTGTACTTCCGCACAGAGCGATTTAAATGAAACGCAATGGCTGTTAGCCGCCAAATCTTTGGGATTGAAGGCAAAGGTAGTCCGCCAGCCTATTAAACGTTTGGCTATGGCGACTTTACCCGCATTGGTATGGTGTGATGACGGCAACCATTTTATTTTGGCTAAAACAGACGGTGGGGGTGAGCATGCCCAATATCTAATACAGGATTTAACTACGAATAAGTCTGCGGTATTGTCTTTTGCCGAATTTTCTAACAGATATTCGGGCAAACTGATATTGGTTGCTTCCCGCGCTTCGGTATTGGGCAGTTTGGCAAAGTTTGACTTTACCTGGTTTATTCCGGCGGTAATCAAATACCGCCGGTTGTTTTTTGAAGTATTGGTGGTGTCGGTGGTGTTGCAGCTGTTTGCGCTGATTACGCCTCTGTTTTTCCAAGTGGTGATGGACAAGGTGCTGGTACATCGGGGATTCTCTACTTTGGATGTGGTGTCGGTGGCTTTGTTGGTGGTGTCGCTGTTTGAGATTGTGTTGGGCGGTTTGCGGACGTATCTGTTTGCACATACGACTTCACGTATTGATGTGGAATTGGGCGCGCGTTTGTTCCGGCATCTGCTTTCCCTGCCTTTATCCTATTTCGAGCACAGACGAGTGGGTGATACGGTGGCTCGGGTGCGGGAATTGGAGCAGATTCGCAATTTCTTGACCGGTCAGGCGCTGACTTCGGTGTTGGATTTGGCGTTTTCGTTTATCTTTCTGGCGGTGATGTGGTATTACAGCTCCACTCTGACTTGGGTGGTATTGGCTTCGTTGCCTGCCTATGCGTTTTGGTCGGCATTTATCAGTCCGATACTGCGGACGCGTCTGAACGATAAGTTCGCGCGCAATGCAGACAACCAGTCGTTTTTAGTAGAAAGCATCACTGCGGTGGGTACGGTAAAGGCGATGGCGGTGGAGCCGCAGATGACGCAGCGTTGGGACAATCAGTTGGCGGCTTATGTGGCTTCGGGATTTCGGGTAACGAAGTTGGCGGTGGTCGGCCAGCAGGGGTGCAGCTGATTCAGAAGCTGGTGACGGTGGCGACGTTGTGGATTGGCGCACGGCTGGTAATTGAGAGCAAGCTGACGGTGGGGCAGCTGATTGCGTTTAATATGCTCTCGGGACAGGTGGCGGCGCCTGTTATCCGTTTGGCGCAGTTGTGGCAGGATTTCCAGCAGGTGGGGATTTCGGTGGCGCGTTTGGGGGATATTCTGAATGCGCCGACCGAGAATGCGTCTTCGCATTTGGCTTTGCCCGATATCCGGGGGGAGATTACGTTCGAACATGTCGATTTCCGCTATAAGGCGGACGGCAGGCTGATTTTGCAGGATTTGAACCTGCGGATTCGGGCGGGGGAAGTGCTGGGGATTGTGGGACGTTCGGGGTCGGGCAAATCCACACTCACCAAATTGGTGCAGCGTCTGTATGTACCGGCGCAGGGACGGGTGTTGGTGGACGGCAACGATTTGGCTTTGGCCGCTCCTGCTTGGCTGCGGCGGCAGGTCGGCGTGGTCTTGCAGGAGAATGTGCTGCTCAACCGCAGCATACGCGACAATATCGCGCTGACGGATACGGGTATGCCGCTGGAACGCATTATCGAAGCAGCCAAACTGGCGGGCGCACACGAGTTTATTATGGAGCTGCCGGAAGGCTACGGCACCGTGGTGGGCGAACAAGGGGCCGGCTTGTCGGGCGGACAGCGGCAGCGTATTGCGATTGCCCGCGCGTTAATCACCAATCCGCGCATTCTGATTTTTGATGAAGCCACCAGCGCGCTGGATTATGAAAGTGAACGAGCGATTATGCAGAACATGCAGGCCATTTGCGCCAACCGGACGGTGCTGATTATCGCCCACCGTCTGTCCACTGTTAAAACGGCACACCGGATCATTGCCATGGATAAAGGCAGGATTGTGGAAGCGGGAACACAGCAGGAATTGCTGGCGAAGCCGAACGGATATTACCGCTATCTGTATGATTTACAGAACGGGTAGAAGGCGGGGGATGGGCGTGTAGGCTGCTTTTTTCGTAACGTTCTGCGTTTTCAGACCGTCGTTTACTGGGTTTACTGACTGAAATGAAACCAAAGTGCAGGCTGCCGGAAAGACTTTTTCTGTCTTTTTAGGCAGCCTGCACTTCTTTTTCACTCATCTAGAGACCTTTGCAAAATTCCCCAAAATCCCCTAAATTCCCACCAAGACATTTAGGGGATTTTCCATGAGCACCTTCTTCCGGCAAACCGCCCAAGCCATGATTGCCAAACACATCGACCGGTTCCCACTATTGAAGTTGGACCAGGTGATTGATTGGCAGCCGATCGAGCAGTACCTGAATCGTCAAAGAACCCGTTACCTCCGAGACCACCGCGGCCGTCCCGCCTACCCGCTGTTGTCCATGTTCAAAGCCGTCCTGCTCGGACAATGGCACAGCCTCTCCGATCCCGAACTCGAACACAGCCTCATCACCCGCATCGATTTCAACCTGTTTTGCCGTTTTGACGAACTGAGCATCCCCGATTACAGCACCTTATGCCGCTACCGCAACCGGCGGCGCAAGACGACACCCTGTCCGAATTGCTCAAACTGATTAACTGCCAACTGACCGAAAAAGGCCTAAAAGTAGAGAAAGCATCCGCCGCCGTCGTTGACGCCACCATTATTCAGACCGCCGGCAGCAAACAGCGCCAGGCCATAGAAGTTGACGAAGAAGGACAAGTCAGCAGCCAAACCACACCGAGCAAAGACAAAGATGCCCGTTGGATAAAGAAAAACGGCCTCTACAAACTCGGTTACAAACAACATACCCGTACCGATGCAGAAGGCTATATCGAGAAACTGCACATTACTCCCGCCAATGCCCATGAGTGCAAACACCTGTCGCCGTTGTTGGAAGGGTTACCCGAAGGTACGACCGTCTATGCCGACAAAGGCTACGACAGTGCGGAAAACCGGCAACATCTGGAAGAACATCAGTTGTTGGACGGCATTATGCGCAAAGCCTGCCGCAACCGCCCGCTGTCGGAAGTGCAAACCAAACGCAACCGATATTTGTCGAAGACCCGTTATGTGGTTGAACAGAGCTTCGGTACGCTGCACCGTAAATTCCGCTACGCTCGGGCAGCCTATTTCGGACTGATTAAAGTGAGTGCGCAAAGCCACCTGAAAGCGATGTGTTTGAACCTGTTGAAAGCGGCCAACAGGCTAAGTGCGCCCGCTGCCGCCTAAAAGGCGGCCCGGATGCCTGATTATCGGGTATCCGGAGAGGATTAAGGGGGATTTGGGTAGAATTAGGCGGTATTTGGGGCGAAAACAGCCGAAAACAGCTGAAAACAGCTGAAAACCTGTGTTTGGGTTTCGGCTGTCGGGAGGGAAGGGAATTTTGCAAAGGTCTCAAATAGTACGGAATCGATTCACTTGGTGCTTCAGCACCTTAGAGAATCGTTCTCTTTGAGCTAAGGCGAGGCAACGCTGTACTGGTTTAAATTTAATTCACTATACTGCTGAAGTCGTGAATTAAATGCTAAATATCTAGCAAAAAAGTGCGGTCAAAATTTACCGCACTTTTCGTTTCGAACAATCGAATTATTTAATCACGCCACATGCCATACGTGGGCCGCCACCGCCAAGTGGAGCTGGATGATCGGAGTGATTATCACCACCCGTGTGGATCATAATAGAGTGACCGCGAACATCATCTAAATGTTTAAGACGTGGTGCTAAAACAGGATTTGTTGCTGTGCCATCATGCAATACAGTTAATGCAGGTAAATCACCTAAGTGTGCATCATCTTGCCATGGGTAACCATGTTGTTTTGCACCTTTAGGATCCCAGTGACCGCCTGCGCCTAAACCAGCTGTCAATTTACCTTCTTTTTCTTTTGGCTCACAGCTTGGGTTTTCATGGATGTGGAAACCATGTAAGCCTTCGCTTAATCCTTGTAAATCAGGGGTAAACACAAGACCATAGTTAGATTCAGTAATAGTCACTGTACCCACATCTTTGTTACCGTTTACTGGATCAAGTTGTTGCACTTTCACTTCAATAGAAGCACCTTTAGGTATCGTATTATGCTCGTGTGCTTGCGCAACACTAACTGAACATACTGCACTAACCGCTAGTGCTAATAAGGTTTTCATATTCATTGCAATCTCCTTTATTGCAGTAAAAACTCGCGACTATTTTAGTCAATTTTGTTTTAAAAGCCGATAAATTTTTACGAAAATTTTACATTAATTGTTATTTGCAGAAAATTAGAACCCGTTATCACGTCTTGGATAAATGCCAAAACCATTGTGATTCCGAGAATTAAAAAGAAAAATTTCGGAATCCTCATCCTTTTCTGAAACCTGATTGCGGTATCCATGGCTTTGTCTTTGTCATTTAAGTTTGTGTTCATGTTTTTGACCTTCTTTGCTTTTTAAATCCTTTTTAAATTGCCGACTTCTTCCGTTCCAAATGTCCCATTTGAACATTATCCCGCCGCCTAAAATACGACCCAAATTCATCGGTTGTTCTTGCTGCGATACCTGCAAACAACAGTTCAATGGGTTTATTTTGTTTATTCTAACCTATTACCGTTTAAATAAATTTCCAAAGGCTTGGGCAAACCGTAATCTTTCAAATGCGCCGGCTTTATCCAAATGCCGTCTGAAGGGCTTTCAGACGGCATTTGTGCTTCAAAGGGCGTAATCAATAGCAGCCGGTGCGTCAGGCGGTGGGTCAGGGCGGTTTGTTCGTCCATATCTGCCATGGTCAGGGAGAATTTGGCGGCAAAGTCGGAAAGCCCGTTCAAACTTTCAAAACACGGCACGCAATACAGCCCGCCCCAAATGCCTTTGGCGGGGCGTTTTTCCAGCAAAATCGCGCCGTCCCGGTTGCGGACAATCAGCCAGTAAAGCGGCAGGGTCGGTACTTCGGCGGCGGTTTTTTTGCGCGGCAGCTCGGCGGTGCGGTTTTGCTTTTTCGCTTCGCAGATGTCCGCCATCGGGCATTGGTGGCACAAGGGTTTCGTCCGTTTGCACACGGTCGCGCCCAAATCCATCAAACCTTGTGTATAGGCAGGCATATCGGCGTTTTCAGACGGCAGCAGGCTTTCGGCAAGTGTCCAGAGCGAGTTTTCAAATTTTTTGTCCTGCGGATTGCCGTCGCGGGCGAACACGCGGCAGAGTACGCGTTTGACGTTGCCGTCCAAAATGGTTTCGCGGCGGTTGAAGGAGAAGGCGCAAATGGCGGCGGCGGTGCTTCTGCCTACGCCGCAGAGGGTTTCCAAGTCTTTGCGCTCCGACGGAAACGTGCCGCCGAATTGTTCGACGACTTGTTGCGCGGCTTTGTGCAGGTTGCGCGCGCGGCTGTAATAGCCCAAGCCCGCCCACAACGACAACACTTCGTCTTGCGGCGCGGCGGCAAGCGTCTGAACGGTCGGGAATTTTTCTAAGAAACGCGGATAGTAGTCCAACACGGTGGCGACCTGCGTTTGCTGGAGCATGATTTCGGAAAGCCAGACGCAATAAGGGTTTTTGACCTGCCAAGGGAGGTGGTGGCGACCGTGTTGTTTTTGCCAGCGGATGAGCCGTTCGGAGAAGGGGATGGGTGTGTTCATTAATATCAATCGGTGGTTTTATTTATATTTAAAACAGTATGTTATTGTATAACATTGTGAAAATAATTCTTATTGACTTATTTTTTGTAGGGGCATATAACTCATATAAGGAAACTTTATTGCGGTATTGAAATTATTTATCAACAAGCAAGGAGTATCAGCATGAAAGCAATGGTTTATCACGGCGCAAACGACATCCGTTTTGAAGAAAAACCCCGTCCGCAGATTATCGATCCGACCGATGCGGTGGTGAAAATCGTCAAAACCACGATTTGCGGTACCGATTTGGGTATTTGGAAAGGCAAAAAAACCCGAAGTCGCCGACGGCCGTATTCTCGGTCATGAAGGCATCGGTATTGTAGAAGAAGTCGGCGAGGCTGTAAAAAACATCAAAGTCGGCGATAAAGTCATTATTTCATGCGTCAGCAAATGCTGTACTTGCGACAACTGCAAAATCCAACTTTATTCGCATTGCCGCAACGGCGGCTGGATTTTGGGCTACATGATTGACGGCACGCAGGCAGAATACGTCCGCACGCAGGCAGAATACGTCCGCACGCCTTATGCCGACAACAGCCTCGTGCCGCTGCCCGACAACGTCAACGAAGAAGTCGCCCTGTTGTTGAGCGACGCTTTGCCGACCGCACACGAAATCGGCGTGCAATACGGCGATGTCAAACCCGGCGACACCGTATTCATCGCAGGTGCCGCTCCTGTCGGTATGTCCGCCTTGCCGACCGCCCAACTGTACAGCCCCGCCGCCATCATTGTTTGCGATATGGACGAAAACCGTTTGAAACTGGCGAAAGAGTTGGGCGCAACCCATACCATTAACCCTGCTTCCGGCGATGTAAGCAAGCAAGTTGCCGCTATCGTCGGCGAAGACGGCGTGGACTGCGCGATCGAAGCCGTCGGTATCCCTGCAACTTGGAATATGTGCCAAGACATTGTGAAACCCGGCGGCCATATCGCCGTTGTCGGCGTACACGGTCAATCCGTTGATTTCAAACTGGAAAAACTGTGGATTAAAAAGCTTGCCATCACTACCGGCCTGGTAAACGCCAATACCACCGAAATGCTGATGAAGGCAATTTCCAGCAGCTCCGTCGATTACACCAAAATGTTGACCCACCGTTTCAAATTCAGCGAATTGGAAAAAGCCTACGACGTGTTCAAACACGCCGCCGAAAATCAAGCGATGAAAGTGGTTTTGGAAGCGGATTAATCGGCGTTGAATCAGTTGTTTTTTAAGCGGATGCCGTCTGAATGCGTTTCAGACGGCATTTTTTCAGCCGCGTAGTATGGGCTGTCCGGCTGCTGTCGAATGAACTGAACGTTATTTTTATTATGCGGAAGGCGGATGGGCATTTTAGGGGCGGTATGTCTGATCAGTGCTGCCGTGTATGCCGACTGTGCCCTCAATCGGCAAAATGCCGTCTGAAACGGGAAAGGTTTTTCAGACGGCATTTTTACGATGCGAATCAGGCTTTGGGTTTCAACGCCGCCGCTTCTTTGGCGAGGCGGGTGATGGTGTCCCAGTCTTTGTTTTTCACGGCTTCTTTCGGTGTCAGCCAAGAGCCGCCGACGCACAGGACGTTGGGCAGTGCCAAGTACTCGGGCGCGGTGGCGAGGCTGATGCCGCCTGTCGGGCAGAAGCGAACATCGGCGTAAGGGCCGTACAGGGCTTTGAGCATGGCTTTGCCGCCGACGACTTCGGCGGGGAAGAGTTTGAGGGTGTCGATGCCGTGTTCCAAAGCCAGTTGGATTTCGCCCGGGGTGGCAACACCGGGAATCAGGGGATGCCGCTGTTGTGGCCGGCTTTGGCGAGGGATTCATGCAGCCCCGGGCTGATGGCGAAAACCGCGCCTGCGTCTTCGACGGCTTTGAGCTGTTCGGGATTGGTTACCGTACCTGCGCCGACGATGGCGTTGGGCACTTCTTTGGCAATCAGGCGGATGGCATCGAGGCCGACAGGGGTGCGCAGGGTGATTTCGAGGGTAGGGATGCCGCCTTCGACAAGGGCGTGGGACAAATCGATGGCGGTGCTTAAGTCGTCAATCGCCATTACCGGCACAACTGCGCCGGCGGTCAAAATTTCGCGGGGGGTCAGTTTGGACATTTCGGTTCTCCGGGTGGAATGGGGTATTTTATTAAGATGGGACAGGTTGTAGGTCGGATTCAAGAAACCGACATCTTGGACGGCTGTGTCGGATTCGAGAATCCAACCTACGTCTATCTTAAAACGCTTGAATAATTTTTCAGACGGCCTTCGGTCTGAAAAGGCCGTCTGAAACGCGCATCAGGCAAATTCGCCGCCGAAACTCATGGCACCGGTTTCCGCGCTGCTGGTCATGCTGCGGAAGTTGGCGAAGAGTTCGCGGCCGCAGCCTTGTTGGTTCGCGCCCAAGTCGATGCTTTCGACTTCGCGGGCATTCCATTCGGTTTCGTTAATCAGGACGTTGAGTTCGCCGCTAACGGAGTCGAAGCGGATCAGGTCGCCGGTACGGATTTTGGCGATGTTGCCGCCCATCAGGGCTTCGGGCGTCATGTGGATGGAGGCCGGAACTTTGCCGGATGCGCCGGACATACGACCGTCGGTCAGCAGTGCCACTTTGAAGCCGCGGTCTTGCAGGATGCCCAAAGGCGGGGTCAGTTTGTGCAATTCGGGCATACCGTTGGCGCGCGGGCCTTGGTAGCGGACGACGCAGACGAAATCGCGTTCCAACTCGCCGCGTTCAAACGCAGCCAATACTTCGCGTTGGTCGTTGAACACGATGGCAGGCGCTTCAATAATGCGGCAGCCTTCGCGCACGGCGGACACTTTAATCACGCCGCGTCCGATGTTGCCTTTCATCAGGCGCAGACCGCCGTCGGGGGAGAACGGGTTGTCAGCTTTGCGCAGGATGTCGTCGTTGCCGCTGGTTTCGGGGGCTTCGCGCCATTCGAGTTTGCCGTCGATGAGGAAAGGCTCTTTGGTGTAGTGGCGCATACCGTGTCCGACGATGGTATCGACATCGTCGTGCAACAGGCCTGCATTCAGCAATTCGCGGATAACGAAAGGTAGGCCGCCGGCAGCGGTAAAGTGGTTTACGTCGGCTTTGCCGTTGGGGTACACACGGATCAGCAATGGGATGATGGAAGAAATTTCGTCAAAGTCGTCCCAGTTCAAAATCACGCCGGCGGCGCGTGCCATGGCAACGAGGTGCATGGTGTGGTTGGTTGAGCCGCCGGTTGCCATCAGGCCGATTAGGGCGTTGATGAAAGATTTTTCGGTCAACATTTCACCCAATGGTTTAATCGTGCCGTTTTTGATGCCGCGCGCGAGGTGTCCGGCGGCATAGCGGGTCAGGGCTTCACGCAGGTCGGTGTAAGGGTGGACGAAGGCGGCGGCAGGCAGGTGTACGCCCATCATTTCCATCATCATTTGGTTGGAGTTTGCCGTGCCGTAGAAAGTGCAGGTGCCCGGGCTGTGGTAAGAACCCATTTCGCTTTTCAAAAGTTCGTCTCGTCCGACTTTGCCTTCGGCGAAAAGCTGGCGGGTGCGGGCTTTTTCTTTGTTGCCGATGCCGCTGGACATCGGGCCTGCGGGGACGAAGATACCCGGAATATGACCGAACGAAAGCGCGCCTATCATCAAACCCGGCACGATTTTGTCGCATACGCCCATAAACAGGCTGCCGTCAAACATTTGATGCGACAGACCGATAGCGGTACTCATGGCGATCACGTCGCGGGAAAACAGCGACAATTCCATACCGGCGTAGCCTTGCGTGATGCCGTCGCACATGGCGGGTGTGCCGCCGGCGACTTGGGCGGTCGCGCCGTTTTTCTGCGCTTCGTCTTTAATTTGGTCGGGGAAGTCTTTAAACGGCTGGTGTGCGGAAACCATGTCGTTGTAGGCGGTGATGATGCCTAAGTTGGGGACGGTTTCCTGGAGCATTTCGATTTTGATGCTTTTGGGCATAGAGGCATAGCCGTGCGCCAAGTTGGAGCAGCCGAGCTGGTTGCGCTCTAAGCGTCCCATTTGTTTGGCACTGTGGATTTTCGCCAGATATTTTTCACGCGTCGGACGGCTGCGTTCAATAATGCGCCCGGTGATTTCGGCGAGTTTGGAGTGGATAGGAGTAGTGTTCACGGTCGGTCTCCTGTCGGAACGGGGGGTATTGGGGATTTGTTTGTGCGTTTCTGATTTTTTGTATTGGGTGTGGGGCATTTGGCGTTTCAGACGACCTTTCAAACCTTACAAGGGGTCGTCTGAAAACCTCACTATAGTGGATTAACTTTAAACCAGTACGGCGTTGCCTCGCCTTAGCTCAAAGAGAACGATTCTCTAAGGTGCTGAAGCACCAAGTGAATCGGTTCCGTACTATCTGTACTGTCTGCGGCTTCGTCGCCTTGTCCTGATTTTTGTTAATCCACTATATTTTAAAAGGTATACCGTCTGAAAGTGGGAAGCGGGTGTTATTATAGTACAAAATTTGTAATTTTGTTACAAAAAAAATCAGACATCGAAAAGAAATTTGATTTAAATCGCAGAATCTTTCGATTGTTGTAACGGAATAGGGGAAACCTGCCCGATTTTTGGACTAGGTCAAATAAATTGTAAAAATGGGAATAGACAAAAAGTGTAGCGGTGTGTAGTATTACTACTCATTATGCCGCCTGCCTTTGTTTCCGATATTGCGATGCAGCGTGATGGGGAAAACAGGTTTCAGACGGCATCGAAAAATTCTTTCCTGACGAGATAATGCGATGAGTACACAAACAAATTTTGATTTGGTGTTGTTCGGTGCGACCGGCGATTTGGCAATGCGCAAACTTTTGCCCTGCCTGTATCAGGCGCACGTGGCCGGTTTGCTTCATCCCGAAGGTCGTATTTTGGGTGTGAGCCGCAGCGAATTGGATACCGAAGGTTTTCTGGCGAAGGTGGAAACCAGTTCCAAAATCCATGTGAAAGAAAATTTTTCCGATGAGGCTTGGGCATCGTTTGTCGAACGTCTCGCATATCTCAAAGTCGATGTTACGCAGCCGGACGATTTTGCTGCTTTGGGCGATTTGGTCAAAGCGCGCAAGAATACTGAAAATGTCGTGATCTACCTCTCAACTGCGCCGAAATTCTTTGCGCAAGCCTGCGAGAACCTTGCTGCGATCGGTTTGAATGCCGACAACGTGCGCGTGGTTTTGGAAAAACCGTTGGGTACGGACTTGGCTTCTTCCCAACAAATCAATACTGATGTTGCGCGTTATTTCAAAGAAGGGCAAATTTACCGCATCGACCACTACCTTGGCAAAGAAAGCCTGCAAAACCTGCTTGCGCTGCGTTTTGCCAATGTAATGTTCGAGCCGCTGTGGAACAATAAATATATCGAAAGCGTGCAGTTGACCATCGCCGAACAGCTCGGTGTGGAAGAGCGCGGTGAGTTTTACGACATTACCGGCGCGTTGCGCGATATGGTGCAAAACCATTTGATGCAGATGTTGTGCATGACTGCGATGGAAGCCCCCGCCAGCTTGGATGCCGACGCGGTGCGCGATGAAAAAGTCAAAGTCATCAAGTCATTGAAGCCGCTGACCGTCGAATCTGTCAATGAAAACGTCGTGCGCGGACAATATACCGCCGCCAAAGGCATGAACGGCTATCTTGAAGAAATCAACGTTCTGCAAGACAGCTTTACCGAAACCTACGTCGCCATTAAAGCCGAAATCGAAAACGAACGCTGGAAGGGCGTTCCCTTCTACCTGCGTACCGGCAAGCGCATGGCGGGCAAAGTGGCGGAAATCGTTTTGAACTTCAAAGATTTGAACAGCCATATTTTTGAAGGCAGCCGCACCGCGCCCAACCGGCTCGTTATCGAGTTGCAACCATATGAATCCGTGCGCCTCTATACGCAGATGAAAACCCCGGGGGCAGGAAATAAGGTCGAAACCGTGCCGCTGGCAACCGATTTGGGCAAAGCATTGGAAAGCCGCCGCGCGGAAGCTTACGAGCGCCTGCTGCTGGATGTGATTAACGGCAAACTCGCTTTGTTTAACCGCCGCGACGAACTTGAAGCCGCGTGGGAATATGTGATGCCGATTTTGGAAAACTGGACAAATAACACCACGCCGCCGCACGGCTACGGCGCACACTCGTGGGGGCCTGAAGCCGCGCGCGAACTATTGGCGCGCGACGGACACAAGTGGCACGAAGAGCAGTAATACAATAATGCGTTCAGACGGCATGGGGTTTGAAATGCCGTCTGAACGTAAGTAAAGCAGTATAGTGGATTAACAAAAATCAGGACAAGGCGACGAAGCCGCAGACAGTACAAATAGTACGGCAAGGCGAGGCAACGCTGTACTGGTTTAAATTTAATCCACTATAAAAAGCAGTCCCGATATTTGGTATCAAAAGCATAAACAACTGTTCGGCCGACATATTGCTCAACCCGTTTCCATAACGGAATATGCCGTCTGAAATAAAAAAAGGACACAAATATGTTTGTTTGGCACGAATACGAAAATGCGGCAGAAGCGGCGCAGTCTTTGGCTGACGCAGTGGCGGATGCTTTGCAGGGCGCACTGGACGAGAAGGGCGGTGCGGTGTTGGCAGTTTCCGGCGGACGTTCGCCGATTGCATTTTTCAACGCCCTGTCGCAAAAAGATTTGGATTGGAAAAACGTCGGCATCACCTTGGCAGATGAACGCATCGTGCCGACCGTCCACGCCGACAGCAATACCGGTTTGGTGCGCGAATACCTGTTGAAGAACAAAGCGGAAGCGGCAATGTGGATTCCTATGGTGGAAGACGGAAAAACTGAAACCGAATTACATCCCGATGCTGTTGTCGATTATGCACTGAAACATTACAAACAGCCCGATGTTTTGGTTTTGGGTATGGGAAACGACGGGCATACGGCTTCGATTTTCCCGAAAGCTCCGCAGTTTCAGACGGCAATCGACGGTTCGGCAGGTGTCGCGCTGGTGCATACCACGCCCGTTACCGCGCCGCACGAGCGCGTCAGTATGACCTTGGATGCGATTGCCCATACGGGGCATGTGTTTTTGGCGATACGGGGCGAAGAGAAAAAAGCCGTGTTCGACCAAGCCGCACAAGGCGAAAACCGCGAATATCCGATCAACCTCGTTTTGAACCATCAAGGAGTGAACTGCCATGTCTTCTACGCCGAATAAACAAGCCGGATATCCCCGACTGGTCGCCGATATCGGCGGGACGAATGCACGCTTTGCGCTGGAAACCGCGCCGCGCGTCATTGAAAAAGCCGCCGTGCTTCCGTGTAAAGACTACGATACGGTTACCGATGCGGTGCGTGCCTATCTGAATCAAAGCGGTGCAACAGCCGTACGGCACGCGGCATTTGCCATCGCCAACCCGATTTTGGGCGACTGGGTGCAGATGACCAACCACCATTGGGCGTTTTCCATCGAAACCACCCGTCAGACTTTGGGGCTGGACACCCTCATCCTTTTGAACGACTTTACCGCGCAGGCATTGGCGGTAACGCAGACTTCAAGCAAAGACCTGATGCAGGTAGGCGGGCAAAAGCCTGTCGAATTTGCCCCCAAAGCCGTTATCGGCCCCGGTACCGGCCTGGGCGTGAGCGGATTGGTGCACAGCCACGCAGGCTGGGTGGCTTTGGCGGGCGAGGGCGGGCATACCAGTTTCCCGCCGTTTGACGATATGGAAGTGCTGATTTGGCAGTACGCCAAAAACAAATACGGCCATGTTTCCGCCGAACGCTTTTTGAGCGGCGCGGGCTTGAGCTTGGTTTACGAGGCTTTGGCTGCAAAACAGAAAGCCAAACCCGCCAAACTGATGCCGTCTGAAATCACGGAAAAGGCTTTGAGCGGCGCGTCGCCTTTGTGCCGTCAGACTTTGGACATCTTCTGCGCCATGCTCGGCACGGTTGCTTCCAACCTCGCCCTGACGCTGGGCGCGCGCGGCGGCGTGTACCTGTGCGGCGGCATTATTCCCCGCGTGTTGGAATATTTCAAAACTTCCCCGTTCCGCAGCCGTTTCGAGAACAAGGGCAGGTTTGAAGCATATCTTGCCGCGATTCCCGTGTATGTCGTCTTGAGCGAGTTTCCCGGAATTTCCGGTGCGGCTGCGGTTCTCGACAACCATTTGAGAAACGTTTAACCACAGCGGCTCCTTGCAGCGGGGCTGCATTATCGAAGGGCATATCATTATGTTAAGCAAAATCAGCGAATCACTGGCAAACCTTTCCGGTGCGGAACGCAAAGTCGCCGAATGTGCATTGGCGGAACCCAAATGGTTCGTCCATGCCGCCGTTGCCGAAATTGCCGAACGTGCGTCCGTCAGCCAGCCGACCGTCATCCGATTCTGCCGCAGCTTGGGTTATAAAGGGCTGCCCGAGTTCAAGCTCGCCTTGTCCGCCAGCATCGGTCATGAGGGTATGCCCTATGTCCACGAAGAACTCAACGCCGACGACGATATGGCAAGCGTGGTCGAGAAAGTGTTGGGCAATGCCGCCGCCTCGCTGTTGGGCGAACGCCGCTTCCTGAAAGAGTCGGAGCTGGAAAACGCCATTGCCACGCTGATGCACGCCCGTCGCGTCGAGTTTTACGGTGTCGGCAATTCCGGCATTGTGGCACAGGACGCGCAGCATAAATTTTTCCGTTTCGGCATGTCCACCGTCGCCTATGTCGATACGCACACGCAGCTGATGGCGGCATCTGTTTTGAGCGATCAGGATGTTTTGGTTGCCATTTCCAACACGGGTTCGTCTATCGAACTTTTGGATGCGGTCAGCATCGCCAAAGAAAACGGCGCGTCTGTCATCGCACTGACCCGCAACGATTCGCCTCTGGCGCAACTTGCCGACTGCGTGTTGAGCGTTGCCACACAGGAAAATGCCGAACTCTACACGCCCATGGTTTCCCGCCTCTTGCAGCTTGCCGTCATCGACATTCTCGCCATCGGACTTGCCCTGCGCTTGGGCGATGCTGCCAGCCTGCAATTGCAGAAAAGCAAAAAAAGCATACACAACAAGCACATCGATTACGACAAAGATTGACCTTCAGACGGTATCCCACAAATGCCGTCTGAAATGCCGAACAACGGTCGTCGGCGGCTTGCGGCAGTTTCCGGCAGCCTTTTCATCCCACAACAAAAAACCTCATTCAGGAGCATATAGATGAAACACCTTCACGACTTACCCGCATGGTCGAAATTGTGGAACCACTTTGACGACAGCAAAACATTGCATATGCGCGAAATGTTTGAGCAAGATCCGCAGCGTGCGGAACGCTACTGGCTGCAGGTCGGCGGACTGACGCTGGACTACTCCAAAAACCGCATCAACGACGAAACCATGTCGCTTTTGTTCGAGTTGGCGCATGAAGCCGGCGTGCCGGAGCGGATGCGGCAGATGTTCCACGGCAAAAAAATCAATACGACGGAAAACCGCGCCGTCCTCCACGTCGCCCTTCGCAACCGCACCAATTCGCCGATTGTGGTTGACGGTGAAGATGTGATGCCCAAAGTCAACCGCGTTTTGCAACGTATGGGCGAATTTGCACACGAAGTCCGCAGCGGAAGCTGGCTGGGCTATACCAACCAAGTCATTACCGACGTTGTCAACATCGGCATCGGCGGATCGGATTTGGGCCCGCTGATGATGTGTACCGCGCTCAAACCTTTCGGTCATCCGCGCCTCAATATGCACTTCGTCTCCAACGTGGACGGCTCGCAACTGCGCGACGTATTGTCCAAAGTCCACCCCGAAACCACGCTGTTCATCATCGCCTCCAAAACATTTACCACGCAGGAAACGCTGACCAACGCGCTGACCGCGCGCGAATGGTTTTTGAATCATGCGGGCGACGAAGAAGCCGTTGCCAAACACTTCGCCGCCGTTTCCACCAATCAAAAAGCCGTCGCCGAATTCGGCATCGACACCGCCAATATGTTTGAATTTTGGGATTGGGTCGGCGGTCGGTACAGCCTGTGGTCCGCCATCGGATTGCCGATTATGCTGTATCTCGGCGAAGAAAACTTCATTGAAATGCTCAACGGCGCGCACCTGATGGACCAACACTTCATCAACACACCGCTCGAGCGCAACCTGCCCGTCATTCTCGCCCTCATCGGCATCTGGTATATCAACTACTACGGCGGCGGCAGCCACGTCATCGCGCCTTACGACCAACATTTGCACCGCCTGCCCAAATTCATCCAGCAGCTCGATATGGAAAGTAACGGCAAACAGGTTACGTTGGACGGCAAAGCAGTCGGACACGAAACCTCGCCGATTATCTGGGGCGAAACGGGCATTAACGGCCAGCACGCCTTTTTCCAACTGCTGCACCAAGGCACGCACATTACCCCCATCGACCTGATTGCCTCGCTTGAAAAACGCAGCAACCTGCCCGGACACCACGAAATCCTGCTTGCCAACGTCTTCGCCCAAGCAGAAGCCTTTATGCGCGGCAAAACCCCCGACGAAGTCCGCGCCGAACTCAAAGCGCAGGGTATGGATGAGGCGCGCATCGAAGAGCTGGTCCCGCACAAAACCTTCTCCGGCAACCGCCCGACCAACCTCATTCTCATGGACAAGGTCAACCCGCGCAATATGGGCAGCCTGATTGCCATGTACGAACACAAAACCTTCGTACAAGGCATCATTTGGGGCATCAACAGCTTCGACCAGTGGGGCGTGGAACTCGGCAAACAACTGGCTAAAACCATTTTGGGCGAACTGACCGGCGAAACCGGGTCGCAAAAGCACGACAGCTCGACCGAACGCCTGATCAACCTCTACCTGCAGACCAACCGCAAATAAAACCTGCGGAAAAATGCCGTCTGAACGCCGACCGTTTCAGACGGCATTTTTATCGAACAGGAAAACCGTCGGTAAACTTGCAGAGCGTGTGCAATCCCGATATGATGGTTTGCATAAATTTAAACATATATGTTCCGCAGCTATGGCACTGATTAAAGAGCCGTTGGACAAAGCGAAACAAAGGAACGAAGAACTTGAAGCGGCAGAAGAAGCGGCGGCGCAGGAGGCATTGGGTCGGGAGCAGGAAGTCGACCGCGTATCCGAATGGGAAGAACGCTACAAGCTGTCGCGCAGCGAGTTCGAGCAGTTCTGGAAAGGATTGCCTCAAACCGTACAGAATAAGCTGCAAGCCTCACAGAAAACATGGAAAAGCGGGATGGATAAAATCTGTGCCAACAATGCGAAAGCTGAAGGTGAAACGCCAAACGGCATAAAATTCAGCGAACTGGCATGCAAAACGGCGGAAACCGAAGCACGCTTGGAAGAGCTGCACAACCGTAAAAAAGCCCTTCTCGACGAAATGGCCAGGGAAGCGGACAAGAAAGAACTGCCAAAGCGGCTCTGAACAGCGCGGTTCAGGCAGTGCCCGCCGATATTGCCGAAACCGTTATGCCCGAGTACCGCAACTGACAAAACGGTTTGAATGCCAAATGCGCCGACGGCGACGAATACGGCGTGGCACAATCTGACTGCCGTACCAGAGAAATCAATGCGAAAACCAAAGAAATCCAAGGTTATCTGATTGACTGAAACTTGGATGCGGGAATGTCGGCGGCTTTTGCGTTTTTGTCGTTTTTATAGTGAATTAAATTTAAACCGATACAGCGTTGGCTCGCCTTAGCTCAAAGAGAACGATTCTCTAAGGTGCTGAAGCACCAAGTGAATCGGTTCCGTACTATTTGTACTGTCTGCGGCTTCGTCGCCTTGTCCTGATTTTTGTTAATCCACTATATCTTTTTCCACTTATCTGCGCTTTCACTATTTGCCCTTTCAGGCTGCGGGCATAGGGACGGAACAGGTAGCGGTCAAATCCTGTTTCATCCAAATAAACACGTTGGTAGTCGGAAAATTCGGCCAGCTGTGTCAAATAATGCGTTACTTTGGCCGGGTCTTGTTCTTTGTAAGTGGTGGTCTTTTTTTGCGCGTTATCCCCATCTGTTTGAGTGCATAGCAAATGGTGGCTGCCGTACAATCAAAATGTTTGGCGATTTCATGCAGATAGGCATCCTGGTGTTGCCCAACATATTGAGCCGGTTTTTGCCTATCCGATTTGACGGCATTTAGACCGGTAACTTGATGTTTTAGGCTGCCTGTTTGTTTTTTAAGGCGAATTCACAGGTAAAGCGTGTTTCTTGACAAGTTAAACGTTGCTGCGGTTTGGCTGATGTTTTTGCATTGTTCGTAATATAGTGGATTAAATTTAAACCAGTACGGTGTTGCCTCACCTTGCCGTACTATTTGTACTATCTGCGGCTTCGTCGCCTTGTCCTGATTTAAATTTAATCCACTATAGTTTAAAGCTTTGTTTCTTAAGTCCGCAGAGTATGCCATGGTTAGACCTTCAAAGTTGAGTATTGTACTATTTTGTTTTTGGGGCTGTCCTAGATAACTAGGATAAACTCGATTTTACTAATTGTTTTAAAATGGAAATTTGAACTTTTATCTCACTGTTGTTAAAACGCCGTTCGTACCCCTTTAAATACAGCTCAAAATGCGCTTTGGGAATGCCGTCAAACTTGCGTAAATGACGTTTTGCCCGGTTCCAAAAGTTCCCAATTCCATTGATATGGTTTTGTCGTTCAGCAAAATAACTTTCATCTGCTTCTACTTTGCCGTCAAACATTTCCAAATGCGGACTGTTTTGATAAATAAGTAATCGTAAACGATGAAAATAATAGGCTGCGGTATTTTTATTAACGCCTACTAACTCTGCTGCCGTTCTTGCAGTTACACCTGCGACAAACAGTTCAATGAGTTTATTTTGTTTATACCGGCTTAGACGACTTTTTCTCATAGGGGCAACTCTAACTTAATTTGAATTTCCCTAGTTATCTAGGACAGCCCCTTGTTTTTAATTGACTATAATCCGCTATATTGTGAGAAGCTGGATGACGGATGAGGGATAAAATAAATGCCGTCTGAATCTTCAGACGGCATCGGGAGATGATTTTCAGTTCTCGACTTCCGGTTCGGTTACATTGGAAATTACAGAAGCGTCGGAGAGTTCGGATTCGTCTTCGGCAACACGTTCCAGCGATACCAAGGTTTCGCCTTCGTCCAAGTTAATCAGTTTCACGCCTGCTGCGGCGCGGCCGGTTTCGCGGATTTGTTCGACTTTGGTGCGGATAAGTACGCCGCCGCTGGTAATCAGCATCAAATCGTCGGTTTCGCCGACCAAGGTTGCGGCGACCAAATCGCCGTTTCGCTCGCCGGTGTTAATGGCAATATTGCCTTGCCCGCCTTTGTTTTTGCGGCTGTAATCGGCAATCGGGGTGCGTTTTCCGTATCCGTTGGCGGTGGCGGTTAAAACTTGCAAACCGCTTTCTTCGGTTTCAGGGGCGAAGGTAATCAGGCTGACGATTTTGCCGTCGGCAGGCAGGCGCATACCGCGCAAACCGCCGCTGCCGCGACCGGACGGGCGAACACCGTGTTTGCCGCTCGGCAGTGCGTTTTCGCTGTCGGCGGTTTCATCTTCGATGCCGTCTGAAATTTCGGTTTCGATGTCGGCATCTTCCGCTTCGTCGTTGCCGGATTTTTCCCAGTATTCGTTGAAGCGGATGGCTTTACCTAAGTTGGAGAACAGCATGATGTCGTCCGCACCGCCTGTTTGCGCAGCGCCGACGAGGTAGTCGCCTTCTTTGAGCGCGATGGCTTTAATGCCTTGGGCGCGGACGTTTTTAAAGGCGGAAAGTTGGACTTTTTTCACCAGTCCCTGCGCGGTGGCGAAGAAGACGTATTGGTCTTCGGGGAACTCGCGTACTGCCAGAATCGCGCTGACTTTTTCGCCTTCTTCCAACTGGATGACGTTGTTAATCGGACGGCCGCGGCTGTTGCGTCCGCCTTCGGGCAGTTTGTAAACCTTAATCCAATGACACTTGCCCAAATTGGTAAAGCACATCAAATAATCATGCGTGTTGGCAACAAACAGGGTTTCGATAAAGTCTTCGTCTTTGGTGGCAGCCGCCTGTTTGCCGCGCCCGCCGCGACGCTGCGCCTGATAGTCGGTGGTCGGCTGGGTTTTGATATAGCCGCCATGTGTCAGGGTAACGACCATTTCGCGTTGCGGAATCAGGTCTTCATCGGCAATGTCGCCACCGAACGGGTTGATTTCGCTGCGGCGTTCGTCGCCATAGTTGGTTTTGATTTCTTCCAGTTCGTTGCGGATGATTTGGGTAATGCGTTCGGGTTTGGAGAGGATATCCACAAAGTCGATGATTTTACCCATCAGGTTTTTGTAGCTTTCGACAATTTCTTCTTGATCGAGGCCGGTCAGGTTTCGCAGGCTCATGCGTAAAATAGCATCTGCCTGAATCTCGCTCAGGTAATAACCTTGTTCTTTCAAGCCGATGTTTGCAGCCAATCCTTCCGGACGCATCATTTCCAAATCCAGACCGGAACGCGTCAGCATTTCTTCAACGAGGCTGCTGCGCCAAGGGTGCGCAAGCAGTTTGTCTTTGGCCTCGGCTGCGTTGGGCGATTCTTTGATGAGCTTGATGATTTCATCGATATTGGACAGTGCGACGGCTTTGCCTTCGGCAATATGCCCTTCATGGCGTGCCTTCTTCAGCCGGAAAAGCGTACGTCGGGTAACGACTTCGCGGCGGTGGCGCAGGAATTCGGAGAGAATCTGTTTCAGGTTCAACAGGCGCGGTTGTCCGTCGACCAAAACCACCATATTGATGCCGAAACTGTCTTGCAGCGGAGTCAGTTTGTAGAGTTGGTTTAAGACGACTTCGGCATTTTCGTTGCGTTTCAGCTCGATAACGACGCGCATACCGGATTTGTCGGATTCGTCGCGGAGCTCGGAAATGCCTTCCAGTGTTTTTTCCCGAACCAAATCGCCGATTTTCTCGACCAGCTTGGCTTTGTTGACCTGATAGGGGATTTCGTCGATAACGATGGCTTCGCGTTCGCCGTTTTTGCCTATGGGTTCGATATGGGTCTTACCGCGCATAATGACGCGGCCGCGGCCTGTTTTATAGCCTTCGCGCACGCCGCTCAAGCCGTAGATGGTTGCCCCGGTCGGGAAGTCGGGGGCTTGGATAATGTCGATCAGTTCGTCGATTTCGGTGTCGGGTGCATCGAGCAGGCGCAGGCAGGCATTGACGGTATCGGAAAGGTTGTGCGGCGGGATATTGGTCGCCATGCCGACGGCGATGCCGGACGAGCCGTTGACGAGCAGTGTGGGGAAACGGGTCGGCAGTACAAGCGGCTCGTGTTCGCTACCGTCGTAGTTCGGGCCGAAATTGACGGTTTCTTCCTCAATGTCTGCCAGCATTTCGTGGGAAATTTTCGCCATGCGGATTTCGGTGTAGCGCATGGCTGCGGCGGCAAGCCCGTCCACCGATCCGAAGTTGCCCTGTCCGTCTATCAGCACATAACGCATAGCGAAATTTTGCGCCATACGGACGATGGTGTCGTATACGGCGGTATCGCCGTGGGGGTGGTATTTACCGATGACGTCGCCGACGATGCGCGCCGATTTTTTGTAGGCGGCATTCCAGTTGTTTTTCAATTCGTGCATCGCGTACAGTACGCGGCGGTGTACCGGCTTGAGACCGTCGCGAACGTCCGGCAGCGCGCGCCCGACAATGACGCTCATGGCGTAGTCGAGATAGCTTTTGCGCATTTCGTCTTCAAGGCTTACCGGCAGGGTTTCGAGGGCGAATTTGTGGTCGTGGCGGATGGTTGCGTCGGTCATGGTTTCAATGTTTCGTATGGCAAAAAATTGTTGCTTATTTTAGCATATTTTGACGCGGAACGGTGCGGCGGTTACGCCGTCTGAAACACGGTGCGGATTATAATGCCGAGGAAATTTCGTTGCGGAGTTTGTCGAGAAACCTGCCTTGGCGGACTTGTTGTGCGGCGGTGTCGTAATCTTGTCGGGCAAACGACTGTTTCAGACCGCAGAACAGTTTTTCTTGTTCGTCGCGGATTTCGTTGTCGAGATTTTTCAAGGATTCAAGGTCTTTGCCCGCCCGTGCCTCCATCAGCGTTTCGCGCCATTCCATTTGCTGCATAAGGAATTCGGAGGCGAAAGAGGTATGCTCCGGCGCGTCGGCATCGATGCCCGATGTTTTCAGCAGGTAGGCGGCGCGGTCGATAGGGTTTTTCAAGGTGCGGTAGGCATCGTTGATGGTGGAAGACATCATCACTGCCTGCTTTTGCTCAAAGGCGGAAGCTGAAGCGAATTTATCGGGATGGAAACGGGCGGCCAAGGCGCGGTAGGTTTGTTCCAAGTTTTCGGTGTCGATATCGAAAGCGGGTTCAATCCGGAAGAGGGTGAAATATTGGGACATAGTAGGATGATAAATGTAAGATTTTGGCAGAAAACTGTTTTTGCCTTATAATCTGCAGCTTCTTAAACGAAAGGACTGAATATGGGCGGCAAAGTGCAGCACAATAAAGGCAAAATACGCGACAATGCTTTAAAAGCCTTAGTGAAATCCGATTTGTTCCGGCACAAGGTGGAACGGAAAAGGAAAGGCAAAGGCAGCTACAACAGGCAGGAAGCGAAAAAATGGCGGGACGGTTTTGATACTGTCCCGCCATTTTTATGTCTTAAACATGGAAGCTTTCGCCGCAGCCGCAGGAGTCTTTGACATTGGGGTTTTCAAATTTGAAACCTTCCTGCAAACCTTCTTTGGTGTAATCGACTTGTGTGCCGTCCAGATAAACCAGGCTTTTCGGGTCGATATAAATGCGTGCGCCGTGTCCTTCAAAAATCAGGTCGTCGCCATCGGCTTCATCGACAAATTCAAGGTTGTACGCCATCCCCGAGCAGCCGCTGGTTTTCACACCCAAGCGTACGCCCAAGCCTTTGCCGCGTTTGGCGAGATAGTCATTGATGTGTTTTGCGGCATTCTCGGTAAGGGTAATCATATTTCTTCCTTGTTGTATCGCCCCGGACAGACCTGAAGCGGCGGGTGGTTCGGACGGCATTGCGGGACGATGCCGTCTGAAGGGCTTTATCTGTTTTCCTGACGTTTGCGGTAGTCGGCAACGGCCGCTTTTACCGCATCTTCAGCCAAGATGGAGCAGTGGATTTTTACCGGCGGCAATTCCAACTCCTCGGCGATTTCGCTGTTTTTGATTGCCAGCGCGTCATCCAGGCTTTTGCCTTTAACCCACTCGGTAATCAGGCTGGACGAAGCGATGGCGGAACCGCAGCCGTAAGTTTTGAATTTCGCATCTTCGATGATGCCTTCATCGTTCACTTTGATTTGCAGGCGCATCACGTCGCCGCAGGCCGGTGCGCCGACCATGCCGGTGCCGACAGATTCGTCGTTTTTGTCGAAAGTACCGACGTTGCGGGGATTTTCGTAGTGGTCGATTACTTTATCGCTGTATGCCATGATGTGGTTTCCTTAATGTTTTGATGATTTAAGTGGTTTGTTTGCCGGTTTTCAGACGGCCTGAGTTAGATTTTGCACGCTCCGCCTTCACAGCCGTCGTCGTTTTCCGAATCGACGCCGCCTTCCACGGTAACGCCGTCGAAATCGTCAAGCAGGTTGTCGAGGTTGTCCAAATCTAAATCTTGTTCGTTCATATTTTTCTCTTGATTGCTTTGTTTTTGGAATGCCGTCTGAAGGTTCGGATGGCATGTTGGTACGCTTTAATGCGCCGCCCATTCAATCGAGTTCAAATCAATCCCGTCTTTGAACATTTCCCACAACGGCGACAGTTCGCGCAGTTTGCCGATTTTGGATTTAATCAGTTCGGCGGCAAATTGCACTTCTTCTTCAGTGGTCATGCGACCGAAGGTGATGCGCAGGGACGAGTGCGCCAATTCGTCATTTCTGCCCAATGCGCGCAGGACGTAGCTGGGTTCGAGCGAGGCGGAGGTGCAGGCGGAGCCGCTGGATACGGCGAGTTCTTTCACTGCCATAATCAGGCTTTCGCCTTCGACGAAGTTGAAGCTGACGTTTAGGTTGTTCGGGACGCGATGTTCGAGGTCGCCGTTGATATAGACTTCTTCGATGCCTTCGATACCTTTGAGGAAAATATCGCGCAGTTTGCGGTAGTGCGCCATATCTTGTTCGAGTTCTTCTTTGGCGATGCGGAAGGCTTCGCCCATACCGACGATTTGGTGGGTCGGCAATGTGCCGCTGCGGAAGCCGCGTTCGTGGCCGCCGCCGTGCATTTGGGCTTCGAGGCGGACGCGGGGTTTGCGGCGGACGTACAGCGCGCCGATGCCTTTGGGGCCGTACACTTTGTGCGCGGACATCGAGAGCAGGTCGATTTTGGCGGCTTCGACATCGACAGGCACTTTGCCGCAGGCTTGTGCGGCATCGACGTGGAAGACGATTTTGCGTTCGCGGCAGATTTCGCCGATGGCGGGAATGTCTTGCACCACGCCGATTTCGTTGTTTGCCCACATTACGGAAACGAGGATGGTGTCGTCGCGGATGGCGGCTTTGAGTTCTTCCAAATCAATCAAACCGTTTTCTTGAACGCCGAGGTAGGTTACTTCAAAACCTTGGCGTTCGAGTTCGCGCATTGTATCTAAAACGGCTTTATGTTCGGTTTTGACGGTAATGAGGTGTTTGCCTTTGGTTTTGTAGAAGTTTGCCGCGCCTTTGATGGCGAGGTTGTCGGACTCGGTCGCGCCGCTGGTGAAGACGATTTCTTTGGGGTCGGCATTAATCAGGGCAGCGATGTCGGCGCGGGCTTTTTCGACGGCCTCTTCTGCTTCCCAGCCGAATGCGTGGCTGTTGGAGGCGGGGTTGCCGAAGGTTTCGGTCAGATAGGGAATCATTTTTTCGGCAACGCGTTTGTCAACGGTGGTGGTGGCGGCGTAGTCGAGGTAAACGGGGGTTTTGACGGTCATGGTTTGCTCTTTCTTTTTCGGGTGTTATTTAATGGATGTGTGTAAATTGGACGACGCGGCTGCCGTCGCCGTTGTTTTTCTGTTCGATGATGCTTTGCAGGGTAACGCTGCCGAGGTAGTCGTTGATGGTTTTGTTTAAATTCTCCCAAAGGTCGTGCGTCAGGCAGGGCGCGCCGTGGTGGCAGTTGGCTTTGCTGCCGCATTGGGTTGCGTCCAGCCGGTCTTCGGCGGCGGCGATGATTTGGGCGATGTTGATGCGTGCCGCCGGTGCGGCGAGGATGTAGCCGCCGCCGGGCCCGCGCAGGCTTTCAACAAGTCCGGCGCGGCGGAGTTTGCCGAACAATTGCTCGAGATAGGAGAGGGATATGTTTTGGCGTTCGCTGATGGCACTGAGTTTGACGGCGCCGGTTTGCGCGTTCATCGCCAAATCCAGCATAGCGGTAACGGCAAAACGCCCTTTGGTGGTCAGTCTCATGGTGGTGGTTGCCCGTGTCGGCTTTTTTTATAGTGGGCGGAATTGTCCAATATCTGAGTGTTTCAGTCAAGTATGGGGGCGGATTGCGCGATTGGCTGTTTAAATCGGCAGATTGATTGATTTTTAATATTTTGATTTTAATATATTATTTTTGAATTCTAAACCTTATGCCGCTTGAAGTGGGAGCGGCGGCGGGTGCAGTAAATGTTGAAATGATTTGCCTTATAATCAATATTGATATACATTATCTATTTCATATAAAGTTATTCAGGTATTCAGGGGGCGACAAATGAAACGTGATTTGAGCAAAATGACCTGCATCGAAGACTTGCGCCGCGTTGCCAAGCGCAAAATGCCGCGTATGTTTTACGATTACATCGATTCGGGTTCGTGGACAGAAACTACCTACCGTGAAAACACTTCGGATTTCAAAGACATCCGCTTCCGACAAAAGGTATTGGTCAATATGGAAGGCCGAAGCCTGGAGACCAAAATGATCGGGCAGGATGTGAAAATGCCGGTGGCGATTGCGCCGACGGGTTTCACGGGTATGGCACACGCCGACGGTGAAATTTTGGCGGCGCGGGCGGCGGAGAAGTTCGGCATTCCGTTTACGCTGTCCACGATGTCTATCTGCTCGATTGAAGACGTTGCCGAGAACACTTCCGCACCATTTTGGTTTCAGCTTTATGTGATGCGCGACCGCGAGTTTATGGAAAACCTGATTAAGCGCGCGAAGGATGCCAAATGTTCGGCATTGGTATTGACCGCTGATTTGCAGGTTTTGGGGCAACGCCACAAAGACATCAAAAACGGCCTGTCCGCGCCGCCGAAACCGACCATCGCCAATTTAATCAATCTGGCGACCAAGCCCGAATGGTGTATGAAAATGCTGAACACGGAACGCCGCACGTTCCGCAATATCGTTGGACACGCCAAAAACGTCGGCGATTTGTCCTCGCTGTCTTCATGGACTTCCGAACAATTCGACCCGCGCCTGAGCTGGGACGACGTTGCACGCATTAAAGATTTGTGGGGTGGCAAGTTGATTATCAAAGGCATTATGGAACCTGAAGATGCGGAAAAAGCAGCGAAAAGCGGTGCGGACGCATTGGTCGTTTCCAACCACGGCGGCCGCCAGCTCGACGATACCGTGTCCGCCATCAAAGCCTTGCCCGACATCGTTAGTGCAGTCGGCAGCGACATCGAAGTTTGGATGGACAGCGGCATCCGCAGCGGTCAGGATATTTTGAAGGCGTGGGCTTTGGGTGCGAAAGGTACAATGATAGGTCGGGCGTTTCTGTATGGTTTGGGTGCGTATGGTGAAGAAGGCGTAACCCGTGCGCTGGAAATCCTGTATAAAGAAATGGATATATCTATGGCGTTTACGGGACACCGCGATATTCAAGATGTCGATGCTTCGATTTTGAGAGGCAAAGATTGGGGCAGGGAAACGGTTTAGATACTGAAAAATACGATGCCGTCTGAACACAGGGTTCGGACGGCATTAAAATTTGGCTGTATTTTAATAATGTGTTGATTAAATATCTGACAAAACGCCCTTTTGTAAAGGAAGTTTTGTCAAACGGGGTTGCCTGCAATGCACTACTTCATTTTTTCAAGCGATGCCGCACCTAAAGGGAATGACTCCGTAAATTGTCCATTTTTCTGATGATCAGTAAAAAACGGTAAACCGATCAAACGATAATGCGGTGTATCTTTTTGCAGGATCTTATCCATCCCATATTCCACAGTGATGGCTTCTAAAAATTCTTCTTTCCATCCATCAGTTTCCACTAAATGCTCACCTTTGGGCTCAATGAAAATTTGGTAATGCAAAAAGTCCTTCACGCCATTGGAAGAAGATTTTTGTTTATCTTTCAGCAATAAAATAAAGTCCGGCATAAATCCTTCACCATCGGCAAAGTTATTCAATTTAAACACTTCTTCATTACGGATTAAATGAACGTCATATTTAGATTTCAAATCGCCCAAACGCGCTGAAATAAATTGAATTAACGCTTCTTCCAAACCCGTTCCGGCAAAATTATTCATCACATACCAATCATTTTGCGTGGCAATAGTCGTTTTTACATCATCTTTTTTGACCCATTTTTGTTTTGGCGTGCCGAAAATTTCCCATAATTTTTTAGGTGTAAATTCTTTTGTACCGATAAACGGCATATCACTTTCATTCAGATGTTTTTCAACCATTTCCAAGATTTTCAGGCAGCCTGCAAGTTTATCGTCCAAGCGAACCTGTTTGTCTTGCCCTAATCCTAAAAATTCAATTTGCCAGTCTTTCAACAAGTTATTTTGCAATTCATTGCGATTTTGAATGTCGAGCTTGCTTTGCAAACGGTTGAAATGGAATAAAGATTGACTATTTTTCCCTTTGATATGTAATGCTTTATTGAAAATGTGCCGCTCCATTTCACTCAT
Organism: Neisseria meningitidis; assembly: GCF_900638555.1. Classification (NCBI taxonomy): domain Bacteria; kingdom Pseudomonadati; phylum Pseudomonadota; class Betaproteobacteria; order Neisseriales; family Neisseriaceae; genus Neisseria; species Neisseria meningitidis. The sequence goes on from NZ_LR134525.1 coordinate 627,519, forward strand.
TTTTATGGTTTGAGTAAAATTATTTTGTGTGCCGATTTGTCGGGCTGTTTCATCATTTTCATCGGCTGTAAATTGCGTTTCCTGCAACAGTTGATTACCGTGAACTTGGAATGAAAGCGTTTGCGGATTGGCTTGCAGGCTGTCTGCATTATTGCTTTTGGCGTTTGGGTTGGGGATTTTTTTATTCGCCCAAATTAACAACTCTCTAAAATCCTTATTATCGGCAAATTCAGATTTGAGTTTAAATGTTGCCAACACCTTATCATCGTCTTTTTCAGGCAAATAACCGTCTTTTCGCAACTCATTTTTCAGTTCTGAAATATAGCGGGATTGCTCATCGTGCGTGTAATAAAACAATTCTTCCAAGATACGCAATTCGTGTTGCATGTCGTTGTCAAATTTGCGTTTATTCGGCTGTTTACCTTCAAACGCAAATGGAAAATAACGCACGCCACGACCAATCAACTGCTTTTCCGATACGGTAGCGGCAGCCGTTTTGCCTGATTTTTTATTTGAACCACCGCCATTTTGCCCTTCATACAAACGCACAATATCAAACAAATTCAGAACGTCCCAACCTTCGGTTAATCTATCTACCGTAAAAATGGCACGGATTGGATTATCAGCCGCTTCCAAATTGTTTAGCAATTTTTCGGTTTCGCTGTCGGTTTTTTCAGTTTTGTTTTTGTTGGTTTCGGAGTTGGTAATAATCACATTATGTTTTTGATAATTTTGTTTCACCCAATTTGCCAAATGTGCAAACCCAAATTTATTGTCCTGCATAAATTTTAGGGCTTGTTCGGTTCGGGTTTTGCCGTGTTCGTTGGCGTTGTCGCTATTATTCAGGCTGCCTGAAAACGTATCTAAAAACTCAAAATCATCCGCTTGTACATTTTCTGCCCAATTTAAAAATGCCGAATAATCCGCTTTTGATTCATCAATCGTCTTACTTCTAAACAACATCACAGGCTTGAAATTGGCAATGCCGTATTTCAACGCGATTTGATGGCGATACCAAGCAAATAATAAAGCGTGCAACACCCGCTCTTTCTTATTCAGCGTACTGGATACCAAATTGATTTCTTTGGTATAACCTTTTTGCAAAAACTCTTTTAAGCCAAATTTTGTGATGATTTTGTCCGCATATTTTTGTTGCACGTCAGCATTTTCAGGCAGCGTGGCGGTAAATTCCAACAGCACATTTTGGCCGGGATTGCCATTTTTATTGAGCAACAATTCCAAAACCATATGCTCCCAGCCTTTGCGTTCAATTTCGGCATTGCCTGCATTGGCTTTTAATTCCACTTCCAAATCCAACTCGTCTTGTTTTTTGCCTTTGGTTTGTGCGTTTAAATGGTGTGCTTCATCGCCCAGCATCACAAGGTTCAATTTGTGCAAATCTGCCAATGTGGTTTGGTTTTCTCGCTCGGTGTGGATATCGTTATACAGTTTTTGAATGCTGGTAAATTTAATTTCAATGCCGTCTGAATGTGGGCTGAACATTTCCACTTTGCGAATAGGAATTACCGTATCACCTTGCAAAATCTTCTCGGTAAATAAAAATTTTGCGTGCGCCGGGTCAATAAAATTATTTTCCGTTTTATCCACGATATTATTTTGATTGACGAAAAACAAAAAATGCCGATAACCTTTTTCAAAATAATACAAAATCAACGCCGCCATCATCATCGTTTTGCCAGCACCTGTTGCCATATTGAACAGCAAATGGGTAGGGCGGTTTTTGATGTCAGGGAAATCCTTTAATTTTGAAGCGCGGTCAAAAATCACAAAGTTTTCTAAAGCCGATTTTTGCCATTCAAAAAACGGATATTTTAAATTGCGTTCTACAAATTCAGGCAGCGCGAAAAAATCTGTCTGTTCTATTTCTTCCAGCGTTGATTTGCGGTCTTCCACCCAATCAAATAACGTTTTATTATTCGCCATCTTTTTTCTCCGCTTGATTTTTTGCTGATTGATAGAATTCACGGCTTAACGCTTTATCGTCATCATTTAAGCAACCTGCAAATTGCTCATCATCCATTTCGGATAATGAAACATACATTTGATTTAAATCCAACATTTCAAGCACCATTTGTTTTTGTTCGTCTAATGCCAAGGATTGAAATTCAGGCTCTTGAATGATTTGACTAAATTCATTTACGCTGACGTTGTATTTCAAGAAATAGCGTTCGCATAAACCTTCAAACAGCGTTTTGATGCCGTCTGAATCTTCGCAAGCCAAAATTTGTTGTTTTGCGGTTTCGTTAAATGGGGCAAGTTCGGCATAAACAAACTCGCCACCACCTTGCCAATTCACGGCTTTGGAAATACCGCCTTGCTCGCCATCAATCACTTTTTTCAAGCGTTCAACGGCAAGCGTTTCAATATAATCCATTTGTTCAATACCGATATATTGGCGGTTCATTTTGTGGGCAACGGCGGCGGTTGTGCCACTGCCTAAATGGTAGTCTAGGACGATGTCGTTTTCGTTGGTTGTGATGGTAATAAAATCTTGGATAAGTTCTTCTGGTTTAGGATTTTTAAATGCCTTTTCACCAAAAAGATTTTTCATCTGTTCAGTTCCATTACCACTACTGTATTCAGGTTTATAAAAAATAGTTTTAGGTTTTTTTGTAGGTAAATCATCTAATTCAGGTCTTTGTTTTTTATACAAGGAAATTCCATTTTTAGATTGGCTAACAATAATATCCGTCTGCAGCCTTGCCTTATTCTTTATTGAATACCCCCAACGCCAACGCCCCCATTGTTTATTAGCAATAGGTAAAATAAAATTGTATCCAAGATTTTCGTATTTCTCTTTTAGTTTTTGAATAAAATCATCATTGAATACTTCTAAATCTTTATTATAGATTTGAGAAAATTCTTCATCTGTAATTGTACTAACTGTGTTATTTTTTACCAAAAAAGGATAGAACATTTCAGGTCTATCTTCTCTTTTATCTTCGGTTCCTGTTGCTCGCATTGGAGCTCCTTTTTTATAAAACCCAATTTCATCTTCTTCCCATTTCTCTAAAAAATTATCTTCATCTATTGGAAATTCATAAAAAGTAGATTTATCTTTATTTTTAGCAAAGACTAGTGTGTATTCGTGAGTGCCTGCAAAAGCATATTCATCATTATTACCTTTTAAATTCATAATAGTGGGTAAATTTCCGATAAAATTTTCAAATCCAAAAATTTCATCTAACAAAATCTTTAAATAAGCATTTCCGTCATCATCAATGGAAATAACAATAATCCCATCATCAGTTAATAATTCTTTGGCAATTGATAAACGATTTTTCATAAATGTAAGCCAAGTAGATAATTTAAAGTTAGTGTTATAACCAAAACTATCTTGTTGTTTCTTTTTAACAAAATAATAAGGCGGATCAATATAAATCAGCTTCACTTTGCCTTTAAACTGCTTGGCAAGCGAATGCAGGGCAATCAGATTATTGCCTTTGATAATAAGATTTTCGGCCGGTGTGCCGTCTGAATGGCGTTTGATTTCGCCAACCGCTTGTTTGCCGTCTGCGGTATAGCGAGAGAATTTTGAGAATGCTTTTGCGTCAAAAAGTCGGTCAATTTCATCAAAAGCAAGCGTTTGATTAAAAAAGATTTCTTGTCTTTTTCGGGTTAATTTGGTGTATAATTGGCTGGCTGGCTGTTATTGCGTTTAAAATAAATTTCTTCGCCTTCCTCGGTGCTTTGTCCGCCATTTAACACACAATCTTTAAACGGAAAATCCAACACAATATCACTGCTGTCTTTCAAAAAGCGGTTGCTGTCCGTCAAACCAATGCGGTTGGCGTATTTTGTGTAGGAATTATTGACGCTGTGTTTGTCCAAGAAAAAACGGAAATCCTGCAATTTAAACACCAGCACACCATTCACTTCCACAAAGAAATGGCGTTTTAACTCATCATTACTCAATAACAAACCGATAATGGTCGGGTCGGTTTTTTCCACCAAATCCAACAGGATGTTTTTGGCTAAAATGGTTTTTTCTTCGTTCGCCCATACTTTTTCGTGTGGTAGTAGGGCTTGGGTTAATTCGGTTTGAATGTCTGTCTTCATCGTTATAAATCCTCATCAGTTATTTTAATGTGCCATTCTTGTGTAACGGCAAATGGCTTTGCAAATAGATTCTAATAAAATCAATTATTTGATGTCTTTGCTGTTTCCGGGGGCGTTCGCAAAGTTGCGATAAGCGGGGCGGGTGTCCGAGTGTGTCGTGATTTTGCGGAAATATAGTGGATTAACAAAAATCAGGACAAGGCGACGAAGCCGCAGACAGTACAAATAGTACGGCAAGGCGAGGCAACGCTGTACTGGTTTTTGTTAATCCACTATATCAACACATTATTCAAACACAGCCCGTATTTTTAACCGTCGTTCAGGCGGCGGATGCCGCCGTGTTCATCAGGCGCAAGGCTTTCAGACGGCATATTTCCTTTTGATATTCCGCTAGACCGACAAAGCGGCCGTTTTCCGTGTAAACGCGTACCGGCGTATCGGAAGGTAGGTCTTCCTCGAAACGCGGCCGCTGCCCGCAGCGGAGCATATGGACGGCATAATCGTTTAAAACGGTTTGGGGAAAATGGGCAACCAATACGTCGCAGGGCAGCAGCAGGCTGTCGCGTTCTGTTTCGTCCAAGTTTGCCAAGGCTTCGAGCGTGTGGCTTTGGGCGATGGTAAAGCCGGCGGTTTCGGTGCGGCGCAGGGCGGTCAGGTGGGCGAACGTGCCGATGTGTTTGGCGATGTCTTCGCTGAGGGTGCGGATATAGGTGCCTTTGCTGCAACGTACGTCGATGACGGCTTTGGGCGCGTCAAATTCGGCAATATCGATGGCGTAAACGGTAATGTCGCGCGCCTTGCGTTCGATGACGATGCCTTTGCGGGCGTATTCGTACAGCGGTTTACCTTCGTGCTTGAGCGCGGAAAACATCGGCGGCACTTGGCGGATGTTGCCTGTCAGTGCTTGGCAGGCCGTCTGAAATTCGGCTAAGGAAATATCGGCGCGGGCGGTGGCAACGATTTCGCCTTCGGCATCGCCCGTGCTGCTGGCTTCGCCGAGTTTCAGTGTGGCGGTGTAGGCTTTGTCGGCATTAATCAGATATTGGGCGAACTTGGTCGCTTCGCCGAAGCAGACGGGCAAAAGCCCGGTTGCCAAAGGATCGAGCACGCCGGTATGTCCGGCTTTTTCGGCGCGGAACAAGTGCCTCGTTTTTTGCAGGGCGGTGTTGCTGGAAAGGCCTTCGGGTTTGTCGAGAAGAAGAACGCCGTTGACCGGGCGTTTGGCGGGTTTATTGGTCATATTAATTAGGGAATATTAATGTTCAGACCGTCTGAAAGGGTTCGGACGGCCTGCGTGTCAGCTTAATTCTTCATTCAATAATTCACGAACAGAGTGTTTTTCATCAATTAGATCAACGCTGATTGCATCAAAGCCATTTCGTTTTAATGAGTCAAAACTAATGATTCGACCATCAATTAAGGGGACTTGTCCTTCAGAATTGACGAAATCTTCATATTCATCTTCATAGTCTATATTGTAATAAAGATGGATCAGAACTCGGTAAGTATACTCATCCAAATCAGTTAACGTTCTGTTTTGCTTTTGATTTGGACTATATTTGTCGCAAAACATAGCGTTATAGCCATGTTCCGCGCCATCAAACAATACGATTTCATCGCCGCTTACAGCTTCTACTGCCACAATTTTTACCGGAGCCTTATCAGTATCGGTCATCAATCCATCAAAAGGCTCTCCATAGTAACGGATGTGGAAAGTATCTCTACCTTGGCAGGATAATGAAAAGCAACGATGCACGCCTTCAATTTGCAGGCTGTCACTATGTGCATAGGCGGCTAAATGTTCGGGAATCAGATTGTTCATTTTAGCAGTATCAGTCTTCAACCGGTTTTTCCGCCGCCACTTGATCGATAAGGGCGGACAGGTTCAAACCGCGTTCCAACGATTCGTCGTATTTGAAATGCAGCTCGGGGATTTTGAACAGCTTGATGCGTTTGGCCAATTCGCTGCGGAGGTGTCCGCGTGCGTGTTCCAGCACTTCTTCCGTAATTTCGCGCGCATCTTGGTTTAAAACGGTGTAGAACACGGTGGCGTGGCTGTAATCGCGGGTAACTTCGACCTCGTTGACGGTGATGAAGCCGGCGCGGGGGTCTTTCAGTCCGGTACGGACGAGTTCGGCAAGCTCGCGCATGATTTGTTCTTTGACACGGTCTTGGCGGGCGTAGCCGCGTTGGGGTTTTCTCATGAATATCCTCAGATTTCAGATTTGGTTTCAGACGGCATTTTTGCCGCCGGGGCGGTTGCGAAAGGGCGTATTATAGCCTAATCGGCGGGATTTTAAGGTAATACATTGATAAGAACGGATATAGTTATTATACTTGGCAACCCGAACGGCACGTGCCGTTTTCTGTAACGCATACATTGTAAAGAAAGCCATGTCCAACGAAAACCGTACCTGTTCCTTTTGCGGAAAATCCAAATCACACGTCAAACATTTAATTGAGGGCGAAAACGCCTTTATCTGTGACGAATGCGTCTCAAACTGTATTGAAATATTGCATGAAGACGGAAATGACGGCACGCCTTCGGAAAGTGCCGGACAGACATCGGAAGAGCCCGGCAAGCTGCCCACGCCCGCCGAAATCGTCGCCAACCTCAACGACCACGTTATCGGTCAGGAACAAGCCAAGAAAGCCTTGGCGGTGTCGGTGTACAACCATTACAAACGCCTGCGCCACCCGAAAGCCGGAGCTAATGTCGAATTGTCGAAATCCAACATCCTGCTTATCGGCCCGACCGGATCGGGTAAAACCCTGCTGGCGCAATCTTTGGCGCGCAAACTGGATGTGCCGTTCGTGATGGCAGATGCAACCACGCTGACCGAAGCAGGTTATGTCGGCGAAGATGTCGAGCAAATCATCACCAAACTCTTGGGCAAATGTGATTTCGATGTCGAAAAAGCCCAGCGCGGCATTGTCTATATCGACGAAATCGATAAAATTTCACGCAAAAGCGACAACCCGTCGATTACCCGCGACGTATCTGGCGAAGGTGTGCAACAAGCCTTGTTGAAACTGATTGAAGGTACAGTGGCCAGCGTTCCGCCCCAAGGCGGCCGCAAGCATCCGAATCAGGAATTTATCAACGTCGATACCACCAACATCCTGTTTATCTGCGGCGGCGCGTTTGCAGGCTTGGAAAAAGTCATCCGCCAGCGTACTGAAAAAGGCGGTATCGGTTTCGGTGCGTCCGTTCACAGCAAGGACGAAAATGCCGACATTACCAAGCTGTTCGGCATCGTCGAACCGGAAGACTTGATTAAATTCGGTCTGATTCCGGAATTAATCGGACGTTTGCCCGTGATTGCAACACTAGAAGAACTGGATGAGGACGCGCTGATTAATATTTTGACCGAGCCGAAAAATGCTTTGGTCAAGCAGTATCAAGCCTTGTTCGGTATGGAAAATGTCGAGTTGGAATTTGAAGAAGGCGCATTGCGTTCCATCGCGCGTCAGGCAATGGAGCGCAAAACCGGCGCGCGCGGCCTGAGGTCCATCGTCGAACGCTGCCTGCTCGATACGATGTACCGCCTGCCTGATTTGCAAGGCTTGAAAAAAGTGGTGGTCGGTAAGGCAGTCATCGAAGAGGGCAGGGAACCGGAATTGGTGTTCGAGTCCTGATGGCAAACAAAACCGCTTCGGAACGTTGAACCACGTTTCCGAAGCGGTTTTTTGTTTTTGATGCCTAGGGGCGGTTTGCGGCGGCAAATTCCGTCAGCACGTGTTCCAAACGCCGCAAACCTTCCGCCGTATCCTCATCGTTCAACAGCAGCGAAGGCGCGAAACGCAATACGTCCGCACCCGCAACCAAAATCATCACGCCGTGTTTCAAGGCGGCGGCGGTTATTTCGGATGCGCGTCCGCGATAAGGCGCGTCCAACACGCAGCCGAGCAGCAGTCCCATCCCGCGAACCTGTGAGAACAAGCCTGTTTTCCTGCCCAAATCCAGCAATGCCGTCTGAAGTTTCTGCCCCTGGCTGCGGACGTTGTGCAAGGTTTCCGGCGCGTTGATGATGTCGAAGGCGCGGCTGCCGACCGCGCACGCCATCGGGTTGCCGCCGAAAGTCGAGCCATGCGTGCCCGGTTGGAAGGCGGCGGCAATCGTTTCTGTCGCCAGCATCGCGCCGATCGGAAAGCCGCAGCCCAAGGCTTTTGCCGAACTCAAAATATCGGGAACAACGCCGTAATGTTCATAGGCAAACAGCCTGCCCGTATGCCCCATCCCGGTTTGAACTTCGTCCAAAATCAACAACGCATTGTGCCGGTCGCACAGACGGCGCGCGGTTTGCAAATATTCCGCAGTGGCGGGCAGGATGCCGCTTTCGCCCTGTATCGGCTCGATGATGACCGCGCAGGTCTGTTCGCCGACGGCAGCTTCCAGCGCGGCAATATCGTTGAACGGAACGTGCGTAATGCCTTGCGGCAGGGGTGCATAATCCTTGCTGTATTTCGGCTGACCGCCGACGGACACGGTAAACAGCGTGCGTCCGTGAAAACTGTTGATACAGGCGACGATTTCGCTTTTTCCTCCGCCGAAACGGTCGCGGGCGTATTTCCTCGCCAGCTTCAACGCCGCCTCATTCGCTTCCGAGCCCGAGTTGCAGAAAAAAACCTTGTCGGCAAAACTGTTTGCAACCAATTTTTGCGCCAATTCCTGCGCCGGCCGCGTCGTATAGATATTGGAAATGTGCCACAGCTTGTGCATCTGCGCGTTTAAAGCATCGACAAGGGCAGGGTGGCAGTGTCCCAGCGCATTGACGGCGATGCCGCCTGAAAAATCAATATATTCACGCCCTTCCGTATCCCAAACGCGGCTGCCTGAAGCGCGTTCGGGAATCATCGGTGCAAAGGCGAAATTGGGGGTCAGATAGTTTTGCATAATTGCTCCTGATTGCGGTTTTGCTCGGGATTATGCACCGTTTTTCAAAGCAGATAAAGGGAAATTGCCGACAATATCGGGCAGCGGTAAAAATAAACCGAAATATTTTCAATCGGATAGATGGAAAATCAAAAAAAATTCGATAAAATGCTTGAGGCGCGGCAGCGTTTTGATTTAGAATCTCCCCAATATTTTTATCTTCAGACGGCATTTCATCATGCAAGGCAAAAAATTTACAACCGCTTATTGCTATTGGTACCACACAGACGTGCGGTACTTTTTTGCGCTTGCTTGAAATCCATCCCATACGCAAAACAGGCCGCTCGAAAACGGGGCGGCTTTTTTGTTACCTTCACACAGGTCGCCCGATTCGGCAACACACGACAGAATCAGGAAAATGACCATGAATGCAATGCCCCAAACCGCCGCACAAAACGAAACCCTGCACACTTGTAGCATTATTGTCGATGATGCACGGGATTTTTCCCCCATGCTTCTCGATGCAGGGCGGGACGACACACTCATCAGCGAATCGATGATTCCGCAAATCCGCACCGTTGCCGCCCTGATAGCCGCCGAACGGCACGATTTCAGCCGCAGCAGCCCCGCCGAGTTTACCGATGCCGCCGATTTTTTTGCCGCACGGATTTTGGTTTTGGGCGTGCGCCGCTTCCATCTGGACGTATCGCTGCTTCAGATTTTGAAAACCGCCAACAGCCGCGCCCGCCGTTTTGCCGAAAAACACCGCCTGTTTTTCACACCCGCGCAAGCCGAATTGAGCCTGAACAAACACAAAAACCGCCGCCTGCTGACCGTAGAAACCGAACACGAAGTCGAAAACAAAGGCAACCCAGTCGCCAACAGCCTCGCATTTGTCCGCAAACTGCACACCCTGCCCCTGTAAACATCACGATTTGCCGGCAGAATGCTTGCCAAAATTCCCGACGGCGATACAATAAAACCGATTTTCCACCCAAACAGGACACACATGAAAAAAATCATCGCCTCCGCGCTTATCGCAACATTCGCACTCGCCGCCTGCCAAGACGACGCGCAGGCGCGGCTCGAACAGCAGCAGAAACAGATTGAAGCCCTGCAACAGCAGCTCGCACAGCAGGCAGACGATACGGTTTACCAACTGACTCCCGAAGCAGTCAAAGACACCATTCCTGCCGAAGCACAGGCAAACGGCAACAACGGGCAACCCGTTACCGGTAAAGACGGGCAGCAGTATATTTACGACCAATCGACAGGAAGCTGGCTGCTGCAAAGCCTGGTCGGCGCGGCGGCAGGCGCGTTTATCGGCAACGCGCTGGCAAACAAATTCACACGGGCAGGCAACCAAGACAGTCCCGTCGCCCGGCGCGCGCGTGCCGCCTACCATCAGTCCGCACATCCCAATGCGCGCACCAGCAGGGATTTGAACACGCGCAGCCTCCGTGCAAAACAACAGGCGGCGCAGGCGCAGCGTTACCGCCCGACAACGCGCCCGCCCGCCAATTACCGCCGCCCCGCCATGCGCGGTTTCGGCAGAAGGCGGTAAATCCGGCGTGCCAATGCCGTCTGAAGGGCTTTCAGACGGCATTTTTGTATTTGTTAGGGACATTGTTATGTTGCCGTTTGATTTTTAGACGGCATTTTGTTTCCAAGAGTTTGATGTCGGGATGGCAATTCTGATTTACGTGCGTTGGCAGGGCGGCATTGTCATGCCGCCGTTGGGTTTTCAGACGGCATCATATCGAACCGTCAGGTCGTGGGGTGAGCATTCTTGCCCACCGTTGCAAGGGCGGGATTTTTTGGTGAACAGGAATGCCCACCCTGCATCTGAAACCCTTCTGCGTCATTCCCACGCAGGAAGGAATTTAGATATTTGAATTTACAGAAATTTTCAATCGTTGCCAAAGCGGAAAAGGGTTTTTATAGTGGATTAACAAAAATCAGGACAAGGCGACGAAGCCGCAGACAGTACAAATAGTACGGAACCGATTCACTTGGTGCTTCAGCACCTTAGAGAATCGTTCTCTTTGAGCTAAGGCGAGGCAACGCCGTACTGGTTTTTGTTAATCCACTATATTGCAGATTAATCCTTTGGGTATCAAAGCCGGGCGGTGCTGAAACATTGCAAAAATGCCGTCTGAAACTCGAAATCGGTTTCAGACGGCATTGGTTTATGCGGCAGGTTGGGGCTTAGCGGTCTTTGTAACGGCGTTCGCCTTTGCCTGCAAAAGAATCGCCGGCTTTGCGTTTGCCTTTGAAGCCTTCGCCGGTTTTTTTGAAACCGTCTCTCTTAAAGCCTTCTTTCTTGAAACCTTCGCCGCGCGTTTTGCCGCCGAAGCCTTCTTTGCTCGGTTTATGATCGCCGCGCCAACCGCCGGATTTACGATCGCCCCAGCCGCCTTTGCCTTTCGGCTTGCCGCCTGCGGATTTGCGTTTGCGGGTCGGTTCCATGCCTTCGATGGTCAGTTCGGGCAGTTTTCGGTTAATGTATTTTTCGATTTTGTGGACTTTGACGTATTCGTTCACTTCGGCAAACGTAATCGCAATACCCGTGCGGCCTGCGCGGCCGGTGCGCCCGATGCGGTGGACGTAGTCTTCCGCCTGTTTCGGCAGGTCGTAGTTGATAACGTGGGTAATGGTCGGTACGTCGATACCGCGTGCGGCAACGTCGGTGGCAACCAAAATTTTGCAGCGGCCTTTGCGCAAATCCATCAGCGTGCGGTTGCGCCAGCCTTGCGGCATATCGCCGTGCAGGCAGTTGGCGGCGAAACCTTTTTCGTACAATTCATCCGCGATGACTTCGGTCATGGCTTTGGTGGACGTGAAAATCACGCATTGATCGATGTCGGCATCGCGCAAGATATGATCGAGCAGGCGGTTTTTGTGGCGCATATCGTCGCAGTACAGCAGTTGTTCTTCGATTTTGCCTTGGTCGTCCACGCGTTCGACTTCGATGATTTCAGGGTCTTTGGTCAGTTTGCGCGCCAGTTTGCCGACCGCGCCGTCCCAAGTGGCGGAGAACAACAAAGTCTGACGGTCTTCCGGCGTGGCTTCGACGATGGTTTCGATGTCGTCGATAAAGCCCATATCCAACATACGGTCGGCTTCGTCCAAAATCAGCACTTCCAAGCGGGCGAAATCGACTTTGCCGCTTTGCATCAAGTCCATCAGACGGCCCGGCGTGGCGACAATCAGATCGACCGGTTTGCTCAGGGCGCGGGTTTGGTAGCCGAACGATGCACCACCGACGATGCTGACGGTACGGAACCAACGCATATTTTTGGCATACGCCAGCGCGTTTTTCTCGACTTGAGCCGCCAATTCGCGGGTCGGCGTCAACACCAACGCGCGCGGGCCTTTGCCCGGTTTTTCGCTGCGTTTGGTCAGTCGCTGCAAAGTCGGTAACAGAAAGGCGGCGGTTTTGCCGGAGCCGGTTTGCGCCGAAGCCATGATGTCGCGGCCTTCCAAAGCAAACGGAATGGCTTGCGCCTGAATCGGCGTCGGGCTTTCGTAACCCTCGCTGCTGACGGCGGACAAAATGTTTTTATCAAGGTTCAAATCGGCAAATTTAATAGACATGGCTATCCTTGGAAGACAACAACGCTCGCGTCCGAAAGGTTCAGACGGCCTGAAGCAGGGAAGGGTAACGATACGGGGAATGTGAAGTTACAGGGTTGTCGCAAGCGGCTTGCTTGTGGTTTACATCGACGGCAACCTGCACAGATACGCTTTGCAAAATCAAAGCAACAGAAGAAACGCGCCCGTAAGGGCGGTTTAGGTTGGAAGGCGATGGCTTCGTATGACAAGATAAGCGACGGATGGTATAGGGTTTGCCCGAAACGGTCAAGCAATCGGGCGTTAATTACAGTAAAATTGCCGTTTTCCACTTTATTCCGCCTGAAACCAATGACCGACATCACACCGTTTGCCAACCGCTTGGGCAAAAACATCAAACACCTTATGAAATGGGCGAAACGCAACGGCATCGAAGCCTGGCGCATTTACGACCGCGACATCCCCCAATTCCCCTTTGCTGTCGATGTTTACGGCGACCAAATCCACCTTCAGGAATACGATACCGGCTGGCTGATGCGGTCCGAAGAATACGAAGCGTGGCTTGCCGAAGTCTTGGAAGCCGTCGCCTTCGTTACCGGTTTTGCGCCCGAACAAATCCGCCTCAAACGCCGCGAACGCCAAAAAGGTTTGCAGCAATACGAAAAAACCGGCAAGGCGGGCGACGATTTCGTCATCACCGAAAACGGCCGCAAGTTTTGGGTCAACCTTGATAAGTATTTGGATACGGGGCTTTTTTTGGATCATCGAAACACGCGCAAAAAAGTCGGCGAAACGGCGGCGGGCAAACGTTTTTTAAACCTGTTTTCCTACACCGGCAGCTTCACTGTCTATGCCGCCACCGGCGGCGCGGCATCCAGCGAAACTGTCGATTTGTCCAACACTTATCTCGATTGGGCGAGACGCAATTTTGAATTGAACGGCATCGATACGGAACGGCACAAAATCGTCCGCGCCGACGTGTTCCAATATCTTCAGACGGCATATGGGGAAGGCAGGCAGTTCGACCTCATTGTGATGGATCCGCCCAGTTTTTCCAACAGCAAGAAAATGTCCGACATCCTCGACATTCAGCGCGATCACAAAAAGCTGATTGACGGCGCGGTGAAGCTGCTCGCTTCAGACGGCATTTTGTACTTTTCCAACAACCTGCGCAGCTTCGTCTTAGACGACTTGGTATCGGAACAATACGCCGTCAAAGACATTTCCAAACAATCCGTTCCCGAAGATTTCCGCAACAAAAAAATCCATCGGTGCTGGGAAATCCGCCACAAATCTTAAGGGTGCGAAAAAGCCGCCGGAATCTTCCGGCGGCTTTTTCGATTGCGCTTTATCAGGCGATAGAGGCTTCGACAAAGGCGGTCAGCTGACCTTTTGCCAATGCGCCGACTTTGGTGGCGACGACGTCGCCGTTTTTGAACACCATCAGGGTCGGAATGCCGCGCACGCCGAAACGGGACGGGGTGGCTTCGTTGTCGTCGATGTTGATTTTGACTACTTTCAGACGGCCTTCAAATTCGGCGGCAATGTCGTCCAAAATCGGGGCAATCATTTTGCACGGGCCGCACCACGGAGCCCAAAAGTCCAGCAGGACGGGGAGGTCGGATTTCAAAACATCTTGCTCGAAGGCGGCATCGCCGGTGTGTACGATCAATTCGCTGCTCATTATTTTTCCTTTTCGGTTGGGATTGGCACGATAGCGTGCAGGATAGGGCTTGGGCATAAAAATTTCAAGTGGGCGGGCGGGATAATAGTTTTTCTGTACCGCCCCAATCGCCTTTGCAAATTCTAAAAAAACGGTTCGGACAGTATTTTATTTTTGAAAATTACTTTTATTATCAAAATGTAAGGAATGTTTTTGAAGCTGTACAGAAACGCACGGGCGGTGTATGCTCCGTTTAAATAGATTCTTAAAGTATGAATGTTCAAAACCAAACCCGAAACCCTATAAATAAAAGGAACCCTGCCATGACTGATTTTTCCGTTTGGGAAACTGCTCCCTTTGGTGCAACCGTCGATCATATCCTGCAACGCTACCACAATGTACACCGTGCACAATTTGAAGAATTGGTGCCGCTGGCGCAAAAAGTGGCCCAAGTTCATGCCGATACCTTTCCGGCGGAAATTGCCGAGCTGCTTGCCTATATGCAGAACGAACTGCTGATGCATATGATGAAAGAGGAAAGGATGCTGTTTCCGATGATTAATCAGGGTGTCGGTCGGGGTGCGGCGATGCCCATCAGCGTGATGATGCACGAACATGAAGAACACGACCGCGCCATCGCAAGGCTCAAAGAGCTGACCGATAATTTCCAAGCGCCCGAAGGAGCCTGCGGAAGCTGGACGCGGCTTTACGCTTTGGCCAAAGAAATGGTGGAGGATTTGAACGACCACATTCATTTGGAAAACGATATTTTGTTTGCCCGCGTACTCGATTCTTAAGGGATAGGAGCCGGATATGTCAATGCCGTCTGAAACACGGTTTTCCGCTTCAGACGGCATTTCCACGTTTCAGCCCAACAATTCGGGCGGAATGCGGCACACGGGAATCGGGTTGATTTTGTGCTGCATCGCGCGGTGCAGCCGCGTATAGATTTCCAGAACTTCGCGCTGCCGCCCTTCAAAATCTTCGGGTTTGCGCGTGCCGTACACGCCCATTGCCCACTCCAGTTCGGGATAGCTTGCGCCCATCTGTTCTTCGTCGGTGCGTTCCGTATCCCACAGGCCGTCGGTCGGCGGGGCTTTTTGAATCGCCTCGTCCACGCCCAATGCTTCGGCAAGCCGGTAAACCTGGGTTTTGGTCAGGTCGGCAATCGGGCTGATGTCCACGCCGCCGTCGCCGTATTTGGTAAAAAATCCTACACCGAAATCTTCAATTTTGTTACCTGTCCCCGTAACCAGTAGTCCGTGTATCTGCCCGTAGTAGTACAGGGTCAGCATACGCAGGCGGCTTCTGGCGTTGGCGAGGGAAAGCGGCTGATTGTCAAATGCCGTCTGATGAACGCCGACGGTTTGTTCAAAGGTCTGGAAGGTGTCGGTCAGATCGACCGTTTGTGCGCTTACATTGGCATATTGCCGTTGCAGATTGCGGATGTGCAGCCTTGCCCGCTCAAGCTGGTCGGGGTGTTGGCGTATCGGCATATCCAGAAGCAGCGTGGTGCGGCCGGTGCGGGCGGCGAGTGCGGAGACGACGGCGGAATCGATGCCGCCGGAAACGCCCACGACAAACCCTTTTGCATTTGCCCGGGCGGCGTATTCGTCCAACCATCGGACAATATGTGTGATAACTGCCTGCGTATCCATTTTTCCTCCTGTCGAAAATATCCGCATCATAGCTTGTCGGCGGTGTAATTTGAATAGATTGAGGGCGGGTTGATGAATATTTTTCCCATTCCCCGCTTAAAAAAGTCATACGGGAAAAGGCGGGCGGCAAGATGGCGCGTGTTATAATATTGTTGACAATTTAGGCGGACTAATACCGCCTTAGGCTTCAAAACATATTCATATTTTTTATTATTTGATTGATTCTATGTCTGATTTTTTTCATTCTGACGTGTTGTCCGTTTCCGAGTTGAACGCATTTGCCAAAAGTCTTTTGGAAAACCACCTTGCCGGCCTGTGGATTGCGGGCGAAGTGTCCAACCTGACCCGTGCCGCCAGCGGACATTATTATTTCTCGCTCAAAGACAGCCGCGCGCAGGTGCGTTGCGCGATGTTCAAAGGTGCGGCGGCGCGTTTGGCGAAGCCTTTGAAAGAAGGCGACCATATCGAAGTATCAGGAAAAATCAGTATTTACGAGGCGCGGGGCGAATTTCAAATTACCGTGAATGAGGTGCGGCTCAAAGGTTTGGGGCAGCTTTACGAAGCCTACGAGCGGTTGAAGGCACAGTTGCAGGCGGAAGGCGCGTTTGCGGCGGAACGCAAAAAGCCGTTGCCTACCCGTCCGCAATGTATCGGCATCGTCACCAGCCTGGCAGCAGCGGCATTGCGCGATGTCGTTACCACCTTGAAACGCCGCGCGCCCGAAATTCCCGTTATCGTTTATCCGACACCTGTTCAAGGCGCAGGCAGCGAGTTACAAATTGCCCAAGCGATTAAAACCGCCTCGCAACGCGCCGAATGCGACGTGTTGATTGTCTGTCGCGGCGGCGGCAGCATTGAAGACTTGTGGGCGTTTAACGAAGAACCGGTCGTGCGCGCAATCGAAGCCTGCACGGTTCCCGTCGTCAGTGGCGTGGGACACGAAACCGATTTTACGCTTGCCGATTTTGTCGCCGACGTGCGCGCGCCCACGCCGACCGGTGCGGCGGAGCTGGTCAGCCCCAACCGCCAAGAATCGCTACATCGTCTCGCTCAGGCGCAAGGCCGTCTGAAAACCGTTTTGGAACAACGCTATTTCGATGCCAGCCAAAAACTCGACTGGCTTGCGCGGCAAATCCGTCATCCGCGCCAAAAACTTGATGAGCAGCGCGCTTCAATCGGCAAGCTGGCGCAAACGCTGTCTTACTCGATGAAGCAAAACCTCCGTGCCCACACCGCCCGTTTTGAACGCCAAACCCAAGCCCTGCAACATTACCGTCCTGATGTTTCCGTTTGCAAAAACAACATCGTCCGCCTTCAGACGGCATTGCCCGCCGCCTTCAGCCAACTGCTTACCCACCGCCGCCAAAGCCTGACCGCCCAAGCCGCATTGCTCGAAGCCGTTTCGCCGCAGCACATTCTGGAGCGCGGCTTTTCCGTCGTCAAAAACACACGCGGACAAGTCATCCGCAACGCCGATGTTTTGAAGCAGGGGCAGAAGCTGCACATTACCTTCGCCGACGGCGAAACCGACGTGCGCGTAAGCAAAGAACAAGGGCAGCAGGATTTGTTCGATTGCATTTAAACCCAATCGGAAAAACCGCTCCCCCTCCGCCGTCATTCCCGCAAAAGCGGGAGTCCGGAAGCGGAAAGCCGCCGGGGTTTATCAGAAATGACTGAAATTCAAAAAACCGTATTCCCGCCTGCGCGGGAATGACGATTGATACGTTTCGATATAGTGGATTAACAAAAATCAGGACAAGGCGACGAAGCCGCAGACAGTACAAATAGTACGGAATCGATTCACTTGGTGCTTCAGCACCTTAGAGAATCGTTCTCTTTGAGCTAAGGCGAGGCAACGACGTACTGGTTTTTGTTAATCCACTATAATTTATTGAAGATGGCTGAAATTGAAAGTTACAGAAATTTATAAACAAAAAACAGCAACATGCCACCGTCATTCCCGCGAAAGCGGGAATCCGGAAGCGAAAAGTGGTGGGAATGTATTAGAAATGACTGAAACTCAAAAAACCGGATTCCCGCCTACGCGGGAATGACGAGTCAGAAGTTACTCGAAACTTAAAAAACCGAAATCGAACGAATTGGATGGATTCCCGCCTGCGCGGGAATGACGATTGATACGTTTCGATAATTTATTGAAGATGGCTGAAATCCAAAGTTACAGAAATTTATAAACAAAAAACAGCAACCCGCCGCCGTCATTCCCGCGAAAGCGGGAATCCAGTCCCTTGACCTTAAGATAATCTTTAATTCGTCATTCCTGAAAAAGCGGGAATCCGGAAGCGAAAAGTGGTGGGAATGTATTAGAAATGACTGAAACTCAAAAAACCGGATTCCCGCCTACGCGGGAATGACGAGTCAGAAGTGACTCGAAACTTAAAAAACCGAAATCGAACGAACTGGATGGATTCCCGCCTGCGCGGGAATGACGATTGATACGTTTCGATAATTTATTGAAGATGGCTGAAATCCAAAGTTACAGAAATTTATAAACAAAAAACAGCAACCCGCCGCCGTCATTCCCGCAAAAGCGGGAATCCAGTCCCTTGACCTTAAGATAATCTTTAATTCGTCATTCCCGCAAAAGCGGGAATCCGGAAGCGAAAAGCCGCAGGAATTTGTCGGAAAAAACAGAAACCTTTCCGTACACCCGAAATGTTTCAGACGGCGCATCTTGGGGCGGATAAAAACCCGACCCGATATTTTTTTATAATTTTCAATAAGTTTCCATTGAGCAAATGAAATTTTATTTTTCAACTGACAGAAAGAGGATGTTATGAAGTTTTTAGACCGTGAGGCAAGCATTGCCAAGCCGGGTTTCAACCGTTGGCTCGTACCGCCCGCAGCATTGGCGGTACACCTTGCCATCGGGCAGATTTACGCCTATTCCGTATTCAACGCGCCGCTGACCAAACTTATCGGCATAACCGAATCGGCGGCCGGAGATTGGAAGCTGACGACCGTAGGTTGGATTTTCAGTATCGCACTCGCGATGCTGGGCGCGTCGGCCGCCCTGTTCGGTACGTGGATGGAACGGGTAGGGCCGCGCAAAGCCATATTTGCCGCCGCCTGCTGTTTCAGCCTGGGCTTCTTCGTATCCGCATTCGGCGTGCGTACGCACAACCTCTTCCTGCTCTATTTGGGCAACGGCGTCATCGGCGGCGTAGGCTTGGGTTTGGGCTACATCGGGCCGGTTTCCACACTGATGAAATGGTTTCCCGACAAGCCGGGTATGGCGACCGGTTTGGCGATTATGGGTTTCGGTGGCGGCGCAATGCTGGCCTCGCCGCTTTCCGTATCACTGATGAACACCTTTTCAAACGCTACTTCGGTTGGGGTTGCCGAAACCTTCGCCGTATTGGGTCTGCTTTACCTCGCACTGATGATGTTCGGCGCGTTTACCATCCGCGTACCTGCCGACGGCTGGAAACCTGAAGGCTATACCGCGCCGAAAACGCAAAACAAGCTGGTCAGCAGCAATCATGTCAACGTGTCCCAAGCCATGAAAACGCCGCAGTTTTGGCTGTTGTTCTGGGTATTGTGCCTGAACGTAACTGCCGGCATCGGCGTATTGGGTCAGGCATCCGTGATGATTCAGGAACTCTTTTCCGAAACCTCCATAGGCAGGCAGGCGGCAGTCGGCGCAGGTGCGGCGGCAGGCTTCGTCAGCCTCCTGAGCCTGTTTAACATGGGCGGACGCTTTTTGTGGTCGAGCGTTTCCGACAAAATCGGACGCAAAAACACCTACACCATCTTCTTCGTACTCGGTTCGCTGCTGTATTTCGCCGTTCCCTCCATCGGCGAGGGCGGCAGCAAAGCCCTGTTCATCATCGGCTTTTGCGTGATTATTTCCATGTACGGCGGCGGATTTGCCGCCATTCCCGCCTACCTGAAAGACCTGTTCGGCACCTATCAGGTCGGCGCGATTCACGGACGCATCCTGCTGGCCTGGTCAACCGCCGCCGTCATCGGCCCGGTACTGGTCAATTACATACGCCAAAGCCAAATCGACAGCGGCATACCGGCGGCACAGGCATACAGCGTAACCATGTACATCATGGCGGGTCTGCTGATTATCGGTTTGTTGTGCAACCTCGCCGTCAAATCCGTACACGAAAAACACCACGAAAAAGACATCAAAACCGCCGCACACAGCGGCAACCCCGATGACGAAACCGCCATATCCGACGCTTACCTTGTGGGCGAAAAAGTTTCCGGCGGCGGCATATCGGTCTGGTGGCGTTGGGCATTGGCCGTCATACCGCTCGCCTACGGCGTGGTGATGATCTTTGTCAAAGCACTCGACCTTTTCTCCTGAAAACGCCCGAACAAAATGCCGTCTGAAACAGCAGATGTTTCAGACGGCATTTTTGTGTTTTGGCGGGTTTAGGCTTTTTTGCGGCGGTATTCGCCCGGCAGCAGCATTTCCGCCCATTTGAGGATGTTGGCGACTTCGGCGGGGTTGAGTTCGTAGAACTGCCCGCGTTTGAGGCGGTTGGGCAGTCCGATGGGGCCGAAGCCGACGCGCACGAGGCGGCTGACGGTGAGTCCTTGGCTTTCAAAAATGCGGCGCACTTCGCGGTTGCGGCCTTCTTTAATCACGACGTTGTACCATTTGTTCGCGCCTTCGCCGCCTTGTTCGCGGATGCGTTCGACTTTTGCCAAGCCGTCTTCGAGCATCACGCCTTCTTCGGTGAGGACGCGCATTTGTTCGCCGGTCAGCCCGCCCAGTACGCGCACGGCGTATTCGCGTTCGACTTCGAAGCTGGGGTGGGCGAAACGTTGGACGAGTTCGCCGGAGGTGGTGAGAATCAGAAGTCCGCTGGTGTTGATGTCCAAGCGTCCGATGGCGACCCAGCGGCTGCTGGCGGCCTGCGGCAGGCGGTCGAATATGCTGACGCGGCCTTGCGGGTCGTCGCGGGAAACGATTTCGCCTTCTTGTTTGTAATATAGGATGATGCGCGGCAGGCGGTCGGCCCATTTGAGTTTGATGATGCTGCCTTTGACGGTAACGTGGTCGTCGGGGGTGACTTTGTCGCCCAGTTGAGCGGTTTTGCCGTTGACCGTTACCCAGCCGTTGTTGATCCATTCTTCCATTTCGCGGCGCGAGCCGACGCCGGACGCGGCAAGCACTTTTTGCAGGCGTTCGGGTTCCATGCGCGATAGGTCGCTGCGGCGTTCTTTTAAATCGCGCGCGTGTTCCATAATTTTTTGGTTGGGATTGCGGACGACGAGTTTTTTGGCTTTGGCGGCGCGCTGTTTGGGGAGGTTTTGAGGTTTGATGCCGTCTGAAGCTTTTTGTCCGTAAGGTTGGGATGCGGTTTTGTCCGTTTCGTCTTTGGGACGGGCTTTGCTTTTGAACGGTTTGGCGGTTTTCTTGGCAGACGGGGCTGCGCCGTCGCGCCATTGGCGTTTGCTGGTGGGCTGTTTGGACATCATTTTTCCTAACTCGCTTGATAAAGCGGTTCTTCTGCGGCGTATGCGGCAGGACGGGTTGATAAAATGCCGTCCTCAGTCGGACGGTTCGATATTGTACCTGATGCGGCGGTTTTGCGGATGAAATCGTCGCTGCGGCTTTGGGGACAAAGTTTGTGCAACGGTTGAAATCGGTTTGCGTGCGGGGGTAGAATCTTTCAAATAACAAGAGGAGCGGTAAATGGATTTGCACAATATTCGGGAAGATTACAGCAAACGGGAATTGTCGGAAGGCGATTGCGCCGACAATCCGATCGAGCAGTTCGAGCGGTGGTTGGACGAGGCGGTACGCGCACAGGTTAACGAGCCGACGGCGGTTAATGTGGCGGCGGTCGACGGACGCGGCAGACCCAACAGCCGTATGGTGCTGCTGAAGGAAGTTAATTCTGAAGGTTTTGTTTTCTTTACGAATTATCACAGCCGCAAGGGGCGTTCGCTGGATGCTCATCCATTTGCGGCGATGACGTTTTTTTGGCCGGAGCTGGAGCGTCAGGTGCGCGTGGAAGGGCGTGTTGAAAGGCTGGCGGAGAAATTGTCGGACGAATATTTTGAGAGCCGCCCGTATCAGAGCCGTTTGGGTGCGTGGGCAAGCGCGCAGAGCGAAGTGATTCCGAACAAGGCGGTATTGGTGGCAAAGGCGGCGGCGGTCGGACTCAAACATCCTTTGCACGTGCCGCGTCCGCCGCATTGGGGCGGCTATATTGTGATTCCCGATTTGATTGAGTTTTGGCAGGGCAGGCCGAGCAGGCTGCACGACCGCATCCAATACCGTTTGCTGGATGGCGGCTGGATACGCGAGCGGCTGTCGCCTTGAACAGGAAAAAACATATGCCGTCTGAAAACAGGAATCGGGTTTCAGACGGCATTTTTTCACGGGGAAAATACGGACGGGAAGTTTTTTGTGTTCCGAACGGAAAGCCTGAATCTTTTTTATACCGGGGAATTATGATGCGGACGGCGTGAATGCGTCGGAGAAAAACAAGTTTTCCGGCAGCTTATGCTGTTGCACAAACAGATTTTTTGCCTGTTCGGTCATAGCCGGAGAGCCGCAGGCAAATACTTCGTATTCCGACAGGTCGGGGTGGTCTTGTGCCGCGATGTCTTGTACGTGGCCTTTTCTTCCTTGCCAGCACTCTCTGGGGCGGGACAATACGGGGGTGAAGCAGGCGTTTTTCAGACGGTCTGCCAACCCTTGTGCTTCTTCGAGGGCATACAAATCATCTTGATGACGCGCGCCCCAGTAGAAATGGACGACGCGGCTGCTGCCTTGGCGGATAAGGTCGAGCAGGATGCTGCGGATGGGGGCGTAGCCTGTGCCGGTTGCCAGCAGGATGACGGGCTTGCCGCTGTCTTCCTGCAGGGTAAATGAACCGAGCGGGCCTTTAACGCGGACAATGCCTTTTTCTTTGACTTTGGGTTCGCTGCCGAAAATCATTTCCGAGCAGACACCGTTTTCACGCCTGCGGATGTGCAGTTCCAAAATGCCTTCTTGGTCGGGCGGATTGGCGATGGAGTAGCTGCGGCTGACGTTGCCTGGCAGCAGTAAATCAATGTATTGCCCAGCGTAGAAGGCAAACGGCGGGGCTTTGGGCAGGGCAAGTTTCAGGAGGGCGACATCGTGTTTGAAAATAATATTTTCGATGCGTGCGGGCAGAGTGCGGACGGGTAGGGCATCGGCTTTGTAGCCGGGGATGTTGATGCTGATATCGCTTTGCGCAGTGGTGCAGCACATCAAAATCTTGCCTTGCGCTTTTTCTGCTTCGGATAAAGCCTGTTCCGAGTGTCCGCCCATTTGAATATCGCCGCTGACCAGTTCGGCTTTGCATTGTCCGCAGACACCGCTTTTGCAGGAATGGGGCAGATTGAGGTTTTGACGGGCGGCGGCGGCTAAAACGGTTTCACCGTCGCCGGCGGCAAAGGTGGTTTGGTCGGGCAGTGTAATGGTGTGGTTCATGGAATATTGTTTTTTATGCTGTTTTAATGTGGTCAGACTGTGAAAATGCCGTCTGAACGTCGGATTTGGGTTTCAGACGGCATCTTGCTTATCAGGCAAGTTTGGCTTTAATCAGCTCTTGAACCTGCGCGGGATTGGCTTTGCCTTTGCTGGCCTTCATCACTTGCCCCACAATCGCATTCAGGGCTTTTTCGTTGCCGGATTTGAACTGTTCCACGGCTTTTGCATTGTTTGCCAGCACTTCGTCTACCATCGCTTCAATCGCGCCGGTATCGGTCATCTGTTGCAAACCGTGTTTTTCAATGATTTCGGCAATGGAGGCTTCGGGTTCAGCCCACATGGCTTCAAAGGCTTTTTTCGCCAATTTGCTGCTTAATGTGCCGTCGGCGATTTTGCCTACCAGAGCGGCGAGGCGTGGGGCGGTAATCGGGCTGTCGGCAAGTTCCATGCCTTCTTTGTTCAGCGTGGCGGCAAGTTCGCCGTTCATCCAGTTGGCAGTCAGCTTGCCTTGTCCGCTCTCTTTAGCGGCTTCTTCAAAATAGGCAGCCTGCACGCGGCTGGCAGTGAGCAGGCGCGCGTCGTAGTCGCTCACGCCATAATCCGCCACGAAACGCGCCGCCATTTCTTTTGGCAGCTCGGGCATTTCTGCTTTTGCTTTTTGCAACCGGTCGTCTGAAATGATGACGGGCAGCAAATCGGGGTCAGGGAAGTAGCGGTAGTCGTGCGCGTCTTCTTTCAGGCGCATTACGCGGGTTTCGCCTTTTTCGGGATCAAACAGCATCGTTGCCTGCTGTACTTTGCCGCCGTCTTCCAAAATCTCGATTTGCGCTTCTGCTTCGTAATTAATCGCCTGCTCCAAGAAACGGAAGGAATTGAGGTTTTTAATCTCGCGGCGCGTGCCGAATTCCGCTTGACCTTTCGGGCGAACGGATACGTTGGCATCGACGCGGAACGAACCTTCCGCCATATTGCCGTCGCAAATGTTCAGCCAGGTTACCAAGCTGTGCAAGGCTTTGGCGTAGGCAACGGCTTCGGCGGCGGAGCGCATTTCGGGTTCGGATACGACTTCCAATAAAGGCGTGCCGGCGCGGTTCAAATCGATACCGGTCGCGCCGTTCAAGCCTTCATGTACGGACTTGCCCGCGTCTTCTTCCATATGGGCGCGGGTTACGTTGATGGTTTTCACATCGTCGCCGACTACGATTTCCAATTTGCCGTGTTCGACAATCGGTAAGTCCAACTGGCTGATTTGATAGCCTTTTGGTAAGTCGGGATAGAAGTAGTTTTTACGGTCGAACACGTTTTTCCGGTTGATTTTCGCATCCAAAGCCAAACCCAATTTGATGGCTTTTTCAACGACTTCTCGGTTCATTACCGGCAGTACGCCCGGCAAAGCACATTCCACCACGCCGGCGTGCGCGTTGGGTTCTGCGCCGAATGCGGTCGATGCGCCGCTGAAGATTTTGGATTTGGTGTTCAATTGGACGTGGATTTCCAAGCCGATTACGGTTTCCCAGGTCATAAGAGCTTCTTTCTCTAAAATATCAATTCGATAGTCTTCGCGTCAGGCTGTCCGGCGGAGCGGTTTTTCCGTTTGGATGCCGTCTGAAATGCCGCGTGCTTCTGTTTTCAGACCGTCCTTCATCTCTGCAACCATGTTGTCCAGCATTTCATAACGCTTGCGGTACATCGAGCGTTTTTTGCTTTCGATGTCGGTAAGGTCTTTGCGGGCGGGGGTTTGGGGGAGATGCCAGTAGCCGTCCCGTTCCAAACTTGCGCCGTATTCCTGCCAGAATGCGTCGTAATTCATTTTGACACGCTTTTTAAGTTTCCAGCGCAGTTTGACCTGATGTTTTTGTGCAATGCCCATTGCGCCGTCCAAGCCGAGTACGGCGGCGAAATATTGCAGGGCGGTTACCATCAGTTGTTGGGGACGCAAGCCGTGGAGTTGTTTGGTTATGCGGCGGACGGTGTCTTTGGCTTCTTCACCCGCCGGCCCTTGTACGGAGGCTGTCAGCAGGTGTGTGCCGACAAAGGCGAAGGTCGCCATATACAGCCGGTTGCCTGCTTCGTCGCGCAAAGATAAAGACCACGCGCCTTCTTCGACGCAGTTGTCGTTGCGGTTGAGCCACAAGCTGATGCCGTCTGAAAGGTGCGCCAAGACCAAATGGAAGCGGTAGTCTTCCATTTGGTGCAGAATGTCTGTGCCGAACAGTTTTTCCGCCATAAGAAAATCTGCCGTCATCGCATCTAAACGGCGTTTGCAGTTAAAACGCCTGTCAACAAATTCGCGCAGCAGCGGATAGGCATTTTGCGGGCAGTGGAGGAACAGCCCCTGACGGATAGGGGAGGCGTTGACAAACTGCTCGAAGGCGTAAATTTCTTTTTTTCCGAAAAATTTTCGCAATGTGTATTTTAAATGTTGCAGCCGATATAAAGGCGCATAGCTGTAAACGGTGCGAAAATCGGGGAAGGTAAAGGTGCGGTTCTGCTTCATTCGGGTCGTTTGCCGTGCCAATCGCTGTTGAGTTGGATTTGATGCGCCGCACCGAGGATTTTGGCTTCGGAGAAATAGTTGCCGATAAGCTGTACACCGATGGGCAGTCCGCCGCTGCTGAAACCTGCGGGCAGGGTCAATGCGGGCAGTCCGGCGAGGTTGACGGCGATGGTGTAGATATCGCTCAAGTAGGTTTCAACCGGCGAAGCATCCGCTCCGATTTTGGGTGCGGCGGAGGGTGCGGTCGGCGCGAGGATGAGGTCGCACCGTGCAAATGCCGTCTGAAAATCATCGGCAACGAGGCGGCGCAGTTTTTGGGCTTTGAGATAGTAGGCATCGTAGTAGCCGTGCGACAGTACATAAGTGCCGATCATGATGCGGCGTTTGACTTCGCTGCCAAAACCTTCGGCGCGGGTTTTGCCGTACATTTCTTCCAAATCGCTGAATTGGGCGGCACGGTGTCCGTAACGTACGCCGTCGTAACGTGAAAGGTTGGTACTGGCTTCTGCGGAGGCGAGGACATAGTAGGCCGGAATGGACAGCTTGGTTTGCGGCAGGGAAACTTCAATCAATTCCGCGCCTTGGGCTTTCAGCAAATCAATGGTGTTTTGCAATGCCGTCAGAACATCGGCGCTGTTGCCTTCGCCGAAATATTCTTTGGGCAGGCCGATTTTCAAACCTTTGAGCGGTTGGTTCAAATCGCGGGTGTAGTCTTCTTTTTCGCGCTCGAGGCTGGTGGAGTCTTTCGGGTCGAAACCTGCCATCGCGTTTAACAGAATCGCGCAGTCTTCGGCAGTTTGCGCCATCGGGCCGGCTTGATCGAAGCTGGAGGCGTAGGCGACCATACCGAAGCGGGAAACCGTGCCGTAGGTAGGTTTGATACCGGTGATACCGCAGTGCGATGCGGGTTGGCGGATAGAGCCGCCGGTGTCCGAACCGAGCGCGGCAGGGGCGAGGCGCGCGGCAACGACGGCTGCCGAACCGCCTGATGAACCGCCGGGGACGTGTTCCGGATTCCACGGGTTTTTGGCTGCGCCGTAGAATGAGTTTTCATTGGTCGAACCCATAGCGAACTCGTCCATATTGGTGCGGCCGAGCGTTACCATGCCTTCGTCGAGCAGTTTTTGGACGACGGTGGCGGTGTAGGGGGAGATGAAGTTGTCGAGCATTTTGGAAGCGCACGCGCTGCGCCAGCCGGTTTGGCAGAAAATATCCTTGTAGGCGACGGGTATGCCGGTAAGTGCCGAAGCGTTGCCCTGAGCGATGCGTTCGTCGGCGGCACGGGCTTCTGCAAGGGTTTTATCTTGGTCGATGGTGATATAGCCGTTGAGGGCGGGATTTTTTTCGGCGATGGCGGCAAGGTATGCGCTTGCCAGTTCGACGGCGGAAATCTGTTTGGACTGCAACAGGACGCTTGCCTGTTTCAATGTGTATTGGGTCATAAATCTTCCATCCTTAAAGGGCTTCGGGCGGTATTGCTGATGCCGTCTGAAGCGTATTCGGATTATTCTTCGATAACTTGCGGTACGATGTACAGACGGTTGCGTACTTCCGGAGCAACCGCCTGATATTCGGCGGCGCGGTCGGTTTCGGTTACTTCGTCTTCGCGCAGGCGCAGGGCGGCCTCGTGCGGATGCGCCATCGGTTCGATGCCGTCTGTGTTGATGTTCTGCATCTGTTCGACCATAGCGAAAATGTCGTTTAATTCTTGAAGCGATTTTTCTTTTTCTGCCGCAGTCAGGTGCAGTCGGGAGAGTCGGGCGATTTTGTCTACGTCGGCAAGTGTCAGTGCCATGAAAAGCATCCTTGTCTGATGGTAAAGATACCGTCGTTCGGGTATGATGGGGCGTATTGCTTGAATTTTTAATTATAACGGAAAAATCCGTTGCGGCGGCAATTTGCAGCATCGGATGCCTGCCGCACGGGTTTGAAGGAGGGGGAAATAATGGGATTGGGCATGGAAATCGGCAAGCTGATTGTGGCTTTTTTGGTGCTGATTAATCCGTTTAGCGCGTTGTCGCTTTACCTTGACCTGACCAACGGGCACAGCACGAAGGAGCGCAGGAAGGTCGCGCGGACGGCCGCCGTTGCCGTGTTTGCCGTGATTGCGGTATTTGCGCTGATCGGCGGTACGCTGCTGAAGGTTTTGGGCATCAGCGTCGGTTCGTTTCAGGTCGGCGGCGGAATTTTGGTGTTGCTGATTGCCATTTCGATGATGAACGGCAACGACAATCCCGCCAAGCAGAATCTCGGCGCGCAGCCGGAAACGGGGCAGGTGCGCCCCGCCCGCAATGCCGGAGCGATTGCCGTCGTGCCCATCGCCATACCGATCACCATCGGCCCGGGCGGTATTTCGACCGTGATTATTTACGCTTCGGCGGCTAAAACATACGGCGACATCGCGTTGATTATCGCGGCCGGTTTGGTGGTCAGTGCGATTTGTTATGCCATTTTAATCGTTGCCGGGAAGGTCAGCCGCCTGCTGGGTGCGACGGGGCTGACGATTTTAAACCGTATCATGGGTATGATGCTGGCGGCGGTATCGGTGGAGATTATTGTGTCGGGACTGAAAACGATATTCCCGCAACTGGCAGGTTGATTCGATGTTTCACAGTGTCAATGTATTTACGGGCGAAACGCTTTACCGCCGCCCCGCTCAAGATTATGCGGAGTTTGAACGGCGGCTGGCGGATTTGAAAATGCGCGGCGGGGCGTTCGCGCAACTGGGCGTAACCGAACGTGCCGCGCGTCTGCAAAAATTTGCCGACCGTTTGGAGGCGGAGAAAGAGCGTTTTGCGGAAATGGTGTGCGAAGAAGTCGGACGCTGCCTGCACGAATGCCGTGCGGAAATCGGCAAGTCTATCGAACTGATACGCTATTACGCCCACCTTGCCCCCGAACTGCTTGCCCACAAAACCATCGCGACGCAGGCGAGTTTGAGTCAGGTAAGGTTTGAGCCTTTGGGTGTGGTGTTTGCCGTCATGCCTTGGAACTATCCCGTCTGGCAGGTATTGCGTTTCGCCGTTCCCGCTATGTGCGCGGGCAACGCGTGCGCCGTCAAACCCGCGCCCAGCGTGGCACGCGTCAGTCAGGCACTGTTCGATTTGGCTTCAGACGGCATTCCTCTGGCAGGCGCGTGGCTGGACAATCAAGACACACTCAAAGCCATCGAACACACCGATGCAATGGCGTTTACCGGTTCGACGCATACGGGGCGCATCCTTGCGGCACACGCGGGCGCAAACCTCAAGAAAACCGTCTTGGAGCTCGGCGGCAGCAACGCCTTTATCGTGATGCCCGATGCCGATTTGGAGCGTGCCGCCGCAGAAGCCTGTTATTCCCGTTTCCGCGATGCGGGGCAATCGTGTAACGCCGCCAAGCGCATCATCGTAACCGAAGCCGCAGCCGATCGTTTTATCACGCTGTTTCTTGCCGAATGCGCCAAATTGAAAATGGGCGACCCCAAACATCCCGATACTACGCTTGCACCGCTGCACCGCGAAGATTTGCGGGACAGGGTTCACGGGCAGGTTGAAGATGCCGTTTCAAACGGCGCGGTATGCCTGACCGGCGGAAAAATCCCACAAGGGCGAGGCTGGTTTTATCCCGCGACGGTTTTAGACAGGGTAAATCCTGCCTGCCGCGTCTGGAGAGAAGAAGTATTCGGGCCGGCCGCCCTGATTTTGCGCGCCGAAAACGAAGAACATGCCATCGCCCTTGCCAATGATTCCCCGTTCGGGCTAGGTGCCTGCATTTATACCGCCGATACCGAACGCGCTTGGCGGTTTGCCGAAAAAATACAGGCGGGATCGGTGTTTATCAACCGCCATACCAGCAGCGATTTGCGCCTGCCTTTCGGCGGAGTCAAAGATTCCGGTTACGGGCGCGAATTGTCCGAATTCGGGCTGTACGAGTTCGTCAACGTCAAAACCTACTGGCAGAAATGACAAACCCCGTGCCGCTTCAGACGGCATCGGGTTTGCGCTAGAGCCGATTAACGGCAGTATTTGTTTACGGCGTTATTGTATTTCCGAATCAAATCATCCTTGTTTTTTGCATTTGAATTTCCCACCGCTTTCAGGTTCATTTTTGAAATCCGGCAGTTTTCTTCTTTGTTCTGCCGTTCGGTTTCGGCAATTCTTTTCTTTTCTTCCTCAAGCTGCCGGTTTTTCTCGGCAGTGTCGGGATTGTTTTCCTGTGCCGCGCCGTCTGTGCGCTTCCCTGCGTCGGCTTGGGCGGGTTTGACCGCCGGTTTGGTTTGGCGCGTCCGCAGGTTTAAGATTTGGCTTTGGTCGGGATGAAGCTGTTTCGGTACATCCGAATAGCTGTTGCCGCCGCCGTCCTTCCAAGTAAAGACGGCGGCTCCGGCAGGCGGGACGGGCAGGAAAGAGGCGAGGGTCAACATAATGACGGATAAAGCAAAGTTCATTAGGATTTCCTTAATGGCTGACTGCCAGGGCAGAATCGGGATTGGCTCGGGCGGTGTCTTTTCCGGGTTCGGGGCAAAGCAGGGAAGACACTCCGCCTTAATATGGTGCTTTATATATTGGGGTGAAACAGATTCCCAAAAATATAGTGGATTAACAAAAATCAGGACAAGGCGACGAAGCCGTAGACAGTACAAATAGTACGGAACCGATTCACTTGGTGCTTCAGCACCTTAGAGAATCGTTCTCTTTGAGCTAAGGCGAGGCAACGCCGTACTGATTTTTGTTAATCCACTATAATTTATTGAAGATGGCTGAAATTCAAAGTTACAGAAATTTATAAACAAAAAACAGCAACCCGCCGCCGTCATTCCCGCGAAAGCGGGAATCCAGTCCCTTGACCTTAAGATAATCTTTAATTCGTCATTCCCGCAAAAGCGAGAATCCGGAAGCGAAAAGTGGTGGGAATGTATTAGAAATGACTGAAACTCAAAAAACCGGATTCCCGCCTGCGCGGGAATGACGATTGATACGTTTCGATATAGTGGATTAACAAAAATCAGGACAAGGCGACGAAGCCGCAGACAGTACAAATAGTACGGAACCGATTCACTTGGTGCTTCAGCACCTTAGAGAATCGTTCTCTTTGAGCTAAGGCGAGGCAACGCCGTACTGGTTTTTGTTAATCCACTATAATTGATGAAATGCCGTCTGAACGCTTTGAAAAGGGTTCAGACGGCATTTTGTTCAAACCGGTTTATTTGCGTTGCAATACGGCGGCGAAGAAGCCGTCGGTTTGGTGTTCTCCTGAGTTGAGGCGCAGGTATTTTCCGGTATGCAAATCGACTTTCAGGCTTTGCAGCAGTTCGGCACAGTTGACGGGTTCAAATTCGGGATGTTCGGACAGGAAACGTTCGACTTGCAGCTCGTTTTCTTCGGGCAGGATGCTGCAAGTGGCGTACACCAAGCGGCCTTGCGGTTTTACCAGTTTGGAGGCGGCATCGAGGATGCTGTGTTGCTGTTCCAAAAGTTTGGCGACGGTTTCGGCGGATTGGCGGTATTTGAGATCGGGATTACGGCGTAAAGTACCCAAACCGGAGCAGGGCGCATCCACTAAAACGCGGTCGGCTTTGCCTGCCAGTCGTGCGATACGGCTATCATGTTCGCTGCTGATGCGTTCGGGGTGGACGTTGGTCAGTCCGGCGCGGGTCATGCGCGGTTTGAGGTTGGCAAGGCGTTTTTCGGCGATGTCGAAGGCGTAGATTCTGCCTTTGTTCGCCATTTGCGCGCCGATGGCGAGGGTTTTGCCGCCTGCGCCGGCACAGAAATCGACAATGATTTCGCCGCGTTTTGCGCCCACCAATAAAGCAAGCAGCTGGCTGCCTTCGTCTTGGACTTCCAGTGTGCCGTCCAAAAACAGCTCGTGTTTGTTAAGCGCGATTTTGTTTTTCAG
The DNA here is from genome assembly GCF_900638555.1 of Neisseria meningitidis. Lineage (NCBI taxonomy): Bacteria > Pseudomonadati > Pseudomonadota > Betaproteobacteria > Neisseriales > Neisseriaceae > Neisseria > Neisseria meningitidis. The sequence goes on from NZ_LR134525.1 coordinate 659,193, forward strand.
GCGGATGCCCCAAGGCGAATAAGGCGTTGCCTCCGCATCGGCACTTTCGGCTTGCAACAATGGCAGCACTTTATCGCGTTTGCCTTTCAAGGTATTGACGCGGATGTCGAGCGGCGCGGCTTGGTTGATGCTGCGTCCGAAGGCGAGGATTTCTTCTTCGTTCCAATGCTGTTGCAGTTGTTCGACCAGCCATTGCGGCAATTCTGCGGCGGTATTCAGACCGTCTGAAAACTCGGTTTTGCGGGCTTTCAAATTGCCGAGGAACGCTGTTTCTTCTTCATCAAGCAGGTCTTTGATTTGGCTGATGTTGGTGCTTCTGCCGAGAACCAGTGCGGCGAGTGCGGCTTTGCGTGGCTGCGCGTGAGGACGGCGCAGGGCAGTGCTGATTTTTTGATAGTGGCGCAGCGCGGCAAAGGCGGTTTCGGCGATTTCGTGGCGGTCTTGGCGGCCGAGCTTTTTATGTTCGCGGAAGTAGGCGGAGAGGACGGCATCGGAAGGCTGTTTGAAAGTCAGCATTTCAGCCAAAACTTTGGCGGTATGGTCGAGTTGTGCGGCGTTCATAATGTAATGGGTTCTCTTACTGTGGGTTATTCATAATCAATCTAACGTCCTTAAAATAACAATAGCATCTTTATCATTACTTAGTATTCTATCCGCAATAAGAAAGATGTGTTAAAAGTGCGCAATCGGGATTTGTCTAAATTTCTCCGTTAACTACAAAGGCAGCCTGAAAAAAGTTCTATTTTCAGGTCGCTTGAACAGCATCCGATATAATCACATCAGCGATTTCATTTTGTAATCACTCCCCAAAACATGAGGAAAAAAACAAAATTTATTTTCTTCGTTCAGCATATCTATCCTAAATATGCCATCACTCCATTGAGTTTTTAATTTGTATTTCGCTCTTGTTAAATGTTTTTCTGTTTGCCGATTTCTTTTGCTAATGTAAAAAATACTCTACCACTCTCATTGGTTAAAGTTTTCAAGTATTCATCAACATCAGTAACATTAATAACAACTGTTTCATTTGTATGTTTATTAAATTCTAAATCAATAATAATATTCCCATTAACCAATATTTCATATATATCTACTTCTTCAGGCAGCATAGACAAACAATAAGCACTTGAAGCTGAAAACTCTTTTTTCAGATACTGAAGAAGAAAAGTATTTTTAATTAAAATATTATTAAATTTATCTAATGATTGCTTGACTTCTTTAGTTGTCCAATTTTTAACATTATTCTTCATTGTATTCTACCTGGGGTCGTAGTTATTAAATTACCATACTTATTTGTTTGGATCGTCATAATATTAGTTGGCATGTTGTTGTTATATTTATCATATCCAATATCCTTATTAACTCGGATGACTCTTTCATAAATTGTATGGGAAATGAGATTTCCATCACTAAGCCTCTCAATAGATATACGCGTTAATGTTGGGAAAGGGTTTCAGACGGCCTTCATAATGCGTTCGATTTCGTGCCAAAAGCCGTCCGGCCGACATTCCAAAACGGCAATCAAGCCTTGGTCGATACGGCGGATTTCGGTTTCGTTCAATGTTTCGGTTTCGGCGGCACGCGCAGGTGCGAGGTAGGCCATGCGGTCGAGCAGATGGTAGCGGACTTCTTGGCGTTCAAACCCGTATTCCGCCCAGTCTTGAATATAGATGCCGCGCCAGCCGTATGGGTTAAGCGGCGGCTCAAAAGCATGGAAACTTTGTGGAAAAAATCCGATGCCGCGCACGATGGAAACGGGTTTTACGTCAAGCGGCAGACCGTGTTGCCGCAAGGTTCGGATGCCGTCTGAAGTGTGCGGCAGACCGAGTTGGGCGGTCAGTTTGGCGGCTTTTCCCAACAGCGTGTCTGTGGGGTCGAGTCCGTGCATGTCTTCGGGTCTGCCCGTGCCGCCGCCGTAATATTTGCAGGTCAGCTCGATATGGTAGGGTTTGCCGTTAAGCCTTGCCACAAAATCCGCCGCGCCTTGCGTATTGCCGTCCGAACCGGAAACCGTGAGGTTGTGCGCGAGCAGTTCGGCGTGCGGCGCGTTGGCAAACCAAAATGCCAGCAGTTCTTCAGCGTAAATGCCCAAGCGGTGTCCGAACGGGGCGCGTCGGGTGAGGTGTTCCGTCAGCGGCGCGGAATCGGCATCCAATGCCAAAAGGTAACGGAAACCGCGTTCCCCCAATAGTTCGCGCACGCCCAATTCGCAACCGCTTTGCCACAAAGGCGGCGCAGTCAGCAGCGAGGCGAGGTCGCGGACGGGTTGGCTGGTGAGCTTCCACCATAATGCGTCTAGGGCGTAATTCATGCTTATCCGAATATCAGTCATGCCGTCTGAAAAGCTGGAAATGTTTTCAGACGGCCTTAATCAGTCTTTTTTATGGATACGATGGCTGACGGTATTGAAAAAACCGCGCAGGATATCGATGTCTTCGGTTTGCGTGTTGGCGCGTCCGAACAGGCTCTGCATACGGCGCATCAGACGCTCGCCGTTGCGGCGGTTGAAAAAGCCGATGTCGTTCATCACGCTTTCCATGTGGGCGACCATGCCTTTGATTTGCTCGTGGGTCGCAGCGTGGTCTTCTTGTTGAAGATGGGTCATGGGCGAACCGGTTTGGCTGAAGATTTCGTAGCACACGACCTGCACGGCTTGGGCGAGGTTGAGCGAGAAATAGTCGGGATTGCCGTTGATGGTCATCAGTCGGTTGCAGGCTTGGACTTCTTCGATGCTCAAGCCGAAAGTCTCGTTGCCGAAAACCAGTGCCACTTTCTCGCCTCGGTTTGCGGTCTGCAGTAATTCGGATACCAAATCGCGCGGGGTTTGCAGCGGCGCAGTAATTTCGCGGCGGCGGCTGGTCAGGGCGCAGGCGATGGTGGTGTCGGCAAGGGCTTCGTCCAAAGAAGCGGCAATGGTGGCATTTTCCAAAACGTCTGCCGCGCCGGAAGCGAGGATGAAGCTTTCTTCCGGTAATTTAAACGATTGAGGATGCTCCGGGTCAAACACGGGCGGGTTTTCCGTCATCGGCGTTGCCATCAGATTTGGGGCGACGATGGTCAGTTTGTGCAGACCCATTGTTTTCATCGCGCGCGCGGCAGAGCCGATGTTGGCGGGATGGCTGGTGCGCGTGAGGATGATGCGGATGTTGTCCAGATAAGCGGGCAGGGCGGGTTTGAGAGTAGTCATGTTCGGTTTTCGGTCGGAATGGAATAGGGTATAATGCGCCGTCTTTTTCGTTCGGACGGTCAAATGCCGTCTGAAATGTTCTTTAACAACGTCGGAAATTTAACGTTGCGCCTGAAGCAGACACGCGTCAGGCGGTATTTTACCCGATTTGGCAGGATTTACCCCAACCAAATAAACTCCGATTTTGCCGCTCCGAAGGACTGTACGTCCGAACCGGCGGTATGCCACCCTTAAGGAAATCTGATGAATCCGTTTTTGAATACAGCCTTTAAAGCCGCCCGCCGTGCCGGTCAGATGATGATACGCGCCGCGGGCAATCTCGATGCCGTCAAAACCGACAGCAAAGCCTTCAACGATTTTGTTTCCGATGTTGACCGCAATTCCGAAATCATCCTGGTTGAGGCTTTGAAAGAAGCCTATCCGCACCACAAAATCACTTGTGAAGAAAGCGGCTCCCACGGCAAAGCCGCAGCCGAGTACGAATGGATTATCGATCCGCTCGACGGCACGACCAATTTCCTTCACGGTCATCCCCAATACGCCATCTCTATGGCGCTGCTGCACAAAGGCGTGTTGCAAGAAGCTTTGGTTTACGCCCCCGAACGCAACGACGTATATATGGCTTCGCGCGGCAAAGGCGCGTTGCTCAACGACCGCCGCATCCGCGTTTCCAACCGCATCGAATTGAACCGCTGCCTGATCGGTACCGGCTTCCCTGTTGTCGATCAAAGCATGATGGACAAGTATCTGGTGATTTTGAAAGATTTCTTGGCCAAAACCGCCGGCGGCCGTCGTGAAGGCGCGGCTTCTTTGGATTTGTGTGCTGTAGCAACAGGTCGTTTTGACGGCTTTTTCGAGTTTAACCTCAAACCGTGGGACATTGCCGCAGGTGCATTGATTGTTCAGGAAGCGGGCGGTATCGTAACCGATATGTCGGGTGAAGACGGCTGGCTGGAAAGCGGCGATATTGTGGCTGCCAATCCCAAAGTGCTGGCGCAAATGTTGAAAATCATTTCCGCACACGTTTAAATTTCAGCCCGCTCCTGGGAATGCGGGAAAACGGGCGGGTATGCCGTCTGAAGTATCGCGCCGATATTTCAGACGGCATTTTTACTGGCAGCGGGGGCAGGAAGGTGGAAACGGCTAAATGCCCGAAACTGCCGAGGATGGAAACTAAACGGAGAACCCTGTGCAATTTGTTTATAGTGGATTAACAAAAACCAGTACGGTGTTGCCTCGCCTTAGCTCAAAGAGAACGATTCTCTAAGGTGCTGAAGCACCAAGTGAATGGGCAAAGCCAACGCCTTTACCGCGCCGATTACCGTCGTCAATTACGACGAACAAGCCCTAAACAACACCGAAGCGCGTACTTTGGTGGATGCCGTAGCGAAAAAAGACGCTTCCGTTTGGCAGTTCGGCGGCGAAAGCAACACGCTGACCGGACTGTATTTCAGAGGTTATCAGCTTGACTCGCGCCAATTCAGCGTCAACGGTTTGGCAGGTATGTACGGCACGCAAGGCACGGCCAGCGTGCAAGTTGGATCGGCACAACTGATTAAAGGCGCATCCACTGCCGTAAACGGCATGGACCCTGAAGGTGCGGTATCCGGTTCCGTCAATATCGAAACCAAAAAAGCCGCCGATGAAGGCAACCGCAAAATCGGTTTGGGCTGGTTCAGTAACAACCGCGCCCAAGGTACGTTCGACTTGGGCCAACGTTTCGGCGAAAACAAAGCATTCGGCGTGCGCGCCAACGGCAAACTGCGCCACGGCGACACCCCGCGCCACGGTTACAGCGAAGACAACAAAGAATTTGCGGTAAATGCCGACTATCGCGGCGAAACACTGCGCGTAGCGTTCGATTCCATCTACGCAAAACGCAAAACCAACGGCGGTCGCGCGCGTATGCAGGACATTCAAAACGCCGGCGGACGCTTGTTTGGCGCGCCCGATGGTAAAACCAACCTGCTGCCTTCTTGGAACTGGCAAAATACCGCCGGCCAAACCAATATGCTTACGTTTGAATGGGATGCGTTTGATAATGCACAGATTACAGGCGGTATCGGCTACAACAAGGCACGCTATTACGGCACGCTGATTTCCCCGACCGTATGTTTGAATGCTACCAGCACTTGTACCGATATGCAAAACACAAACGCCAGCGGCAAAGTAACGGCACGCAACTATGACTACAATACCGGTACTGCGCGCCTGACCGACCAATACTTCCGCACTTTAAGCATGAACCTGTCTGCGCGAGGCGAATTTGAAACCGGCCCGGTAACACATAACTGGAGTACGGCTTTCGACCGCGTTATCCGCCAGCGGAAAACCATAAACGGCAGCGGGAACGGCAACAGCAAGATAGAAGTGAAGGCAAACGAAAATATTGCGAATCAATTGGCATCGTTCAAAGCCGACTATCCCAATTCTTGGGCGAAAACCGCCAACTTGGATGCCAATATCAAAGTTAACAGCCTGGCTTTGTCCGACACCTTGGGCTTCGTTGATAACAAATACCGCCTGACTTTGGGCGGACGTTTCCAAGCGGTTGAATACACTGATAAGAAAAAATCACAGAGCGGCGATGCCAAACGCTTCAGTCCGATGCTGATGGCGGCGTGGGTGTCGCAACCTGATTTGGTTGTGTACGGCAACTATATGGAAGACTTGGAGCGTGCCGACATCAAAACCGATGATTCCGGCGAAACGACAATGGCGAAACCGCGTGTCAGCCGTCAGTTTGAAGTGGGCGTGCGTAAAAACTGGGGCAATTTCGTAACCACGTTAAACGCGTTCCAAATCAAACGCCCGGGCTACTGGAGAGGTCAGACAACCACTAATGCAAAAACTAAGAAAAAAACGCTGACTTACGGCGATAATTCCGATTTTGCCCGCTATAAAGCCCAAGGAGGCGCAGCCGGCGACGAGCAAGGTATGGAGCGGAGCCGAGGTATTGAGTTCAACACCTACGCGAATTTGCTCAACAATACTTTGCGTCCGACTTTGGGTCTGATGTATCTGCAATCGACCGTGAAGAATTACCCGAACGCAGCCGATAATCTTGTTAACGGCGTACAAGTCGCCAATCCACGCGTAATTGCCAAGGCAGGTTTGGAATGGGATACACCGTTTGCCAAAGGCTTGACTTTAAACGGCAACGTTTCGTATTTCGGCAAGTCTTACCAAGATACGAAAAAACAATACGCCTTCCCGTCTTACACTTTGGTTGACGTAGGCGCGCGCTACAAAACCAAGCTTGGCAAAAACACTCTGACCGTCAGCAGCTCGGTAGAAAACCTGTTTAACAAAAACTACTGGCAGGTACAGCGCGGACAATTTGACCGTAGCTTCGCCGTCGTCGGTATGCCGCGTACTTACTGGCTGAAAGCGGAATTGGATTTCTAAGCTGCCTCCGTTTCCGAAAATGCCGTCCGAACAGGTTTCAGACGGCATTTCTTTTAAAGAAATATGGCGGGATACGCTTAAATAATGCTATTCTAGCGTCTTTGAAACCTGCTTGTTTGACGTGATGAAAAAACCTTTGATTTCGGTTGCGGCAGCATTGCTCGGCGTTGCTTTGGGCACGCCTTATTATTTGGGTGTCAAAGCCGAAGAAAGCTTGACGCAGCAGCAAAAAATATTGCAGGAAGCGGGCTTCTTGACCGTCGAATCGCACCAATATGAGCGCGGCTGGTTTACCTCTACGGAAACGACGGTCATCCGCTTGAAACCCGAGTTGCTGCATAATGCGCAGAAATACCTGCCGGATAACCTGAAAACAGTGTTGGAACAGCCGGTTACGCTGGTAAACCATATCACGCACGGTCCTTTTGCCGGCGGATTCGGCACGCAGGCGTACATTGAAACCGAGTTCAAATACGCGCCTGAAACGGAAAAAGTTCTGGAACGCTTTTTTGGAAAACAAGTCCCGGTTTCCCTTGCCAATACCGTTTATTTTAACGGCAGCGGTAAAATGGAAGTCAGTGTTCCCGCCTTCGATTATGAAGAGCTGTCGGGCATCAGGCTGCACTGGGAAGGCCTGACGGGAGAAACGGTTTATCAAAAAGGTTTCAAAAGCTACCGGAACGGCTATGATGCCCCCTTGTTTAAAATCAAGCTGGCAGACAAAGGCGATGCCGCGTTTGAAAAAGTGCATTTCGATTCGGAAACTTCAGACGGCATCAACCCGCTTGCTTTGGGCAGCAGCAATCTGACCTTGGAAAAATTTTCCTTAGAATGGAAAGAGGGTGTCGATTACAACGTCAAGTTAAACGAACTGGTCAATCTTGTTACCGATTTGCAGATTGGCGCGTTTATCAATCCCAACGGCAGCATCGCACCTTCCAAAATCGAAGTCGGCAAGCTGGCTTTTTCAACCAAGACCGGGGAATCGGGCGCGTTTATCGATAGCGAAGGGCAGTTCCGTTTTGGCACGCTGGTTTACGGCGATGAAAAATACGGCCCTCTGGACATCCATATCGCTGCCGAACACCTCGATGCTTCTGCCTTAACCGTATTGAAACGCAAGTTTGCACGAATTTCTGCCAAAAAAATGACTGAAGAACAAATCCGCAATGATTTGATTGCGGCAGTCAAAGGCGAGGCTTCCGGATTATTTACCCATAACCCAGTATTGGACATTAAAACTTTCCGATTCACGCTGCCATCGGGAAAAATCGATGTGGGCGGAAAAATCATGTTTAAAGACATGAAGAAGGAAGATTTGAACCAATTGGGTTTGATGCTGAAGAAAACCGAAGCCGACATCAGAATGAGTATTCCCCAAAAAATGCTGGAAGACTTGGCGGTCAGTCAAGCAGGCAATATTTTCAGCGTCAATGCCGAAGATGAGGCGGAAGGCAGGGCAAGTCTTGACGACATCAACGAGACCTTGCGCCTGATGGTGGACAGTACGGTTCAGAGTATGGCAAGGGAAAAATATCTGACTTTGAACGGCGACCAGATTGATACTGCCATTTCTCTGAAAAACAATCAGTTGAAATTGAACGGTAAAACGTTGCAAAACGAACCGGAGCCGGATTTTGATGAAGGCGGTATGGTTTCAGAGCCGCAGCAGTAATGGGTCAAATGCCGTCTGAAATGTTCAGGCGGCATTTTGTTGTATTGGAAACTGCCGTTTTCAACCATTCCTTTAGATAAGCCGTGTCGGATTCGTTTTTATAGTGGATTAAATTTAAACCAGTACGGCGTTGCCTCGCCTTAGCTCAAAGAGAACGATTCTCTAAGGTGCTGAAGCACCAAGTGAATCGGTTCCGTACTATTTGTACTGTCTGCGGCTTCGTCGCCTTGTCCTGATTTTTGTTAATCCACTATAGGTCGGAGAAGATATTTTAATCCGCTGTAAAATAGAAAATGCCGTCTGAACATTTCAGACGGCATTTGCTCAAATAAACCTTATCGGCTGTTTATTCAGTCGGATTTATTTTTTCTTTTGCGGAGGCAGGTCGGTACAAGTACCCAATGCCACTTCCGCCGCCATACCGATGGATTCGCCCAAGGTCGGGTGCGGGTGGATGGTTTTGCCGATGTCTGCCGCGTCGCAGCCCATTTCGATGGCAAGGCAGACTTCGCCGATCATGTCGCCACCGTTCGGACCGACAATGCCGCCGCCGATGATGCGGCCGGTTTCAGCATCAAAAATCAGCTTGGTGAAACCATTGTCGCAACCGTTGGCAATCGCACGGCCGGAAGCAGCCCATGGGAAGTTGGCTTTGGTGATTTTGCGGCCGGAGGCTTTGGCAGACAATTCGGTTTCGCCCACCCATGCCACTTCAGGAGAAGTGTAAGCAACGCCCGGAATGACGCGCGCGTCGAAGTAGGCTTTGTGGCCGGCGCAGTTTTCGGCGGCAACGTGGCCTTCGTGAACGGCTTTGTGCGCGAGCATAGGCTGACCGACGATATCGCCGATAGCGTAGATGTGCGGCACGTTGGTACGCATTTGTTTGTCCACTTCGATGAAGCCGCGATCGGTAACGGCAACGCCTGCTTTTTCCGCGCTGATGAGTTTGCCGTTGGGCGCGCGGCCGGCGGCAACCAATACGGCATCGTAGCGTTGCGGTTCTTTAGGTGCATTTGCACCTTCGAAGGTAACGTAAACACCGTCTTCTTTAGGCTCGACAGCAACAGTTTTGGTGTTGATCATGATGTTGTCAAAACGGTATTCGTTTTGTTTTTGCCATACTTTCACCAAGTCGCGGTCTGCGCCTTGCATCAGACCGTCCATCATTTCAACTACATCCAGGCGCGAACCCAGCGTGCTGTAAACCGTACCCATCTCGAGGCCGATAATACCGCCGCCGATGATCAACAGTTTGCCCGGTACTTCTTTCAGAGCCAATGCGCCGCTGGAGTCGAAAATTCGAGGATCTTCAGGGATGAAAGGCAGTTTGGTTACGCGGCTGCCTGCTGCAATAATGCAGTTTTTAAAGGCAACGATTTTTTTCTCACCGGTAGGAGTCGCTTGTTCGTACACTTCGCTGGTCGTCAAAGAAACTTCCAAGTGGTGTGGATCCAAGAATTGGCCGTCACCTTGGATAATGTCTACTTTACGGCCTTTAGCCATGCCTGCCAAACCGGTAGTCAGGCGGGAAACCACGCCGTCTTTGTAGCCGCGCAGCATGTCGATGTCGAGTTCAGGCTCAGGGTATTTGATACCGTTGGCAGCCAAGTGGCGTACTTCATCGATAACGGCAGCATTGTGCAACAGTGCTTTGGAAGGGATACAGCCAACGTTCAAGCAAACGCCGCCCAAAGTTTTGTAACGTTCAACGATGGCAACTTTCAAGCCTTCATCAGCAGCAGCAAATGCAGCAGAATAACCGCCGGGGCCGCCGCCCAATACGACCACGTCGTACTCGACATCGGCAGAACCGCCGAATTGCGCAGCTTGCGGAGCAGGAGCGGCTGCTTTAGGTGCTTCTTGTGCAGGAGCGACAGGCGCTTCGGCTTTAGGAGCAGCAGCCGCGCCCTCGGCTTCAATGACGACAATCAAACCGCCTTCGGAGATTTTGTCGCCTACTTTAACTTTGACTTCTTTGACCACGCCTGCAACTTCGGCAGGTACGTCCATAGTCGCTTTATCGGTTTCCAAAGTAATCAGGGTATCGTCCACAGCAATGGTATCGCCCACATTTACTTCAACCGCAATAATATCTACATTTTCGTGACCGCCAATGTCGGGCACTTTCAATTCAACTAAGCTCATGTCTAATCTTTCTGAATGATGTTCGGACTTCTTTTTTCAGACGGCCTTTTTATTCAGGCCGTCTGAAAATGCTCGGATTACAGAGTAATGCGGCGGAAGTCTTTCAACAGGTTGGCCAGGAATACGGTGAAGCGCATACCGGCCGCGCCGTCGATGACACGGTGGTCAAAGGACAGGCTCAATGGGCACATCAGGCGAGGAGCGAATTCTTTGCCGTTCCAAACCGGTTTGATTTGGGATTTGCACACGCCCAAGATGGCGACTTCGGGAGCGTTCACAATCGGCGTGAAACCTGTGCCGCCGATGCCGCCCAAGCTGGAAATGGTAAAGCATGCGCCTTGCATTTCTTGTGGTTTGAGCTTGCCTTCGCGGGCTTTTTTAGACAATTCGGTCAGCTCTTGGCTGATTTGTTTCAAGCCTTTTTGATCCACGTCTTTGATTACTGGAACAACCAAGCCGTTCGGCGTGTCTGCTGCGAAACCGATGTTGAAGTAGTTTTTCAGCACCAAGTTGTCGCCGTCCAGAGAAGCGTTGAATTCGGGGAAGGCTTTCAGCGCGGAAACGGAGGCTTTGATGATGAACGCCAACGGTGACAGTTTCACGCCTTCGCGTTCCCATTCTTTGTTCAGTTGTTTGCGGAATTCTTCCAGCTCGGTCATATCTGCTTCTTCGTGTACGGTAACGTGGGGAATCACCACCCAGTTGCGAGACAGGTTTTGACCGGAAATTTTCTTAATGCGGGACAATTCTTTAACTTCGACATTACCGAATTTGGAGAAGTCCACTTTAGGCCAGGGCAGCAAGTCCAGACCGCCGCCTAAAGACGCGCCGACTGCGGCAGGTTTTGCCGCGCCGCCCTGCATTACGGATTTCACAAAGGCTTTGATGTCGTCGCCCACGATGCGGCCTTTCAAGCCGGTACCTTTGACTTGGCCCAAATCCACGCCCAATTCGCGCGCCAGTTTGCGTGCGGAAGGGCCGGCGTGTGCTTTGGCGAAAGCGGCCTCGTCGATTTTGGCAGCGGCAGGTGCAGAAGGTGCAGGCGCGGCGGCGGGTGCGGCGGCAGCAGTCGGAGGCGGAGCGGCAGCCGGTGCGGCAGCTTGAGCGGCTTGAGCAGGGGCTGCTGCGGCAGAGCCGACGGTTTCTACTTCGATAATGGCAGAGCCTTCGGATACTTTGTCGCCGACTTTTAAGAATACGGCTTTAACGACACCGGCAGCGGTACAAGGTACGTCCATTGTCGCTTTATCGGTTTCCAAAGTAATCAGCGTGTCGTCTTCGGCAACGGTGTCGCCCACTTTGATTTCAACGGCGATTACATCCACATCGGTATGGCCGCCGATATCGGGAACGGCTACTTGAACGGTTGCACCGCCTGCGGCAGCGGGTGCGGCAGCAGGTGCAGGTTGTGCTTCGGCAGCAGCCGGGGCGGCTTCGGCGGCGGCGGCACCGGTTTCAACGGTCAGAATTACGCCGCCTTCGGAGATTTTGTCGCCGACTTTGACTTTCACTTCTTTCACGACACCGGCCGCATCGGCAGGCACATCCATCGTGGCTTTGTCGGTTTCCAGTGTAATCAGGGTGTCGTCAACGGCGATGGTGTCGCCCGCTTTAACTTCTACGGCGATGATGTCGACGTTTTCGTGACCGCCGATATCGGGGACTTTGATTTCTACGATACTCATTTGAGTTCCTTTAATCTTGTTCAATTGGATGCCGTCTGAAAGCTGCTTCAGGCGGCATCGGTACGGTTTGTCTGCTCAAACCATTCGGGCATTCGGTTTTCAGACGGCCTGATGTCGGAATGGGGCAAACAGGCCGTCTGAAACATCAATCAGCGTTTCCAGCTAGGAGCTGAATCGGCTTTGATGCCGTATTTCTCAATGGCTTGTTGAACGGTTTCTTTGCTGACTTTGCCTTGTTCCGCCAATGCGGCCAATGCGGCCACGGCAACGTTGTAGCGATCCACTTCAAAGAAGCGGCGCAGGTTGGCGCGACTGTCGGAACGGCCGAAACCGTCAGTGCCCAAGACGTGGTAGTCGTTCGGGATGTAGGCGCGGATACGGTCAGCATAGCTGCGGATATAGTCGGTAGCGGCAATCACCGGACCGTCATGACCTTGCAGTTGGGAAGTAACGAAAGGTACTTTTTCGGCTTCCAGCGGATGCAGGCGGTTGAAGCGTTCTACCTCGACAGCGTCGCGGTGCAGCAGGTTGAAGGACGGGCAAGACCAGATGTCTGCTTCTACGCCGAAGTCGGCTTTCAGCAGCTCGGCACCGGCAATGACTTCTTGCAGGATGGTACCGGAGCCCATCAATTGAACTTTCTTGTCGCCTTTGCCGCCGGCTTTCAGCAGATACATACCTTTCAGGATGTCTTGTTCCGCACCTTCGGGCATATCCGGATGGGTGTAGTTCTCGTTCATCAGGGTGATGTAGTAGAACACGTCTTCATTATTGGCATACATACGGCGCAGACCGTCTTGTACGATGACGGCGACTTCGTATTGGAAAGTCGGGTCATAAGATACGCAGTTCGGAATCAGGTCGGCCTGGATGTGGCTGTGGCCGTCTTCGTGTTGCAGGCCTTCGCCGTTCAGCGTCGTACGGCCGGCAGTACCGCCCAGCAGGAAGCCGCGCGCGTGCATATCACCGGCTGCCCATGCCAAGTCGCCGACACGTTGGAAACCGAACATAGAATAGTAAATGTAGAACGGAATCATCGCGAAGTTGCTGTTGGCGTAGCTGGTTGCAGCCGCAATCCAGTCGGCCATCGCGCCCGGTTCGTTAATACCTTCTTGCAAGATTTGACCGTCAACGGATTCTTTATAGAACATCAGTTGGTCTTTGTCTTGAGGGGTATATTGCTGACCTTTCGGATTCCAAATACCGTATTGGCGGAACATACCTTCCATGCCGAAAGTACGGCTTTCGTCGGGAACGATAGGTACGACGCGTTTGCCGATTTTTTTGTCTTTCAGCAAAGTGGACAGGATGCGGACGAATGCCATCGTGGTCGAGAACTCGCGTTCACCGCTGGATTTGAGTTGTGCGTCGAATGCTGACAGCTCGGGCACTTCCAATACTTCCTGCGTCGGTTTGCGTTGCGGCAGGTAGCCACCCAAAGCATCGCGGCGTGCGTGCAGGTATTTGTATTCTTCCGTATCGGGGGCAAAAGTCAGGTAAGGCAGATCGCCGCTTTCGATTTGTTCGTCGGTAACCGGAATGTCAAAGCGGTCGCGGAATTGTTTCAGGGACGCTTTGTCCATTTTTTTGGCTTGGTGGGCAACGTTCTGACCTTCGCCGGATGCGCCCATACCGTAACCTTTAATGGTTTTCGCCAAGATGACGGTAGGTTTGCCGTCGGCATGGTTCGCTGCGCGGTCGTAGGCGTTGTACACTTTTTGCGGGTCGTGGCCGCCGCGGTTCAATGCCCAGAGTTGCTCATCGGTCATATCGGCAACCAATGTTTTCAGTTCGGGCGTATTGAAGAAGTGTTCGCGCACATACGCGCCGTCTTTGGATTTGTAAGTTTGGTAGTCGCCGTCCAAACATTCTTCCATACGTTGGCGCAGGATACCGTCTTTGTCTTTCGCCAAGAGGCGGTCCCAGCGGCGGCCCCAAATGACTTTGACGACATTCCAGCCGGCGCCGGCAAAGTTGCCTTCCAATTCTTGGATGATTTTGCCGTTGCCGCGTACCGGACCGTCCAAGCGTTGCAGGTTGCAGTTGATGACGAAAATCAGGTTGTCCAAGCCTTCGCGTGCAGCCAGTGCGATTGCACCTTGAGATTCGGGTTCGTCCATTTCGCCGTCGCCGCAGAAACACCATACTTTACGGCCTTTGGTTTTTGCCAAACCACGCGATTCCAAGTATTTCAGGAAACGCGCCTGATAAATCGCCATGATGGGCCCCAAGCCCATGGATACGGTCGGGAACTGCCAAAAGTCGGGCAAGAGGTGGGGGTGCGGATAGGAAGGCAGACCGTGTCCGTCCACTTCTTGGCGGAAGTTGTTCAGCTGGTCTTCGGTCAGACGGCCCTCGACGAATGCGCGTGCATAGATGCCCGGGGCGACGTGACCTTGGAAGAAGACCAAATCGCCTTCTTCGCCTTCGCCTTTGGCTTTCCAAAAGTGGTTGAAACCGACTTCGTACATGGTGGCGGCAGATTGGAAAGATGCGATGTGCCCACCCAGTTCCAAATCTTTCTTGCCGGCGCGCAATACGATGGCGGCGGCGTTCCAGCGCACGAATGCGCGGATGCGGTGTTCGATGTTTTGGTCGCCCGGAATGCCTTTTTCGTTTTCAACCGAAACGGTATTCAAATACGGGGTGGTCGTGCCGTGTGGCATACGTACGCCCTTGTCGCGGCAGTATTTGACCAGGTTTTCCAAGAGGTATTGCGCGCGTTCGCCGCCTTCATATTCGAGGACGGAGCTTAACGCGTCCAGCCACTCTTGGGTTTCGATAGGGTCAACATCGTGTAATTGGGTGGACATAGTATCTATCCTTTATGTTGAGTGTTTAATCGGCAGGGAGGGTGTAGCCAACCCCTTTATTTTCGTTTGTGAAAAATAATAAGCAAAAACGAAAATTTCTAAATCAAACCGAAAAAAATAATTTAAGTTTAATGTTTTCAAAAAATTATAAAAGTTTTGGAAACAAGGGAAAACTTGAAAAAAATGTTCGATCTGCTCCACACGAAATCCTATCAGCAATCGGGTCTGCTGGCAAATAACCATGCCTGTAAAAGCAGGTTTTATACTGAAGTTGGCGTTTGGTAAGGTCAAGTCTTTTTGATTTCGAAATATTCTGTTTGATTTTGGCGATATTTTTTCGGAATTGTGGTATATCGAATCATTATGTCTCTGTCGGCAATTTTCCTATTGTAGAAAATCTATACACAAGCTTTGTGGATAACCGTGTTGATAAGCCACGGCTTGTGTTAAAAAAGTCTTACGCAACAAATGTACGCTTATTTTGATTAAAAAATAGGCACATTTAAATCTATAAAAATCATGTACTTATGTTCAATATGATGTTTCTGGTCATGTTTTTGCCGTCTGTTATGGGATTTGTCCCGCGCTTGGGGCAGGGGGTGAATTTTGGAGGTTGGTGCAAAACCTGCTTTTTTCGCGTTACAATCTGCACCCGATTTACTTTTGAATTTGCCTGTTTGGAAAAATACTTTTATGAAAGCCAGCCAATTCTTTATCTCTACTTTAAAAGAAGCCCCTGCCGAAGCCGCGCTTGCCAGCCACAAGCTGATGATTCGCGCCGGCCTGATTAAAGCCAACGCGTCCGGCCTTTATACTTGGATGCCGATGGGGCTGCGCGTGTTACGCAAAGTCGAAAACGTCGTGCGCGAGGAAATGGCGCGCGCGGGCAGCGTGGAGCTGCTGATGCCGGTGGTGCAGCCTGCCGAGCTGTGGCAGGAATCCGGCCGCTGGGAATTTTACGGTAAAGAACTGCTGCGCCTGAAAGACCGCCACGACCGCGATTTCTGCATGGGACCGACCTGCGAGGAAGTCATCGCCGACATCGTGCGTAAAGAGATCAACAGCTACAAACAACTGCCGAAAAACTTTTACCACATCCAAACCAAATTCCGTGACGAAGTGCGCCCGCGCTTCGGTGTGATGCGTGCGCGCGAGTTTGTCATGAAAGATGCTTATTCCTTCCATGCCGACTACGCCTCGCTTCAGACGACCTATGATGCCATGTATGACGCTTACTGCCGTATCTTCACCCGTCTGGGCTTGGAATTCCGCCCCGTTGCCGCAGATACCGGCAGCATCGGCGGTACCGGCTCTCACGAGTTTCAAGTGTTGGCGGAAAGCGGCGAAGATGTGATTGCATACAGCGACACTTCCGATTACGCCGCCAATGTCGAGCTGGCACCGACCTTGCCGCTTAAAGGCGAACGCACCGCTGCTCAGGCAGAACTCGTCAAAGTACACACGCCAAACGTCAAAACCATTGAGTCTTTGGTTGAATTCCTGAATATTCCGGTTGAACAAACCCTCAAATCCATCGTGGTTGAAGGCGAAAATGAAGGCGAAATCGTTTTATTGCTGTTGCGCGGCGACCATGAGTTCAACGACATCAAAGCCGAAAAACTCGCAGGTGTGAAATCGCCATTGACGATGGCAAGCCCTGCCGCGATTGTCGAACAGTTCGGCGCAAACGGCGGCTCGCTGGGTCCGGTCGGCTTTGCAGGTAAAGTTTATGCCGATTTCGCCACTGAAAAAGGCGCGGACTGGGTCATCGGTGCGAACGAAGACGGCTACCACTATACCGGCTTCAACTTCGGGCGCGATGCCGCCGAGCCTGAATTCGTCGATTTGCGTAATGTGGTCGAAGGCGACGAAAGCCCCGACGGGCAAGGCCGTCTGAAACTGGCGCGCGGCATCGAAGTCGGACACGTCTTCCAGTTGCGCGACAAATACACCCAAGCCATGAACGTGAGCTTCCTCGACAACAACGGCAAATCGCAAATCATGGAAATGGGCTGCTACGGTATCGGCATCACCCGCGTCGTTGCCGCCGCCATCGAGCAGAACAACGACGAAAAAGGCATCATCTGGACGAAGGCGATGGCGTCGTTTGAAGTCGTTATCGTGCCGATGAACTACAAAAAATCAGACACCGTACGCGAAGCCGCCGACAAAATCTATGCCGAATTGCTGGCGGCAGGCGCGGATGTGCTGCTGGATGACCGCGACGAACGCGCAGGCGTATTGCTGAACGATTCCGAGCTGTTGGGTATTCCGCACCGCATCGTCATCGGCGACCGCGCCTTGAAAGAAGGCAATGTCGAATACGCCGAACGCCGCGACAACGAAGCGCAGGCAATTGCAATCGGAGAAATTGTTGCACGTGTAACAGCTTCATTAAATGCGTAAGCTTGGTCGAATGCTGTCTGAAAATAATTTCAGACGGCATTTTTACTTAGGGGGGAAAGTGAAGTGGCTTCAGTATTTTTAGAAGGAGAGGCAGTCGAGGTCGGCAATATTTTCTGTATCGGCAGGAACTATGCCGCACATATCGAAGAGTTAAAAAACGAAATACCTTCCGAACCTGTGGTGTTTATGAAGCCGTCAGGCAGCATTTTGAACAGCGGCGGTACAATCTTGCTGCCCGAGTTTAGTAGGGATGTGCAGTTTGAGTGCGAACTCGTGCTGCTGGTCGGTAAGGATTCAGACGGCACGGGCGAGGGTAAAGATATTTTGGGATGTGTCGCAGGATATGGTGTAGGGCTGGACCTTACGGCACGGGATATCCAATGCCGTCTGAAGGAAAAAGGGCTGCCCTGGCTGAAGGCAAAAGGGTTCAGGCATTCCGCGTGCGTGTCGGATTTTGCGGCGGCAGGCAGAATCGGCAATCCCGAGAATGTGTTGTTTTCATTAAAACAAAACGGCGTATTGAAACAGCGCGGGGATACCGGTTTGATGATTTACCCGATTCGGGAAATTTTACACAAACTGGCGGCAGATTACGGTTTGGGGAAAGGGGATTTGGTGTTTACCGGAACGTCCTCCGGCGTGGGCGCAATCGGTGCGGGGGACAATTTGGCATTGGAGCTGGACGGCTTGGTGCGCGCCTCTTTCACGGTAGGGTGTTAACCGCGCCGCTTAACCTTCACGCCCGTTGAAACATTCCGCCGGACCGCCCTCGAAAAAACCGTGCAAGATGGCTTGCGCCGCCACTTGGTCGAGCACCGATTTGCGTTTTTTGCCGAAGACCTGTGCTTCCGAAAGCAGGCTTTCGGCATAGACGGACGACAGCCGTTCGTCAACCCAATAGACGGGGAGATTGAACCTGCCGTTCAGCCTGCGTCCGAACTTGCGCGACAGGTGCGTCATTTCATGTTTCGTGCCGTCGGTATGCACGGGCAGTCCGACGACAAAATAACGCGGCTGCCATTCTTGAACCAGCTTGGCGATTGCCGCGAACTTTTCATCGTTGCTGCCGCCGGTAACGGTGGCCAGCGGATGGGACAGCCCCAATTCCGCATCGCCCTGCGCCACGCCGATGCGCGCTTCGCCGAAGTCGAATGCCAGTGCCGTTCCTTTTGGAATTTTATGCATGGCCGGCTCCCGAAAACAGGGCGAGCGGGTCGATGCCGAGTTTGGCGAATGCGGCGGCGTAACGGTGTTCGTAGGGGATGTCGAACAGGATATGTTCGTCGGCGGGAACGGTCAGCCACGCATTGTCGGCAAGTTCGCGTTCGAGCTGGCCTTTTCCCCAGCTTGAATAGCCGATACTGATTAATATTTTGTCAACCGCGCCTTCGCGTGAAATATTTTCAATCACGTCTCGGGAAGAAGTCAGCGCGATATTGTCCGAAACGCCGATACTGCTTTGCCAGTTGCCGATCGGGGTATGCACGACATAACCTCGCTCGACTTGCACCGGTCCGCCCATCATCACGCTGTCGTGCTGCATTCGGAAAGGGATGTTTTTGCCGGTGGCGGAAAAAATCATGTCCATCGTAATCGGAGAGGGTTTGTTGATGGCGATGCCGAGTGCGCCGTCTTCATCGTGTTTGCAGATATAGACGACCGATTGTGAAAAAAACGCGTCTTCCATATCGGGCATGGCGACGAGAAAGTGGTTGGAGAGGTTCATATCAGCGTTTGTCGGGATTTTCTATCGGGTTGGAAATCATGCAGGCGCCGGCAAGCAGGTTGCCGGAAGTATCGGCTTGCACCCCATCGGTTTGCGGTATGCCGCCGCCGAAACAGGAAACCGCGCTTAAGGAATTTTTCGGCGAGCCTTGGATGATTTTATCGCTGTACACCAAATAGGCGAAGGTTTTGCGTTTGGGGTCGTAATAACGGACAATCTGCCGGCTCTTGAACGCGAAGCTCGCACCGTGTTTGAAAACTTCTTTCGGTTTGCGCACGGCGGTTTCGTCAAAAGAAATCGAAGATGCCGTCTGAACGCACGAAACCGATGCGTCGGACGCGTCCTCTTCCAAATTGACCATTTCCTTCAAGCCGCCTTTTTTTGCATACGAAATATAACAGGCAACCCCTTGAACGTCGGGATCGTCGAATCCTTCCACTTCGATACGGTCGTTTTTGCCCAGTATGTTGAAAACGGTACTTGCCCGTCCGATTTTATCGGTTTCGCCGCTGCCGCAGGCAGTCAGCAGGACGGCGGCAGACAGCAGTAGCAGTCTGTTCATCAAAATTTCCTTATCGGTTGAATCCCCGTTTTCCGTGAAGGCGGCAGGGCTTGCTTTGTTTGGAGGGGCGCACGTTCCCAAAATCGGGCAACATACGGTATGCGGCTTAATGTGCTACCCTGTGTGTCGGAACACAATATCCGTTGCGGCATTGAAAATATGACGCACAATATAAGGCTGTTTGAGCCGATTGCAAGTATCCGCGCAAAGAAGGCGCAAGATTGGGCAAACGGCATTTTCAGATGGCATAACTGACAGTATAATCCAAACGTCCGGCTGCTTTCGTGCAGCCTTCAGTATTATCCAACTTTTTCCGAAGGTCGAACCATGCGCTACAAACCCCTTCTGCTTGCCCTGATGCTCGTTTTTTCCACGCCCGCCGTTGCCGCCCACGACGCGGCACACAACCGTTCCGCCGAAGTGAAAAAACAGACGAAGAACAAAAAAGAACAGCCCGAAGCGGCGGAAGGCAAAAAAGAAAAAGGCAAAAATGGCGCAGTGAAAGATAAAAAAACAGGCGGCAAAGAGGCGGCAAAAGAGGGCAAAGAGTCCAAAAAAACCGCCAAAAACCGCAAAGAAGCAGAGAAGGAGGCGACATCCAGGCAGTCTGCGCGCAAAGGACGCGAAGGGGATAAGAAATCGAAGGCGGAACACAAAAAGGCACATGGCAAGCCCGTGTCCGGATCCAAAGAAAAAAACGCAAAAACACAGCCTGAAAACAAGCAAGGCAAAAAAGAGGCAAAAGGACAGGGCAATCCGCGCAAGGGCGGCAAGGCGGAAAAAGACACTGTTTCTGCAAATAAAAAAGTCCGTTCCGACAAGAACGGCAAAGCAGTGAAACAGGATAAAAAATACAGGGAAGAGAAAAATGCCAAAACCGATTCCGACGAATTGAAAGCCGCCGTTGCCGCTGCCACCAATGATGTCGAAAACAAAAAAGCCTTGCTCAAACAAAGCGAAGGAATGCTGCTTCATGTCAGCAATTCCCTCAAGCAGCTTCAGGAAGAGCGTATCCGCCAAGAACGTATCCGCCAAGAGCGTATCCGTCAGGCGCGCGGCAACCTTGCTTCCGTCAACCGCAAACAGCGCGAGGCTTGGGACAAGTTCCAAAAACTCAATACCGAGCTGAACCGTTTGAAAACGGAAGTCGCCGCTACGAAAGCGCAGATTTCCCGTTTCGTATCGGGGAACTATAAAAACAGCCAGCCGAATGCGGTTGCCCTGTTCCTGAAAAACGCCGAACCGGGTCAGAAAAACCGCTTTTTGCGTTATACGCGTTATGTAAACGCCTCCAATCGGGAAGTTGTCAAGGATTTGGAAAAACAGCAGAAGGCTTTGGCGGTACAAGAGCAGAAAATCAACAATGAGCTTGCCCGTTTGAAGAAAATTCAGGCAAACGTGCAATCCCTGCTGAAAAAACAGGGTGTAACCGATGCGGCGGAACAGACGGAAAGCCGCAGACAGAATGCCAAAATCGCCAAAGATGCCCGAAAACTGCTGGAACAGAAAGGGAACGAGCAGCAGCTGAACAAGCTCTTGAGCAATTTGGAGAAGAAAAAGGCCGAACACCGCATTCAGGATGCGGAAGCAAAAAGAAAATTGGCTGAAGCCAGACTGGCGGCAGCCGAAAAAGCCAGAAAAGAAGCGGCGCAGCAGAAGGCTGAAGCACGACGTGCGGAAATGTCCAACCTGACCGCCGAAGACAGGAACATCCAAGCGCCTTCGGTTATGGGTATCGGCAGTGCCGACGGTTTCAGCCGCATGCAAGGACGTTTGAAAAAACCGGTTGACGGTGTGCCGACCGGACTTTTCGGGCAGAACCGGAGCGGCGGCGATGTTTGGAAAGGCGTGTTCTATTCCACTGCACCGGCAACGGTTGAAAGCATTGCGCCGGGAACGGTAAGCTATGCGGACGAGTTGGACGGCTACGGCAAAGTGGTCGTGGTCGATCACGGCGAGAACTACATCAGCATCTATGCCGGTTTGAGCGAAATTTCCGTCGGCAAGGGTTATATGGTCGCGGCAGGAAGCAAAATCGGCTCGAGCGGGTCGCTGCCGGACGGGGAAGAGGGGCTTTACCTGCAAATACGTTATCAAGGTCAGGTATTGAACCCTTCGAGCTGGATACGTTGATCGGATTGCCGAAACGGTAGGCTTTATGCAAATCGTGCCGATATGGTGCGCTGTTCCGTGAAGTTTGCCGTACCTGTATTTTCCGGTTTTTGGAAATCAAGAGAGAAAGTTAAAGAAGAATGTCGAAACCTGTTTTTAAGAAAATCGCACTTTATACTTTGGGTGCAATCAGCGGCGTGGCCGTCAGTCTGGCGGTGCAGGGTTTTGCCGCCGAGAAGGACAGGCGGGATAACGAAGTCCTGCCGGTGCAATCCATCCGCACAATGGCGGAGGTTTACGGTCAAATCAAGGCAAACTACTATCAGGACAAACCCGATGCCGATTTGTTTGAAGGTGCGATGAAGGGTATGGTGGCCGGTTTGGATCCGCATTCCGAATATATGGATAAAAAAGGTTATGCCGAGATAAAGGAGTCCACCAGCGGCGAATTTGGCGGCTTGGGGATGGAAATCGGGCAGGAAGACGGATTTGTCAAAGTGGTTTCGCCGATTGAGGACACGCCTGCGGAACGGGCGGGGGTGAAAAGCGGCGATTTCATTGTGAAAATCGATAATGTTTCGACACGCGGCATGACGGTCAGCGAAGCGGTGAAGAAAATGCGGGGCAAGCCGGGTACGAAGATTACTTTGACGCTGTCGCGCAAAAATGCCGACAAGCCGATAGTCGTCAACCTGACCCGTGCCATTATTAAAGTGAAAAGCGTCCGCCATCACCTGATCGAACCCGATTACGGCTATATCCGCGTGTCGCAGTTCCAAGAGCGGACGGTCGAAAGCGTCAATACCGCCGCAAAAGAGCTGGTAAAGGAAAATAAAGGAAAACCGCTCAAGGGGCTGGTGTTGGATTTGCGCAACGACCCCGGCGGGCTTTTGACTGGCGCGGTCGGCGTGTCGGCGGCATTTCTGCCGTCTGAAGCAGTCGTCGTCAGCACCAAGGGACGCGACGGCAAAGACCGCATGGTACTGAAAGCCGTTCCTGAAGATTATGTGTACGGGATGGGCGGCGATTCGTTGGCGGGCATTCCTGCCGAGTTGAAAACCATACCGATGACGGTATTGGTCAATTCCGGTTCGGCTTCCGCGTCGGAGATTGTCGCAGGTGCATTGCAGGATCATAAACGCGCGGTCATCGTCGGTACGCAGAGCTTCGGCAAAGGTTCGGTTCAGACTTTGATTCCTTTGTCCAACGGCAGCGCGGTCAAGCTGACAACGGCACTGTATTATACGCCGAACGACCGTTCTATTCAGGCGCAGGGGATTGTTCCCGATGTCGAAGTAAAAGATAAGGAACGCATTTTTGAAAGCCGCGAGGCGGATTTGGTCGGACACATCGGCAATCCTTTGGGCGGCGAGGATGTGAACAGTGAAACCCTTGCCGTGCCGCTTGAAAAAGATGCGGATAAGCCCGCTGTAAAAGAAAAAGGTAAAAAGAAAAAGGACGAGGATTTGTCTTCAAGGCGGATTCCCAACCCTGCCAAAGACGACCAGTTGCGGAAAGCTTTGGATTTAGTCAAGTCGCCCGAGCAGTGGCAGAAGTCTTTGGGGCTGGCGGCGAAAAAGCCGGTTTCAAATAAAGATAAGAAAGATAAAAAAGATAAGAAGTAGGTTTTGACGATGCCGTCTGAAAGGATTTCAGACGGCATATTATGTTTGAAAGGACAGGTTATGAGCGATTTTTTACCGGAATTTGAACCGTGCGGCATTTATAGTGGATTAACAAAAATCAGGACAAGGCGACGAAGCCGCAGACAGTACAAATAGTACGGCAAGGCGAGGCAACGCCGTACTGGTTTTTGTTAATCCACTATACTTGGGTAGCGATTGGGTTTCAGACGGCATACATTCAGGATTTCACCGCCTTATGCCGTCTGAAAGACGTTTCCGACCCATCCCTACTACACGCTTTGTCCGCAAACGCATCACAGGCAAGATTATGGAAGTCATCCGATACCCCGATTCCCCTTTCAAACTCCACCAACCCTTCCCGCCCGCAGGCGACCAGCCTACCGCTATTGCCGGCTTGCTCGAAGGGCTTTCAGACGGCCTTGCCTACCAAACCCTGCTCGGCGTAACCGGTTCGGGCAAAACCTACACCATGGCGAACGTCATCGCCCAAAGCGGCCGACCCGCCATCATCATGGCGCACAACAAAACCCTTGCCGCCCAGCTTTATGCCGAAATGCGCGAGTTTTTCCCTGAAAACGCGGTGGAATATTTCGTCTCCTACTACGACTATTACCAACCCGAAGCCTATGTGCCCAGCCGCGACCTGTTCATTGAAAAAGACAGCGCGATCAACGAACATATCGAGCAGATGCGCCTTTCCGCCACCAAAAACCTGATGACGCGCGATGACGTGATTATCGTTGCCACTGTGTCCGCCATTTACGGTATCGGCGACCCGACTGAGTATCAACAAATGGTGTTGTCCGTCAAAGAAGGCGACACCATCGAGCAGCGCGACATCATCGCCACGCTCGTTTCCATGCAGTACGAACGCGGCGATTTGGATTTCAAACGCGGCAGCTTCCGCGTGCGCGGCGACGTGATTGACGTGTACCCCGCCGAAAGCTCCGAAAACGCCTTGCGCATCAGCCTGTTTGACGACGAAATCGACCGCCTCGATATGTTCGACCCGCTTTCAGGCAGCCTGCACCAACGCGTCGGCCGCTACACCGTCTTCCCGTCCAGCCACTACGTTACCCCGCGCGACACCGTATTGCGCGCCTGTGACTCCATCAAAGAAGAATTGCGCGAACGCATTGATTTCTTTACCAAAGAAAACCGTCCCGTCGAACAACAACGCATCGAACAGCGCACCCGCTTCGACCTCGAAATGCTCTACGAAATGGGCTTCTGTAAAGGAATCGAAAACTACTCCCGCCACTTCTCCGGCAAAAAAGAAGGCGAACCGCCGCCCACGCTGATGGACTACCTGCCAAGCAACGCCATCATGTTCATCGACGAAAGCCACGTTACCGTAACCCAAATCGGCGGTATGTACAAAGGCGACGCATCGCGCAAGCAAAACCTCGTCGATTACGGCTTCCGCCTGCCTTCCGCCCGCGACAACCGCCCGCTCAAATTCCACGAATTTGAAAAAGTCATGCCGCAAACCGTCTTCGTTTCCGCCACCCCCGCCAAATACGAAGAAGAACACGCCGGACAAGTGGTCGAACAAGTCGTCCGCCCCACAGGGCTGGTCGACCCTCAAATCATCATCCGCCCCGTCGCCACCCAAGTCGACGATTTAATGAGCGAAATCAACGACCGCATCCAAAAAGGCGAACGCGTACTCGTTACCACCCTTACCAAACGCATGGCGGAGCAACTCACCGACTATTACAGCGAACTCGGCATCAAAGTGCGCTACCTGCACAGCGACATCGACACCGTAGAGCGCGTTGAAATTATTAGAGATTTACGGCTCGGATTGTTTGACGTACTCGTCGGCATCAATCTCTTGCGCGAAGGCCTCGACATCCCAGAAGTCTCCCTCGTCGCCATCCTCGACGCAGACAAAGAAGGCTTCCTGCGCTCCCACCGCAGCCTGATTCAAACCATAGGCCGCGCTGCGCGCAACGTGAACGGCGTCGCGATTCTGTACGCCGACAAAATCACCGACTCTATGAAAGCCGCCATCGACGAAACCGAACGCCGCCGTGAAAAACAAATTAAATTCAACGAAGAACACGGCATCGTGCCGCAACAGATTAAAAAACAGGTCAAAGACATCATTGACGGCGTGTACCACGAAGAAGACAGCGGCAAAGGCCGTAGACAAGGCAAAAACAAAGTTAAAGTCGGCGAAATTCACAACGAAGAAGACGCGATTAAAGAAATCGCCAAACTCGAAAAAGCCATGCAACAGGCGGCTAGGGATTTGCAGTTTGAAGAAGCGGCGGTGTTGAGGGATAGGATTAGGAATATTAAAGAGAATTTGTTGTTTGGGGCAGAGTAAAGGAGCTTGATTTTTTAATTAGCGAAGATACAATAACGTCATCTATTATTTTTATAGGAAAGTAACTATGGCAGAGCAACTACAGCTGATTCCTCGTGTTGAAAGCGGTGAAATTATCCCACAGAGAATGAGTGACGGATATATCAATGCGACAGCATTGTGTAAATCTGTAGGTAAATCTTACAGTGATTATAGACAATTACAGTCTACAAATCATTTCTTAAATGAATTGAAAGCCCAGACGGGATTATCCGAACAACAATTGATTCAACAGAGAATTGGTGGAGAACCTTCTTTACAGGGCTCTTGGGTACACCCTTATTTAGCAATTAATTTAGCACAGTGGTTATCCCCTGCATTTGCTGTAAAGGTATCTACTTGGGTTCATGAATGGATGTCAGGTAAAGTCAATGCTTCTCCTTCCCATTCCGCGCATATCCAAAGATACTTGCAAAATAGAGGAAAAATTCCATATACGCATTTTTCAATGCTTAATGAAATTACGCTAAATTTAATTGCTCCTTTGGAGGAACAAGGTTATGTATTACCTAGTCAGTTAGTTCCGGATATTTCAGAAGGAAGATTATTTTGTAGATGGCTGAGGGAAAATAGAAACGTTGATCCGAATAACTTCCCAACATATAAACATGAATTCCTTGATGCTCGGAGACCCGTGGAGGCCAAATTATATCCAATAGAATACTATCAAGATTTTAAATGGCACTTTAATGAAGTATGGTTAAAAGAAAAAGCTAAACAATATTTTTCAGAACGTGATGCAGCAATTTTGCCTTATTTAACCCCGTTAATGTTACCAGCAAGCGAGTCGTAGCAAGCCGTAGCCTGCATTACCAACCACCGCGTGCGTAGCTACGCCATACACCCTACCTGCGGGCGGGACAAACTTTAAGGGGCTGTACTAGATTAGCCCTAAATCCCATACCAATCCCGCAGGATTTTAAGCTGTTGAGACGGTGTGCCGAAGTTAAATCGAAATTAGCATTCTTTCAAGAACAGTGGAAAAGATTTGCAATCGATTCCGTTGTATTTTCGCAAGACGCGTTTTGCCTGATTCCAAAAATTCTCAATGCCGTTAATGTGGTTCTGACGGTCTGCAAATTCCTTGGAATGGTTGATGCGGTAATGGATAAAACCGCTCACGTCCAACTTGTCGTAGCTGCTCAGACTATCGGTATAAACAATACTGTCCGGCATGATTTTCTTTTTGATGACAGGGAGTAACGTTTCAGACTTGGCATTATCCACCACAACGGTATAGACCCGTCCGTTGCGTTTCAGAATGCCGAAAACAACCACTTTTCCTGCTGCACCGCGACCACGTCTACCTTTATGCCGTCCGCCGAAATCGCTTTCGTCCGGCTCGACAGAGCCCTCAAAAACCTCATCGGCAGCCAAGGCCAAATGATGGTTGATAACCGTGCGGATTTTACGGTAGAACAGTGCTGCCGAATTGGGATGGATACCCAAAATATCGGCGGCAGAACGGGCGGTAACTTCCAGTACAAAAAACGGAGCAGTTCTTTCTGTACTTTTTTCTTTAATTTGCAGTGCGTTATCTTCATATTTCGAGGGTAACATATCTGCTAATCTAGTACAGCCCCAACTTTAAAACCGATGTGCAGGTTAAAACCTACAAGGATGCGTGCGGTATACACGCGTTTTTGCCGTTCAAACCATTGCTTTGAACTTTGTATCGAAACATCGTTCGCTGCTTTATCTTGAAAAAATGCCGTCTGTAAGCAAACATGCTTCAGACGGCATTTTTTTATCCGGCGGTTTGTTATCCGATCCGTTTGAATACCAAGTCCCAAACGCCGTGTCCGAGGCGTTTGCCGCGCGCTTCGAATTTGGTTTCGGGGCGGTAGTCCGGGGTGGGGGCGTAGTCTGCCGCCGTATTTTGCAGGCTGTCGAAGCTGCTGAGGACTTCAAGCATCTGCTGTGCATATTCTTCCCAGTCTGTCGCCAGGTGGATATAGCCGCCGGTTTTGAGTTTGGGCAGCAGTTTGGCGATGAAGGGGGCTTGTATCAGACGGCGTTTGTGGTGGCGTTTTTTGTGCCACGGGTCGGGGAAGAATATGTGGATGCCGTCGAGCGAGCCGTCTTGCAGCATATTTTCGACAACTTCTACGGCGTCGTGCCGCATCACGCGGATGTTTTCCAAATGGTTTTCTTCTATGAGTTTGAGCAGATTGCCTACGCCGGGACCGTGTACGTCGATGGCAAGAAAGTCGGTTTCGGGCAGCCTGCGGGCGATTTCTGCGGTTGCCGTCCCCATACCGAAGCCTATTTCGAGGATTTTGGGTCGGCTGCTTCCGAAACGGGCATCAAGATCGGCCGGTGTTGCTTGGTAGTCGATGCCGAAGCTGCCCCATAAGGTATCGATGGCGCGTTGCTGCGCGGCGGTCATGTGGCTTTGGCGGAGGACGAAACTGCGGATGCTGCGGGGGTGTTCGGCTTGCCAGTTGTTTTGTGTTTGGTTTTCGGCGGTGTCTGTCATAATGCTTTCGTGCGCTTGTGCAATCAGGATGCCGTCTGAATGTGAAAGGCCTGTTCGGACGGCGGGAAAGGAAAGGGGCGATTATACCTGTTTCGTTTCGGCAGGGTAGGTGTAACGCTGTTCAGACGGCATTTTGCCATTGTTGCAGCAGTTCTTGCAGGACGCTTTTTTGCCCGTATCCGTTGTTTATGGCTTCTTGCAGGTAGCGGCAGGCTTTTTCTTTGTCCGGCTCGACGCCGTGTCCGTTGTAATGGATGCAGGCGAGGTTATAAAGTGCCATGCTGTCTTTTTGCGCGGCGGCTTTTTCAAACCATTTGCGTGCTTCATTGTAGTCGGCGGTCATACCCTGTCCGAAGTAATACATGCTGCCCAGATTGGTTTGGGCTTTGCTGTGGCCGAGTTCTGCGGCTTCTGTGTAGAGTTTGAGTGCGGCTGCATATTCGGGCGCGCATTGTAATCCGTAATGCAGGGCTTGGGCTTTTTGATAAAGCCGTTCTGCCCTTTGCCGCCTGATGGCGGAATCTTTAATGCCGCCATATTGGTCGGGATGGTTTAACGCGCTGTCGGATATGAGTTTCTGATACGCGGCAAGGCTGCCGGCTTCGGCTGCCTGCCGGTAATAATGCAGGGCTTTTTCTTTATCGGAAGTCATGCCCAGTCCGTAGCGGTAGATGTCGCCCAGTATCCGCAAACCTTCGGGATGGCGTTCGGCGGCTGCTGCTTCGGCGTGATGCAGGGCAAGTTTGTAGTTTCTTTCCGGATGCTTGCCTTGCAGGTAGATGTCGGCAAGTGCGGCATGGGCATCGGGGTCATTTTCCTGTGCCGCCTGTTGAAACCAGTGAACGGCTTCATCAGGAGCCGTAGGTAGGATGAGCTCGGCAAGCGGGGTGTAGGCGGGAATGTATCCTTGTTGTGCGGCGGCGCGCAAATGATTGACGGCCTGTGCCGTGTCGACTTTCGTCCCTTGTCCGAAACGGTATTGCAGCCCGAGCTGCCAGTGTGCCGCCGCCAAGCCTTGTGCCGCCGCTTTGCGGTAGAGCAGGTGCGCCGTTTCAAAATCCGGCGGCGTGCCGTACCGGCAGTATTGGGCAAGCAGGTATTGCCCGTGGGGGTTGTTGTTTTTTGCGCTTGTTTTTGCCCATTTCAGGGCTTCTTCAAAATGTCGGGACGCATACAGAAGGTACATCAGGCGGACTTGTGCTTCAGGCAGTCCTTCCTCTGCCAACGGTCTGTAAAGCGGTATCAGGGTTTCCGGGGGCGCGCCTTCCAATTCTTGGATATATGCCAGATTGTAACGCGCATAGGGATGCCCCTGTTCGGCGGCGATGCGGAGCATTTCCATACCTTGTTCGCGGTCTTGGTAGGGGCTGTCCGCGTCCATCAGGTGTTTTGCCAACTCGAATGCGGCGGCGGGATGACCTGCCGAGAACGCTTCTGTCAGCAGTCGGCGGACTTCGGTAAAGTTATATTGTTTTTGAGACAGGCATTCTAAGGCCTGCCGATAGGGTAAGTCGGGATTGTTCATGTCAGATCGTTTTCCGTTTTGTCGAATCATCGTTATTGTGTTATGAAGTTAGGTTTATAGTGGATTAACAAAAATCAGGACAAGGCGACGAAGCCGCAGACAGTACAAATAGTACGAAACCGATTCACTTGGTGCTTGAGCACCTTAGAGAATCGTTCTCTTTGAGCTAAGGCGAGGCAACGCCGTACTGGTTTAAATTTAATCCACTATATATCGGTATACCGACCTGCTGTATCATATTTTTTACAGACGGTTTTTGCTTGGGCAGCATACTAATGCAGATGCTCGTAAATGGTTTCCGCCAATGCCTTGCTGATGCCTTCCACTTTTTCCAAGTCCTCGCGGCTGGCGGCAATCACGCCGCGCAGACCGCCGAAGCGGGTGAGCAGGGCTTGGCGGCGTTTGCTGCCTACGCCGGGGATGTCGCTTAAGGAGGAGGTAACGCGGGCTTTGTCGCGTTTTTTGCGGTGGCCGGTAATGGCGAAACGGTGCGATTCATCGCGTACGGTTTGCAATAGATGCAAGGCCGGGCTGTTGGGCGGCAGGCGGAAGACTTCGCCGGTAAAAGGCAGTATGAGTTCTTCCATACCGGCTTTGCGTTCGGGGCCTTTGGCGATACCGACCAAAGGAATGTGCAGCCCGAGTTCTTCCCATACCGATACGGCGATGCCGATTTGCCCTTTGCCGCCGTCAATTAACACGGCATCCGGCCATTTGACGGTCTCGCCGTTGGCTTCGGCTTCCTGCATTTTGCCGTAACGGCGCGTCAACACTTCGCGCATGGCGGCGTAGTCGTCGCCGGGTTTGGCGGTCGTGATGTTGTAGCGGCGGTATTGCGAGGGCTGGATGTTTTGCTCATCGTACACGACGCAGGAGGCGATGGTGGCTTCGCCTTGGGTGTGGCTGATGTCGAAGCATTCGAGGCGGTTGAGGCCGTCTGAATCCATACCGAGGATTTTGGCGAGTTCGTCGATGCGGTGTTGCTGGTTGCTTTGTTGCAGGCGGCGTTGTGCAATCGCCATTTGTGCGTTTTGTTCCGCCATTTTCAACCAAACTTTGCGTTCGCCTATGGTTTTGGTTACGAACTGCATTTGTTTGCCGTGTTCGCCTTCCAAAGCCTCTTTCAGCGCATCGGGGACGGGGAAGTTGTTGATGATAATGTCGGGTTTGCTTTTGCCCAGATAGTGTTGGGCGACGAAGGCTTCGGCATAGTCTTGCCCGTTTGGCTCGGGATCGTTTTTGGTGTCGGGGAAGAAACTTTTGTCTCCGACGTGCCGCCCACCGCGTATGCTGACCCAGTGTACGCAGACGATGCCGTCTGAAACCGCCAGCGCGAGCAAATCGATATCGTTGGGGTTGTTCGGGTTTTTGCTGTCGATGAACTGGTTGCTCTGCATAATGCCGAGTGCTTGGATTTGGTCGCGGTAGCGGGCGGCTTCTTCAAATTGCAGATTCGCGGCGGCAGTTTGCATTTTGTGTTGCAGGGTGCGGGTCAGTTCGTCGGTTTTGCCGTTGAGAAAAGTGGCGGCTTGACGCACGCTGTCGCGGTAGTCTTCTTCGCTGATGTGTCCGACGCAGGGCGCGGTGCAGCGTTTGATTTGATACAGCAGGCAAGGGCGGTCACGATGCTCGAATACGCTGTCTTCGCAGGTACGCAGCATAAAGACTTTTTGCAACACTTGAATGCTGTCGCGCACGGCGTTGCTGTTGGGATACGGGCCGAAGTATTGGTTTGGCTTTTTCAGCGTGCCGCGGTAATACGCCATCTGCGGATATTGATGGCCGCTGAGCATCAAATAAGGATAGCTTTTGTCGTCGCGGAAAAGGATATTGTATTTCGGCGACAAGGCTTTGATGAGGTTGTTTTCGAGAATCAGGGCTTCGGCTTCGGAACGCGTGATGGTGGTTTCGATATGATGAACCTGTTTTACCATCAATGCGATGCGCGGCGAATGGTCGTTTTTTTGGAAATAGCCGGACACGCGCCGCTTGAGGTTGACCGCTTTGCCGACGTATAAGACTTTGCCGCCTTCGTCAAAAAAACGGTACACGCCCGGCAGCTTGGGCAGGTTTTTGAGGAAGAGCGGGATATCGAATTGTTCCGGAGAACGGTTTTCTGTATTCATATCAATTATTTGAAAAACGGCTTCAGACGGCATATCGGCAGCGGCAGCCTTATCCGTTCGGAAAAGCTGTCGGGTGGTTATATGCGGTCAATCGATTTTTACCCGTTTCAGGCGCAAGGCGTTGCTCAACACGGAAACCGAGCTTGCCGCCATTGCCGCGCCTGCGATGACAGGGTTTAAAAAACCGAGCGCGGCAAGCGGAATGCCCAAAATATTGTAGAAGAAGGCGAAAAACAGGTTTTGCTTGATGTTTCTCAACGTCGCCCGCGATACCGATAGGGCATCGGCGAGTTGGTTGACCGAATGTTGCATCAGCGTGGCGGATGCGGTGTGTTCGGCAACGTCCGCGCCGCCTTTCATGGCGAAGCTAACGTTGGCGGCGGCGAGCGCAGGTGCGTCGTTGATGCCGTCTCCGACCATCGCCACGGTTTTGCCGGCGGCTTTGAGTTTCTGCACTTCGGCGGCTTTGTCGCGCGGACTCATATTACCGAAGGCGTGTGCGATGCCCAGTTGTTTGGCGACGTATTCGACCGTGCCTTGGTTGTCGCCGCTCATAATATAGACATCGATATTGTGTTTTTTCAGACGGCCTATGGCTTCGGCGGTATCGGCTTTCAACGCGTCGGCAAGTGCGAATGCGCCGATGGGTTTGTTATCGACTGAGACCGCAACAATGCTTGCAATATCCCAAACGCCGTCTAAAAACTTCGGCAAGGCCAGTTCGGCAAATTCGGCTTTGCCTGCTTTCACCAAACCCACGCCTTCCACTTCGGCGGTAATGCCTGCGCCGACAACGGTTTGTGCGTTTTGTGCGGCGGGAATGTCCAAACCGCGCGCTTGGGCGGCGGAGACGATGGCACGGGCGAGCGGATGGGCGGCGTTTTGTTCGACGGCGGCGGCGATGCGGTACAAAGCGTCTTCGTCAAAGCCGCTGTCGGGAACGCAATAAACGGCGGCAACCTGCGGGCTGCCTTCGGTCAGCGTACCGGTTTTGTCCAACACGACGGCATCGACGTGGGCGGCTTCCTCCATTGCTGCCGCGTCTTTAAACCAAATACCGTGTTTCACCGCTTTGCCAATGCCGACCATAATCGCGGCGGGTGTAGCCAGACCGAGCGCACACGGGCAGGCAATCACCAAAACGGCGACGGCGTGCATCAGCGCAACCGTCCAATCGCCCTTAATCAGCCAAGTAACAATAAAAGTCAACAACGCGATGCCCACGACGGCAGGCACGAACACCGCCGCCGCCTTGTCCGCCACGCGCGCAATCGGTGCTTTACTGCCTTGCGCTTCAGAGAGTGCGTTCATCATGTCGCCGAGCAGGGTTTGGCTGCCGAGCTGCGCGGCGCGGTACACCACGCTGCCTTCAGTCATCAGCGCGCCCGCCAATACTTTGCCGCCTGCCTTTTTCTCTTCGGGATTGGATTCGCCGGTAAGATGGCTTTCGTCCGCCCAGCCGCTGCCGCTTTCTATGATGCCGTCGGCGGCAATGCGTTCGCCGTGATTGGCGCGGATTAGGTCGCCGATTTGCACTTGGTCGATGGGTAGCTGCCGCCATTCGCCATCGCGTTGCACGTTGACTTGGGTTGGCGTGAGTTTGAGCAGCAAGCCCAAGCTGTTCAGGCTGGATTTTTTGGTGCGGTGTTCCAAAAATTTACCCAGTGACACAAAACCAATCACCATTATGCCTACTTCAAAATACACATGCGCCATACCGTACGCCGCGTGCGGGCTGAAAAACAGCATATAGACGGAATACAGGTAAATCGAGACCGTGCCGATGGTAACGAGTACGTCCATATTCGCCAGCCCGCCTTTAATGCTCGCCCACGCGCTTTTGTAAAATGGCACCGCCAGCCAAAGCTGCACCACACTCGCCAATGCAAACTGCAACAAGGGCGACAACATCCAATCATGCCGTGTCCAATTCAGCCCTTTTAGCATCATCCCTACCATACCGATAAGGAACGGGATATTGATGGCCAGCAAAAGCCACAACCTCCAGCCGATATGGTGTTCTGCTTCGGGTTGCGGCAATGTATCTTCCGTTTTTTCCTTCGCGCCGTAACCGGTTTTCTCAATGATTTTGGCAATGTCGGCTACTGAGGTTTTGCTGTCGTCAAACACTACCTGCGCCTCTTCGCTGGCGAAGTTTACCCCCGCCGATTCGACAAAATCTTTTTTGTTCAACACTTTTTCAATGCGCGAAGCACATGCCTGGCAGGTCATGCCTTCGATTTGGAAACGGACTTTTTGTTGCATAAGCGTGATTCCTGCTTTGATATTCAGACGGCGGTCAAGGCTGCGTGATGCCGTCTGAACGCCGGTATGGTCGAAATTTCTCAAACGCGCCGATAATTCGAGTAGAATCCGAAAACTTGACACAGCAAAGGAAAAACAATGTCCCAACACCGCAAACTGATTATTTTGGGTTCCGGCCCCGCCGGATACACCGCCGCCGTCTATGCCGCGCGTGCCAATTTAAACCCCGTCATTATTACAGGTATCGCGCAAGGCGGGCAACTGATGACCACCACCGAAGTGGACAACTGGCCTGCCGATGCCGACGGCGTGCAAGGGACGGAATTGATGGCGCGGTTTCTCGCCCACGCCGAACGTTTCGGAACGGAAATCATTTTTGACCAAATCAACGCCGTCGATCTGCAAAAACGCCCGTTTACACTCAAAGGCGATATGGGCGAGTACACTTGCGATGCCCTGATTGTCGCAACAGGCGCGTCCGCCAAATACCTCGGTTTGCCGAGTGAGGAAGCGTTTGCAGGAAAAGGCGTTTCCGCTTGTGCCACCTGCGACGGTTTCTTCTACAAAAACCAAGATGTTGCCGTAGTTGGCGGCGGCAATACGGCAGTTGAAGAGGCACTCTACCTTGCCAATATCGCCAAAACCGTTACCCTGATCCACCGCCGCAGCGAGTTCCGTGCCGAAAAAATCATGATCGACAAACTGATGAAACGCGTGGAAGAGGGCAAAATCATCCTCAAGCTGGAAAGCAACCTGCAAGAAGTACTGGGCGACGATCGGGGCGTAAACGGCGCATTATTAAAAAACAACGACGGTTCTGAGCAACAAATTGCCGTCAGCGGCATTTTTATCGCCATCGGGCACAAGCCGAATACCGATATTTTCAAAGGTCAGTTGGAAATGGACGAAGCCGGTTACCTGAAAACCAAAGGCGGCACGGCGGACAATGTCGGCGCAACCAATATCGAAGGCGTATGGGCGGCGGGCGACGTAAAAGACCATACCTACCGTCAGGCGATTACCAGCGCGGCTTCCGGCTGTCAGGCGGCTTTGGACGCGGAACGCTGGCTGGGCAGCCAAAACATTTGAATGCCGTCTGAAACCGAAATTTTCGGCGGAATGCAAATTTTTCGCACCAAATCCTTGATTCCGTCGGCAAACCCCAATATAATGCCTGCTCTTTGAACCTTGCCTTCTGCTTTCGCATGGCAGAAGGCTGTTTTTACCATCCATAAGGAGATAACATGCGTCATTACGAGATCGTGTTTATCGTTCATCCTGATCAAAGCGAGCAAGTGCCTGCTATGGTTGAACGTTACAAAACCATGATTGCTGAAGCAAACGGTAAGATTCACCGTTTGGAAGATTGGGGTCGCCGCCAACTGGCTTACCCGATTAACAAAATCCATAAAGCCCATTACGTTTTGATGAACATCGAAACCACTCCCGAAGTGGTTGAAGAGCTGGAAACCGCATTCCGCTTCAATGATGCCGTATTGCGCCATCTAACCATCAAAACCAAACACGCCGTTACCGAAGCATCCCCTATGTTGGGTGGTGAAAAGGCTAAGAACCTGTTGAGCGGCGCGTCTGAAGAAGCGGTCGCCCAATAATTGGGATTCAATAATCTTGTTTCGCTTGCCGTGTTAATTGAAAAGGTTTTCCCTATTCGATATACGCCTGCCGGAATCCCTGTTTTAGATATTATTTTAAAGCACGAATCGTGGCAGGAGGAAAACGGGCAGCAATGCCTTGTCCAATTGGAAATTCCGGCACGGATTTTAGGCAGGCAGGCGGAAGAGTGGCAGTATCGGCAAGGTGTATATGTTCACGTCGAAGGTTTTTTAGCTCAAAAAAGCAGACGTTCCCTTATGCCGATGCTCAGGATACAAAATATTCAAGAATATAAAGGTTAAACGACAATGGCTCGTCAATCATTCAAACGTAGAAAATTCTGCCGTTTCACGGCTGAAAAAATCCAAGAAGTCGATTACAAACAAGTTGATTTGCTGAAAGACTTTATCTCTGAAAACGGTAAAATCATTCCTGCACGCATCACAGGAACGAAGGCATTCTACCAACGCCAATTGGCTGTTGCCGTAAAACGCGCACGCTTCCTGGCTCTGCTGCCTTACACCGACCAACACAAATAATTTTGGAGATTGAATCATGCAAATTATTCTGTTAGAAAAAATCGGCGGTCTGGGCAACTTGGGCGACATCGTAACCGTTAAAAACGGCTACGCCCGCAACTTTCTAATTCCCGCAGGTAAGGCAAAACGTGCGACCGAAGCGAATATGAAAGAGTTTGAAGCACGCCGTGCCGAATTGGAAGCCAAACAGGCTGAAATTTTGGCAGATGCCCGAGTCCGTCAGGAAAAATTGGACGGTCAAACCATTACCGTTGCACAAAAAGCCGGTGTGGACGGTCGCCTGTTCGGTTCCGTCACCAATGCTGATATTGCGGCTGCAATCGTTGCTGCCGGCATCGAAGCCGTGAAAGCAAATGTACGTCTGCCGAACGGTCCTCTGAAAGCCGTTGGCGAGTACGAAGTGGAAGTGGCTTTGCACACTGATGCCGTTGCTAAAATTACCGTTGCCGTCGTTGCCGCAACCGAGTAATTGAAATTATCAGATGCCGTCTGAAACCCTGCCGATTGTCGGAATGTGGTTTCAGACGGTATTTGTTTTGTTTTTCGTATATTCTGCAAAAATCGGGATGGTTGTTTTTATAGTGGATTAAATTTAAACCAGTACAGCGTACCTGGCTTCAATATACTCAATAGGATAGGTCTCTTCCTAACCGAAAAAATAATTGTCTTTTCCCTTGCAAATAATTGAAATCAACAGATTACTAAAACACAGCCAAAATATTCAATTGACAAAAACTTTTCTGATTTTGAGAAATCTGTGAAAATCAGGGGATTATTTATTTTGAAAATGGTATCGGGCATAAAATTTGGCTGTGTTTCAATATGGTGCTGATAACATACTTTGTTTCAAAATGTTCAATAGGATAACTTCCTGATTGACCGAAAAATAATGGCCTTTTCCCTTGCAAGCAGTTGAAATCAACAGATTGTCAAAATACATCCTAAAAATTTAATAACTTATATATATGATTGCAAAGGTTACGGCTTGTATGCCGGTCATTATGGCGGAAATACCGTTTGGGAGGCAGCCGCATCGCGTGGAATCGGCACGGCAGGCGATGCGCCGATGCCTTCGGGCGTGAAGGCGGGGCAATCGGCAGTTTGGAAAAAGGCAATGGAATCTGTGGGCAGAAGAAGTTAAGGGTAAAAGTCGGGCGCACGGTCAGGTTGTCTGTCCTTTTGTCGGAACAGGAGACTGGGCAGCTTTGTCCTGATTAATTGCTTGTGCAAACGGTAAAAAGGTTTTTTCGTGTGTTTTAAAGCAGGTTGTACAGCATTTTTCCGGCAATCAAAAGCAACATAATGCCGAAGGATTTTTTGAGTTTGGCAGAAGAAAGTTTGTGGGCGGTTTTGACACCGAGCGGGGCAAAGGCAATGGTTGCCGCGCTGAGGACGGCGACGGCGGGCAGGTAAAGGAAGCCCAGTGACCCTTCGGGCAATCCTGCAATATTCAGGCCGTTGAGCAGATACGATATTGCGCCGGAGAGTGCAATCGGCCAGGCAAGGCCGGATGATGTGCCGATGGCTTTATGGGCGGGGAAGCCGCAGTGGATTAAGAAGGGGACGGAAAGTGAACCGCCGCCTATGCCGACCCAGCTCGACATTGTGCCGAACAGTGTGGAAACCGCAGTCAGTCCGGGCAGTCCGGGCAGCGGGCGGGATGCCGTCTGAGGGTCGGTATGCAGTGTTTTGAATGCGACGGCGGTTAAAAACAGGATGAAGAAAATTTGAAGCCCGAACGCTGGGATATATTTTGCGGAGAGTGCGCCAGCGAATACGCCGAATACCATACCCGGCATCATCGTAAATACGGTTTTCCAGTCGACCGCCTGTTTTTTGTGCTGCCCCAGCATACTGGAAAAGGCGGTGAAGACCATGACGGCGAAGGATGTGCCGACGGCGAGGTGTTGCGCGTAAGGATGTTGTGCCAAACCCTGCAAATCAAGCACCCATAAAACGACAGGGACAATCAGCGTGCCGCCGCCTACGCCGAACAGGCCGGCAATAAAACCTGCCGCACTGCCTACGGCAAGCAGGATTAAGATAATGTCCCAATGCCACATTTAATCCGCCTTTCTGTATTTTTTCCAGAATCGGCGTGCCGCCATAATGTAGCCGGACAGGCTGTATCCGAGAAAGAACAGGAAGAGGACGAGCGACGGTTCCCAAGTGACCAGAAGCAGCAGTAAGACGGCAAGCAGCATTCCGACAAAGGGGACTTGTCTGCGGATGTTGATTTCTTTAAAACTCCAAAAAGGGATTTGGACAATCATCGACAGGCCGGCAAACAGTGTGATGCCCAATGCCCACCAGTGGACGGCGGGGAATTTTTCGACGCTGTGGTTGACCCAAATCAGCCCGACAATCAGCGCGGCGGCAGTCGGACTGGGCACGCCGATAAACCAGCGTTTGTCCACCTTGCCGATGAGCGTGTTGAACAGCGCAAGGCGCAGGGCGGCGCAGGCGCAGTAGATGAAGGCGACGGAATAACCGATTTTGCCGAACTGCCAAAGCTGCCATTTGTAGGCAATCAGAGCGGGAGCAACGCCGAAGCTGACCATATCGGCAAGGCTGTCGAGCTGCTCCCCGAACGCGCTTTGGCTGTTGGTCAGCCGCGCCACGCGCCCGTCCATACCGTCCAGCAACATAGAGATGAATACCGCGATGGCGGCGGTTTCATAACGTCCGTGCATGGATTGGGTGATTGCGTAAAATGCGGAAAACAGCGCGGCGATGGTAAAGGAGTTGGGCAGCAGGTAGATACTGTTTTGACGCAGGGAGCGTTGCGGGGTGTTGGTCGGGGTTTCCATAGCTGAAGTGTCTCACGGACGTGGAGAATCGATAGGGGATTATAACCCAAACCATTATCGAACAATACGCCCTTTAGGATGAAGCCCTCGGAGGCGGTTTGTTTTTCTGATGGCGGATGCTTTGCGGGGCGGTTTGACTCTGCCTGCCACCGGGTGTGTTGTTTCGGATTTTTGCCGGATGGATATTGTTGCCGGGCATTTCTGGGCTTGCCGGAAGGTATCGGGGGGAGGGCATCGGAATATGCGGCGCACCGTTCAAACCGGGGCGGCGTTTCCCTATTTTCAGGGGGTTGCAGGTTTCAACAAATTGAAAGATATTTTTTGCATTTCCGACCGTATGCTGATTTTGAAGCGGGATAAATTATAGGACAAGGTTTTTCGCCCGCGGCAAGGATTGCCCGCAATGCCGTCTGAAAACAACGGCTTGCCGCTAAGGTGGCGGTATGCGGATTTGCGCTGCCGAAATCGGTTTGCCATACCCGGCGGTGCAATCTGCGGGGAGGGATAAGCCGATAAGGCGGGACTTATCCTGTTTTTTGTTTATAATGCAACAGAATTTGGACGAACCGTCGGGAATTTATCATGATGAAAAAGATACTGGCCGTATCGGCACTATGCCTGATGACTGCGGCGGCACGGGCTGCCGATACTTACGGCTATCTCGCCGTTTGGCAGAATCCGCAGAATGCAAACGATGTTTTGCAGGTTAAAACCACAAAAGAAGATTCGACGAAAAGCGAAGCGTTTGCCGAGTTGGAAGCTTTCTGCAAAGGTCAGGACACGCTTGCGGGCATTGCCGAAGACGAGCCGACCGGATGCCGGTCGGTCGTGTCGCTGAACAATACCTGTGTCGCGCTGGCATACCCGAAAGCCTTGGGCGCGATGCGCGTTGAAAACGCCGTTGTGATTACTTCTCCGCGTTTTACGAGCGTTTATCAGGTCGCACTCAACCAGTGCATCAAAAAATACGGCGCACAGGGACAATGCGGCTTGGAAACAGTGTATTGCACGTCTTCTTCTTATTACGGGGGAACTGTGCGCTCTTTGATTCAAAATCTCAAATAAAACGGGAAATGCCGTCTGAAAGATGTTCAGACGGCATTTCTATATCGACGGTCAGGATTCTTTCGGATCGGGCAGCAGGCTGTTCAACATAATGGCAAGTACGGCGCACAAGCCCACGCCGGCAAAGCTGAAGCTGCCCAATTTGAGCGTCATGCCGCCGATGCCTGTGGTCAGTACCGAGCTGACGATGACCAGGTTTTTCGGCAGCATCAAATCGACTTTGGCATCAATCAGGGTTTTGATGCCTAAAGAAGCAATCGTGCCGAACAGCAGCAGCATAATGCCGCCCATTACTGGCATCGGAATGGAAGCCAAAAACGCATTGAATTTGCCGAAAAACGCCATGCAGACGGCAAAAACCGCCGCCCAAGTCATGATGACGGGGTTGCTGTTTTTGGTAATCATCACCGCACCCGTTACTTCGCCGTAGGTCGTAACCGGCGGGCCGCCGATCAGACCCGCAACGCATACGCCCAAACCGTCGCCTGCAAGGGTTTTGTCCAAGCCCGGGTCTTTCGTATAGTCTTTCTCCGTCACATTGCCGATTGCCATGATGCCGCCGATGTGTTCGATGGCGGGGGCGACGGCAACGGGCAGCATAAACAGTGCAGCCTGCCAGTTGATCTGAGGCGTTTCAAAATGGGGAACGGCGAACCAGGGCGCGTGTGCAATGCTTGCCGTGTCCACCAGTCCCATCAGCAGTGCCAAAACATAACCCGAAGCGACACCGATCAAGATGGGAATCAGCTTCATCATCCTGCTGCCGAAAACCGATACGATGGCGGTAACGGCAAAGGTAAAGCCGGAAAGAATCAGCGAATCGGTATAGTCGATGACCTGTTTGCCGTCCGCCTGACCCATTGCCATGCTGCTTGCCGCCACGGCAACAGACAGACCGATGACCATGATGACGGGGCCGATGACGACCGGAGGCAGCAGTTTGTGTACCGCTGCCAGTCCGCGCCAACGGATCAGCGCGGCAAACACAAAATACATAAAGCCGGCGGCAAACAGTCCGAACATGGTGGAAGGCAGCCCCCATTCGCCGACGGAGTAGATAATCGGTGCGATAAAGGCAAACGAAGAACCAAGAAAAATCGGCACTTTGCGTTTGGTTGTGATTTGGAACAGCAGCGTTCCCAAGCCTGCGCCCAAAAGCGCAAGAGCCGGATTCAGACCGGTCAGCAGGGGAACCAGCACCATTGCGCCGAATGCCACAAATAAAATCTGCGCGCCGGAAACGGCAAGTTTCAGTTGGTTCATACCATCTTCTTTCAATCGGTTCAAACGGCACGGATTATACTGGTTTGCCGAGGGTCTGCGTAAAAATACATATGGCGGGCAACAGATATGCCGTCTGAAAGGCAATGTCTGTCTGTTGCAGGATGAAAGCAGGAGAAATGGAGTATAATCCGACACTTTCCATATTCAATCCGCAAGCCGTCCGGCTTCCTTATTTCAGACGGCATTTTCCGGTAATACGGCATGACAGAAAAATCCCATAAAAAAACAGCAAAAGGCAGGGCGGGAAGCCCGTCCCCAACGTCCGCACGCAACAAGAAAGCCGACAACGGCGCACGGGGCAATAAAGTTTCCGAGCGGCTCAAGGCGGTCAAAGAGTTGCAGAAAACCGAAACCAAAAAGGCGCGTCCCGAACATGTCGTCAACCTTATCGGCGACGCACTGTGGCTGATGGGTTTGGCGGCAACCCTGTATTTGGTGATTTCCCTGATCAGTTTCGATATGGGCGATCCGTCTTGGTCGCACAGTTCGCCGGTTGTGGAAGATGTCGCCAATTGGGGCGGACTGTTCGGCGCGTATGTTGCCGATGTCGGCTATTATCTTTTCGGCTGGTCGTTCTGGTGGTGGATAGCGGCTGCCTGCGTCATGCTGTATAAAAATTTCCGCCTGCACGCAAAACAGACGGAAAACGAGGCATACAACCACAAAATCGCT
This sequence comes from Neisseria meningitidis, assembly GCF_900638555.1. Classification (NCBI taxonomy): domain Bacteria; kingdom Pseudomonadati; phylum Pseudomonadota; class Betaproteobacteria; order Neisseriales; family Neisseriaceae; genus Neisseria; species Neisseria meningitidis. The sequence continues at coordinate 701,311 of NZ_LR134525.1, forward strand.
GCCGCCGCGCTGTTTGTCCTGACGGTCTTCAGCCCCGTCTTGGAGTATTTTGTGCTGGGCGGAAAATATGCCGACTCCCTGCCTGTCGGAGCAGGCGGTATGGTCGGCATACGCGTCGGCGCAGTGTTTGCGTGGCTGCTGGGGAAATCGGGCAGCCTGCTGATTATCTTGGTTGTTCTGCTGTTGTCGTTGTCCCTACTGGTGCAGATTTCATGGCTGGAATTTTTGAACGGTGCGGGCAGGGCGGTTCAAAACCGCCTGAGTGCCTTATCCGGCAAGGTCATGGCTTTAGGAAAACGCCGGCCGAATACCAAAACAGACGGTGTCGATACCCAAAATACACGGCGCATGGTAAAAGAAGCCAAGAATATTACGGCCAAACCCGTTGCCTTGCCCGAAGGCAGCAGCAGCAACCGCAAATCCGTCGCGGTTTCCGTCGCGCCGCCGCCCAAAATTCAGGTTTCTCTGTTTGAAGATGACGAACCTCGGCAGGCGGGCGAATACCACAAGCCTACATTGAACCTATTGCGGATTCCTGACAGCGAACCCGTCAGCATCAATCCCGCCGAATTGGAGCGCACTGCCGAACTGATCGAATCCAAACTGGCAGAATTCGGCATCGGCGTACAAGTCGTATCCGCCACATCCGGCCCCGTCATCACGCGCTACGAAATCGAACCCGCGCAAGGTGTTAAAGGCAGCCAAATTGTTGCCTTGTCGAAAGATTTGGCACGCTCTATGTCGCTGCAATCCGTGCGTATCGTCGAAACCATCGCAGGTAAAAACACGATGGGCATCGAGTTGCCCAACGACAAACGCCAAGACGTGATGTTGAGCGAAATCTTGTCCTCGCCCGTGTTTGCCGAAGCCAAATCCAAGCTGACCGTCGCGCTGGGCAAAGACATTGCCGGTACCCCCGTTGTCGGCGACTTGGCGAAAATGCCGCACCTTTTGGTCGCCGGTATGACTGGTTCGGGCAAGTCCGTCGGCGTGAACGGCATGATTATGTCTATGCTTTTCAAAGCTACGCCCGACGAAGTCCGCTTCATTATGATAGACCCGAAAATGCTCGAGTTGAGCATTTACGACGGCATTCCGCACCTGCTCTGTCCCGTCGTGACCGATATGCGCGAAGCAGGGCAGGCGTTGAACTGGTGCGTCGCCGAAATGGAAAAACGCTACCGCCTGCTTTCCCACGCCGGTGTACGCAATCTGGAAGGCTTCAACCAAAAAGTCGAAGCCGCAAAAGCGGCAGGCAAGCCGCTGCTCAATCCGTTCAGTCTGAACCCCGACAACCCCGAGCCTTTGGAAAAACTGCCGATGATTGTGGTCGTTATCGACGAACTTGCCGACCTGATGATGACCGAACGCAAAGCCGTCGAGCAGCAAATCGCCCGTCTCGCCCAAAAAGCGCGCGCCGCCGGTATCCATATGATTGTCGCCACCCAACGTCCCAGTGTCGATGTCGTTACCGGCCTGATTAAAGCCAACATCCCGACGCGTATGGCGTTTACCGTGCAAAGCAAAATCGACAGCCGTACCATCCTCGACCAAATGGGCGCGGACGAACTGCTCAAATATGGCGATTCGCTGTTCCTTCAGCCCGGCAGTGCCGAACCGACCCGCCTGCAAGGCGCGTTTGTTTCCGATGATGAAGTCCACCACGTCGTCGCTTTCGTCAAGGAGCAGGCACCGGCAAATTATGTAGAAGGGCTGCTTACAGGCGAAGCGGCACAGGAAACGGCAAATATCGTCAGCCCCAATGCAGACAGTGACGAATTGTTCGATCAGGCTGTCGCCTATGTTTTGGAAAGCAAAAAAACCTCCATTTCGTCTTTGCAGCGGCAGTTGCGTATCGGCTATAACCGCGCGGCAAACCTGATGGAGGCACTGGAAAATGCAGGTGTCGTTTCTCCCTCCGATCTTAACGGCAGCCGTAAAATTTTGGCGCACAAGGACCATTTATAGCCCATATCGCAAAATGCCGTCTGAACGGTGGAATTGGCGTTTCAGACGGCATATTATGTTTCAGGCGAAACATTGTGATATACTTGCCAGCTAAAATTTCCCCTTTGCGGCAATGCGGTTCAAATATCGTACCGTTGCGCTGTTTGCTTCCCCATGTAGGGAAGAAAGTTTATCATTTTATCAACACAACAAATTTAAGGGCTTATGATGAGCGTAACTGTTGAAACTTTAGAAAATCTGGAACGCAAAGTAGTGTTGTCCCTGCCTTGGTCCGAAATCAACGCAGAAACCGATAAAAAACTGAAACAAACCCAACGCCGTGCAAAAATCGACGGTTTCCGTCCGGGTAAAGCACCTTTAAAAATGATTGCCCAAATGTACGGTGCGAGCGCACAAAACGACGTGATCAACGAGCTGGTGCAACGCCGCTTCCACGATGTTGCCGTTGCCCAAGAGTTGAAAGTGGCAGGCTTCCCCCGTTTTGAAGGCGTTGAAGAACAAGACGATAAAGAATCTTTCAAAGTTGCCGCCATTTTTGAAGTGTTCCCCGAAGTCGTTATCGGCGATTTGTCTGCACAAGAAGTTGAAAAAGTAACCGCTTCCGTCGGTGATGCCGAAGTGGACCAAACCGTAGAAATCCTGCGCAAACAACGCACCCGCTTCAACCATGTCGAACGCGAAGCCCGAAACGGCGACCGCGTCATCATTGACTTTGAAGGCAAAATCGACGGCGAACCTTTTGCCGGCGGCGCATCCAAAAACTACGCCTTCGTATTGGGCGCAAGTCAAATGCTGCCTGAATTTGAAGCCGGCGTAGTCGGCATGAAGGCGGGCGAAAGTAAAGACGTTACCGTCAATTTCCCTGAAGACTACCACGGTAAAGACGTTGCCGGTAAAACTGCCGTGTTCACCATTACGCTGAACAACGTTTCCGAAGCGACTCTGCCTGAAGTCGATGCAGATTTTGCAAAAGCCTTGGGTATTGCGGATGGCGACGTTGCCAAAATGCGCGAAGAAGTGAAGAAAAACGTAAGCCGCGAAGTGGAACGCCGCGTAAACGAACAAACCAAAGAATCCGTAATGAACGCGCTGCTCAAAGCCGTAGAGCTGAAAGCACCTGTTGCTTTGGTCAATGAAGAAGCCGCACGCTTGGCAAACGAAATGAAACAAAATTTTGTTAACCAAGGTATGGCTGATGCTGCCAACTTGGATCTGCCTTTGGATATGTTCAAAGAACAAGCCGAACGCCGCGTGTCTTTGGGTCTGATTTTGGCCAAACTGGTTGATGAAAACAAACTGGAACCGACTGAGGAGCAAATCAAAGCCGTTGTCGCCAACTTCGCAGAAAGCTACGAAGATCCTCAAGAAGTAATCGACTGGTACTACGCAGAGCCTTCCCGCCTGCAAGCCCCGACTTCTTTGGCGATAGAAAGCAACGTCGTTGATTTCGTTTTGGGTAAAGCCAAAGTAAACGAAAAAGCTTTGTCTTTTGACGAAGTGATGGGCGCGCAAGCCTGATTATCCTGAAAATGCCGTCTTAGGGCAGTTTTTGAAAGCACCGAAGCCGCTTTTAAAGCCCGCTTTGGTGCTTTTACATCATGAAAGGAGACGAAATGTCTTTTGATAACTATCTTGTCCCTACCGTTATCGAGCAGAGCGGTCGCGGTGAGCGTGCATTCGATATCTATTCCCGGCTTTTGAAAGAGCGCATCGTATTCTTGGTCGGCCCGGTAACCGACGAGTCCGCCAATCTGGTGGTTGCCCAACTGTTGTTTTTGGAAAGTGAGAATCCGGATAAGGATATTTTCTTCTATATTAACTCGCCGGGCGGTTCGGTAACGGCCGGTATGTCGATTTACGACACCATGAATTTTATCAAGCCCGATGTATCGACTTTGTGCTTGGGGCAGGCAGCAAGTATGGGCGCGTTCTTATTGTCGGCAGGCGAAAAAGGCAAACGTTTCGCCCTGCCCAACAGCCGGATTATGATTCACCAGCCTTTAATCAGCGGCGGCTTGGGCGGTCAGGCATCCGATATTGAAATTCACGCACGCGAACTGTTGAAAATCAAAGAAAAACTCAACCGCCTGATGGCGAAACATTGCGGCCGCGATTTGGCAGATTTGGAGCGCGACACCGACCGTGATAATTTCATGTCTGCCGAAGAAGCAAAAGAATATGGTTTGATCGACCAAGTTTTGGAAAACCGCGCTTCTTTGCAGCTTTAAACCTTGTGAAGTAGACAAATGCCGTCTGAAAACAGTTCAGACGGCATTTGTCTTATAGGGACTGTATTGGGATGATTTTGTTCTGGTTGCGTTTGGAGCCGTTTTCGCCGTAGTTGGTTTTGACATACTCTTCAACAATAGCCAAAAATTCCGTTGCAATGTTGTCGCCTTTCAGCGTTACTTTGCGTTCACCATCTACATAAACAGGCGCGACGGGTGTTTCCCCCGTACCGGGCAGGCTGATGCCGATGTCGGCCAATTTGCTTTCTCCGGGCCCATTGACAACGCAGCCCATTACGGCAACGTTCAGGGATTCAACCCCAGGATAAAGGGTACGCCATATAGACATTTTTTGGCGCAGGTAATTTTGAACATCTTGTGCCAGCTCTTGAAATACGGTACTGGTGGTACGCCCGCAGCCGGGGCAGGCGGTAACCATCGGCGTAAACGAACGCAATCCCATAGTTTGTAAAATCTCTTGCCCGACGACGACCTCCTGAGTACGCGGGCTGCCAGGTTCCGGAGTCAGTGAAATGCGGATGGTGTCGCCGATTCCTTCTTGAAGCAAGACGGATAATGCCGCCGTTGATGCGACAATGCCTTTGCTGCCCATACCGGCTTCGGTCAAACCCAAATGCAGCGGATAGGCGCAACGGCTGCCCAGTTCGCGGTAAACCTGAATCAAATCCTGAACCGCGCTGACTTTGCACGACAGGATGATTTTGTCTTCGGGCAGTCCCAATAGAACGGCTTTTTCGGCAGATTCCAAAGCGGAGACAATCAGTGCTTCCTTCGTCACTTCTTCGGGCGGTTTCGGCGCGGAAGAAGCGAGGTTGGCATCCATCATACGTTTGGCGAGGCTTTGATCCAAAGAACCCCAGTTTACGCCGATGCGGACGGCTTTATCGTTTTCAGCAGCAGTCCGAATCATAAAGGCAAATTTTTCATCGCCTTTTACGCCTTTGCCGACATTGCCGGGATTGATGCGGTATTTGGACAATGCTTTGCCGCATTCTGGAAATTCCGCCAACAGGCGTTCGCCGTTGAAGTGGAAATCGCCGATAAGCGGTGTGGCATAGCCCATATCGTCCAAGCGGCGGCGGATTTCGGCAACTTTGGACGCGGCTTCGGGGCTGTTGACGGTAATACGCACCATTTCGGATCCGGCGTCGCTCAATTCCTTAATCTGCAATGCGGTGGCTTTTGCATCGGCAGTGTCGGTGTTGGTCATAGATTGGATAACGACGGGTGCTTCTGAACCGACGGTAATATGATCGATGCGGACTTGATGCGTCTTGCGGCGTTGGAGTGTGTTCATATGGTTTGAATCTGTTTATTGACCGATGAGGACGGTTTGCAATTCTTCCGAGTAGGGGAAATTCGCCTGCAATTGTGCTTCATATTCGTATGCCGCCTGTGCGTTGCCGAGGGCTTTGGCAATTTTCCAGCCTAGCAGCAAATCATCGGCCTGAAGGACTTCTACCCTGCTTTGGTATTTTTTAAAGTAGTAATCGGCATCGCCCAACTGCCCGGCCAGCATTTTGGTGCGCGCCAGTTCTTTAAATGCGGGTGGGAACTGCGGCTGGGCGGCGAGGGAACGTTTCAAATAGGCTTCCGCCAATCCGAATTGCCCCTGTTTTGCGCTGCATATGCCTTTATTCAGGTTGGCAATATAAGGGGTCGGGTAGGTGGGGTCGGCCAGGGCTTTGTCGAAATATGCCATAGATTCGGCAGGGCGGTTGAGCCTGCCGCACAGGAACCAGCCGTAGTTGTTGTTGATTTCGGCACTGTCGGGTTTGATGGAGAGGGCTTGCCGGAAACTTTCCTGCGCCTTGTCGTTAACTTTCAGGTATTGATAGATTTCGGCACGGACCAGCCAGGCAAGCTCGTTTTTAGGGTCTGATTTCAAGGCGTCTTCAATACTTGCCGTCGCCTGACGGTAGTCCTGACCGCGCATATATTCCATTGCCAACTGGGTTTTGATATTGGAAACCTGATTGGCTTTTTCTGCCCGCGAGGGGCGGTAGGAAGTGCTGCACGCGCCCAAGGCAAGGACAAGTAATAAAGAGATTCGTTTGGATGGCTTAAAAGGCATAATTACCCCTGTTGTCCGATTAAAATCTGCTGCCATTTTTGTTGGCGGCGCGTTTTATCCTGAACCTGCCCCGCCAACTGTCCGCAGGCGGCATCGATGTCGTCGCCGCGCGTTTTTCGTACGGTAACGACAAATCCTGCCTGCTGCAAAATATCGCGGAACACACGGATGTTCTCATTGCTGGAGCGTTCGTATCCGGAGTTTGGGAAGGGATTGAACGGAATCAGATTGAACTTGCAGGGAACATCTGTGACCAGTTCGATCAGTTCGCGCGCATGTTGCGCCTTATCGTTTATTCCGTCCAACATGACGTATTCGAAAGTGATGAAATCCCTGGGTGCTTTGACCAGATAGCGTTGGCATGCGGCCATCAATTCTTTCAAGGGATATTTTTTGTTCAACGGTACGATTTGGTTGCGGACTTCGTCATTGGAAGCGTGGAGGGAAACCGCCAAAGCCACCGGCATGACATCGCGCAACCTGTCCATTTGGGGAACCATACCCGAAGTGGAAACGGTTACGCGGCGGCGGCTCAAACCGTAGCCGTGGTCGTCCAGCATGATGCTTAAGGCGGTAACGACATTGTCGAAGTTCGCCATCGGCTCGCCCATACCCATCATCACTACATTGGAAATTACGCGTTCGTTTTTCGGTGTAACACCCATCGCTTTGTTTGCCCACCACAATTGCCCGATGATTTCGGCAGCAGTCAAATTGCGGTTGAAGCCCTGCCGGCCGGTCGAACAAAATGTACATTCCAAAGCGCAGCCGACTTGTGAGGAAATGCAGAGCGTGCCGCGATCCGATTCGGGGATGAAGACGGTTTCCACCCCGTTGCCCGTACCGACATCCAAAAGCCATTTTCGAGTGCCGTCTGAAGATTTTTGAGACATCATCAGCTTGGGAATTTCGATGCCTGCCTGTTCGTTCAGTTTATGGCGCAACGATTTTGCCAAATCGGTCATTTCGTTAAAATTTTGCGCGCCGGATTGGTGCATCCAACGCATAACCTGTTTGGCACGGAAGGGTTTTTCGCCCATATCGGCAAAATGTCGGGTCAGCCCTTGAAGGTCGTAGTTGAGCAGATTGGTTTTCATGTGTTTGTGTTTTTCTTAAATCAAGGCTTCAAATAAAAAATTGCAGGGCAGGCAAGTTTGATTTGAAGCCTTTTGCAACAGAGTCTTCAGACGGCATGGATATATTTTATGCCGTCTGAAGAGGAGTTGGGCGGTGTATTGTATCAACGGGGGCAGATTTCGGTTTGGCTGAAAAAGTAGGCAATTTCCAAAGCGGCATTTTCCACGCTGTCGGAACCGTGTACGGCATTAATGCTGACCGAAGTGGCAAAGTCCGCGCGTATCGTGCCTTCGGCGGCTTCGGAAGGATTAGTTGCACCCATCAGTTCGCGGTTTTTCAGGACGGCGTTTTCACCCTCTAATACCTGAATCATAACCGGACCGCCGGTCATAAATTCAACCAATCCGGCGTAGAAGGGGCGGTCTTTATGAACCGCATAAAATTCTTGCGCCTCTTTGAGGGTAAGCTGCTTCATTTTGGCGGCAACGATTTTCAGACCGTTCTCCTCAAAGCGGCTGTATATTTTGCCGATAACGTTTTTGCCGACGGCATCGGGTTTGATGATGGAGATGGTACGTTCAATCGCCATGCTATATCCTTATTTTTACTTAAGAAGAATCAAATCGGTATTCTATCAAAAAAATAACTTATCCGCCTGAAGCCTTGGGAGATAGGGTCAGGTGCGGCTGTTCCAAATAAACTTCGGACTGCATTTCGACCATCCGGCTGGCGGTGCGGGTAAATTCTTCGGCAAAATCGCCTTCCGTATAGATATGGTTGACATCTACCGCGCCGGTGGCACACAGTTTGACCCGGAAATCGTAGAGTACGTCAATCAGCCAAGTCAGCCGCCGCGCCTCCGCCTTTTCTTGCGGTGAGAGTTGTTCCAAACCTGAAATAAAAACCATTTCATAATGTTCGGCCAAATACAGATAGTCGGACTGTGAGCGGGGGCCGAAGCACAGTGCGCGGAAATCAAACCATATGGCACGGCCGGACTCGGCTTTGTGGGGAATCTCCCGACCATGGATGGTGCTGATGCCGGGGTTCAAATCGGTAATGCCTGTCATTTCTTTGAACAGTTTTGCCAGTTTTGCCTCATTTTCTTCATTGGCAGGCGTAAAGAAAATCTCGGCGGGGCGGAGGGTACGCAGTCGGTAGTCTTCACCGCCGTCAACGTTTAAGACGGTCAGGCTGGACTCGATGAGCGCGATTGTGGGAAGAAAACTGCTCCGGTTTTGACCTTGCGGGTAGAGTTCGGAAGGCGCGTAGTTTGAAGTCGCCACCAAAACAACGCCCTCGTTAAGCAGGTTTTCCAGCAGACGGCCTAAAATCATTGCATCCGCAATATCGCTGACATGAAATTCGTCAAAACACAATACGCGGGTTTCTTTGGCAATCTCGGCGGCAACGGATTTCAACGGGTTGCTTTCGCTTTTCAGGGTTTTCAGCCTCTGGTGGATTTCTGCCATAAAGGCATGAAAGTGGACGCGGCGTTTGCGGCGGTAAGGGAGGCAGCCGAAAAAAGCGTCCATCAGAAAGCTTTTGCCGCGTCCGACCCCGCCATAGAAATAAAGCCCTTTGGGGACTTGCGGGGAACGCAAACTCCTGCCTAAAAAACGGTTTCTTTTGCGTTTGAACATCATCAATTCGGTCCAAAGCCGATCGAGGTGTTCGATGGCGGCTGCCTGCGCGTCGTCGCGGATGAAGTTGGGCAGTTGTGAGGCAGCCTGATACCAAGTCAGCGGGCTGTGATTTTCAAACGGCGGGGCTTTAAAAAGTTGGTCTCTATTACTCATATTTAACCTTGTTATACTTCTTGCGGCGGAGAAAGAAAATGCTTACCGTCGGTATTATAAATGATTTCCTTCAAACTTGGCGTTTTCCGTGGAAAAGAATAATGACGCGCACAAGGGGGGGTATGAGCAAAGGCGGCGTTTCAATATGGTGCAGATATGAGCTCAAATGCCTTTTATAGTAGATTAAATTTAAACCAGTACGGCGTTGCCTCGCCTTGCCGTACTATTTGTACTGTCTGCGGCTTCGTCGCCTTGTCCTGATTTTTGTTAATCCACTATAATCCGTAGAGTCGGCTTCTTCCGGCTCAGACGGCATACGTTTATGCCGGCACTTCTTACCGCCCTCGTGCCGGCTATCCCAAAACTGCTTTGAACACTGAACGCTCTTTGGTTTACTTCAAAAACGCGGCGTGATAAGCAATATGCTCGCCAATAAAACTGGCGATGAAGTAATAGCTGTGATCGTAGCCTTTATGGAAACGCACATCGACCGGCTGGTTTGCCGCACGGCAGGTTTCGATAAAATCTTCGGTACGCAATTGTGTCGGCAAAAACTCATCTTCCAAGCCTTGATCGATGCGCATACCTTGCACTTTATAGCCTTGTTGAATGAGTGAGTTCGCATCATATTGCTGCCATTTTTCACGGTCTTTCCCTAAATAAGCAGTAAAGGCTTTTTCTCCCCACGGCACGAGGCTTGGCGATAAAATAGGCGAAAAGGCAGAAACACTTTGATAACGTTCCTGATTCCGCAGCGCCAATACCAATGCGCCGTGTCCGCCCATTGAATGCCCCATAATGGAACGTTTGCCGTTGGTAGGAAAGTGTTTCTCAATCAGACGGGGCAGCTCGTTCAAAATGTAATCATACATTTGATAATTCGCCGCCCAAGGCTGTTCGGTCGCATTCAAATAAAAGCCTGCACCCTGTCCTAAATCGTAAGCATCATCGTTCGGCACTTGCTCTCCGCGAGGGCTGGTATCGGAGGCCACCACAATTACTTGATGTTCTGCCGCATAACGCTGAAAGCCTGATTTGGTAATGAAATTTTGTTCCGTACACGTCAAGCCGGAAAGCCAATAAATCACACCAAGCGGTCGATTTTCTGGATTATTTGGCAAATAGACGGCAAATTTCATTTCGCATTGCAGCGTTTGGGCATGATGCGCCCAAACTTGTTGCGAACCGCCAAAAATTTGATGTTGTTCAATCAGTTTCATCGCATACCTTAGTAGTGAATAACGGCGCGGATCGATTTACCTTCGTGCATTAAGTCAAAGGCTTTATTGATTTGATCGAGTGTCATTGTGTGGGTTACAAACGGTTCTAACTCAATGTCGCCTTTCATTGAATCTTCCACCATTTTCGGCAGTTCAGAGCGACCTTTCACACCGCCAAATGCTGAACCTTTCCAAACACGACCTGTTACCAACTGGAACGGACGCGTTGAAATTTCTTGTCCTGCACCTGCTACGCCGATGATAATGGATTGACCCCAACCACGATGTGCACTTTCTAATGCTTGACGCATTACGTTTACATTGCCGATACATTCAAAGGTATGGTCAATGCCCCATTTGTTGATGTCTAACAACACATCTTTAATTGGTTTATCGTAATCGTTCGGGTTCAAACAATCCGTTGCACCGAACTGTTTTGCCAACTCAAATTTTGATGGATTGGTATCAATGGCGATAATGCGGCCGGCTTTGGCTTGACGCGCACCTTGCACCACCGCCAAACCAATCGCCCCCAAACCAAACACGGCAACAGAGTCGCCTTCTTGCACTTTTGCCGTATTATGTACCGCACCAATACCTGTGGTAACGCCGCAGCCGAGCAAACATACTTGTTCATGGTTGGCTTCAGGGTTGATTTTCGCCAGTGAAACTTCGGCAACAACGGAGTATTCACTGAAAGTCGAACAGCCCATATAGTGATAAATCGGCTGACCTTGATAAGAAAAACGCGTCGTGCCGTCCGGCATTAAGCCTTTACCTTGTGTATCACGCACTGAGACGCACAAGTTGGTTTTACCTGAACAACAAAACTCACATTCGCCACATTCGGCGGTGTAAAGCGGAATCACGTGATCACCCGGTTTTACGCTTGACACACCTTCGCCCACAGTAACGACCACACCCGCACCTTCGTGTCCAAGCACCACAGGGAATACGCCTTCAGGATCGCTTCCTGATAACGTAAACGCATCAGTATGGCACACGCCAGTGTGGGTATTGCGGATTAACACCTCGCCTTTACGCGGCATTTCTACGTCGATTTCCACAATTTGTAAGGGTTGGTTAGGGGCGAATGCCACCGCCGCACGAGATTTGATGGTTGAATCGGCTTGTTTCATTTCCATTGTCTTTCCTCTTAATTCATTGACAAAGTTGCCTTGCCTGAGCAACATAGCAACAGTTTACACTTTAGAGTTAACTCTAAAGCAAGTGTTTTTTACTGTTTTTGTTTAGAAGGAGGGAAAATGACTTATACTACTGCCAAAGCCGCCGAAAAAATAGGCATCTCCGCCCACACCCTACGTTTTTACGACAAAGAAGGTTTGTTGCCCAATATCGGACGTGATGAATACGGTAACCGCTGTTTTACCGATAACGATTTGCAATGGTTGGGCTTATTGCAATGCTTGAAAAATACGGGAATGAGCTTAAAAGACATCAAACGCTTTGCGGAATGTACCGTCATTGGCGACGATACCATTGAAGAACGCCTTTCCTTGTTTGAAAATCAAATAGAAAATGTGAAGTGTCAAATTGCCGAATTAAAACGCTATTTAGATTTGCTTGAATACAAATTGGCGTTTTACCAAAAAGCGAAAGCATTAGGCTCGGTAAAAGCTGTAAATTTGCCGCAAATTCCTGAAACGGCTTAGTTTTAGTGCAATAAGCAGGATTTTTGTCCTGTTCGTAATAGAAATCAAAAATTTGTTGTTTAAAAAGCGGATTGTAAGCAATGATATAGTGGATTAACAAAAATCAGGACAAGGCGACGAAGCCGCAGACAGTGTAAATAGTACGGAACCGATTCACTTGGTGCTTCAGCACCTTAGAGAATTGTTCTCTTTGAGCTAAGGCGAGGCAACGCCGTACTGGTTTTTGTTAATCCACTATAAAAAAATCCACGCTCTAATCCGTTGCTTGCTTGGCTCAAGGTATTGAAGCAACGGATGAAGTTAAACCACAGAAAAAACGCCGCGTAACAGCGGCGTTTTGATGCTAAGGTTTAATTGGCATTTTCTTTTAAAGCCAAGTCGACCCGCTCGCGCAATTCTTTACCGGGCTTGAAGTGGGGTACATGTTTTTCAGGTACTTCCACACGCTCGCCGGTTTTGGGATTGCGACCGATGCGGGCAGGACGATGGTTCAAATCGAAGCTGCCGAAACCGCGGATTTCGATGCGTTGACCTCGGGCAAGCGATCTAGTCATGGTGTCAACCAAGACTTTTACGCTGTACTCTACGTCTTTTGCCAGAAGATGCGTGCCGTTTTTGGCGGCAAACACTTCTGCCAAACGAACCATTAACTCAGACTTTGTCATGTCTGCAACCTTATTCTTGTTCGCCGGAGAGTTTGGCTTTCAGCAGGTCGCCCAAGCTGGTGGTGCCGGCATTCGCATTGGCGGCGGCATTGACGGAGTTCAGTGCTTCGCGGCTTTCTTTGGCATCTTTGGCTTTAACGGAAAGTTTGATGCTGCGGTTTTTGCGGTCAACGGTAACGATGACGGCTTCAACTTCGTCGCCTTCTTTCAGTTTGGTGGTCAAATCTTCAACGCGGTCGGCTGCAAATTCGGAAGCAGGCAGGTAGCCTTCTACTTCGTCAGACAGGGCGATAACAGCACCTTTGGCGTCAACAGATTTCACGGAACCTTTAACCAAAGAACCTTTGTCGTTCACGCTGATGAAGTTGCCGAACGGATCGCCTTCCAGTTGTTTGATACCCAAGGAGATGCGTTCTTTTTCCACGTCGATTGCCAATACGACGGCTTCGACTTCTTCGCCTTTTTTGTATTTGCGTACGGCTTCTTCGCCGGATTCGGTCCAGGACAGGTCGGACAGGTGAACCAGACCGTCGATGCCGCCGGGCAGGCCGACGAATACGCCGAAATCGGTAATGGATTTAACCGCACCGGAGATTTTGTCGCCTTTGTTGTGGTTGGCGGCAAATTCTTCCCAAGGATTGGCTTGGCATTGTTTCATACCCAAAGAGATACGGCGGCGGCCTTCGTCGATTTCCAAAATCATGACTTCGACTTCGTCGCCCAGTTGTACGACTTTGCTCGGGTGTACGTTTTTGTTGGTCCAGTCCATTTCGGAGACGTGTACCAAACCTTCGATGCCTTGTTCGATTTCGACGAATGCGCCGTAGTCGGTCAGGTTGGATACTTTGCCGAACAGGCGGGTGCCTTGCGGATAACGGCGGGTCAGACCGCTCCAAGGATCTTCGCCCAGTTGTTTCATACCCAAGGAAACGCGTTGTTTTTCTTGGTCGAATTTCAATACTTTGGCTTCAACTTCCTGACCGACTTCCAAGACTTCGCTCGGGTGTTTCACGCGCCGCCATGCCAAATCGGTGATGTGCAACAGACCGTCGATGCCGCCCAAGTCAACGAATGCACCGTAATCGGTAATGTTTTTAACGATGCCTTTGATGACGGAGCCTTCTTGCAGGTTTTCCAGCAGGGCTTTGCGTTCTTCACCCAAAGTGGCTTCCAGAACGGCGCGGCGGGAAACAACGACGTTGTTGCGTTTTTTGTCCAGTTTAATCACTTTGAATTCGATCTCTTTGCCTTCGAAGTGAGAAGTGTCTTTTACAGGACGTACGTCGACCAAAGAACCTGGCAGGAATGCGCGGATGCTGCTAATCATAACGGTCAGGCCGCCTTTGACTTTGCCGTTGATGATGCCGGACAGGATGTTGCCGTTTTCCATGGCTTCTTCCAGGGCAATCCAATCGGCAGCGCGTTTGGCTTTTTCGCGGGACAGTTTGGTTTCGCCGAAGCCGTTTTCGACGGATTCGATGGTAACGGTAACGAAGTCGCCGACTTTAACTTCAATTTCGCCTTGAGCGTTTTTGAATTCAGCTACATCAATCAGGGATTCTGATTTCAGACCTGCGTTTACGGTAACGAAGTTTTGGTCGATTGCCACTACTTCAGCGGTAATCACCTCACCCGGGTTCATTTCTTGCAGGGTAAAGCTTTCTTCCAACAGCTGAGCAAAATTTTCCATAGACATATATAACTCTTTTCGGTACACCGCCAAGGGGTGCGGGGTGGGTTGGTGGATGTCTGCCGTCCTTGGCAGGGCAGACGGGTAAATAAGGTTTCAGACGGCATATGGGGAAATTCATGCTGTCTGAAACGCAATGCGGGCGATTATACCTGAAAATTTAAACTTTACGATACCAATCAAGCACTTTTTTTACAGTTTCTTCTATAGTCAGGCGGCTCGTATCCAAAAGCAGGGCATCGGGTTGTTGTTTCAGGGGGGCAACCTTGCGGTTTCGGTCTGCCTCGTCTCTGGCTTCGATGTCGGACAGGATGCGCTCGAATGCCAAACCTTCGCAGGGGATGCCGATTTGTTTGGCGCGGCGTTCGGCACGGATTTTGGATTCTGCCGTCAGGAAGATTTTAAGTTCGGCTTGGGGGAAGACGACCGATCCGGTGTCCCGTCCGTCGGCGACCAGTCCTTTTTCGGTCAGAAAATCGCGTTGGCGTTGCAGCAGGGAGGCGCGGACTTTAGGCAACTGTGCGACTGCGGATGCGCCCATGCCGATGGCTTCTGTCCGGATGCCGTCTGAAACGTCTTCGCCGCCGAGCAGGATGCGGCTGTCTGAAAATACGGCGGGCAGTTTTTTTGCCAGTTCGGAAACGTTTTCTTCATCGTGCCATCCCACGCCTTGTTTTTGTGCATATAGGGCGGTCAGGCGGTAGAGTGCGCCGGTATCGAGATAATCGTATCCCAATGCGGCGGCAACGCGGGCGGCAACCGTGCCTTTGCCCGATGCGCCCGGGCCGTCGATGGCGATGACTTTTTGTCTGTTCATAAGGGGGATTCCTGATGGTTTGGGGTATGGGTTTTGCCGTCTGAAGGATGTATTTCCCATTGGGGCGGATTCTACCTGTTTTAAAGGACGATTGTCTAAGCAGACGGAACGCCGCCTGCCCGGAAACATCCGACAGAAGTCGGCAAGCCGGTTCGGATTTCGGCGTTGCGGGTATTGTGGCGGGCATCAAGGCAATGCTGTCTGAAAGAGGTATGACCTTCAGACGGCATCGATTGCTGCGGATTAGAACAGGTTGCTGACGAAAATCAGCAGAATCACCAGCGGCACAAGATATTTCACATAAGCAAACCAAATATTGACCGTCGTATGGTTGCCTTTATAAAGCAATTCGTCCTTCGCTTCGTCCTTCATCACAAAACCGGCAAACAGCGCGGAACCGAGCGCGGTCAGCATAAACAAGATGTTGCCGCTGATGTAGTCGAAGGCATCGAAAATATTTTTGCCGAACACGGAACGTCTTTCCACGGACCATAGCTCAGAATGGACGGGATGTTGCCGAAAATGAAGATGGCAGCCAATACAATCGTAATCGCGGCGGTACGGCGGATTTTGGTTTTTTCCTGAATGGTCGTAATCAACACTTCATAAATGGTCAGCGAAGTTGTCAACGCGGCAATCAGGAGCAGCGAGAAGAAAATCACGGCGAACACAGATCCCGCCCACATATGTGAGAACACAATCGGCAAGCTTTGGAACACCAAAGTCGGGCCGGAATCGGGGGCAACGCCGAAGCTGAAGAGCGACGGGAAAATCATAAAGCCCGCAAGTATGGCGATGATGGTATTGGTAATTGCCGTGATAACTGCCGTCTGAACCAGATTTTCGTTTTTATCCAAATAGCTGGACAAGGTAATCATCACGCCGAAACCCAAGCTCAGGGCAAAAAATACCTGCCCCAAAACGAAGACGAACAGTTCGGCGGTAATCTTGCTGAAATCAGGTTTCAGATAGAAAGCAACCCCTTCCATTGCGCCCGGAAGGGTAACGTTGCGGACGACCATCGCGATTAGGAACAAAAACAGCAGCGGCATCAGCTATTTTGCCGCTTTTTCAATGCCGCCGATAACGCCTTTGACCAAAATCCATTGGTTCACGGCGACAAAAAGCAGCGTATAAAACGCAATTTCCCAAGGGCTGTTTCAATGTGTTCGGCAAAGAAGCCTTTTGTAACCACACCGTCGACGGGGCTGGAAATATTCAAATTTCCTCCAATAATATTAACGATATAGCTGATTACCCAGCCGCCGAGTACCATGTAATAAGCCATGATGCCGAACGCGCCGAGCAGCCCATCCAGCCGACCAGTTTCCAAATTTTGGCAATGGGTTTGCCGTTCATCGGGCCGCCGAACGCATCCAGCGCGTTCACGCCTTTGCGCCGTCCGATGACATTTTCCACCAAAATCATCGGGATGCCGATAACCAGCATCGCGATACAGAATAAAAACACATACGCGCACCACCGTTTTCACCGACCAAATACGGGAAACGCCACGTCGCGCCGAAACCGACAGTCGCGCCGGCAACGGTCAGGATATAGGTTAATCGGCTGGACCAGGTTTGACGATTGGTATTTGAAGGGGAAGACATATTGAAACCGTGTCCGATTGAGATAAAGCGGAAATTCTACACGCGTTTTTTAACAGGAACTGACTGATTGCTTTTCAACTGTCTAGTGATTTTCCATGTAAAAGGCATATATTTCAGTGAGTATTTCTGATGAGTATAACCCGATGAGGAAGAATCGGAGTTTATAAATAGATTAATTTGTTATTCTTCTACATCGGTGTATGGAAATGAAATTTTGTTAATTATATTAATGATAGCATTTAAATAATGATGAAAGAGAGGGAATTTGAAATATAGTGGATTAACAAAAATCAGGACAAGGCGACGAAGCCGCAGACAGTACAAATAGTACGGCAAGGCGAGGCAACGCTGTACTGGTTTAAATTTAATCCACTATAAAAAAACCATCTATACAAGGGGAGAAGTATAGATGGCAAAACACATTACGGGGAAAACGTCTTACTCATAAGCCTGCTTGAACAGGCGTTACTCAGACAAATGGATTATATCGTAAATTGATTTTTTGCGTTAAATTGGGTTAAACCATATATTTAATGAGTATGTGGATGAATATAAATGGAATTCTTGGATGTTATTTCAGAATTTTGGACATTCGATAAATTTCCATTCCCCGGGTTTGAGGTTTTCTGTTTCCAGATGTGCGAATCGCCGGCGATGAAGGTGTTGCACGCGGTTGCCGGCGGCGGCGATCATGCGTTTGACTTGGTGGTATTTTCCTTCGGTAATGGTCAGCAGCAGGGTGGTCGGGTTTTTCAAAACGGCATCGGCGGCACAAACGGTTTCGTTTTCGTCGTGGAGCAGCACGCCGTTTTTCAAGGTTTCGCAGAGCGTTTCTCCTGTGGGGTGTTTGAGCGTTACTTCGTACAGCTTGGGAATTTTTCTGCTCGGCGAAGTCAGGCTGTGGTTCAGTTTGCCGTCGTTGGTAATCAGCAATACGCCGGTCGTATCTGCATCCAGCCTGCCGACCGCCTGCATATCGATGTTCCGCATATTGTCGGGGAACAGGCTGAATACGCTGCGGTAGTGCTTGGGTTTGTGCGAAGTTTCGTAATCTTCAGGCTTGTTGAGCATGATGTAGAAATAGGGTTCGGGAACGACGGTTACTGCTTCCCCGTCAATATCCAACGTTTCGACGGATGAGGAATCGATGTCTGCATCGGTGTCGTCCATGCAGGTTCCGTTGATGAAAACATAACCGCCGGCAATCAGCCATTGGCACTGCTTGCGGCTTCCTATGCCTTGATATTGCAGGTATTTGATAAGTTTCATGATGGTATGGGAAATGTGGGATGAAAAAGACAGGACTGAGAAAGTCCTGTCATGTGCCGTATCCGAATCAGCTTCCAATCAGTTTGACCCTCTGTCCCGGATTGATGGTGTTCAGGTTGGGATTGAGCCGGCGGATGTCGTCGATATGGATATTGAAGCGCGCGGCGATACTTTTGAAGGTGTCGCCTTTGCGCGCGGTGTAGGATACTTTTTCAATACGGGTTTGGGCAGGGGCTGCCTGCGCCAGGCGGAGTACCTGTCCTTTTTGGATGGTGTTGCCTTTGATGTTGTTGGCGACAATCAGGTCGGCTACACTGACGTTGTAGCGTTTGGCAATGTTGAACAGGGTGTCGCCTTCTACAACGCGGTGGATGCTGGCATGGAGCGGGGAGATTTCGGCTTCGCCGTCGGCAGCTTTGGCTACGCGCGTTTCCAAACGTACCCGGCGTTTGCCGTCGGCGGCAACGGTATGTTGCGGAGATGAGGAAATGTTGTGTTCGGCAACTGTGTCAGGCGTGCCGATGACGGCAGAGATGGTTTCTTCAGCCTGTCGGCGCAGGTTGTTTCGGGCAACAAGCTGCATGAGTTCGTCTGCCGCCTGCATGTCGTTTTGGGGGACGATCTGCGCGAGTGTTGCGGTTTGGGTTTCAGACGGCATGGCGGTCTGTTTTTCGGTTTGAGGTTGCGCTGCGGCTGTCGCAAGGGCAGGTTCGGCAATACGGACAAGGGGATCGGGTTCCGTACGGACGGTTTTCTGCGGCAAAGGTGCGACGGTAATGTCCGCTGTCTGTGCGGCGGCGGGTCGGATTCGGGCAATGCCGACGTTCACCGTGCCTGCCGGCATATTGGAACGGTAGGTGTTGGGCGTATTGTCGATGTCGATGGAAACGACGGATTCCGATGCCGTCTGAAGGGTTTTGCCGTTCTTGGCGACAAGGATGCTGCGTCCTGCGTTGACAAGGTTGCCGTTCAGGTTGTTGAGGCGTTTGATGTCGGCAATGCTCATGCCGGTTGCCGTCGAGATGTCGGACAAGCTGGTTTTGGCGGCAGGCGTATAGACTTCCCATGAAAACAGGCTGTCGGGTGCGGCGTTGAGGTAGTTGCTTTGGAAGGTTTGTACGGACGCGACAGGAAGCAGCAGTTTGCGTTTGCTTTTGGGGATGAACGCGGGGACGTTGAATGCGGGGTTTAGGGCGAGCAGCTCGCTTTGCGTGATGCCGGCAAGCCGGGCGATGGCTTCGTTGTCGAGCGGACGGTCCGGTTCGACTGCCTGAAAATACGGTTTGTTGTCTATGTCGCTGATATTCATGCCGAAAGATTGGGGGGCGGCAATGATGTTGCGCACGGCGAGCAGCTTGGGAACATAGTTGCGCGTTTCGTTGGGCATACGCAGGTTTTCGTAGGTCGGTTCGAGCCCTTGGGCGCGGGCGCGGTTGATGGCGCGTCCGACGTTGCCTTCACCCCAGTTGTAGGCGGCAAAGGCGAGCGGCCAGTCGCCGAACAGTCCATAGAGGTATTGCAGATAGTTGAGTGCGGCATCGGTGGCGGCGTAAATGTCGTGCCTGCCGTCGTAAACCGGTGTTTTTTCCAGGCCGTAATGCCTGCCGGTAGCGGGCATGAACTGCCACAGGCCCGATGCGCCGACGTGTGATTTGGCTTTGGTGACGAACGCGCTTTCGATGAAGGGAAGCAGGGCGGCTTCGGCGGGCATATTGCGTTTTTTGACTTCGTTGGCGATATGGTACATATAGGGTCTACTCCGGTTGATGACCCTGTTGAAATAGCTGTGGCTTGCGATGAATTTGCTTTCGTGGCGGCGTACCAGTTCGGGATTGACTTCGCCCATCCGGAAGCCTTGGCGCAGCTCGCTCCACAGGCTGCCGGATTGGAAATATTGTTTTGTCGGTGGCAGGTCGAGTATTGAAGAGTTTAAGCGCATAATCGCCAAACCGATTTGGTGTGATGAGGTGTTTTGGGCGTATAGGAAACCCGGACAAACGGACAGACCTGACGCGGTCAGGGCGATGGTTTTGAGTTTGGACATGATTTATATCGGCGGAATAAACATATTTTATCGTCCGATGGTACTGTTTGACTGAAAAAGCGTCAAGTTTTACAGGAACTTTATGCGGATTCGGAAATGGGCGGCCGATGTGTTTTTTGACAGAAATCCTGTTTGGAATAGAATATCGGCAGGCAATCTGTTTGAAACGGACGCAATATGGATTCATGGTTTGAAGATACGGCGATGGGGCGGTATGTTGCAAAATTGGAACAGGATTTCTTCGGGCGGTATCTGGATTCATACCGTTTTTCGGGAATGTGTGCGGTTCAGGTGGGCGGTCCGTGGCTGAGCCTGTCTGAAGATGTTGTCTGTGTGCCGCGAGATATGTCGATGTCGGCGGAAAATATGGCTTTGGCGGATGTTTCTGCGGATATACTGCTTTTCCCGCATACTCTGGAAGGCGGTGTTCCTTCGCAAATCCTGTCGGAAGCGCACCGGATATTGAAACCGTCCGGACGTTTGATGCTGACGGGTTTCAATCCGTATTCGCTCTGGGGATTCAGCCGTTGGTTTGACGGCGAACGCCTGCCGGAAAAACGGTTTTGTCTGCCGCTGCCCGAGTTGAAAAGGCAGCTTGCGGATGTCGGTTTCGATATTGAATTTGGGAAATTTATGGTGTATCTGCCGCCCGTTTCGTCGCTCGGGCAAATACGCTTTTGGCGGTTTATGGAAAAGGCGGGCGACCGTTGGTGGCCGCAGTGTGCCGCAGTGTACGGTTTGGTTTTGGTCAAAAGGGCGGCGGGCGTAACGCCCCTGCCCGCGTGGGACGGGTATTTGGGCGGCAAAGCCCTTGCGGCGGGTGCGGCAAGGATTGCGGATTAGGGACAGCCGTCTTTCAGACGGCATCTGTCAGAAGAAATGTCGGGAGGGGTTATGCCGGAATTGCCGGAAGTGGAAACGACGTTGCGCGGCATCGCGCCGCATATTGAAGGGAAAACGGTGGAAGCCGTGGTATTGCGCCAATTGAAGCTGCGCTGGCAGATCAATCCCGATTTGGGGGAGATTTTGTCCGGTCGGCAGGTTTTGTCCTGCGGCAGGCGTGCCAAATATCTGATTGTCCGTTTCCAAACGGGGATTTTGCTGATTCACTTGGGGATGTCGGGCAGTTTGCGGATTTTTACGCCGTCGGACGGACGTATCGGCAGGTCGGACAGACACGATCACGTCGATATTGTGTTTTCAGACGGCACGGTCATGCGTTACCGCGATCCGAGAAAGTTCGGCGCGATACTTTGGTATGAGGGAATCGAAGAACATCATCCGCTGTTGGAAAAACTGGGGCCGGAGCCTTTGTCGGAGGCATTTTGCACGGATTATCTGTATGTGAGGCTGAAGGCGCAGAAGCGCGCGGTCAAACTTGCCCTGATGGACAATGCGGTCGTGGTCGGTGTGGGCAATATTTATGCCAATGAGAGCCTGTTCAGAGCGGGCATTTCGCCCCACCGTCCTGCCAACCGTCTGAAAAAGAAAGAGTGTGCGCTTTTGGTTGAAACCGTCAAAGCGGTGTTGCGGCGCGCCATTGAAACGGGCGGCAGTACCTTGAGGGATTTTGTGGACAGCGACGGCAAAAGCGGCTACTTCCAACAGGAATATACGGTGTACGGGCGGCACAATCAGCCGTGCCCCCAGTGCGGCGGTTTGGTTGTGAAAGAAACTTTGGGGCAGCGCGGCACGTTTTACTGCCCGAATTGTCAGAAATAGGGCGGAAAACGGTTTCAGACGGCATTTTATCGGTATGCCGTCCGAACGTTTCAACAACAAACACCGATTATCGGGAAAGAATTGTTCATGTCTTCAAATAAAGCTTCATTTTTTACACGTCTGCGCCGCTTGTGCCGCTTGACGGTCTGGCTGTTCAAAACCGGGAAAAACCTGCGCGGTATTGACGGCGGTTGCCCCGAGTCGCGCAATCGGGCGGTAATCGAGTTGGGCAGGGGGGGTTTTGGCGGCTTTGGATATCGGATTGGAGGTGGGCAGACCCGCACCCGAACATCCGAACGGTGTCTTGGTTGCCGCCAACCACGTGTCCTGGCTGGATATTTTCGCGATGAGCGCGGTTTATCCGAGCAGCTTTATCGCCAAGCAGGAAATCAAAAGCTGGCCGGTATTGGGCAAGATGGGGCAGAACGCGGGAACGGTGTTCATCAACCGCAATTCGCGGCGCGACATCGAACCGATTAACCGCGCCGTCTGCGAAACCTTGCAACGCGGTCAAAACGTCAGTTTTTTCCCCGAAGCGCGGACTTCCTCCGGATTGGGGCTTTTGCCGTTCAAAGCCGCGCTGTTCCAATCCGCCATCGATGCGGGGGCAAAGGTTTTGGCGGTCGCGCTGCGTTATTATGACGAAACGGGAAAAAGGACGGCTCGTCCCTCATATGCCGATGTCGGTTTGCCGACCTGCCTGTGGCGCATCGTGTCTATGAAAAAATTGACGATAAAAGTCGATTTCGTTTGCGTGGCGGATGCGGCGGAAAGCGAAGACCGTTATGCTTTAAAAGATAAAATCGAAGAAAGCATCCGTGCCGTTGTCGCCGACGATGCGGATATCGCTGTCTGAAACCGGTTGTCGGAATGTGGCAGTATGATTCGCTTTTGTGGATGTATAGTGGATTAAATTTAAACCAGTACAGCGTTGCCTCGCCTTAGCTCAAAGAGAACGATTCTCTAAGGTGCTGAAGCACCAAGTGAATCGGTTTCGTACTATCTGTACTGTCTGCGGCTTCGTCGCCTTGTCCTGATTTTTGTTAATCCACTATATTAAGGCTGCGGCAACGGGAGGACCTCAAACGAAATGGCGTAAGGATAGTTTGTTGTATTCATAAAATATGCCGTCTGAACCTGTGTTCAGACGGCATATTTTATATGGGATTAACGGCGGAACCTGCTGCCGTCGAAATCATCGAAAGCCTCATAAGCCGCCCGGCATTGGGTTTTCTGTTCCTTATAAGGCAGGGAGCGGAATGCTTTGCGCGCCTTTTTGTTTTCGCGCAATTCCTGCACGTTGCCTTGCGATCGGTACCACGCGGCACGGCGTTCCAAATATTTCCTGCATTCGGGGTGCAGCATCTGCTTGTTTGCCTTGCGGATATGTTTGGTATCGCGGTGGGCGGGTTCTGACGTACCGGCAGCGGCAGTTGTCGATACCAGTCCCAATATTGCAGACAACAGTATGGCAAGCATCTTTTTGACAGATATGACGATCCTTTCAGTTTGTCATTCCTTCCAGTATAGGATGGAAGGATGGAACGGGCAAATTGTCGGCAGTTTCAGACTCATTCAGCCGACAAAACTTGCCGTTTGATATGCGGATTCAAATAACACATTAATCTCAATAATAAATTCCAATCGGTAAGAAAATGGAATTTGTCGGCGGCGGCGCGGCAAAATCATACTTTGCAAAATTTAACAATTTGCAGGGGCAGAAAACAGGAAGCTTTCCTTTTTCGTCGGAAAATCCTTATTTCGCCGCCTTGTAGCCGGAGCCGGTCAAAAGGCAAAAAATTTACCCGTTTTTTATCGGTAAAGAATTATCAGATAAAACAAATATTATAGGAAAAATACGACAGGCGGGTTTTATCGCGCATTGCCTGAAACTGAAAAATACAACCGTTGTCAAGACTGGAGAAAATGCCAAAAATCCACTATATTGTCTGCCTTAATTTATTTGAAAAGACTGTGTCTTGAATATCAAGAGTGGAAGAGGAAGCGATGAATACACCGACTGATTTGAAAGTAACCAAACGAGACGGAAGATTAGAAGCCATTGATTTGGATAAGATTCACCGTGTCGTCACTTGGGCGGCGGACGGATTGGAAAATGTTTCCGTATCTCAGGTCGAGTTGAAATCGCACATCCAGTTCTACAACGGCATCCGCACCGACGACATCCACGAAACCATCATCAAAGCCGCTGCCGATTTAATTTCGGAAGATACCCCGGACTACCAATACCTTGCCGCGCGTTTGGCGATTTTCCATCTGCGTAAAATAGCCTACGGCGAGTACGAGCCGCCGCACCTTTACGACCACGTTAAAAAACTTACCGATGCCGCAAAATACGACAGGCATATCCTTGAGGATTACAGCCGCGAAGAATTTGACGAGCTGAACGCCTATATCGACCACGAACGCGATATGTCCTTTTCCTATGCCGCTGTCAAACAGCTCGAAGGCAAATATCTGGTACAGAACCGCGTTACCCGCCAGATTTATGAAACACCGCAGTTCTTATATGTTCTGGTGGCGATGTGTCTTTTCAGCAAATATCCCAAAGAAACACGCCTCGATTACGTCAAACGGTTTTACGATGCCGTTTCCACATTTAAAGTATCGCTGCCGACCCCGATTATGAGCGGCGTGCGTACGCCTACGCGCCAGTTCTCAAGCTGCGTATTGATCGAATGCGACGACAGCCTGGATTCCATCAACGCCACTACCAGCGCGATTGTGAAATACGTTTCCCAGCGTGCGGGCATCGGCATCAATGCCGGACGTATCCGCGGACTGGACAGCGAAATCCGGGGCGGCGAAGCACGGCATACCGGCTGCATTCCCTTCTTTAAAATGTTTCAGGCGGCAGTCAAATCCTGTTCGCAAGGTGGCGTGCGAGGCGGCGCGGCAACCTTGTTCTACCCCTTGTGGCATATCGAAGCCGAAAGCCTGCTGGTGTTGAAAAACAACCGGGGCGTGGAAGACAACCGTATCCGTCAGCTTGATTACGGCGTGCAAATCAACCGCCTGCTGTACACCCGCCTGATTAAGGGCGGCAACATTACGCTGTTTTCGCCCAACGAGGTTCCGGGATTGTACGAAGCGTTTTTTGCCGACCAAGACGAATTTGAGCGGCTCTATACGAAATACGAGCAAGACCCTGATATCCGCAAGCGCATCATTCCGGCTGCCGACCTGTTTTCCACGCTGATGCAGGAGCGTGCCGGAACCGGGCGCATCTACATTCAAAACGTCGATCACTGCAATACGCACAGCCCGTTCGATCCGCGCGTTGCGCCTGTTCATCAGTCCAACTTGTGTATGGAAATCGCGCTGCCGACCAAACCTTTGGACAATATCAACGACCCGAACGGCGAAATCGCCCTGTGTACCCTGTCTGCCTTCAACTTGGGGGCATTAAACAGCTTGGACGAATTGGAAGGGCTTGCCGATTTGACCGTGCGCGCGCTCGATGCACTTTTAGATTATCAGGGATATCCGGTAGAAGCCGCGCGTACCTCCACTATGGGCCGCCGTTCGCTCGGTATCGGCGTGATCAACTATGCGTATTATTTGGCGAAAAACGGTGTCCGCTACAGCGACGGCTCCGCGCTCGGTCTGACCCACCGTACCTTTGAAGCCATACAGTATTACCTGCTCAAAGCATCGGCAAACCTTGCCAAAGAATACGGTGCGTGCACGCTCTTTAACCAAACCGTTTATTCGCAAGGCAAACTGCCCATCGACACCTACAAAAAAGACTTGGACGCTGTGTGTAACGAGCCTTTGCACTACGATTGGGAAAGCCTGCGTGCCGACATCGTCAAATACGGCCTGCGTAACTCTACTCTAACCGCACTCATGCCGTCTGAAACCAGTTCGCAAATCGCCAACGCCACCAACGGTATCGAGCCGCCGCGCGGATTGGTAACGGTCAAAGCATCGAAAGACGGCATTTTGAAACAAGTCGTGCCGGAGTTTGAAACCCTGAAAAATGCCTATGAAACCCTGTGGCAGCTTCCCGGCAACGAAGGCTATCTGAAACTTGTTGGCGTGATGCAAAAATTCGTCGATCAGGCGATTTCCGCCAACACCGCCTACGACCCGGGCAAATTCGAAGGCGGCAAAGTTTCTATGAAACAAATGCTCAAAGACCTGCTGACCGCCTACAAATACGGCGTCAAAACCCTGTACTACCATAACACCCGCGACGGCGCGGACGATACGCAGACCGATATTCAGGATGACGGCTGCGCGGGCGGGGCTTGTAAGATTTGATGAAAGGGGGAGTTTTCAGATGGCCTTTAGATTAATAAATCATCTGAAATATAAAATATGAAAAATAAAATACAAAATCAATTAGATAATATAGTTACCTTAAATAATGAGAAATTTACTTTTATTGATTTATTTGCGGGAATAGGTGGTTTTCGCATTGCAATGGAGAATGTTGGTGGGCGATGTGTATTTTCTAGTGAATGGGATGATAAAGCCCGTCAAACCTACCAAGTAAATTTTAATGATATTCCTTATGGAGATATTACATTAAAGGAAACCAAAGCAGCTATTCCAAGTAAGTTTGATGTATTAACAGCAGGATTCCCGTGTCAGCCATTCTCTATAGCTGGTGTTTCAAAGAAAAAAAGCCTAGGACGAGAAACAGGCTTCTTAGATAAGGCGCAGGGAACTCTATTTTTTGATGTTGCTGAAATTATTGGAAAACATCGACCTAAAATTTTTCTTTTAGAGAATGTGAAAAACCTTGTTTCGCATGACAAAGGAAATACATTTAAAGTAATTAAAGGGACTTTAGAAGAGCTTGACTATCAGATATTTTATCAAGTTATGAATGCAAAATATTATGTTCCTCAAAATAGGGAGCGTATTTTTATTGTAGGTTTTGATAGACAATATTTTAATAAGGAAATAAATTTCAATTTTCCTTCCCCACCAGAATCACAACCAAAATTAAAGCAAATTTTGGAAGATGATGTAGATAATTCTTTTACTCTTTCTGATAACTTATGGCTTTACCTTCAAAATTACGCTAAAAAACATAAGGCAAAGGGTAATGGATTTGGTTTTGGATTAGTTGATTTAGATGGAATATCACGAACTCTATCTGCACGATATTACAAAGATGGTTCCGAAATACTCATCCCTCAGAAAGGAAAAAATCCTAGGAAGCTGACACCTAGGGAGTGCTCGCGTTTAATGGGATTTCCTAAAGATTTTGTTATTGATGCAGTATCCAAGACAGCTGCATACAAGCAGTTTGGCAATTCAATTGCTGTACCGTTGGTTCAAGCTATTGCTAAACAAATTATAAATGAGTTAAAAAATGAATGACTTGGCAGCTCAGACAATACAAGTAGTAAATAAATCCGATGACTTAGTAGCTTCAGCAATACAGACAGCAAATAAATCAATTGCAGTATACTGTCGTTATATTCGTCCCAATGATGTTGGTACTACTGGTAGTCACCAATCAGGATTTTATATT